>JBHLSH010000004.1:5409-98014 GCA_048881705.1 Candidatus Heimdallarchaeota archaeon | reverse complement strand
CTTGATCCCTCACCATACTATTGGTATCTTGATTTGCGAAAGTACGGGACTGTTCCGCATTCAGGATTTGGGTTGGGGTTAGAACGGCTAGTGCAGACCATGCTAAACCTCGATCACATCCGGGAAGCTTGCCTATATCCACGCTTAATAAATCGGGCCACTCCTTAGGCTCTACTTTACCTTCTACTCAAACAGGGGATGGAAAGTAAATTAACCGCTAAAGTTAAATATACCTTCAAAATGCACTGACGGTGTCAAACGGAAATAGTTTAGGGCGCACAACAATTTCGTGACAAAATAGGTGCAGGCATATGTCAGCTGATAAATTATACGATAAATGGGTGAATGCAAAATTTGAGGGGAAAATAGTGGTCTCTGTTACCCAAAAGGGCGATTACAAGAATCTCGGGATTTCCTTCATAAACGGACGTTCCTATAACACGAAATTGGGAGATGCTATGAGTATCCAGCTTGGTGCATGGGAACTTCGTGAGCTCCTTGAAGCGTTACAAATTGTTCAAGATCAATACTTGCCCCCTCCAGAGACGAAACCGAAGAGCGAGTAGGAATTCCTTTGGAACAAATCATAACCTTAAAAACAAGCGCAATTAGCGGTGAAGGAGCGAAAGGGAGGTTGGGGGATGCCTCCAAAGAGATCACGGAATGACTCTCGACCATTCTTCTAATCGGTTCATCAAGTGTTGACTTAGAGGTTGTCCAAAAGCGTAGTTGGTATTGAGAATATCCCGAATTTCGGCGGCGGAACGTGAAAGTTCCGATGCCTTCGAATAAAGTTGATTATTCTGATCCTGATCGACAACGGCCGATAGGGTGATCATTCGACGATCACCACTGTTAGTTTTTTGATCGAGTTCCGTGCAATAGATAAAGACAACTTTTTTTTCTTGAGGGAATGGAATAATGACCTCACCCTCTAAAGGGTGTGATGTAGAAGTATCTACAAGACGAAATGCTGATATTATGGACTTTGCCGCTATTATCTTTGTTAAAATGGGATCTTCTATAGTTGAGAAAATGGCGATTGGCCCTACCTTTTCATCGAAAGCTGAGAAGACGAGATCCATGACTTTCACAGATTTTTTCTGAATTCCCTGTTAGGGAGCTAGTTTAATTAAAGGACATTTTATCTTTGAGTGGATTTAAAACCTATCTCTTCTTCCTTGACTTCATCCGAATACTACGGTTTTCAATATATTGCGAGAATAGAAGACCTACTATTCCACTTGGGTATCTATCTTTTAGCCATCTAACGCAAAGCTGAAGAGTATTCTCGAACACACAAGTTTCACCATTAGTATGGCACCTAAAACTATGGAAGTTTGGAGCATGGCAGATTGGAATCAGCTACGAGCAAGGTTGAAGGTTTCTAAAGAGAAATTAGAAATAATTAATCGGTTTTTGGTATTAGAAGACAATCCCCTAACCAACGACCTGTTTGGTCTAATTGACAAGTATGGAGGAATAGAGGAGATTAACAGAAGGGCAAAGGCTGCTACAAATCTTGAACACATCCTTGAAAAAGTTGGAATTAACGATGCAAGGTATCGAGAAGATCTTGAATGGTTGATTAAACAAAGAGATCAAGGGGAATTTATAGATATAGAATCTTATAGGCAAAAAATACTAGGGGAACGATATAGAAAGACGGATTTTGATGAGGCATTTGCTGTCACTCTCGAGCTCTCTGCGTGCCAATATTTCCCGTTCCTGATAATGCAGGCCAAGCAGGCGGTAAAAAGGCGGGAGTTAATGCCAGGGCGTATAATTCGGGTTCGGCGCATGAAGGAACAGGAAGAGGATGGCGATCTCCTTGCGATGATTGCCGCGATGCAAATTATTGGGGCCTCTTATGTCGAGACCTTGGATACAAAAGGAACCGCACCAGGCCTTGATGGTGCACCGGTGAATGTGCATTTGGGCGGGCCAGATACAATCACGGGTTATTTTGGCGGAGTAGGCCAACCAAATGAGTTTGCCCTCAAATGGCTCGATGAGTATCTTTACTATTACACCCATTATGGGATTAAACAGGTTTTGAATATTAATCCTGGGACCGTACTATTGGGTTACTTCCTCTACAAGCTGGGAATTGATAATGAATTCAAAATATCGGTATTCATGGGAAATGACAATCCCTACTCTGTCCTATGGACTTTATTTACCGCAAAATTGTTTGAACGGGAGGATGGTACGAGCCCTTTAATCGGTTTTAACCTGTCAAATTCTGTAAATAACTCAACCATCGAATTGTGTGCATATATTCGCAAGGAATTCAATTTTGAATCAGTTGTTAGATTAGAACATCACATTGTTGAGACTTGGAAAAGCATCGTTCGTCAACCATATGATAGGCGCCATGAACTGGTCCAATTGGCGCAATCGATCAAAAATATCTCTGCGAAACATGAAGGCGGGAATGTTGAAGTAGAACAAATTCGGGATCATCCAACTGACATTCTCGACTATTTTAGAGAAAAGAAAGAGGTTGTGGAATCGGGTGACTGGGATGCGCTCCTAATCAACTATCTCGATCGACATGAAGCTGTAAACACTACTGCGCGGCTTTTAACGGAAAACGGTATCGCTTTTATTGCTGCTGAAAATCTACATCATAAACGAGGTTAATCCGCTTATGATCGATTTCAACCGTTTACGTACTGGTGCTGGCATTTTTGAAATCTTAGATAAGGCCACGGCTCTAGAAAGGGAGGGAAAAGACGTGCTGCACTTCGAAATCGGACAGCCAGACTTTTCAACTCCAGATCATATTAAAAACGCAGCAAAGGATGCGCTTGACGAAAATTTTACGAGCTATGTGGCCACAACGGGGATTCAAGAGTTAAAAGTGGCAATTCAGGATGAAATTGAAAAAACGCGTGGATTTCGGCCCACTTTAAACCAGATCCTTGTACTTCCAGGTGCAAATTCTGGTATCTATTTCATGATGAGGGCGGCTGTCCGAGATCCCCATCATTCTGAAATCATTTATCCAGACCCAAGCTTCCCCTCCTTCGCAGCCGTTATTTCATACATGAATGCCAAAGGTGTTCCCATCCCCTTAAAAGAAGAGAACGAGTTTCGGATCGATCCCGATGATATAGAAGCAAAAATAACCCCCCAAACGCGTGCAATCATAGTCAACTCCCCTATGAACCCGACGGGGTCAATGATGACTAAAGAGGAGCTGGCTCGAGTGGCAGAGCTCGCGGAGGAACATAATGTTTATGTTCTTGGCGACGAAATCTACTCTAAGATGACCTATGATCGTGAATTCTTTTCTGTTTCTATGAGAGATCAAGCTAAAAACCATTCAGTGATAATTGATGGATTCAGTAAAGCATATTCAATGACAGGATGGCGACTTGGGTATATGATAGGACCCGAAGACCTGATCGATCGAAGTGGTCTTCTTCTAGCCCTAACGGTATCATGCGTCTCGTCATTCAGCCAAAAAGCAGGTGTTGCAGCATTAAAGGGACCGCAGGATGAATTAAATCATATGATGGCCATTTTTCGGAAGAGAAGAGACCGTATTGTCTCTGGTCTAAACGAAATTCCAGGATTCACCTGTAAAACACCCGAAGGAGCATTTTATGCATTTCCAAATATCCAACAAACAGGAATGACGTCTAGGGATCTTGCAAATCACTTGTTAAGAAAGATTGCCATTGCGTGTATTCCAGGAACACTTTTTGGATCAAACGGTGAGGGGTATCTTAGGTTTTCATATGCTACTTCGATTAAAGTAATTGATAAAGCCATGGAACGAATGAAGACCGTATTTTCCTAATCAATCATGTATCTATCAATTTAAAGTAGAAACGAGTAAACGAAAGAGGATACGTAAAATGAAGGACACACAGCTTAGATTGGCGTTTATCGGTTTTGGAACCGTAGGGCAAGGGCTGGCCGAAATCCTGGTTGAGCAAGGTGACATTTTAAAGGAGGAATTTGGATTCGATTATTCCGTAGTGGCAATTTCGGATAAAATAAAAGGTGCAGTATACGACGAAGGTGGTCTTGATCTACCAAAGCTCCTAGAGCTGGTGGCAAAACATGATTCGATAACAGACTACCCTGCTGGTATCCATGGATGGGATAGTCTGAAGACCATTACAGATACTAACGCAAATGTCATAATCGAAGTTTCGTGGACAGATATCACAACGGGGGAACCTGCTCTCACGCACGTGAAAACGGCCATATCTTGCTTTAAACATGTGGTTATGACCAATAAGGGTCCCGTTGCATTGGAGGCTAGAATGCTTCTGGATATGGCCGCTGCAAATGGAGTGCAGCTCAAATTTGAAGGTACCGTATTGAGTGGAACCCCCGCGATCAATCTTGGCATCAAAAACTTAGCTGGATCTCAAATTACTCAAATTGCTGGGATCGTAAATGGGACAACAAATTTCATCCTTACAGAGATGGCTAAAGGCCAGAGCTACGAGAGAGCTCTGGCAAGGGCACAAGAGCTTGGATATGCAGAAGCAGATCCAACTGCGGATGTGGAAGGATATGATGCCTTAGGTAAGATTGTAATACTCTCGAATGTAGTAATGGGTGGAAAAATTACCAAAGATCAAGTCCCTTGTCAAGGGATAACTCATTTAACGGTTAGGGATATAGAAGCCGCCTCACAAGCAGGCAAGTGCTGGAAGCTTATCGCGAAAGCCAAAATCCATCCAGATGGTTCGGTGGAAGCTTCTGTCAGGCCCGAACAGATTCCACTAACTCATCCATTGGCGGCGGTCAGCGGACCAACCAACGCACTCACTTACTCTACAAAATATCTCGGAGATATAACGATCATTGGCCCAGGCGCGGGAAAAGCGCCTACAGGATATGCTCTGCTAACGGATCTATTAGATATACATCGTCAACTACGCAAGTAATATACGCATACTTCTCGATCAATATCGGGTCAAAATAAGCGCTTTGATATTGGATATCCTATAAGAACGGACTTTTTCGATCAGCCTTGGTTTTAGGCTTGTAAAATCGTTCAATAAGGTACACGATATGGATATTGCCAAAAACGGATCATCTTGAGATATCTTTTTCAATATATTTGCCAGAAGAAGGTTGAGGCGTATTAAAAGACTAGTGTATGGATAAAACCAAAATTTAAAACTGGTTCTGGATGTAATAAATTCTATATTGAACGCATTAACTTTATTGCTCTTCTAGCGATTCAAATGGTAAATTATGGCACAATATTGTGTCAAATAGTCGTTAGTTTTTGCTGCAAATAGTTCGGAGCTAATACCCCTCGTTCCTCCTGCTTTTATTACCATACCACCCATTTCCGATTCACTGATAATTCTTTTTAATAATCTAATCCTTTATATTCTTTGAATCCACAAATATATATTAAAAACGGTTAGTTGAGATGATCGCGGTTTTCCATTTGTTTTTAGACAAGAAAACTCGAACAAGGTATTTAGTCACATTTTTTAGATATTTACTCAGATTTAATCCGACGGAGTCTTATTACTCGATGAGCTTGTTTATATCATACTTGATTTAATAGACCAAATATAACAAAGGCCGTTTAATGGCGGTTTTTTAAAGAAGGATCAACCGCAGATGATGGAATGGGTTGTTGATTCCGAAATAGCCACACGATTGGGACATAAGATTTTGATTGCCGGTCTGAGTGAGGCGGGAAAAACGGCAATAAAAAGAATATTTTTCCTCAAACAACAGACAGAAGATGTCAAGAACCTCTCTGCAACTTTGAATTATGAAAGAATGTCTATAATAATAAAAGAGACTCCAATTACCATCGTCGACTTGGGTGGCCAAAAGATTTTCTTAAAACGATTTTTGTCCGGGTTTAGTCCTTTTGTATTTAGTAGCGTCAAGATCTTTATATTCCTGATTGATGTAGCGAATCGTACTACCCGTAATAATGCTTTACAGTATTTTAGGGGATGTCTGGAGAAACTGCATTCATTCTCTCCGGAGGCGGAGATATTTGTTTTCTTGCACAAGAACGATTTAGTTGTCAAATCTCCTAATTACGAATCCATTCACGAGCAATTAAAAGAGCAATTCCAGCTTGAAGCGTCAAGAAGACGGATTTCCTTCTTCCGAACTACCATTTACCGACCTGAAACAGTAATCAACTCGTTTGGCAGAATCATAGAATTAACCTTGCCAAAAATTGCTCGGAGCGAGTTTGTGAATGGTCGAGAAATAGGGAAAGTCGAAGAATTTCACGAAGAGGTCATGACTCTTCGTGAACCTACCACTCAGCCAATAATTGAAGAACAATTACCTCCCGTCGAGACAAAAATTGCTGGTGATCCAGCAGTACTAGAAAGACTTCAATCATTAATGAAGTCTGCTACTCAGAAGCCAACTCGGGCAGAATTGGATTTCGTTTATCTGGGAGATGCCGCAGATGAAGAGATTTTAGTCGAACCTGTGTTGGATCACATCGAAAAAGATGAAACAGCCCCTCTTCCGTGGGTTCCTCCCGTGACAGGTGATAAAAGGGACTTGAATCCCTTTAAGGAAATTAAATCTAGTTCACAAACAGTAGAATCAGATATATCTGTACCTCTTACTCAGGCTGGTACGAAAGCCGAGTCAACGGTATTAAATCCGAGGGTTACCCATTTAATTGAATTTTATAGATTAGAAGTTGATCAGGCAACAGATATTGTAAACTCTGGCTATTCAAGCATTTTCGAAATGGCGGCAACATCTGGGGTTCCTGTACGACTGTGTCTTGATATCTTATTGAAATATCTACCTTTCATTAAAAAAGAACAAGGAGAAGAAAAATCTAGAGTTTTAAATCATGATGTCCTGCTAGATTTGTTCTCTGTATACATGAAAAACGAATTAAGGGAGGAAGACATTGTCAAGTGTCTTATCTTGGTCACGGAAAGGCCTTCAATGTCTATTAGAGAAATTATCGAAAAATTCAATGTTACCGGGATCAAACAACCCGAGGCAAAAGAAATCATCGTGGAGGGAATGCCAGAGGGTGAAACAATAGAACCCGTAAAACAATCTGTGGCAGAGATCGCCATACCAATAGAAACCGAAGCTATGGACGGTGTAATCACCCTTCCAAATACGCTTGGGCTGGGCTTCAAAATTGATATTATCGATGATTCCCTTAACGCCCATATTACTTTTTTCCTTCAGGATTATACAGGAACGAAAGAAACTGTTGGTAGTTCTACTGTTTCCTCAGAAATCTCTTCTGACGAAATTCTCTACCTTCTAGCGTACGAACTGGGATTGGGGAGAGAAGGCATGGGGATTTTTGAAGACGGGGTCTCTTCCATGTCGTTTGCCGCCAAGATTATCCATGAATCTCTACAGCAGATTCTTGCGGAAAACCTAGGTTCTACAAGCGAAGTAATCGCCAAGAGAACGCGAAAATTAGAGGGATATTCAACTGAAACAATTGATTTTATTATTCCAACAGAGATAGAGGTAGAAGGAAAGTATATTCGCATTCCTGATAGCGAAAATGTTGCGTTTTCCGTCTCCAAGGGCAAACAAGGATTCATTATCGATTTTGTTCAGAGAGGATATCCGATCGGTTATGTGAATGTTGCTGAGACCGTCACCATTGATCAGCTTCAAGGTTTGTTAAAGGAGGCTATGCAGCTCCCAATTGAGTCTGAGGCTGCTGCCGAATTTGCGGGCCGAATTATTTACGCCACCATCCAAGAATTTATCAGAACTAAATCAATTTCTATTCATCCGAAAATTACAGATGATGATGGATCAACATCCACCAGGGGCGATGAGAGTAGCGAATTAAGACATTATCTCGCATTGCTTGAGAAAGATTAGCTCGTTATTTCAAGCAGGGAGAGATGCCTATTCCTCCCCTTCGGTCAGCAACTCGATAGTCCCATAAATTTGCTCGTAGGCTAATACTACGTATGAAGCGAATTTTCTAACTTCAAATACTGATTCGAGAATTTCCTTTTTCGCTTGTGAATCTGTAGCCATTAACATATGAGTAGTATGGACTTTATCCCTAATTTCATCAACAAATTGATTCAATAATGGGAAAACTTCCCTTTGGATTAGTATGTTAAAAGTCAGGTTCTCTTGGCCGCCTCGTGCTTCAGGATTTTCGAGACTAAAGCTAAAAGAAATTACATTTAGGGGGAATTCGTGTCCAAGCTGGAACTCGTAGCTTGAAGGAAGTTCAATACTGTGATTAGAGGTAAATCCAGTGCCAGAGAAGGATCGGTCTGAAAGCTCGACTAAGCCCTGAAAGTTATCTTTCAAAATCTCTGGAAAAACAATAATTGGTATGGGCCCATGTCGTTGGTCGAAAAAGCTAATAACAATACCAATGGTATGTGAATCAAGAGAATTCATCACTTCTCTGTATGAAACTTTATTTTTGGCGATCCTCTTAATTACCAATTCTTTATCCAGGCCTGCTGGCTTTTGGATGTATTTTACATAAACAACCGCTCCCACGAATATAACGAATACGATTAAACCTGCAATCCACAGGATCCATTCAGGAATGCCTTCTGAAACTCTGCGGAAGATTCGTTGTTCCGAAATCCGCTGGGGATAATTCCGAATGTCAAATGCTTGGGGATTCGTATTTCCATCATTATCACGAGTTGCAATCATGTAAATTACATCATATGCATCTTGATCTAGTTGGAAATCCACTGTAACGGAGTAAACAGAAAAATTCCCAGTTGAATTTTCTGAGTGGAAATTCATCAATACCATATTCCATTCTGGTTCTGACTGCTGATAGCCAGCTCCTTGACCACCATTACTCTCGTTAACGGCACTATAAAAGTAAAACAGGGTGATATCAGATATGCCTGAACCAAATTCTTCTGCATAAACATAAAAAGTGATGTTTGTTGGATTATTTTCATCATTCAGATTAAAGAAAGAATACAAAACTCGTGGTGGAGCTTTATCTGTAGCAATGAAACTGAATTCAGTTTGAACCGAGACAACAAAATTCCCCTGAATCAATGTACTGGCCGTTACCGTTACATAAACAACCGTATCGAGATAAATTAAGTTCTCCAAGGAGTGAGAAAGGGTCCAATTGGCTCCAGTTGTATATCTTCCCAAGAATCTCTTTGACGAGTTATCATTATACACGATTAGGAATTCGACCTCGTAAATTGCATTCAGCTCATCGGTAGCAGACACCGTTAATTCATAAATCCCCTCACTGGATGAGCTGGCTGTGATTTCAAAGTATTCAATAACTGGCCTGCTTTCTATCACAATTAGACTGGAATTAATTGGCAAACCACTGTCGTCTCCATCATTAGGAGTGATCATGCAATAATAGATCTCACCTGGAGAAGTTATCGTGTGTGGTAAACTAAGATTGTTCCTATAAACTAGTAATTCAACCCAAGTTCCGTTTAGAAGCTGCTTAAACCATTTGATAGTTGAGCTATCACTGTCTCCATCGATATCCATGAATCCACCCAAATAAGAAATTACTATATCCTCGTCCTCCACATAAAATTCATTGATCCTAGGCAAGTTCACCTGGCTGTTTAGGTCGAACATATAAGAAACAGATGTAATCATGGGTGGTGTATTAACTACATTCATTATGGGGGACGTCAAACTTTTTGAAGTATCGGTGCCATCATATAACCAAACCTTGGCGTACCATTGGTCTCCTTTTGTCAGGTATACCTGAGTTATGGATTTGGAATCATTTAGCTGAGGTTGAAAAACGTCGTTTTTGTACCAATGAATTGTCGCTAGGCTGGGGTCTGCATCTGCATCATAGAAATCCCATTCTAGGGTAAAATACTCATTCGAAAAGATAAGGAGGTTTGTTATTTCAGAACCTGAACTGTTTTCAAACCATAAACGAGTAATTTGTATGGGCGAATTCAAGATAAAGATCGAATTGGATTGATACGATACTAGCGAGCGATCATACCCGTCACTAACGGTTAAATTGAAGTACCAAGTATCAAATTTCCTGATATCAGTCCAGGGGACCGTGGTTAAACCCGTTAATGAGCCTTGTAATTGGAAAAAAAGACTCCCAATGGGTTTTCTATACCAAAAGATGAGGAAATCTCCAAATGAAGCAGGATCACCGTCAAGATCTTGGAAAAGCCATGTTGCATTAAGATCCTGAAGCGTGAACGCATAACTCGTATTTCCATCTGGAAGCGCCTTGAGAACAACCCCAGAAGCAGTGGGAGGAGAGTTTCTAATTACAAATTTCGTAGAATTGACTGCATTTCCTATACCCTCGCCATCTGAGGGGATTACCGCATAATTCCAAACTTCACCTTTAACCACCCTGGTTCCTGATACAGTTAAAGTTCCATTGAGGTTTCCTTGTAGTACGCCGTCCTTGTACCACACTATCTCACTTATTGTTATTGTATCACTATCATTGTCAGTAAACGAGGATATCAAGTCTCCCAGTACCATTTGGATTCCATTCCTTTTGGAAGGATCAACTGGTAAAGGGAGTTTCGAATTATTATAGGGCAGACTATTCAAAATTTGAACGTGTACAGACTCATAGACAATTGAATAGTCTTCCCCGTCATAAACCTGGATCTTAAACCACCAAACTTGATCCTTACTGGTATTACCCCACTCTAGATAGGGTTTATTGAACAAATTTGTTTGATTTCCCCCATTTTTAAACCAAGAAATCCGGGTTGAGCTATCATTTCTACCGTCATTATCTTTATCAGAGAAATCCCAACCTGGAATCAGGTCATCCGTTGTACTTGGATTTTGGGTCAGCGTTAGGTTCTCTGCTTTTGGAAGAGAATTAAGAATTGTTATATTGAAACCAAGGGAAACGGTTGATGAGGAAACCGCTTCATCATAAGCTAAAACAGAAAATGTCCAATTCTGGCCTTTGGTTGTATTTCCAAATCCAAGATAACTTGAGAAGGTCGTGTAATTTTTGCTTAGAAATTTCCCGCCATTAAGGTACCAAGTAATGTTAAATGTTAGAATATCCAACACATCAGCATCATTGGCGGACCAGCTAATATAAACGTCATCGTTGGTGTACGGAGCCGCTGTGATGGTTAAAGAGCCGCCATTTATGACTGGAGGTGAATTAACGATCATGTACGTTGGCGATACACTAATAGGGCCCCAGGTAATGCCGTCGTGGACTCTAATAGTGAAATTCCATTCGTCTCCCTCCGATGTTGCAATAGTAGGCAGACTCTGCATATTATTAAATTGATCCATCGAAACGTTATTCCTGAACCATATAATTTCATGTAAAAACTGCGGATCATTGTCCGAATCGAAATAAGTATAGTTTACTGTTAGAATATCACTGGTTAAAGGAATAGACGGCGTTACATTCAAATACAACGCAAGGGGTGCGGTATTTGATCGTGCCCCAATAATCATTAACAAAGACGAATAATTCTGACTATAGGTTTCACCATCAAATACCCTAATCGTATAATACCAAACCTGGCCTGCAGTCGTGTTTGTACTGTATATCGTGGTTTTATTCTGGAAAGAAGCATTATATGCATAGTTAGTAAACCAATACACAATGAGTGCATTGGTGTCTTCCCCATCCCCATCCGCATCCAAATATGCGTATGTAATATTGAAATCCTTGGTGGGACCCACTGGCGAGGTTTCATTGAACCCATTACTGGAGATTAGAGGAATGGAGTTTTGAACGGTGACATTGTATCCCAAGCTCAAAGTAGGCGAGTACGCCTCATTGTCGTAAGCAGTGACGGCAAAAGTCCAGTTTTGATATTTGCTGGTATTGCCAGACTCGAGGATAATATAATTTAGAGATGTGGCATCAGTTGAATTCAAAATCCCGTTTAGATACCAGCTGACATTAAAGATTAATCCGTCGTTATCGTCGTCTAAAAAGTTCCAGCTTGCCTGTAAATTTTGAGTTGTGACAGGATCCGAAGTTAAACTAAGGGTGCTAACCTCTGGAGGTGTATTTAGGATAGTTACGTTGTACCCAAGGCTTAAAGTCTTCGAATAATCCGTACCATCATACGCTCGTAAAACGTATGTCCAATTATCGGATTTCTTCGTAAAAATGTACGATAATGTGGCAGTATAAAGGCTGGTGATAGAACTTCTGTTCTTCATCCCGTTAAGATACCATGTTATATTGAACAACATTGATGGAAGATCCTCGATGTCATTATCGTCAACGGCCCAGCTCGCCACAAGATCCTCCGCTGTCGTGTTAAGATTTGAAGTTAAATCCATAACGGTAATAGAAGGGGGAGAATTCAGGATTTGCACGGATGATGGTAAGGATGTCAGCGTCGAATAATTTTCTCCATCAAAGATTCGAACTTTGAAAGACCAAACATCCCCTTTGGTAGTATTCCCAGGTTTTACATTAGTGGAATTGAATAATGAAGTTTGATTTACACCAAATTTGTACCAAGAAATTGTAAAAGAAACCTGAGGATCATTGTCTAGGTCGCTTATTGCCCAATTCGCTGTAAGTGTATCATTTGTATAAAGAGGATCTGGGGTGACCCCTAAATTTATAGCTTGAGGTATGCTATTTTCGATCGTTACTATACCTGAGCTAGCCCAACTCGAATTATCGGCTCCATCGTACGCTCTGACTCGACAATACCAGGTTTCTCCTTTCGATATGTTTGCTGGCAAAAGCAAATTATAATTATCATAGGATGAATCGTAGATGGAATTCCTATACCACTCAATATGGTAGTTTGTAATCGTATCGCCTTCATAATCTGAGGTAACATTTGCAATGGTAATCGTTGATGTTGTATAAGCCAGAACGGGATTGAGGATAACTGATTGGACATTTGGAGGAGTATTTACAACCGTGATTGTCGAGGAATTTACCATTTCACCAAACAAACCCCCACTTTTCGGCCGAACCGTCGCATACCATTGATCCCCCCGATTAAGAGCTGTGGACGGTATGGTTTTCGTATCATTAAATGATGGTTGTATTGCACTGTTATTATACCAGCGAATTTCCGTTCCATTTTCTGGAACTCCACCAGGGTCGTAAAAATCATAGGTTAAGGTTAATGAAGTATTACTCCATAAAACGGCGGGATTAAGCGCCAAATTACTGATTCCTGGTTTTCTCTGATTCTCAGAACCAACTAAAACGAAAGATGCCGGATTTTGTTGATTCTCATATTCTGCTTCAATCCAGGCAACGGATTTAGTCGTATTTAATAATCTAACCTCATCAATAATTCCATCAAACTCATTAAACGTATTCCATGCTCCCACTTGAAAATCATCGGTTATCGGGGAGATGGTAATAAAGTATGTGGTTCCTATTTTGACCCCATTGAGATAACACTTCAACATTCGTGAATTACTGTCATAAGTATATGTTATATGATACCAAGTCGACGAACTCATGGTGTAAGTGAACCAACGAGTTGGACCCGTATCATCAAACTGGGGTTCATCGTTGTAAATTCCAAAGTGATAGAAGTCTGTACCCGCACGATCGATGTTTACGATTGTATGCCATGCAGTCCCTGAATCGTATTTGAACCATGCGGAAACAGTAAAATCTTGAAGGCTAATTGACTGTGTGGTATATAATTGATCATTAGATCCATCAAAATCAATCGCATTGGATATCTGCCCAGCTACAAGATCAGATGAATCCATTGATCCCGAAGGAGTAAGATGAAGAGCATTATCGTTACTGTCCAGAATATTTCCTGGAGGGGTTTCCTCCATATGGTAAACAGCAAGATACTCCTTACTCCATGTTTCCTTTTTAGATTCTTGATTAGATAGACTAGAATTCCCATAATACATCGTTAAGGCATTTAATGTTGGAGAAATCCATGGTACAGTAACCCAAGCTGTTAGATGCGCGAGAGAGGGACCATAACTTTGATCAAAATCCACTATTTCGTGATGTAACTTTCTTCCGGTTTCATCGTAAAAAGCCATATCGCTGGCATCAGCTTGTATGTTTGATTTTAGGTCTGAGTCGTATATATCAACCATAAGAGGGAAATTCCTCATTGGTTTGATTCTAGTATAACTCACAACTAAGTACACTTGCGAGACTCTTAGTTCGTAGCTAGTTTGAGAACTGTCCATGGTAATCCATCCACGAACGCCAAATTCGCAATTTTGTAGGTCTTCCCATAGCCAAGGTTCATTTGTACGTGGATTTATTATCCATTCATCCCCATATAAGGCATAACCACCGCCTATAGCGTGATCAGTTCTGGTAGTCAATGTATATCCAGTTGTACCAATAACTCGGATATAATTTCGGAGTCTTGCATTTATCAATGGTCCAGTGCGTCTAGCTATACTGAATAAAGAGACTCTAGTGATGTTAATATCCTTTGAAAGATCTTGGACGCTCGGATCGTAATATAAATCGTACCCGTTTTGCCAAGTAGAGCTATTATGGTTGAGATCTTGATAAATGTAGCTATAGTCCCCATCGCTTTCTTTATCAAGTACGGCTTTGTAATTGGGGGCAGATGCCCCTCCTGTGGCATAGAAATCGCTATAAAGACCAATGGCTTTCGGCCTGAGGATGAAATTCTCTTCCTCACCAGTAATTAATGTACTATTAACAAATAAATCTTTTCTACGACTAAAAGAATCGTTTTTCCACCAATTTGGATTGTTAACAGTCACGCTGACGGAGTAAAACGAGTTTGGATCCTTTTGATTTGTATATTCCGTCTGAATCCAATCGGGAGATAGAGTTTTTGATATTAGACGAATTTCATCTATTTTACCATCGAAAAAGTTGGAATTGTTTGCGCTTGCACCAAATGTTAAATTTGCTAGATTTTTACTCGTTGAAAAACTTTCCGGAGCCAGATCGTCTGCACCATAAATTGAATAGACGGCACTGTCATTTATGCCGTTAATAAACATGCTCCATTCAAAGGGGACTGAATTGATCCCGGTATCGAAATTTATGGAAAAATAATACCAATCATTAGGTAGAGAATTAAAATTGGATGTCGACTTGTAATGAACGCCGTCATCATCATCATCAGTCACGATGAAGTGGAGTAATCCATCAGAATTATCAATCCACAGTGAATAACCGGTATATTCTGGAGATTCGGGATAAAATTTATCTAGAATCACATCTACCGTAGAGGTTGAATCCCTGTAGAACCAGCCTGAAATCGTATAATACGTGTCCCCTATAAGATCAAGACTGTCTGTATCGGCCACGTCGATAAAATCATCAATTCCATCAAAATCCTGCGCATCCCCGATTTGGCCTCTTGATGTTATGTTATTGCCGTTTTGATTGCCATGGTTATTATTGGGTGTGGAATCGATATGAACTTTCGAAGAAAGGCTCCCATTGAGAACAGGGTCGCTCATGTGCCATACTCCTAGGTATTCAGACCACACATATTTTGCCCTGTTCATTCCCGAATCAACTTGATTGCCGTAATATATGCCAATTTGAGTATCTTCCGCGACTGAGAGAGTGTCTAATTGTATCCAAGCAACTAAATGGGCATGAGTAGAGTTGTAATATTGATCAAAAAGTTCTATTTCATAGAATAACTTTCTTTTCGTTTTTAAGTTGATGAAAACTAGATTACTCGCGTTTGGCCATACATTCTCACTATCGTTAAGATCAGTATTGTATAAATCCAAAAGAAAAGGAAAATTGGTCAAATCGTTATTTCCAGAGACCAGGGAGGAATTAATGGTCAATATCTTCTGATATTTAAAGAAAGTATTAGCAAGGGCTTCCTGGTGACCGACGGAATAGAAATGTGACGAATTATAGAAATTCTGATATTCTGCGGAAATCCATTCCGCAGGTCGGGCTGTTGTAGAGATTCTAACTTCGTCGTACGAGCCATCAAACAAGGAACTGGAAGAATCACTTCGAAAGCCCAACCTCACTGGTAGATTTGGATCATACATTGATGAAGGAATACTTGCAGTATCTTCAGCTGCCAGTTGTCCATTAACATAAAAACGGAGGTATGTTGAAGGACTATATACTCCTACAACATGGTACCATTGACCAACAATAATACGCTCGTAACCCACGCTTTTCATATTTGTTCCGTCAGGCGAAATCTGGAAGAACATCCATCCATCAGGCGCATTAGGAAAGTCATCATCAAGGTTTATATCCCATCCACGGGAACCACCAGCCCCCATTTTATTGATCAAGTAATCGTTTTGGACATCATCCGCCAGAAAATTAACTTCAAGCGTAAAAGCCCCCGTAATTTGTAGCTCTGAAGGATTACCAAAATCAACATAATCATTAGTTCCATCCAAATCAACTGAACCACTGATTATACCCTCCATCTGGTCACTTGAGGTCATAGCACCAGAAGTAGTCCCGTGACTTGAAGGAGAAGTACTATCTATGATTTGAGGGGCGGTGCCAGAAGGGTCTTCATTCATATGCCATACTCCCACGTAATTACTATCCCAAACACCAGATGGATTTTCTTGATTGGCAGCTGTAGAATTCCCATAGTACATAGATATAATCGTATTGGTGGTACTGGATAAGTTTGTTTTGACCCACGCAACAAAGCTGGGTTCATTCTGATCAAACAATTCAATCTGGAAATCAAGTTTTGTCCCAGAATCATCGGTAAACAGGATATCATTTCCGCTAGTCTGTCTTACATTTAATAGATCTGTATCACCTTCCAGATTGATCAAAACGGGAAAATTCGTTAGATCAGCCGCCACCTTATTAGAATTGACGGTGAAATTTTTCCGATACTCATAACCCAGGCCACCCCAACTAGGTAAGGAATAACCTCCCATGATATTCATATTGGGAATGCTTGAACCTGAATGATCTTGCAGACTGGTCGAAGACGAATTCGTGCTGAACCTCATCAAGCGTGGTATTGATCGAACATGTGATACAGCAGGCCCTTCGTACTTGGAATCTCCCCGAATTCTAGCTATTTTCATTCCCAAGATTTCTAATGATGAATCGCCTTGAATGCCCATCGCAGTGATAATGTTTAGTAATAATAAACCGAAAACTGTAAGTCGGAAGATCTTACCTCTTTTTTTCAAATTTAAAGCCTTCAGACACCTTAATTCTATCTTATGGACAGGTAACCCTCTAATACCTTATTGTTTGAAAGGTTTGAGCATTTAATCCCTAATATATGCTGCAAGGAGAATCCAAGAACATTCTAGCAATAATTTTGCATCATACGATGGTGCTGGCCCCGGATTCAGAGTTGTTTTAGTAATACCGAGTTCATATTAAAGGGGAACTAGATAAACTGTTCCACTTTGCGTTCCTAGAAGGTTTTTATGAAAATCAAAATGGTAATAGAGATTACTAGATCAAATTTTCGTTAATTACAAACCCATTTTGAACTTAACCTGTCTGATTTTTTGGTTTAATGAAAATATACAAGATAAAAATCAATTTGGCGATGCCCCCCCAAAATTACTAAGAGGAGAGACTCTATACAGGCAGATTATTGATCGTTCGAATGATATACCATTTGAAAAAGCGGAGTTTACATGGTACATGTGGATTAATTGGAATCCTGGAAATTCTTTCTTTTCTCAGTTTTCTTGGTGAATCACAGATGATTGGGGATTTCCAATTTTGAGACTAAATGCTTGAAGGATATAGTATTTTTTGGCAGTACTATATCTCAATCACTGAAACTGGAGTTAAGAGACTCTTAAATAATTGTTCAAGATAATCTTACTTCACAAAAGTTCCTTTTCAATAGCATCATCAATTCTTAGAGGATCTGGCGAATATAACGGTTCGGCATAGTCTACTCCTATCATAGATCCCAAAGTTTCATTAACTTCCTTGTAGCGATTTAGGTACTCATAATTCCCTTGATTTTGGAATTGGGACTTATACGCGAGGATTGCATTCCATTTGGTTTCCGCATACTCCGAGATATCAACTAAGAACGAGCCTGGAAAAAATTGAAATGAATCTACGGGAGTAAAGAACAATTTTTTGACCCTATGAACTGGCAGTTGGTCAAAATATTTATCCCATTTGGTTAATCTAGAGTAGAAGATGGCGGCTTCTGTAATTGCCTGGGCCTGGTAGTGATCAGGGGATAACATAAGGGTTCGACCAAAAATCGTCATTACAACTTTGGGGCGCCAACGGCGGAGAATGGCTGCTAGCTTGCAGCGAGCTTCAAAATTGTCAATTAGACAACGATTAGGCAAATCCAGCGTGATTCTTTCCACACCCAGAATTCTCGCTGCGTCTTGTGCTTCCTTCAAACGATTCTCTGCATAATCGGGATCATAATCATCAGGTGAGCGGTACTTTTCGTTTAACGGAGTGGGTTCCGCGTTCGTTAGATCTACAATTCCTGCTTTAATACCCAAGGACGAGAGCTTATGCATTACTCCTCCAAGAGTCAATTCTACATCGTCAGGATGTGCCCCTACTGCCACTACCTCAACCGGATCGTCGCCTAAATCGGTCATTTGTTTTTTGTCCTCCTTAGATTCTCCCGAATCCATTCGCGTTTTCCGATCGAGGGGAGTAGATCCGAAAAAAACGAGTGCAAAGGTGCCACAGGAGGTACATTATTATGTGAATTTATGTTATAATTCAATTTCGAATCAACCATAATACCTGATCTCAAAAAATACAGTTTACACGGTTCTTCGTCAAAAATAAATAGGATTATGTTTCGAAAGATTGAAAGTTCTCATATCCAATCATTCATTGAAGATTTCCACAGTTTTTGTATGAACTCATCCAGTTTATCTTTATCTCCCTCCATTGCAACATAGAAGGCTTCGGTTTCCACTTTAAAGAAATTTTCCAGCTTATCCAAGTAAAATTTGTTGATTAAGGCCCTTATTGGGATCATAATAGACTGTGATTTTTCGGCCAAACTTTGACAGAATTTAATTGTAGTTTCCTCAAGTTTATCCAAAGAACAAGTCTTAGTAACAAGTCCCAGTTTTGCAGCATCATCTACGGTAGTTCGTTCGGGGATTAATAGAATTTTTCTAGCCTTTCTGAGATCTGTGTTAAATAGGGCCATGGTCAAAGCTCCAGTGGCTGGAAACATGCCTAGGTCTATTTCTGGAAGACCGAAGAATGTTTTTGGATTGTCACCTGCAATTACGAAGTCTGCGGCGAGGCAAATAATGGTACCCCAGGCGACAGCAGGTCCTTGCACTTGAACTACTATGGGTTTTTTTGATCGGATCATGGTTCGAACAAGATTATAGCCATATTCAAGTAATTGGGGCACAGTGTCAAGCGTCAATTCCTGAATCATGTTTAAATCCAGGCCAGCGGAAAATGCTCGATCTCCCGACGATGAAATTCGGATAACGTGAACGGAGTCGTCTCTGTTCGCTTCAGATATGTAGTGGATCAGTTGATCGAACTCCATCATACGTAGAGCATTACGTTTTTTGGGTCGATTGAGTGAAATAGTTGCTACCTGTTCTCGAACCAGATATTTGACGGTGTCAGCTTCAGGTTTCATATTGTCACCTTCTAAAGAGAAGCAGGAGCAGAAATAATAAAAGATTTGCTATGAGAGTCATTTGGAAAAACTTTCCAAATTATATATCACGTGGAAATCGCACGGTGTTTTTTAATCACATATCAATCATCAAGACGCATATTTCTCAAAAAACGAAGGGAAGAGGTGAAACAGTCGGAGGTTTCCTGGTATAAGGGCTTGTTCATAAATAGATTGAGGATGGATTATCTAGGTTTCTTTTAATACTCGGTCACCCTCTAAAATCGCGATAGGTCGTTCCACATTACTGCCGTCCTTGATCACCTGATGATATTTATCAACCAGATCCTAGGATTGAAACCAGAATAGGTGAGCATTTGAGAGTTGGTGACCTTGAATCTAGAACAACAAGCAGGAGGACAACCCTCATCCATACAGAGATTATATAAAGAATAAGAGGCTCTTCGAGGTGTTTGGGACTAAAAAGATTGCTTTGGTTTTGTTTTTTAGTATTTATTCCTTGCATATTCTCACAGTAGTAGTTCCGATTCAGGAAGCGGGTTTTCTTAACTCAAATGCATTTGCAGCTGAGTTTTTAAGGGGTTTTGGATTATCAGGGGAGAAAAAAGGAACGGATCGCGTCGTACCACGACTGGTCCGGTCTTCCCACGAAGAGATCACAACGGAGTCTTCCGGAGTTCACCTAAAAACCTCCTCGTATTTTATCCCAGGTTGGGCGGACACTCGCTTTGGCTCTAGGAAAAATATAACCATTAACGCTGGCAAGGTAAGTGCCGATCTCACAGATTTTCCTGTATTAATTGACTTGTACGATCCAGATTTACAAGATAACGCCCAAGCGAGCGGAAATGATATCTTTTTCACTGATTCAACGGGTACGACCTTGTATCATGAGATTGAGCTTTATGACCGAGCTTACAATTCGACGCATGCTCATTTGGTTGCCTGGGTAAGAACAAACCTTACAGCTTCCCAGAACACCCTTATTTCGATGTATTACGATAATCCAACGGCAGTAAATCGAGTAAATCCAAAGAGTGTATGGGATAATGAATACGTTGGTGTGTGGCATCTCAGGGAAGATCCTTCAGCTCCTTCTCCACAGATAAAGGATAGCACTTCAAACGGAAATGATGGTATAGCACAAGGAGGACTAAACAGTAGTGGTCAAATTCCAGCAAAGATCGATGGAGGATTGGACTTTTGGGGAAGTCAAAACATAAATCTTGGAAATGATCAGAGTTTGGATATTACGCAGGAATTGACGGTTGACCTTTGGGTCAATCTCGATTCTGATGTTAGTACGGGATCTTGGCCCCCCATTATAAGTAAAGGTGATGGGGATAGCTTTGATGGATGGATGCTTTTTCAACTTGAGCAATCTCACACTTTAAAATTTGTGTATAAGAATAATACCAGTCCTAATTGGATTTTAAGTACCGGGGAACCATCTACCCTTCAATTAGATACTTGGCATCATATTGTTGTTACGTTCAGCGTATCTCAGGGAGTAGCACGGTTATACATTGATGGTTCAGTGTTTGATACGTCCTTTAACGTTGCCCAAATCCTCAGTAGTGGTGATAGTCTCTTTTTTTCGAAAAATACGTTTAGCTTCGATGGGAGTCTTGATGAAGTACGTATATCGAAGGTCGCACGCTCATCGGACTGGATTACGACTCAATATAATAATCAATATAACCCTTCGACTTTCTATTCTATAGGAAATGAACAAAATAGGCCTATATTCAAGGTTTGGCCTTTTCCATCTATGCGTTATAGGAAAAACGTGACTATTGATTCGGGAAAGGTAAGTAGTGATCTTACTAACTTTCCATTCTTGTTAAACTTGTCTGATAGTGATCTACACAATAAGCAGGAAGTTCAGGTGGACGGGGGGGATATCTTATTTGCAGATAGTTCTGGTACCCAATTAGATCACGAGGTCGAGTTCTTTGACAAGAATTACAATACTTCCCATGCCCAACTTGTGGTTTGGATACGCGTACCATTTCTCTCAAGTTCCGTTGACACCGTGATATCGATGTATTTCGGCAATCCTACGATTGAGAATCAAGAGAATCCTGCTGGGGTCTGGGATGTAAGTTTTTTAAGCGTTTGGCACTTTAACGAGGAAGGCAATGGATCCCGTTATGATTCAACCAGCAATAATAACGACGGAACACCTTTCAATTACGAAGGAGATGAAGCAGTTTTAGGTAAGATTGGAGGTTCTGATGATCTTGACGGTATTGATGATTACATTGAAGTTAACAGAAGCGGCTCCATCAAGGGACTATCCCAAGTCACCTTTGAAGGATGGATTAAAATAAATGATCTTAGTGGAAGCAGTCAAAACATCTATATAGAAACAATTCAAAGTACCGTTGATACTCGGTTTATTGTACATATTTCAACGTCCAATAGTCTTAGGTTTGCGGGACGTGCACCTGATTCTGATTCTATCACATTATGGGGTTTTGTGGGGACAATTTCTACAAGTACGTGGTACCATGTGGTTGCGGTTTTTGACTCGCTTAATGACATTCATTATTTATATCTCAATGGGGTGGAATACAGTACTGCGTTGAGTGAACCTTCCATAGATAACGGGGATCCTTTGAAATCTCCCTCTATAGGGGGATTGGAGGGTGCTGACTTGTTTAATGGAACGATTGATGAATTTAGAGTCTCTACTACCGCAAGAAATCTCGATTGGATTACCACGGAATATGAGAATCAAAACAATCCAACGACCTTTTACACGGTAGGTTCGTTAGAGACGCCCTCTCCAGTCGGAAATTGGGCATTTCCATGGTTATCCTACAAAAAAGACTTAATAATTAATTCGAATGCTGTCAGTGGAAGTTTGGACAATTTTCCTCTCCTAGTACGTTTGGATGACACTGATTTGGCTTCCTCAAGCATAGTTCAGGATGATGGAGATGACATTGCTTTTGCAGATGATCTAGGAAACAGATTGGATCATGAGATTGAATTTTTTAATAAGACCCATAATTCTACTTACGCCAGATTGGTTGCCTGGGTTCGAATACCGTATTTATCGAACCTAACAGAAACCACGATCTCGATGTATTATGGAAGCTTACTCACGGGCCCACAGGAGAATCCTGCAGGAGTCTGGGATTCCAATTTTAAAGGGGTTTGGCACCTGAATGAAATCTCAAGCATCGGGTCTCCAGAAATTCGGGACAGTACTGGATATCAGAATGATGGATATACATATGGATCAATGAGCGTAGATAGCCAAATGGAGGGACGGATAGACGGAAGTTTAAAATTTGACGGCGTTAATGACTTTATTAATTGTACTAATTCAACATCATTGAATATGGGATCTAGCGATTTCACCTTTTCCATGTGGTTTAAAAGCGCATCCTCAGGTGCCACGATTCGATTAGGGGGGAAAGGAGCAACTGCCTTTGGGGGTAAACGCTACAGCTTGGAACTGAGGGATACAGGGAGCGTAAAAGGGGAAATTGACGATGATCTCACGAAGGTTGATGTAACTAGCTCTGGTACAAATTATAATGATGGAAACTGGCATTATGTGGTTCTAGTAAGGGACGGAAACAGTTTACGTTTATATCTGGACGGAACGGAGGATTCGAATTCTCCCGCTGATATTACTGGTATTGGCAGCTTGGACGATTCAAATGCGTTTTATATAGGTACCCAATACGATAATGTTATTCTAGATGTATTCCAATTCTTTAATGGCTCAGTAGATGAAGTGTCTATATCAAATACGTCCCGCTCCGCAGACTGGATCCTTTCACGTTGGACCAATCAGGTCAGTTCAGATAACTTTTACACTGTAAGGTATCTGGAAAAGAATCCTTTCATAAATGATTGGGCCTATTCTTGGCTTCAATATCGTAAGTACATTCAGATCGACTCAACAAAAATCAGTGGAAGGATGTCTGACTTTCCCCTTCTAATCAATATTACTGATACAGATCTCCATGACAGTAATAAGGTTCAAATTGACGGTAGTGATATTGCATTTGGGGATACGACTGGTAGGAGGATCCCTCATGAAATTGAGTATTTTTCTCAGGCAGGTAACGGAACCCACGCCTATTTGATTGCCTGGGTAAAGGTTCCGCTCCTTTCCATGAGTACAGCTAACTATATCCTGATGTATTACGGCAATACTGCCGTTTATAACCAGGAAAATAGTACAGACGTTTGGAATTCAAATTATGTCGGAGTTTGGCATCTTGGAGATGACCCTTCTCCTTATTATACCGATAGCACCGCGAATAATAATGATGGCGTTGCCCTAAATTCTCCTCTCAACGATACTTCATCAAAGATTTATGGTGGAGTTTCATTTGATGATTCAAACGAGCGTGGGATAAATATTTCTCATTCTTCTTCATTGGCGATTTCAACAAATATAATGGTTTCTACCTGGATTAAAACAACAGATTCAGATGCAGACGTTGGTGTTATTGTAAACAAGTGGGGAAACCCGATCAGTGAGCGAAACTATTGGCTTGGTAAGTTGAATGACCAAGTATTTGCCTTTTACGTAGATGATACCTATAATGTACAATACAATCTCTCCAGATTTAATGACGGGGAATGGCACTATATCGTTTGTACCGCTGCAGATACTGGATTTATGACGATGTATCTTGATGGGATTCCAGTGAACTCTACTTCATGGGATGGAATATCTACAACGGGTACAAATGATTTACACATTGGAAAACCTGTTGAAACCACATTTCAAGAATTTAATGGGGACGTTGATGAAGTACGTATATCTAAGGTTGTACGATCCAGAGAATGGGTGAGAACTGAGTATATCAATCAACTGGACCCAAGCAGCTTTTATACTCTTGGAATTGAAGAGGAATCGTTACAGTGGTCGGATGCATCATTTTCAATGAGAATGGATATTGGAATAGACAATTCAAAAGTCTATGGAAACCTCTTTGATTTTCCTCTGCTTCTAAATATCACAGATAACAATCTAAAATCTGGGAACCTTCAGGCTGATGCCAGTGATCTGCTTTTTACGGATTGGAACGGGAACAGACTCAGCCACGAAGTGGAATTCTTCAGTCAGGATAGTATTGAAGGACATTTAATAGCATGGGTGCAAGTGCCAACACTATCTAACTCTACCTACAATCTAATATCAATGTACTTCAACAATCCAGGTCTTCCTGATCAAGCGAATCCCATAGGGGTGTGGGATGCTTATTTCAAAGGAGTATGGCATCTTTCAGAGGATCCCTCATCATCACAAATGAAAGATAGTACCATCAACAAAAATCATGGAACTACTTCCAATTTGGCTTTCGATGATCAACAAAGCGGTCAGATAGACGGCAGCCTTGATTTTGATAACGTCAATGATCAAGTTAATTTTGGCGACAAATCCTCACTGAATATGGGTTCAGGTGATTTTTCACTGTCATTGTGGTTTAACTATGACGGGGTTGACAAAGGACCTCTAGCTGGAAAGGGATCCTACGGATCGAATGGCATACGTTACTACATTGCGGTGGATACAACGGGGGGGCTCATAAAAGGTGAAATTGACGATAATGGGGGTTCGGGAAAAAAGAATATCACTTCTACTTCAACTTATGCGGACAATTTGTGGCATCATGCGGTTCTGGTTAGAGACGGAACAAATCTACGATTTTATATTGACGGTTCAGAGATTTCAGGTTCTCCTGTAGATATTACGGGCTATGGGAGTCTTGATCTGGCATTACCGTTTTACATGAATACTTTGGCGAGTGATACAGGCGGAACTCTCAGTGATTGGTCTAGTTCCAAACTCGATGAAGTTCGCGTATCCAACCTGGCACGTTCTGGAAATTGGATCTCGGCATCTTATTCAAATCAGCGAAACGCGTCAAGTTTCTACGCTCTCAGTTCAGTTCTATCTTATGACTTGAGCCCTCCTGTAATAAATGACTTTGGAATAGAAGATCCAGGTATAGGGACGGGGATATTCTGGGCCGATGTCAGTGATGAAGGTTCAAGCATCGTGACAGTAGAGATTAGGATCAATGGCAGCGACTTTTCAATGAGTTTTAACGGTACCCATTGGATCTATCAGCAGCTAGTCATCCTTGGCGCGCTTTACAATATCCAAATTTTCAATGCTTCTGACAGTAAAGGAAATTATCTTTTTGCTCCCTCAAACGTAAAACAGATTTACTTTACAAACGATTTTATACCTCCCACGGTTGATGATTGGGATTATTTCGACAATATAGGCCCATATGGAACTTTTCGTTCAAATGTCTCCGATTCATGGGGAACGATTGATACAGTTTTGGTAAACGTAACTATGTTGAACAGTGTGCCGCGAAATGATCTGTGGGCAGTCATGGTGAGTAACGGAACAAGTTATGTGAACGATACAATTAGCATGCCAAAAGGTTCAGTATTTTGGTATGTTATCAGGGTCAACGATACGGCGGGCAACCCAGTTACTACCTCTCCTGTACCGGCTGTTATTCCAGATATTAACCATGCTCCTGAGGCGCAAAACCTGGCCCTGTCGCGGGATAACTCTCTCATTCTTTTACCAATCTTTAGTAATTCCACGTTATATCTCCATTATGATTTTTACGATGCTGATAATGATAGCGAGGGTGGAACGGAAATTCGTTGGTATAAAAACGGAGTTCTACAAACTATCTTCAATAATTTGAAGCAAATAAGCGATACAAGTGCCTTGATAAAAGATGACATTTGGAATGCCACGGTAAGGCCAAAAGACGGGCAGGATTTTGGAAACCTAGAGACCACAACTAGTTTAACAATCCAAAACACTCCACCCGTTATACAAAGTGTTGTTATCCCTACAAGTATATCGATAGATAATCTTACGTTATCTAATGTCACCATAGACGAGGATACTGATCCAATTCTTTTCTATGAAACTAGATGGTATCGTAATTCAACCTATCGACCAAGTTTTGATAATCTCGTATTAATCACATCCAACAATACCAAGAAAGGCGAAACATGGTTTTGCGAAATTCGAGCTTATGATGGGACGAACTATTCGCAATGGGCATCCTCAAATACTATTGCAATTGACAATACACCTCCATCTGCATCCGATTTAGTTCTTTCTCCATTGAATCCAAATACAAGCAGTTTGCTCAGCGCAAGCTGGACTTTTGCCGATGCGGATAATGATAGCGAGTCCAATTATTATATTCAGTGGTATCGTTGGGATACTCTTCAATCTGCATATGATAATCTGATAAATTTGCCTTCCACTGCAACGGTGAAGAACCAGGAGTGGTATTTCAAATTAATAGTGAATGATGGGGAAAGCAACTCAACGACATACTCCTCACCAAAGGTAACAATTCAAAATACTCCTCCCACGGCCTCAAGTCTGATCATTACCATAAATCCTTTCACCTCTACTCCCTTATCTTCCAGCTGGACTTTTAATGATGCAGACGGAGATAGCCAGCCGAGTGACAGTTGGATCATCTTTTGGTATAAGAATAACATCCTACAATCTCAATACGATAATTTAACAACCATTCCTGCTAGTGCTACGATTAAAGGAGAAGTTTGGAATTACACCTTGAAAGTGTATGACGGGACAAATTATTCCGAACAGTATAATTCAACTATTAGCATCATTAAAAATTCCATTCCCATAGCTTCAGGCTTGATTATTACATTAAATCCGACAACAACGGAAAACATAACAGCTGGCTGGAATTATTATGATGATGACAATGATCCTCAAAATACAAACTGGATTATTTATTGGTATAAAGACAATTCCTTGATAACTTCCTATACTAATCAGACCGAGGTACCAGCCAGTGCTACGATTAAAGGAGAGGTTTGGAATTATACATTGAAAGTCTTCGATGGAGAAGCTTATTCTATAACCTACAACTCGAGCATTTCACTAATAATAAACACAGCTCCCTCAGTAATCGATCCAACATTTAATAAAACGATTGGCGTTACCGAATTTGATACAATTAACGTGACATATGGCTATTTTGATCCGGATAATGATTTGGAAGTCACAAGTGAAAGAGTGGTGTATTGGTATCAAAATAGCATTTATCAAGTGGGCAAAGACAATCAGACCATCCTATATGATTCCGAGACAACATCTGGTGAATATTGGCAATATCAAGTAAGAGTTTATGATGGTGTTGAATGGAGTCAAAACTTTACCTCTGCTTTGGTGGTAATTGGGAATGCTCCAAATACCATCCCCGAAGTCCAGAACATAACCCTAACGGGGAATGAAAACACAACATTGGATGATTTGATACTTAGTTACGATTATTTCGATTCCAACGGGCATTTACAGAGTAATAGAGAGATTTTTTGGTTTAAGAATGGAGTAATTCAGCCTGGGTTGAACGGTTCTACCGTTATCGATTCGAGTTTTACCCAAAAGGGTGAGATCTGGAATTGCACAATTAGGGTATTCGATGGGCTTAATTGGTCACTGCAATATAATGCCAATCAAATTACAATCCAAAATGCCATCCCAACGGTCACTGACACTAGTAATACCATAAATCCCACGACTGATCAGGATCTGATTGCGGGATGGACATATTTCGATGCAGACAACGATCCACAAAACAGCGGTTGGATAATTCGTTGGTATCAGAATGGGCAGCTGCAGAAGCTGCTAAATGATTCCGCAGTAATAAAATCAGGCAATACAACCAGAGGAGAAACTTGGAATTTCACCATACGAGTTTTTGACGGAACGGATTATTCTATCCAATATAATTCCTCTCTAATTCAGATTCTCAATTCGCCTCCATCAATAGTTAGTCCCTCCTTCAACAAAACCGTTGGGGTTACTTCAGACCATTCCATTGAAATTTCTTATAGTTTTAATGATATCGATGGCGACTCAGAAGATATTAACTATAGAATTGTTTACTGGTATAGAGATACTGTCTACCAAGCTTCAAAACTGAATCATTCGATTTTGTTCTGGTCGGATACACTTGAAGGAGAAGTTTGGTATTATATAGTAAGAGTATTTGATGGCAATGATTATAGTACGAATTATACTTCGACTCCAGTTTCAATCGGGGCCTCAACAAATGACCCTCCCACCGCTGAAAACCTGTCTTTGACCCTAAATCCTACAACACTGGACAATTTAATAGCCTATTATGATTATTTTGACAATCAAAGTCATCCTGAGGCGGGATCATTGATTCGATGGTACAAGAATGGAGAATTACAGATTCTTCTTAATGATACAAAATTAATACCTTCAAGTGAAACCAGTAAGGGTGACATTTGGTATTTCAGCCTCCGTCCAAAAGATGGTAGAGATTACGGGCTTCTTTTCACCTCATTCAATGTAACAATATTAAATTCTAAGCCAATGGCATCGGGTTTAGGTATTAATCCCTCCCCCAGTACTATTGATGACTTAACTGCAACTTGGCTATACAGCGATGCGGACAATGATATTGAGGACATTAATTGGATCATCGGATGGTATCGAAATAATCAGCTACAAGCTGCTTACAGCAATTTGAAAACAATTCCATCCATGATTACCTCAAAAGGGGATTCTTGGAGATTTACCTTACGAGTATTCGATGGAGAGAATTATTCAATTCAGTATAATTCCTCAGCAACAATTATATTAAATACAATCCCGATTATAGGTAACTACAATTATGTTTTCGATCCAAATAACAGTCTAGTAGATCCAGACATAAGAACTTCCTTAACAATTCAGATCTTCTTTGTAGATGATGAGGATTTATCAATCTACTATGAATTTGAGGACTCAGATATCCCCATTGACCAAGATAAATCCTTGATTCAATGGTATTATCAGCTTGAGTCTGGAACATGGATTGAGATTTTAACCTATCAGAATTCAACGACTATACCTCATTCGGAAACTTTTCCAGGCGATCACTGGAAATGTGTTGTTACTCCGTTTGATGGAACAGATATTGGAACTGGAACTACCTTCCCAGAATTAATAGTCGAAAGTCGCCCCAAGATTCTTGATTTGATCATAACGCCCCTTATTGAGGATAATGAAGGAGAAGGAAGCTACTATTACGATGAGGGTATGTATAACCTAACGATAGTAGCAACCAATCTTATCCCAATTGACCGCATCGAAATCACTCTGAATGATAGCCTTGGAGTCCCGTACCGTGCCATTAAAGATGCAAACAATGATTCCATCTGGGCGCTATTATACCAATTACCCAAGGAAGACTTTAAGACAGAATTTCTTGATACTATGCTAACCGTCAGGATTGAAGCGAGCAGTGTCGTTACTTATAACGCTCGAGACTTCAGTATATACACCCTTTATATGGACTCTTTTGTTGTAGAGGATCGTTCTCCACCCCGTGTTACGGGAATGCCACGATTTGAATTTAATGATGAATTGAATCCCACCAATATTACATTTTATACAGATATTGTGGATTACGGGTCTGAAATAGCTGATGTTATCTTGTATTATTATTTCCAAAAACCCAATTCTACGGGGGGTGCGGGTTCGGCCATAAGGCAAAATTGGCGTACTGTAAAAATGACCCAAACCAGCGATGATGGAGGTATCTACGGATACACGGCTACAGTCAGGTTCGATCACAATCAAACTTCAAGAGAAATAATCTACTATATCGAGACACTGGATTCATTAGGAAATAGAGGGATAGCGTACGATATAAACAATGATCCAGAAAGGATCAATGAAACTCGATTTACATTTTCGCCACCAGGGATCGATCCAACATTTGTATTAATAATAATCGGGATAACAATCATTTCCGCCATCTTTGGATCAATAGTGTATGTCAAATTTATAAGAAAGCCTGAAATCGTTGGCCTTGACAAAGAGCTAGTGCTAGGATCATGTTCGGATGTTGATGAAACCGAGGTAAGGAATTCCTGGGATGAACATACCGTTGGAATTGTGGTTTCCTTCTTTGATCAACGACATGGCCCGATCCCAATAATTGTTGAGCCTGCCATTCTTAACGATAATTTTAGAAAGCTTGTTGACCTATCTGATCGATCTTTCAGCAGTACAGGATTTTGTGACGAATTCAGTCGGGAAATCTCTTCGAGCTATGACTTTGTATTAAGTCACGGGGCCCGGATTAAATCGATGACGTTTGGCTTTGCTCTAAACAGACCCGATTCGCGTGGAAAACAAGAGGACCTTACGTTAAATGTTTTAATTCATCAGGAATTATTTCCATTGGTCAATCAATTTCTGGATGAAATTCAGGCGAAAGTGCATATTCTCCACATCTTAATGGATGAAAGCCCAGAAGAGAAGGACACAATCAGAAGAATGATTATTGAAGTTCGAAAATATGTATCCCAAATCATTTTGTCCTATGAAAAGATATATGGAACAACAGAGTTGATAAAGGAAGACTAATCTATAGTAGAATCAAGGGTTTAAATTCGTTGGAATTCGAGTGAGCGTGATATGGGGTGACTTCACAACCAACCACACAAAAAGTCCTTTTCATGGGTCTTGGAGCATCAGGGAAAAGTAGTATTCGCGCCGTAGCTTTTGAAGGAAAATCGCCTATCGATGTAACAGACTATCGGGCGACTATCAACTATACGCGCTCATCGAAACACATTATTGACAGTGCATTTCAAATCTTTGACTGCGGGGGCCAAGAATCATTTATCTCCGCTTTCGTAGGAGAACAAGCGGAGTTTATATTCTCAGATGTAGATCTTCTAATCTGGGTTGTAGATGTATCCGACTTTGATCAAGTTTCAACATCCAAATTCTACTTCGATCAAGCTGTTAAACGCCTAGATGAATACTCCCCTCATGCTGAAATCTTTTGCTTTTTTCATAAAATAGACTTGATTCTTTTGAACATGAAAGAACAAATATTGGAAACTATGAAATCATATTTTGTTCCCAATAGAGGAAACTTTGTGATCCATTATAAAGGGACTTCTATCTTTGACCAAAGTATCTATTCAGCTGTCGGTGAAATTGTACAAGGCATTATTCGGAAGAACACTAAAGCCAAAACAGTAAGCGAAGCAATCCAGGAATTCGTTGAAGCAAACAAAGAACTATCCGGGATTGCGGTATATACTGAGGAGGGATTGCCAGTTTTTGAAGAAGGAGATTTAGCCAATCTGATAGTTGTTCCTGCAAACCTATTGTTAACCACCCTAGACCGTCTTGTAACTGAGTTCAGATCTGATACGTTTAAAACGACCATGGAAACAAATGACTATCTTTTTATCTTTCAGAGAATTAAATCAGAGCTTTTACTTACAGGTGTCGCTCATAAAATTGCTCCTCTTCAGTACATGATGGTGAAGATGGATCAGTTGGCTGGACTTGTAGAGGATTTGTTATAGGTTACTCTATTGTCATTTTGCCTTGCGTTCTAAGAATATCTTCATTAACTGCGGATGATGCAGTTCTAGCTCAATCTAACTAGACCAACATGTTTTATTGGCTTTTTTTCCAGATGGTTCCATTTGGTTTGTCTTCGAGCTGAATTCCTTGTTCTAGTAATTGGGCTCTGATCTTATCAGCAATTTCGTATTGTTTGGCGTCCCGAAGCTGGTCTCGAAGGGAGACCAATAATTCTATAAGGCCTGCAACTGAAGCAGTGCCTTCTTGGAAATCACTCAGTTGAATACCGAGAATTCCCATCAACAGGATAATTTTACCGCACGCTTCATCGAGAATGCTTTTCTCGTTATCTAATGCGGCATTAACCTTTTTAACGAAGTGAAGGATAGCCTGCAACGCGCCTACAGTGTTTAGATCATCATCCATGGCAGATATAAATTCCTGTTCTACCAAGGTAATTGCATTTTGGAGACTGCGGTTTTTTCCACCCTTAGAGCTTTGAAGTGATGCAACATTGGTTCGTATCCGCGATAAAAGAGTTTTTGCTTGTTCAAAGACTTGCTGATTAAAGTCAACGCTTTTACGGTAGTGTGAATTTATCAAAAATAAACGAACAGCCATCGGGTCGTGTTCTTGTAGAAGATCTCGCACAAGAATGTAGTTTCCTTTCGATTTGCCCATTCTTTCTCCCTCTACCGTAAGAAAAGCAGCGTGCACCCAATAATTGACGAATTTCTCCCCAGTTCGACTCTCCGACTGGGCAATTTCGTTGGGATGATGGAGATGCAAATGATCAATTCCGCCCGCGTGAATATCTATGGTGGTTCCCAAGTACTTTTGTGACATTACGGAACATTCCAAATGCCATCCAGGATATCCCAGACCCCAAGGGGAAGGCCACTTCATCAGGTGCTCTGGGGGCGCCTTAATCCATAGTGCAAAATCTTTTGGGTTACGTTTCTCTGGATTTATGGCGATTCTGGCCCCTTCCGATTCTTCTGTGTAGGTTGTTGGACTTAACTCTCCGTATTTTGGAAACTTGGTTATATCAAAATAGACCGAGCCATTTACCTCATAAGCAAATTCACCATCTAAAAGGTCCTTAATAAACTCTATCATTTCTGGAATCTCTGCCGTCGCCCGTGGGTAAATATCCGCTCTTTGAATGTTCAGGGCATCCATTTCTTCAAAGAAACGTCTAATCTGATTCTCTATCAGCACCATTGGCTGCATTTCTTTTGCAATGGCGCTTTTGATTACTTTATCTTCGCCCGAGTCGGCATCATCGGTCAAATGTCCAACATCAGTAAAGTTTTGTACCCAAAAAACATCAAATCCACGCCAACGGAGATATCGGACTAATATGTCCCAAAAGGAATATGTTCTGGCGTTTCCTACGTGTGCATCCTGGTAAACTGTCTGGCCACAAGAATAAAAACGAACTTTATCAGCCACAATAGGAATAAATTCTTCCTTTCGTTGCGTTAGAGAATTGTATAGTTTCATATTGACCACCGATCTAATATGGATTTTCTTGCGTAAATGATAGATTTTGAGTTGTCTCTCATGTTACCAGAAGAAATAGATAGAGAGAGGGGGCAGACTTCTGGTAAGAAGAGATTGTTCCTAGCAACAACAAAATCCAGAAGCCTGATTAAACATATTGATCGATTGGGTTTTTTATCCTGTTTTTTTAAATCTTTTGAGGAAATGATCTAGGTATCCTCACTAAGGTGTGGATGGAATCTCAATACCGAAGTAACCCGTAATCGTTTGATCATGATGATAATGGAGAATCTTATCCGTTCTTGTAGCATTTCATGGCATTTCAGGATTTGTAAGATAGAATCATATAGAGAGTTGACGCATGAATGAAAAATAGCTAAATCACAAGAAAGATTAATCCAGGTCAACTTTTAACCAGTAACCTTGCAGGTTCAGATGAAAGACGCGAGAAATTTCGGTTTCAAAACATTGAAAAACTAGAGATACAAAAAATCGACATAGATTGTCCAGAAACTATTCGTAGAGTGAAATAATAATCGCCGGTACTGGAGGATACCACGATGGAAAAAACAACTGATGGCCTAGTTGTAACGATATTTGAGGACATTGGCCCTACTAATATCTACAATTCGTCTCCTCTTAACGAAGATGAAGCATTGAATATGGCATTTAGACTGCTAACTGCGATGGGATCCGATTTTCCCGAACAGAATGAGATTAGATCGTATGGTCCTTTGCCAACTCCTAAGGAACCCCTTTTGACGCTGGGTTTTTGCCTTACATTAAAGCCTGGCAATACCGTGGATCAACGTATTGCCCAATTTGGAAGGATTATTGTTTTTTGGATTATTACACGATCCTATAGCATTATGCGTTACGTTGGGGTTATTAAAAAATTACTAGAGAGAAGTTTACAGATATATGGAATCGAAACCGATACCGATCTTGATGCAGAGACTATGAAGAAGATTGATGAAAGGATTCAGATCATAGATACTCGTATTGAAAGCTACTATATTTCACCTCTTGATAAGGTGGAACCAATGTCTCATATCTCTCTAATATCCGGTGATGCTCCCATAATACTCGTGGATCATTCCAATAAAGAAATAAAAGCGCTTATTAGAAAAGAATATACTCCTGGGCAGAAAAGTAAGCTTTTACAAACTGTTAATGATTTTAAACAAGATTTTAAACAAGGAATTATGTTCAAAGTTGAGCTAATTAGCGAACCATTCGAAATCCAGAGGATGTTGACCAAATTCGGAATTGAAGCACCAGCTCAAAACGGGATTCATTTTAGAATCCGGCTAGATGATAGCTTGGTTACCTTTGAAGATCTGGATGCTTTTTTCGAGCAAAAATTGGCTCCTCGCCGTCAGGATGTCGTCAAATTTGCCTTAAAATCTCTTCAAAACCAACGTGAAATAAGCATTGATACATTATCCCGGCAGTCGGGATTGACTCCTGAATTGATAATACATTTATTTTTGGACGCAAAAGAAGCAGGATTGCTTCCCCAGATAACGATTGAGAATAATCTTATTTGTCTTAAAGCCGTTGGTGATGAGGATAAACCAAGTTAGAATAGATTGGTCAACACCGCAGCAAATTGGTCCATCTTTGTCATCAAAAATTGAATAGGTACTGTTTTTTCTGCTATTCCCGCAATGAGTAAAGTTTCTTTTCCTTTAACCAGTTGTGAAATCAAAAGATAATTTTTGGTCTCTAGAGCTGTTTTATAGGTATCGGAAATATTAAATTCTTTACGTAGCCTATTCTTATTCGATAACCATAAATTCGCAGGTAAAACGATTTTTTGGCTTAAAAAGCCTTCTTCAAGAACTGGCAAGCCCTCCTCGGTATATAAAGCTATACCAGAGATTTCAGTATTTGTGTTAACGAAATCTTGTATTGCTTCAGAAACGGTTTTTACCGTACCTGACCTTATAATAAGTTTACGAATTAATTCACCCATCACGTGATAAATAGATTCAGTGAAAATTGAAGTAGAATAATAATGGACGTCAAAATTGCCCGCTGCATTGAAATACTTTTTCATGGTGGCTTCTACTTTACCGACCATCTCTGGCAAGAGTAAATCGATTTTATGAAACAAACAAAAGATCGTCGCTTCAGGAGAATATTCTGCCAACCGATTTACAGCATGATCGAAGTAAAACTTCGATGTTGAGATCTGATCAGGATCCCCTACATCTACTACCCAACAAAGAATCTTTACGTTATTAAACATAAATTCTGCTTGGTCTCCTATGAAGGCCGAAATAAAGTTCTCCTGGCCCCCACAGTCAAAGATTTGAAACGCAGCATCAATTATTGTCTTTGCAGACCTGTAATAATTTATGGTTGCATCATAGTTCTTGACTTCTTCGGGCGATTTACCTTCAAACACAACAGCGCGGATCGAACTCTTCCCACTAGCTCCAAGACCCATGAATAGAATTTTATGCGGCGCGTGGGAATACATCATTATAAAAACGCCTAATTAATGAGGATATTATTGTATTTTTTCCTAAATAGGAAATTTAAGCTTTGTGAAATGGATTTTTAAATGAAGCTGGGAATCTAAAACATCATATTTTAGTTCTTTCAGATAAATATTCATCAGAATGTCGACTTCCATATCAGAATGAGTACCTTGACCTTAATTATGTTGTTAACTCGAACCTAAGATACTCTTAACCGCTTTGAGGGAGCATTTTCTGAGAAAAACATTAAAAATCTTAATTTCCCAAGGCGACTAAAGGACTATGATAATGATACCTGTATTTGAGGGTCAAGGTAATGAAATTGATCAAAAACCTCACATTCCCCAGCTACTTGAGGAATTCGATCCAGAACGAAGAGAAATGGCCCGTTTTTACAGGAGAAAATCTCGACGTTATCGTCTTCTTCTATGGATACTTTCGGCAGTTCTAGGAATCTTTGTCCTTCTGAGCAGAATTACTGTTCACTTCCAAGGCTGGATTACGGAAGGATTCTCTACTGATTCCTTTATTATTGTGGCCACGTTCTTCTCACTTGCGTATATTGTAATTTCTGTTTGGGATCTACCAATATCTTTCTATCTGCATATTCAGCTGGGGCGAAAGTTCGGACTATCAAAATTAACAAACCGTCAATGGATCTTTCGGTATTTGAAGCGGGTGGGAATTGGATATGTGATCTCTATCGTTACCGTTGAGGTTTTTTACTGGATTCTCCGTAGCTACCCAGATGTTTGGTGGTTCGGAACTGCCTTGGCTTCTTTATTATTCACTGTTATTTTAGCCAATCTTGCTCCGATTCTCCTTCTACCACGTTTCTATAAGTTCAAACCATTGGCGGATGACTATCCAGCTCTTGCGGGAGAACTAATCGATGTGGTTACTCGGCAAGGAGTGAAAACCACGGATGCATATATTTGGAATCTTGGAGAGACCAGCACTACTGGAAACGCAGCTCTACTTGGTCTGGGTAATACGAGACGCATAATAGTCTCAGATACAATGCTAGAACAGTATACTACTCAAGAAATCAAGTGGATTCTCTTACACGAGCTTGCACATTTCAAAAACAAGGATCTATGGAGAGGAATTTTGATTGGATCATTTACAACTCTTCTCCTGTTTTTTCTCACTGCCCAAATTTTCCCAGTTCTGGCATTATTATTTGATTATTCAACAGACATCGGTAACGTTGGTAATATTCCGATTCTCGGTTTAAGTTTCTCGCTTATTTCTTTACTTGTATTCAATATCCCAAGATCGTGGTATTCCCGACGGCTTGAACAAGCTGCGGATAATTTCGCAACGAGCCTCTTTCCGGACTTTAGAACTATTCGAAGTCTTTTTATCAAGCTAGGGGATCAAAATTTGACTGATATCAATCCCCCGAAGTGGGAGACTCTCCTATTCGCATCTCATCCCCCAATACAAAAGAGAATCCAAGAGGCTCAAAAGTTAATCGAACTTACTGACATCGATGCTTAGAAACGAGGTCATTTCTTCCCACTTGCCTCCAAAATCCCGGCAGAAGTTATTTCAAAGGCGTTTCATACTCCAAATTTCTGTTCGGTCTCGATTACATTATTACCCCAGAGTGCAGTTCATTGTGACCGTTTACTCTAACTTAACATGTTGAACAGATGTGGGACGTTTGCTTTCTCTAGATTTCGGAAAAAATCGCGCATAAACCAAGTAAATGAGACCAGAATTATCGGTCCAATAATGCCAATAAGAAGAATCAGTATGGACCAAAATTCAGCGTTGCTAAGTATCAGTAACGCAAGAAGTAGAATGTCACTTCCTGCTCCCACTCCTAACGCGAGAACAACAATCATTAGCGAATTTAAAAAGGCTTTATTAAGGTCTTCTATGTCTTCGGTCCGGATGATTTCTCGAATCCGCATCAAAACCCGTATGCCAATAAAACCAACCAATAAGATTGGAAATCCAAACGATATTAAGAATAGAACCGGATAAAAAGGATCATTTTCTGAAACAAACGTCAAAGCCACCGCCAAACCAAATGTGATGCCGTAGGTCCACGGGATATATTTTTCCAGAATGATCCGCCTATTTACGAAGGCCGAAAGATAGAATAAGCTCATTTCAAGGCATAAAAACGAATATATGGGATTTATCATTCTAACGATTATAACTATAGATGAACTCGGATCATACCATAAAACCAGCCCGCTAATAACGATAAAATAGACCACGAGTCCTAGAGAGAGGGTGAATAGATGGAATAAGGCCTCCTCACGGAATAGACGCCAAACTTTAAAGAATTTCAAGCCAGAATACAAGCTAATAGCTGCAAACGCCAGAATAGATATTAGGGAGCTGGCAAAGAATAATATCTCGATCATTCCAAGTCTTCCAGTTCATTTGATAAGCGTTCGATGTATTCACGAACCCAGGGGTGTAATTTGTCCTGCAACACGTAAGCACACAATACTGAGGGTCGGAGCTTTGTTACTGTAGATAAGCGCTCTATCTCATGGAGAGTTTCTAGGGGCAGGCGAATTGTGATCGTGGAAGTTTTCATCAAAAACTACCTTGTAATGGGTTTATAATCTCCTGTGCACACTGTACACACATATACTTATCTGTATGGGGTATGGTTCTTCCTGCAAGAGTGCGTTGTTGGTAGTGTTATTCTAATGCCAACAATGTGGCCAAACTTTGAAAAGACGTCCTGATTCAATGAATCTTATCGAATGGCGCCATGATGAAATTATTAAAATTCCTCCTAACGATTCTGGTACTCTCAACTTCTACCCATGTTTTGGTTATATCAGATATTGTCGTGATTCCGTTTACTAATGATTCTGAACCAGAATCAACATTCTTTATAGAAAAATCTGGTAATCGTTTTTCAACCAAAACGCTACCTGGCAATGAATCGTTTCTGCCAAGAACTAACCTTACGGTGAACAGATATAGCCGTGGTATCTTCGAAACACAGTATACGTTCGAAGGGAACTACAACGTTACAGTTCTGAAGCTCAATAAAACTCACTGGGATACAAAATGTGAATATCCCTTGTCTCTTGACGCTAATAACGATCCCTTTGTCTCTCCTTTCCTAACAAGTGTAAATCGAACGAGCCTGGATCATTTCTACAATGCATCAAACTATTATGATTGGACGTTTGGATTAGCGCAGGATACCTTTGACTTCTGGATAAATACTTCTGGATTCTATGATGGTTATCTATTCAAGTGGGGAGGCATAAATTTGACCGTGTATGATGGTGGAATAGCTACCATTCCAAATGTTGGGGCATTCAATACTTGGATTCTGGAGGCTGAATTAAGTCCTCCCAGCTGGATTAACATTACCTATTCATCATATGGATTATTCCTGAACTTGAATATGTCTTATATATCTCTTTTTTACTATAATTTGACTTACGCAGCATTTGGAGAACTCCCCACAGGCTATACAGGCCCTTCAATGACATTGTCTCCCAAGAATGGCTCTGTTCTCCCTTCTGGAACCATACTTGTTCCAATAATATCGTCTCCATATGGAATATCTGAAGCGTACTATCAATGGGATGATGGGGCTAATACCTCTGTTCTACTTCCTCTTCCCTCAGAAAATACCTTCCATGATCTATTTATAACGGCAGTGGACGGTTTGGGGTTAAAGAATGCCTATTATTATCGGTATTTGACCGATGATTCTGTTCCAGGTGTTATCCTTAATAATCCGGTCAATGGAAGCAGGATTAAAGGTTCTGACACAATTAACGTCTCGTTTACGACAAGCAATGGTTCTTTTCTCTATAGCTGGAATGGAACTCAAAACGTAACCTTAACGGACGGGGAGGTGGTTCCTGTCTTCTCCCCACTCATTGAGGGAATTAGAATACTGGAAGTCTTCGTTATAAATCCTGCCGAAGATGTTTGGACAAGGGCTCGATACGTCTTTTTCATTGATAATACCAAACCTATATTAAACATTCATGGCTTTGTGAACGGATCCGTAATAAAAGGGACCCTAAATCTCACCGTTTCAATGTCAGAAGATGGCAAAATCTCTTATTTATTGGAACCTTTCAAAATCGTAAGTTTTAGTACAACGGAGAATTCTAATCATTCGATCTTGTTACCAAATCTTTCAAACGGGACCTACCGCTTAATATTATATGGTACAGACGAAGCGAATAATACAGCTCAAAAATTGATAATCTTTAGCATTTATACGAGCGCTTTTGAGTGGACTTGGAAATTGGAGGCTTACAAGCCTAAACGACTCGTTGTAGTAGATGCTACGGGGAGTCCTTGGTTTATTCTTACCCTGACTTCTAGCGTTTACCAAGAATTTAATCTTACAAAGACAGTCGACGAGAGTTTTCCAGTACTAAGTCCCTCTCATGCCTTCATAGTAAAATTTGTCTGTTCGAATCCCACTGAATTGCTCTTCATTACTCTTGAGTATTCGATAGAATCAGCTGAAAATACCTCAACGTTCCCTGTACATGAATGGGAGGCATGGAATGACGCGGATCAAAAATGGGCGGAAGTTCACACCAATTATAATGAAATACACCATTCCTGGGAAGCAACGATTGAAGGATATGTTACCTTTTTTGCTCTCCGAGAGACGGGGAGAACCACACGTCTGCGGGAAGTTACCCCAGGAGGGGGCCAAATATCAGGATTTGAGTTCCTATTTGGTTTAATGGGCCTAGTCATCATGTTAAGGCCATTTTCTCGTAAAATGGCTAGAAAAAATAAGAAAGAATCATCTTAAACCTCAGAGCTGAAATAAAATGTCAAAAGAAAGGATTGAACTAATAGAAGCATCTATGATGAATCGAATCCTTGCCCTGGCTATCGATGCCATGATCGGAATTGTGATTGCGATCATTTCGCACTATGGTGCCATTTGGGAATATGATATTCTTTGGAGCAAGATTCTTCCGTTTGATCTGAAACCGTTCCTTCTAGATTACGGAATAATTCTTTGGTTTGTCATTTTTTTCCCTATATACCATATCTTCGTATCCGGCCTATTAGATGGCCAAAGCATCGGTAAATTGGTACTAGGATTGCGAGTGGTAACTACGGAGAACGAATCCACGAAAAGAGCTTTTCTATTACACTTACGCCGTTTCTTTTTCCTAAAACAAGGAACGAAGGTAGTAAAAGAGTATGATCCGGGTATTGTTGGTCTTTAATCCCTTTGAATCAAAATACTGAGTGGTTACCCATTGGGCCTTGTCGAATTGGAAGCTGTCAGCAGAACCTATCAAATGGGTGGTCATGAAATCTTTGCCCTCTTTGGGGTTTCTTTGGAATTAGATCCAGGTGAGCTTACGGTTGTATTGGGGCCATCTGGTTCCGGTAAAACTACATTATTGAATGTCATCGGTGGCATCGATCGTCCGACATCGGGACGAATCAGTTTTGGTGATCTTTCGATAACAGAACTAAGTAATAAGGATTTGGGCAAGTTTCGAAGGACTAACTGCGGATTTGTATTTCAATTCTTCAATCTCTTACCCATTTATAACGCCCTGGAGAATGTTTCTTATTCTGTAGAGTTGGCTGGTCAAATTAAAGCTAGGAGACAAGTCGAAAAAAAGGCATTTGAGTATCTTAAAGCTGTCGGGATGGATGAAAAAGCCTACCATTTTCCTAGTCAGATGTCTGGGGGAGAACAGCAACGAGTTGCGGCTGCACGGGCCTTCGCAAAAGAACCTCAAATTTTATTATGCGACGAACCAACCGGTGAACTTTCAGTTAAAGAAGGGAGGAAAGTTCTTTCCGTGATTCAGGAAATGGTAACCCATAGGCAGCGAGAGATCCTTGTGCTGTTAGTTACTCATAATCAAAAGATTGCCCAGATAGGACATCGTGTTGTAAGGTTACGGTCTGGAGAGGTCGACTCCGTCGAAACACAAAATCCTCTAGATGCTAATCAAATTTCTTGGTAACCTGGCGAGGAATTATGGCAAAAACATTGAAAAACATTTTTAGGGCAATTAATGCCAATAAAATCCGATTTCTGTCTATTGCTCTGATCATCGCCGTCGGAATAGTATCATTCATAAGTTTACTTTCTGCCTTCGTCCATCTAGATACTACGTATCAAGGAGCATTCAACGATTATGATATGGCAAGTTTCACTGTTCAAACAGCAAATCCAGGAGGCTCTGGGAGCGATGCTTGGATTGATTATGGGAATTTAACTAGTTATCTAACAGAATTTGCTGAAGAAGAATCAAGAATCGTGGATTTTGAACTTCGGATTGTTTATGACACAGTTTTTGAGATACGGGGTAATCGCCAGAACGGAAGAATTGTTGCATATAGTACAACAGATTTGCTGGGGAAATTTCGTACACAGCCGAAAGTTAATGGGTATAAACTTCTGTCTGGTAACGATTTTTCGGCCCTAAGCCAATATCAGAACGTCAGTCATGTCGAAGCACATCTGGCTGAGTACTGGAAACTAGAACCAAACGAGTACATCGCGGTTGGAGACGAAAAAGCGGTATTCAAGATTGAAGGGATTATCGCATCCCCCGAGTATTTGATGAACATGGGTTCATATGCAGATATTCTTCCAAGCCCCCGTCGATTTGGCGTCATCTTTATGCCTTTAAGTGCTGCCCAGCTTTTGCTGGGTGTACCAGGAAAAGTAAACGAGATTTCGGTCAGACTTGACTCTTCTCTGACTGCAACGACCCGTGAGAGCATAGCGATCAGGATGAGGAATTTTCTTGAGGAAAACCACAATCTCAAATTAGGAGAACCAATAGATATAGACAAACAGGTATCATATTATCTACTTCGGCTGGATATAGAAGAGGCGAGGGAATTTGGATTTGTTTTGCCTTTGATCCTCCTTGGTATGGCAATGGGGGGACTTTACGTTCTCCTCGGTCGTATGGTCGTGGCAGAGCGAAAAGATATCGGTGTTGCGCAGGCCCTTGGATACAGTCGGCGAACGATAATTACTCAATACGTTGGAATTGGTTTTACTATAGCCATTATCGGAACAATCCTCGGAGTATTCTTGGGAGTGGGATTCTCTAGCATCTTCAGTCCAATGTACATAAGCGTGATCAAGATACCCTTTCCAGCTCGCGTCACCTTTGAATGGCCTATCGTTGTTGTGGGAGTCTTTTTGGGTTTGGCAACGGGTCTGCTGGGAGGATATTTGCCAGTACGTGGTGCTATACAATCACTTCCCGCAGAAAGCCTTCGATTTGACCCTTCTCTCCACATCACTACTGGAAGAGTACCACTTGTGGAGCGAATTCTGAATAAATTCATGATCAAGCCCAGAGTGACTGGTTTTCGTCTTCCCCTCAGAAATATATTCCGTAGCAGAAGGCGTTTGTTTTCCTCTGTGTTTGCTGTTGTGATTTCGGTCTCCTTGGTTACAATGGGATTTGGAATGGTCGAATCAATGAATCGTGCACTGGTCACCCAATATACAGAGGTTGAAGATTGGGATTTGAGGATTGATTTTAATGAAGTACCCACCAATGCCTCTGATATCGTTAATGCACTTGTAAGAATAGATGGAGTATCAAATGGTACGTATCATTTGCTTTCGGGAGCAACGGTGACGTCAACAAAGTCCATAGAAGAAAAAACAGTTCAATTAATCGGAATCAAGGAGATTAATGGATATTATGGTCATAAATTCGTCTTTGAAGAAGGTAATTTTAGTAATCGGGGTATTGTTCTTTCAGTTCCTGTTGCCGAAAAGCTGGGGGTTTGGAGAGGAGATAATGTCAGCCTGGAACTACCCAAGTTAACGAAACTGGTTAGTACTGCCCCTTTAAGAGCCCATTTTGAGATGGAAAATGTAACATTCACCGTGAGTGGCATCGTGGACGAATTCAATGGTCTAGTGGCGTACGTGGGCCTAGATCGTCTCAAAGAGGAAAGTAATTTTCCTGGCTCGCCTGCCAACTCCATTCTTTTGAAACTGGAAAATTCAAAGTTAGAAAATCTAGAAAGCATTCGTGAGAACATCTGGACATCTTTTGATTTTAACGTCCGTAACATTTTTACAAGAGCTGAGCAAACTACCGATTTAGTTGATCTTCTCAATGTGATATATGCCATCATGTACGTAGTGGCCTTTTTTGCCGTACTTTTGGCAGTAGCTATGGTATATAATACGGTTTATATTAATCTTCAAGAACAACAAAGAGAGCTGGCTACTTTACTTACCATTGGAACTCCTAACCGAAATATTGTAAGGAACGTGACCGTGGAAAACTTAACCATTACGATTATAGGAACATTCTTTGGTTTAATCTTTGGCTGGCTCTTGTTATGGTTTTTCATGGATGTAATCCTTGATTTGGAATTTTTCCGGATCAAGCTCTTTATTAGTACCGAAACAATGCTTCTAAGCTTTGTATTGACATTCTCTGGGATCCTGCTTGCTCAATATTTTCCATTGCGAAATACTCTCCGCCTAAACTTGGCTGAAGCCACCAAAGAAAGGGTAGTCTGAAGGAACTAGAAATGGCGTTTATTGAATTAGAGGAAGTAGAAAAGGAGTATATCCTTGGAGAGAAACCAATTCGGGCGTTAAATGGTGTGAATCTGACTGTTGACAGAGGAGAACTAGTTATAGTCTTTGGACCTTCCGGAGCTGGAAAAACGACCCTGATGAATATGATAGGGGGTTTGGATATCCCTACTAGGGGGAAAGTGACGGTTGATGAGATCCCGCTTTCAACTCTCTCCGCCAAGTGGTTAACTGTATATCGTCGAAAGAAAGTAGGTGTAATTTTTCAATTTTTCAATCTTATCTCGCGCTTGACGGCACTAGAAAACGTTGAGTATGCTCTGGAGTTGGTTGGTGTTAAAAAACAACCAGATAACAACACTTCCGTTACCTTCGACTCCTCTAGCGTCAGAAAAAAGGCCATCGAATACCTTAAAAGAGTGGGACTTGAAGACCGAATGAATCACTTTCCTAAAGAACTTTCAGGCGGTGAACAACAAAGAGTGAGCATAGCACGAGCACTTGCAAAAGAACCAGAGATCCTACTGGCTGATGAACCCACGGGCAATCTCGATTATACTATCGGTCGCGCTATATTAGAGATAATGGAGGCAATGACTGGAAAAGAGCAAAACAGAACTGTAATCGTTGTTACCCATAATGAAGCAATTTGTCCCTTGGGGGATCGGGTTATTCGTCTCTCTGACGGGCAGATCTTGGAAGACTACACTCAAGAATATACGCCTGCAAAGAAGCTTTATTGGTAAAAAAAGAAATCAATGTCCAGAACCGCTCCGTTGGGAAGTTCGGTTCAATGAAACAATAAATGCCCTTTCTGGAAAGAATAAACCGCAACTGTGATTATTGGGAGATTTAGGGTTTTATATTCTTGCATTATTTGCATTGGCAAACCATTGGAGGTTTTTTAAACTCGGACTTGTTGAATCGAAGAGAAAACGGTTTAAAGCCGCTTGTTACTTGTATAAGCGCTAGATAATGTAAGGAAGTTCTTTATCCTGAGTTCACGCCGTCGTTCAATGGGAATACCTGGGACGCAAGAACGCAACCAGACATCAGATGAAAAAAGAGTAGAGGTCCTGGCCTCCTTGGACTCTCTCCAGAAAAAACAGAAAAATAACGGTGTCGTGACAAAAAAATCGTTTACAAGGCCCATTGCCGTTGGATCACTTTTCATCATCGTAATTTTAGGGATCGGTTTACTGTCATTTGGTGATCTAGCGAGTATACAGCCCAAAAATGATGACAATTCAATAATCGCAGATAACGTTTCTCAAACCGACTTTTCCTTTCAACTATTGGACGAAAGTGTCGTTAGTTTGTCTGATTATATTGGTAAGCCGATTATCTTGGATTTTTTTGCCACATGGTGCATTCCTTGCATCGATGTGATCGCTGTATTGAAACAGGTTCGATCTATATATCCACAGGTTCAAATTCTATCGGTCTCGGCCAGCCTCGACGATGACCTTCCTACCCTAGCCTCGTTCAAAGCCCAACATTCTATGGAGTGGGTTGTGGGATTCGATTACTCCCAGGAAGGTGCAATCAAATATCAGGTCAACTTCATCCCTACGCTTGTCTTTATCAATGATAATGGAATCATCCGTCACTGGGAACAAGGAGTTACCAGTTTTAATGATCTATCACGTTGGATTCAGCAAGGTTGATAATACAAATTTAGATTCAAAACCTATTGCTTTCTGAGGGTTTTTCATGCTTATTTACGGCATCAAGATTGATGAATCCATTGGATTGCCTCTCTTTTTTATAGTTGGGCTTTACATCGCGTTATCGCCATGTCTATTTCCCATCATGCCACTTACGATTTTCAGAGTTTTGGATAAGACAACCTCGAATCAACTAGAAACCACACCGTCTCACACCAGAAGGCAGGCCTTCCAATGGGTCATTTTGCTGACTAGTGGGATAGTTTTTGCCTTCGCCGGGGCTTCAATCGTATATCTACACATCTGGCAACAATTAGGGCTGTTTTTGACCAATGCATATCGTCCACTTACCTACCTCCTAGGAATTCTACTCATTTTAACAGGAATTCTTTTTCTTTCTCCCCGACTGGGAAAACTAACCTTTGGGCGAATTCCCGTCCCTCAACGTGTTACCGAAGTTATGCAGAAAGAAACTTATCGAAATCTGGATCTGTTTATTCTCGGAATGGGTTATTCTATAATCGCATTGCCCTGCGCATTCCCTGCATTCATTGTACTACTCGCTTTGGTCACAGCTGCAAGCAATGTCATATTCACTAGCGTTGGAATGACATTATTTTCTATCGGAGTGTTCCTTCCGTACTTTCTTCTGATATTCTTCCCCTTATTACCACTTACTTCCTTTATCAGGAAACATTACCGTGTATTTGAAGGTTTCGTGGGAATTTTGGTTATGACAATGGGATTATTGTTTTTATGGCCGCTTTTCGGTGGACCAACTTTATTCCTTTTGAGTTAGGGTTAAGATCCTTCTTTCGGAGAATGTTTTGGACTAATATAATCCATCTTAATAAGGATCGTTGAAGTTGAAGCTAGTTCACGGCCATCTCTTAAAATGTCATCAAAATTAAAAACTTTGATCTCTTGAGGGAGTAGAGAAAGTATCTTTAGAAATTTCTGGATCCCATTAATCTCTGTACCCAAGACGCCCAGTTCTTCCTTAATAACCTCCCCTACGATAGTTAGATAGATAGCTTCTAGACGTGGAGTCAGATTTAACGAAGTGCCGTAGTCATAGAATTTCGTTTGCTTTGAATTCCATGTTGAAAACTCCGAGTTTAGACGATTCTGTTGTTGCCTGCCCCAGCTCTTTAATGCTTTACGTGTCCAGTTTTGCTGGTCCAGCAATTGCGTAAAGCTTGGTAGATCTGAGGTAGTAACGAGGAAAACCAATGAGTTTTGCTGTAAGTATCGAAAAACCTGGAAAAGAACCTTCGAATTAAAACGATGTTCTCGATATTCTTTGAGTTCAATCCAACATTCTTTGCCCTGAAATCTCCCAATCAAGTCAGGAGCAAGTAAAACTCCGTCATCGTTTTGGAGATCTTCTTCGTCCTCAACTTCACTATGTTCCTGAAGGTCTTCGAATCCAAATTCGGTCAAAAATAGTTTTAGATGCTCAATACTCTTAGGATGGTGATCAGAAATAGGTTTTTGAATTTCCTCCTCTTGGTAATCTCTCTTCATGATCCGTTCAAGATGTGCCTCAATAGCGGAAACTTCGTGAAATTTCCCATTGCGACTTTGTTTTTGGAGAATCTTCTTTAAATCCTCCAAATCAGGGATTTTTGGACGAAGTTGCCTGTCAATAGCTTCATTCCTAAGAAAAATTGACGAATACCGTCCTTTCTTCCTATCCGCTCGCGTTGGCATCCCAAAACATGCACGGAGGGAGTTGGGGGTATGAAACATCATTGGATATTGTCTGATAAAATGGATTCCTGCAGCTATTGCACTCTCACGATAGAGTTTTCGATCCTCTAGGTTCCAATTTAGAGTTTCGATGGGCGAAAATTCGTCCAATCGTCGAATCACAGCATCTACTCTATCTTTTACACCGTTGGCCTCTCTAAGACTTTGTACTCCCTGAAGATCGCTTGGATTTGAATTCAAATAACGTCTAATGCGGGAAAACACTTTTTTTCTTACTTCTACGCCCATTTAGTAATGTGGCCCCCGTGGATATCCTTTTTATCTTTTTCCTTGTCAAAACTCCTAAAATGGAGTGAATTTATAGAGTCTTTGATATAAGATTAAGCTGTTATGTCACGAGAATTGGAAACCGTCCTTGTAAGAAGAGATATCGGTTTGTCTCCTGAGAAACCCAAAGGAAGTCATATGAGACGATCCTTCATTAGAGAAAAAGTCCCAATTTTGAGAATTCTTTTTATCCACAAACCACCCACCTTGCTGGGAAATAGCAAACTTCCTTTCAATCGGTGAGTTTAAACAATAATAAATTGAAAGGCTTAAAAAACGATAGAAAAATCATGCAGATGTTGTTAAATACCCAATGAAAGGCATTTTACACTGATAATGATTATTTAGTAGCAGCACTCAATTTGTTCGTGCTAAATATAAGGGACCCAGTTTGATTAACGAACTAACAATTCTCTCGTACTTTCTGATTATGTTTCTGATGAATATATATAATATAGACATGATTTTTATCACCGTCCGCTACATCTTCTTTAGGGTATTCAAGGGACCAATCAGAGATTACGATTTGGATGCCATTGGCGGCGTCACTATTCAAATCCCTATCTACAATGAAGAGCCAAGTATGATCAACAAGCTCCTCAATAGTATCTACGAACAAAATTTCCCCTTAGAAAAGATTGAGATCATAATTATAGATCAGACCGATATCAAAAAAATCAAGGATCAAACCAAGGCGGTTGTGAATCAGTTTACTGATCGTTTGTCTATAAAATTGATATACAAGGATAGGTTTGGGGATGGAAAAAATGCCTCTACTAAGTTTGTAGCTGGAGCATTAAACCTGGCAACTCAATATACAACAAAGAATATTATTGCAGTTATTGCTGGGGATAGCTACTTACATAGGGATTTCCTCAGAAAATCCTTACCTCATTTCGAACGTAATGATGTTGGTTTTGTCTTGGCCAGAAATGCGTTCCCTCATAATGATTTTTTAACCAGATTAACCAGATTAATATATAATCCAGGCTATCTTTTCGCAATAATGAAAGGATCAATGAAATTTCCGAACTTCATAACAGGAAATGGTGCTGTGTTCAGGAAGGAAATTGTGGAGGAGATGCCATGGGATACCATGAGTGAAGATATTTATATGTCTATTAACGCCAGAATTCGGGGGTGGAATGTTTTGGCCGAGAAGGATGCAATTGTGTATAATGTAGGGGCACCAGTTAGCTTCAAAGCCTTCAAAAAAACCTATAAAAGGGCGGCTTTTGGCCAAACGCAGGCAATTAAAAAGCTCTTCAACGATAAAAACGCTCGATCTTCGGCGTTAAGAGATCTTCAATTATTGATACATATTTCACCAACTATTGTACTACCGCTGTTACTTACACTCATTCCACTAAATCTGGTCTTATTTTCTATAAATATCAGCCAGGACTTGGGTTTCGCAATCATTTTCATCCTCTTGGGATTTACTGGTTTGTTTGTTGGGATTTTCACGATTATTTCTACCTGGATGTTTGGAAGAATGACTGATCTGATATTCTACCCCTTGTTATTAGTTTATACGATCATGATTCTTGTCCCATCGACCATAGGTCTTACTAGATCGCTCATTAATAAGCCAGAACCCTTTTATAGGACTCAAAGAGCAAGTGAAAGTAATCCTGTTATTGATCTAGATATCAAGGTATTTGAGGCCTCAATGGTAATAATATTAGCAATCCTAACTGCTTTTTACATTGGATTGAGCAACTTTCAAGGCGCATTTTTCTTTCTTGGATTTCTTGTGATCACTTTATTCAGCATGACCAATATGAGAGTTAGCAGAAGCGAAAATGTGGAATCTCTTGCCTAACCAATATTACGAATGAATCCCCGTATGAGATAGAGGTAATATTTTCTTCCTGGCGATTTCCATGCAGAATTCAGATATCCCGCCTTGGAATCGGTATTATACACAATTGCGCTCGATCATTAGCGATTTAGGTTCCCTAAAAGCTGTTTTTTTTATTCTAATTATCCTCCACCTTGTTATAGGTGCTCTAGTAAGTCCTCTAGTAACCAGTGACTTTGAAAGAAATCTCTTTTACGGTAGGGCCTTCTGGCGATATGGATTTACGGTATATGATAAAACTCCCCTTGAGATAGATCCAAATTATAGCATAGGAGACCCCGCATCGGGATTGCTATCCTATCCAAATACCACTTTTGATTATCCCTCTCTCCAGTTGCTTTTTTGGGCTGTTTTAGCTCCCTTACCAGTTTCCCCTATCCTTGCGAAGTGGGTACTATCATTGATTGATATTACCAACTTCTTTCTCCTGCTCCTATTGTTTCGCAGAGAAAAGCTCCATTACCAAGGAATCAAGAATATTGAAACATCAGAAATCTTGTTTTCTCTCTCGTACCTGCTTTTTTCTATTCCATTTTCGGCTTTTGAGGGTCAATCAACTGCATTAACTGTCTTTTTCTTACTACTTCCGATATTCCTTCGCCCATATAACAAGATTTTGAGCTATTTGAGTATTGGGATTGGCTTTAACTGGAAATATGTATCCGTCTTGTTGTTACCTTATTTTGCGGTTCTTGATCGACACAGAGTGAAACTCCTAGTCACTGGCGTTTTAACAATGAGTATGACCATCCTGGCATTTTCTTTCCCGTTACTTGTATCAAATTACATTCTCACCTATTTCGGGCATTTCGGAAATTTGGGAGAATATTCTGGGCAGCTGGCTTCAAACCCTCTATTAATACTTCATCCCAGTGTCTCCTCTTTACTCTCTACAGGGGTGCTAATATTGGCTTTTTTCTATTGGCTTGGAGCACTTTCAACCAATGAGTCCACAGTAAAGAGGTTCGAGGGCATCTTCACGAGATCTTATTGGATTCCCTTTGTCATTTTACTTGGATTCTTAAAGATATATGCGACTGCATTTCCATGGTACTGGATGTGGTTTTACCCTTGCTTATCAGTCATTCCGCTCAAGGAACGTCGGTTGTTTACAATTTTGTTGGGAATTACCTTGTTTATTGGAATTTTTGACTTCATTGGAATGACCATCGGATATTAAAATCCGGTGGTACCAATTCTGGAGTTCTCTCCTTTCGAATTGGGTTGGGCCCATTAGATTTTGGTACTATCAAAAGTTATATATATTGGAAAATTGCGTCAATTTCGCAAATAAAGAAATTTCCTCTAAACCAATTAATTCTGTATAGAAAGTCTAAATTCTAAAGGCGGGTACCAAAATGGCTGAATCCAAAAGCATAGCAGTAAAAGTCTCTGATGTTCACCGTGATTTCTATATTGGAGAAATAACCATTAAAGCTCTGCGCGGAATAAATATGGAAGTATACGAAGGAGAATTTGCTGTTGTACTGGGCCCAAGTGGGTCTGGAAAAACCACATTACTTAACCAGATTGGCGGCATTGATTCTCCCACCAGTGGGAGCGTGAAGATAGGTGGTAAGGAGATTACTCAGTGGTCGAGTGGGAAACTATCCGAATACCGTCGTAATAAGGTTGGCTGGATCTTCCAATTTTTTAATCTTATTCCCTCTTTACGGGCCTGGGAGAATGTAGCCCTTTCTTTGGAATTTAAAGGGGAACGAAATGGGATAAAACAAAGAGCCGAAAGTATGTTGGAGGCTGTTGGCTTGCACGATAAAATAGATCGGTTTCCAAGCCAACTTTCTGGTGGGGAGCAACAGAGAGTGGCCATAGCTCGCGCACTAGTTAAAAATCCAGAAATCGTTGTTGCTGATGAACCCACTGGAAACTTAGATTACGTAACAGGTCAAAAGATTTCCGAACTTATGAAAGAACTCAATGAGAAATTTGGTGGAACTTATATCGTTGTTTCACATGATATCAGCATTACAGAGAAAGCCCATCGGGTATTTCATCTTCGAGATGGCCAAATTGTGTCGCTTGAGGATTTTCCTACGGTCAAAAGGATAAAAAAGGTGACTAGTGTTTGAGGATTCTTACAAAGAAAATTTTCAGGGAATTTCGGTTTAATAAATTCCGTTCATTTGTGATTGTCATTACCGTAGCCATTACAATAACTTTAGGTCTAGGTTTACTTAATGTAAAAGATTCTTACGATGAAACTATTGCTGCGCATCACGAGAACCTTAACAATGCCGATCTCCGTATCCGATTGAACGAATATATTCCAAGAGACAATATTTCCGCTTGGTTATCAAGGCAGGAAGTCCAAGAAGCAGGGATTGAAAATCTTGAAGGACGTATTTTTCTCTATACCTCTGTGGAATATAAGGGCGAGAAATATAAGGCATATACTATCGGGGTTGATTTCTCATTAAATGAGATCAACACTCTAAAGCTCGTTTTAGGAGAGAAACCATCCGCAAACTCTGAAATATTGCTTGAAAAGCATTTCAAAGCCCCATTTCTTAGTGGACCAACCCCTATTAAGGTGAACGAATCACTTCGGGTTTCATATGGACCCTTTTCAGAGAATTTTACCATTTCGGGGATTGCCATTGATTCGGACTATTTTTACCCCGTGGATGAACAGACAAATTCGGCCGCATTTAATGGGGAGTTATGCATTATTTATGTTCCTCTTGCCCGTCTTGAAGTGTTTCTGGGGTCGGGAGGCACCAATGAAATACTAGTTAAAACCACCACTCGGTCCCACAATGCCAGTCAAATCGCTGATCGTGTTCTTTCTGATTACATTGGATCCGAAAGGATACAAAAGGTTCTTTATTGGGATAGGACACCTGATTACGAGTTTTTTCAGTTCGATAATCCTCATGACAAATTTGGCTTAGTTTTTGGCCTTTTTGGTTTAATTGCAGGCGCCACGGCGATTTACAACTCATTAAGTAAACTCGTTCAAGCACAAAGGACTCACATTGGTTTGTATGGCGCCTTAGGTGTGAAAAAGCGTATTGTTTTTTCTCATTATCTGGGATTTGGAGTAATCCTCGGTCTCATCGGTATTGGAATCGGGTGGTTTGGAGCGATGGGCCTAAGTATGGTTGCAGTTGGCATTAGGGGTGATTGGCATGGTTTTACTGTCATAAAAATAGGACAAAATCCAATCATTTGGATAGGAGGTTCTCTCTTTTCTGTCATTTTCATCAGCGTGGTTTCATTTATGGCAACGATGCCTGTATTACGTCTTACGCCACGTGAAGCTATGGTTGCTCCGTATTCAAAGAGCCAACTTGGCCAGGAGCCTCTTATGGAGAAGATTTTGAGACCATTCAGGATATTTCGACGATTCAGCACAAAAATCCCTCTTAGAACAGTATTTATGAATAAAAAGCGTTCATTATCGACATTAATAGCTGTTGCTACGTCGATGATAATTCTGGTTGCTGCAGGAAGTCTCGTTTTTGATTTAGTCTATACTATGGATCAGAATTTTACATTATATGAGAATCACGATGTAAATGTTTATTTACAGAAGCCTTCCTCCGAATTCTCTATCAAAACTTACGTTCAAACCATTGATGGGATCGATAAGGTAGAAGGATACATCGGAACTAATGTTTTTATTTCTGATTTCAACGATGAAGTTGTCCGGGCTCCTATCCATTTATTCCATGAAAATTCGACGCTGAGATCTTACCACGTCGTTGTTGGAGACCAAAATTTCGAGATGAGCGATCTGGGAAAAGACTCGATTCTGATTGGAAGTGAACTCGCAAAAGAACACGGAATTAGAGTTGGGGACGTTATAAAGGTGGTGTTTGACCCAGTTAATGTCTTCAATCTCGAAATTGTTGGGATCACTGGCGAACTGTTTGATACTGCGCTTCTGTGGACGATTGAAGGATTGCAGCAGAATACTGCATTTACGCAGGGTATTGCAACCTCTGGAAATGTTACCGGATTTGTTTTCAGCTATAGCAGTACGGTAACTGAGGCTCGCAAGGTTGAAATTAAATCACAGATTGTTGATCGATATTTTCCCTACGTTTATTCAGAGACAAAAGAGATCTTGATCACAATAGGGTCAATGATGGAGGCAATGATGGGGCTGTTAATTTTCATTGGTTTACTAGGTTTAACCGCGTTAATACTTTTTACGTTTTCTAGCATGTCACTGGCGATGATGGATCGGGAGATGGAATTCTTGGCTTTGAGAGCAATGGGATCAAAACGTCGAACGATCATGAAAGTAATTTTTCTAGAAAACGCGCTTTATGGTGTTTTTGGGCTCATAATCGGTATTCCATTGAGTCTCGCGTTATTGCAGCCAAGCTATGATTATTTGATTGAGGAAATTTACATGCCAGTATACGTACCGCTAGATCTTTGGATCATTGTAATAAGCTCTATAATTTTTAGTGTATTCCTCTCCACAGCTCTCCTGGCTTGGAGGACTTGGCGTAGTTCTCTTCCAGATATGTTGTACCACCGCGGCATTTCTTAAAATTGCATTCTCCACAAGATCCTTCTTTTCCCCCAGGAGGATTCGGTAATAGGATTACCTTCTATCCGCAAAGTATCATTTTGTGATTTATTTGGGCATTTGAAGGAGATTAGCGGTCCATTTTATGGCCTATTCGTTCTTGCAGAAACCCAACGTCATGAATAGCTCTTTCTAATTGTTTGTATACCTTCTTCAAGGTTTCTTGATCAACAGATTCAAGGAACCTATCGATTTTTTCCTCATCATGCGTACTAGCAAGCCTTAGCAGTGGAAGAATTGATTTCATAGATCCATGTTCAAATAACGGCCTAGAAAATTCCATACGAGCATCTTCGAGCTTGGCTCCCACCTTTTTCCCAAAAGAAGTTAGACGATAATGCTTCGATCCGCGGCCAGTCTCTTCCATCGACTGAGGAACTTCTTCTATAATTCCTTCATCTTTTAATTCCTTCAAGATTGGATAAATACTGGCAGTTTTTGGGTGCCATTTACCTTCGGTTATGTCTCTAATCGTTTGAGCTAGGTGATATCCATGGTATGATCTTGGTTTAGAACCATGGGATAGCTGTGATTTTTCCATGTTTTCGTGGCGACTGTGATGAAGAAGAAGATGGAGAATAAAGAAACGAAGACTTCCGCGCCGATATCCCCTCATCCATCTCTTTAGTAATTCTTCTGCCTTGATTTCGAACGTAGACTCATTTTCGAGGTGATTAGCCTCCATTAGAGCGACGTCTCCATGTACATACCTACAGAACTCTGTTATATCCATTCGAAACTATGCAGGAAACCTATATATATAGCTTTCCTTCATATCGTAAACACCCTTTCTTGCGGAAGAATATCAATGCAGGCATACAAAACAAGTGCAGATTTACCAACGAAGCGTTATCGGTCAGCCACACATTGGTACTTGAGTTTTTTCTGGCGGAGTCCCAAACTAGTTTTTCTCAGTTTGGGCGTTTCGCTTATCAGTGCCTTCTTAACAGTTGCACCGAGTCTATTGTTAGGCATGGCATTTAGTGCTCTTGCAGATGAGAATTTCTCCTTCAACTCCAACTTCCTGATTATCTGTTTAGGAATTGCGATAACGTCATTTCTGTCATTTCTCTTTACTTTTATTACAAACTATTCTTGGACTGTGGCTGCGTTTCGTTATGAGCGTGATGCGCGACAAGAATTCTTTGATACGATTCAATCCCATTCCATGACATTCCATGATGAGATAGATTCTAGTAGTCTTCTCTCAATGGCAATGAATGAAATCTCTCAGATGCGGATGGGGATCAATCCTTCTCTACGGATGCTGCTCAGCAGTCTCCTAAGCATGGGATTTGTAATGATTTCATTTTACGCATTTGATCCTCGCTTCTTCCTTGTTGTTATCATCGGATTTCCTATTTATTTTGTGCTTGTTATTCGATACGCAGGAATCGTTGGCCCTATTAGACGTGAACTGGCATCCAGACTCGCAGTTGTAACCCGAGATTCTCAAGAAATTTTCCGAGGAATTGAGGTAGTGCGTAGTTTCAACCAAGAAGATCAGGAAAAAGAAAGATTTAATCTCGGAAGCTCAAGATATGCCGAAATGGTTACAAAAGAAGGTAGATTATCGGCCTTCTTTTGGCCAGCCCTTGTTCTTATCGCGGTAACTACAATAATATTTGGAATAGGCTTAATCAACATTCAAACGGCTGTTAATCCAAGTGAAGCCGTGGGTGCCTTCACAGCATCCGTGTCCCTCTTGTTAACATTACAGTTCATGAATTTTATGCTTCCAATGGCCTTAATAAACATCCGAGCTGGTAAAATGAATGCAGATCGAATTTGGGATAAAATAACATGGTCAGACCCTGTTCCCGACAACGCAACCGAGGGAAATCTTCCTGATTGGAGTGGTGATATTATTTTTGAAAACGTTCACATGAAATACTCCGGGTCAACCAAATACGCGCTCGAAAATATCAATCTCAAGATTCCCAACGGTGCCCAAGTTGCCGTAATTGGTGGCCCCGGGTCAGGTAAATCGACTTTCCTGAAGTTATTGTTACGATTGTACGATCCGACAGAGGGTACTATAAGTCTTGGTCGCGTACCTTTCACTGCCATACCAGCAAAAGAACTCCGTAGGGGGATTACAATGGTTGAACAGGAGGTTTTTCTCTTTTCCGCTTCTGTTCGTGAAAATATCGCCTTTGCCCGGCCAGACGCTACTGATGAAGAAATCAAGGCCGCAGCGATTCAAGCTCAAGCATGGGAGTTTATAGAGGAGTTACCTCAAGGTCTCGAGACCCAAATAGGGGAAAGGGGATCCAAGCTGTCGGGGGGTCAACGCCAGCGCATTGCAATTGCTCGGGCGCTAATAGCGGATCCTAAAGTTCTGTTGTTGGATGATTCTGTCTCTGCAATCGATTCTAAAACTGAAATGTTGCTCCGTCGCGCTTTGGATAAGCTGATGGAAAATCGGACATCGATCGTGGTAACCCAGCGCCTTCGTACTCTTTTAGAATCGGATTTCATTATTTTGTTTGATAAAGGAAATATCTGCGCATATGGCAGCCACGAAACGCTGCTAAGAGAATGCGAACAGTACAAGGTAATATTTGCCAATTTACCTGAAGTTATTGGAGGCTAGATAAATGTCACACGGTCACAGAGGACCTATGTCCGCTTTTCGTTCGGAAAAACATCAGAATACTAGATCTACGAGACAATTAATTGGCATGCTGTGGAATTACCTGGAGAAATTTAAAATCACTCTGTTATTATCTGGTGCGTTAATTTTAGCCTATACTCTCGGTAGTATTATATCTCCTCTAATAATACAGGCTGGGCTTGATGCAGTCGTTAACCGAACAATATTTGCCAACCCTGACTTTCTCGCATCTCTTTTTATTCTCTTTGTCGGATTAAGTTTAGGAATTTGGCTGGTAAATTCTTCCAATACGTATTTACTTGCCCGTGTGAGGGCTAACATGCTCCATGATGTTAGAAAGGACATTTTTGAAAATTTAGTGTCGGCAGATATGAGTTTTCATAAAAAGGAACAAAGTGGGAATGTGACAAGTCGAGTGACCTCCGACACGGATGAACTCGCGGCAGGAATCACTGTGTTCTCCAACATGTCCTCGCAGATTTTATTGGGCCTCGGGACTTTTATAATTCTACTCGTAACCAGTTGGTTGATTGCGGGTATTGCCCTCCTTGCGATTCCAATTGCAATAGTTTTGGCGTTTGTACTGGGACGTTTGGGTAGAAAGATCATGTACGGAGTGAGACGAAGCTATGGTGCAGTTAGTGGACAAATGGCCGAGAGTCTTGCCGGCGTTTCTATTGCGAAAGCATTTAATAGAGAAGAATGGTCATCAACGGTTCTATCCGATCTGAACGAGAAAACATATCAATATTTCAAACAAATGGGGGCTCTATTTAATTTCATGTTTCCTGCAGTGTCTATGATTTCTACAATTCTTGTGGCAATGACGCTGGTTGTAGGAGGATATTTATCGACGACCGTATTGTCATTAGGCTCGATATATCTTGGCACCATTATGGTACAGCGTTTTCTTAGTCCGCTCTTACACATAGCCATGTTTTATCCCCAGATTCAGGCATCATTGGCCGCAATGGATCGAGTCGCTGATGTACTAGAGCAGGAACCACAAGTCATAGACAAGGTTAACGCGGTGTCACTGGATACAACAGACACTCGCGTTACATTCGATAATGTTTCCTATGAGTATGTTGAGGACATACCAGTCCTTCAAAATGTATCCTTTAAAGTGGAAAAAGGGGAAAAACTAGCCATTGTGGGGCATACTGGAGCGGGAAAAACGACACTTGCGGCTCTAGTAACACGATTCTTTGACCCAATAGAAGGAAGAATCTTAATAGGGGATCAGGACCTACGCGATGTTACTCAAGCAAGTCTACATTCAAATATCGGACTTATCGGACAGGAACCATACCTCTTTGCCGACACCGTCATCGAAAATATTCGCTACAGCAATAGGGATATCTCAGATGGCGAAATAATCGAATTATGCAAATTGATTGGAGCAGATGACTTTATCGAAGCATTACCAGATGGATATCATACCGTGCTTCAGGAGAGCGGAAAAGGTTTAAGTTCAGGTCAACGCCAAATGATCACTATCGCACGGATGATGCTGGCAGATCCTAAAATCCTAGTCCTGGATGAAGCCACGTCTCGACTTGATGCTTACTCTGAGAGTTTGGTTCAGCTAGCTCAACAGGCATTGTTCAAGGGACGCACAACTTTTGTGATTGCACATAGACTCACAACAATACGGGACGTAGATCGCATTGCGGTATTTGAAAAAGGGAAATTGGTGGAACTAGGTACACATAAAGAGTTGTTAAGTCAATCTGGTGTGTATGCCGAACTTTATGATACGTATTATAAACACCAAGGAGTTGAAGAGATAGGTGAGGGCCTTGAGGCCAGAACAGAGGCCGAAATTCCCACCCTCCCCCCATATCTCCTTGCAATGGCCAAATCTCATGGCATCGACCCCGAATCAATGCTCGCAAGGATGAAGGAGAGGGGAATGGATCCTGAGAAGATGAAAGAGATGATGAGAGAAGGTGGTTCTCACTAAAAGGACTGGATTTGCCAAATTTCCGTTTATCAATGATCGCGAATTTGGGCGTCAATACCAAAGGCGAGTCTAAAAGTCTTTGAACTCCTAGTTTAAGATCTTTGGAAGTTTCACCGTCTGATTCTCCTCCTTCTAAAAGCAGAAACGGCTAGAAACATCACTATGGACGTCACTGTCACGGTCAATGATCCATCAAAGAAAGCTGTCTGATTGGGGAAGCCATCAGTCGCGTTCGTACCGAAGTTTCCAGGTAAAAACAACACCTGGACATATTCCGAGTTTGAAATTTGACTTAATCCGTCATAGTTTTCAGCTACGACTGCATAATAGAAATGCTGCTCAGTGGTATTAATATGGTCAATAAATTGGTTCTCAGTGACCGTGGCAATGGGATCTAACTCTGAAATGGAGGTTACTGGTGTTTGGTTTCTGTATATTGAGTAATTTATCACACCATAAACCTCATTCCAGTATAATTGAATTATCCCAGTAGTTGAAGGATTTGGTGAAATTGCCTCCAAGGTGGGGACAGCCGGCAGTCCATGCAACTTTTTATAGAATATATCATTATCTGCGCCCGAACTTTGATATATGGTATCATCGACCCATGCTACATGGACAAATCCCGATCTGTCAATATAAATGGCGGGGCTAGTTGAAAGACCACTGGATTCCGCCGAAATTACATATAGTGAGGACCAACTATCTAACGTTCCATCATATACCCTGTATAAGATATCATTGTCTCCCAATCCCCCGTTGTCTCCATATTCCCATTGTGTCCAAGCAATGGATGGGTTATTGTGTTGATCTATTGCGAGTCGCGGAAGTACACTCCAACTATCAAACCCTTCTGAGACGAGGGTAGTATCTTCCCATCTTTCCAGTAATTTATCATACCTTCGATAGAATACATCCCAATCGGGGCCACTATTAAAGATATCTGTTGAATCATGCCAGGCAACATGTATATTTGAATCCATATCGGTGATCAAGGATGGTTCCTGTGAATTACTCGTACTTTCGATTGAAACCACAGTAATCCCAGACCAAAAATCCAATTCTGGTATATATTTACGGTATACAATGTCAACGTCGTTTCCCCCGAAATTACTTGTGTAATCATCCCATACAAAATGAATAGTTCCTTCCCCATCAATTGCGATTTGTGGACTTGAAGAACTTTCGTTGCTGGTGTCAGAAATGACCCTCATGGTACTCCAGGAATTGTTTTGTGAAAACCGTTTCCTATAGAAAATATCTGAATCTGTTCCAGAATTCGCCAGATTAGAAGTCGTGTCCCACCAAACCACGTGAATGTCGTTGTTACCATCAACAGCAAAATGGGGATCGGCAGAATAGCCTGTATTCGCTGATTCCCGTGTCACCACTTCAACTTCCCCCCATACACCAGTTAGTTCGTCTCTCATTATATAGAAGATGTCCGCATCTGTTCCTACATCCATATAATTGCTGTCATCCAGCCAAATAACGTGGACGTAACCGACCTTGTCTATCAACACTTTAGGGTCAAGCCCTAACGTGTTTCCATTGGTACTATAAGCTATTTCTTGATCGTTCCATGACTGAGTCGAGATATCCCATCTTCTATATATTATGTCAGAATATAAATCTCCCGTTCTAGGGACATCGTGCTGGTCCCACCAAACGACGTGGATATTCCCACGATCATCGACTTTTAAATCCACATTACCAGAATCTAAATCACTATTATCCGAAAGTACTTCTGTATAACTCCACGACCACTTCTCCTGATCGGTAAAGACAGCCCCTGATGTGGTAGATGAACTTGAAGAGAGGGGGATCGAAATCATTACCATGAGAAAAAGACTCAATGCAGGCGTTTTCAACATTTTACTGGCCTCCGAGTTTTAGATCCTTGAGAGGTTCGCAGTCTGATTTTCCTCTTTCTAAAAGCAGAAACGGCTAGAAAGATCACTATGGACATCACTGTCACGGGCAATGATCCGTCAAAGAACGCAGTCTGATTGGGGAAGCCATCAGTCGCGTTCGTGCCGAAGTTTCCATTTAAAACCAACACCTGTACATATTCGGAGTTTGAAATTTGACTTAATCCGTCATAGTTTTCAGCTGAAACTGCATAGTAGAAATGTTGCTCATTGGTATTAATATAATCAACAAATTTATTCTCAGTGACCATGGCAATGGGATCTAATTCAGAAACGGAGGTTATGGGTGTTTGGTTTCTATATATTAAGTAATTTATCGCACCATAAACCTCATTCCAGTGTAACTGAATTATGCCATTGGTTGAAGGATTTGGTGAAATTGCCTCCAAGGTGGGGACAGCCGGCAATCCATGGAACTTCTTATAGAATATGTCACTATCGAAGCCTGCGTTTTGATACGATGTGTAATCATACCATGCTACATGGACAAATCCCGATCTGTCAATAGATAGGGCAGGCAAAGTTGATCTTTGGTTCGATTCCGTCGATACCACGTGCATTGTGGACCAGCTATCTGATACCGCGTCATACTGTCTATATACGATATCCTCATCGTCTCCTGATCCGAAGTAATCGTTGGATCCACCCTGTGACCACACAATGGATGGATTGTTTCGGTCATCAACAGCGATTTCGGCTCCAAAGCCCGCGTCAATAAATCCGTCTGAAACGAGGGTTGTATTTTTCCATATTCCCTGCGAATGATCATATTTCCTATAGAAGACATCCCAATCCGGACCACTGTTCAACATGTCTGTTGAATCAGTCCACGTAACATGTACATTTGATGCGGCATCAGTGATCAAAAAGGGGATGAACGCGTCATTTGTGCTTTCAGATGAAACAACAGTAACCCCTGACCAATAGTTTAGTCCAGGGACATATTTACGGTACAGGATATCCCGATCGTTTCCCCCAAAGGTGCTTGTGAAATCATCCCATGCAAAGTGAATGGTTCCTTCCGAATCGACTGCGATTTGGGAATGCTGAGAAGACCCATTGCTTCTACTAGAAATAACCATCATAGGACTCCAGGAATTGTTTCGCGAGAAGCGCTGCTTATAGAACACGTCTAAATCCGCGCCAGAATTCGCCAGATTAGGAGTCCAGTCATCCCAAACCAAGTGAATATCATTATTCGCGTCAACAACAAATCGGGGGCGCCGGGAAACGTCTGTATTCGCTGATTCCCGGGTCACCACTTCGATGTCCCCCCATAAACCTGTCGATTCGTCTCTCATTCGATAGAAAATATCATCATCCGTCCCAACACCATCATAATCGCTATCGTCCTGCCATGTGACGTGAACGTTACCAACATTATCAATCAATACTTGGGGATTAGAGGCCCCCCCCTCAGTGTCATAAACTATTTCAAAATCCCCCCATGACTGAGTGGAAACGTCCCACCTCCTATAGAGAATGTCAAAATTCATCCCTGTCCTGGAAAAGTCGTTCTCACCAGCCCAAACAACGTGGACATTGCCAAGGTCATCAACAGCCAAATCTGGAGAAAACGAATCCATTTCGCCGTTGTCCGAAATCACTTCTGTATAACTCCATGACCACTGCTTCTGATCGGTAAAAACGGCCCCTGATATGGTAGATGAACTTGAAGGGAGAGACATCGAAATCATTACTATTAGAAAAAGACCTAATGCAAGAGTTTTCAAGATTTAACCTTCTTAAGAACTGATGTACAGCCATTATCTGTGGCACGTTGGTTTATGGAATCTCCGGAGCGCTTTCAATGAATTGAATGGGGGATATGTATCCCAAGGAACGATTTCAGTGTTTTTTTACCATTAAACACAATGAAAACTTCTGGTGAATATCCAAAGCGAAGAATGATCTCGGGTTTTGATAACCTTAATTCTACGTTTTTCAGAGAAATCAGCGGGAAGATTCTTCATAAGGGGCCGAACTCCGAGGTCTTTGAAGTGTTCGATATGAATGTTGATGAGGAGACTCTAGATCCTGAAAACTGGGATGAACTAAAAACATTAGGACACAAAATGGTTGATGACATGATGGATTTTCTTAAAGACATCAGAGATCAACCAGTATGGCAACCGATGCCATCAGAGGTAAAATCATCATTTCGAAGTTCCATTCCCCAAAAAAGTATGTCCCGTGATCAAATTTACGAGGACTTCAAAAGAAATGTCCTTCATTATGGCAATGGTAATGTGCATCCTCGTTTCTGGGGTTGGGTCATGGGTACTGGCACTCCTTTTGGAGTACTTGCGGATATGCTAGCTTCTTCTATCAATCCAAATGTTGGTGGATTTGAACAGGCTCCGAGTTATGTAGAAACTCAAGTGATAGAATGGGCGAAGGAAATGCTAGATTACGATAAAGATGCCTCGGGAGTGCTGGTTTCAGGCGGGAGTATGGCGAACTTGATCGGACTAATCGTTGCTAGGAACATAAAGGCCGGATATGATATAATACGTGAAGGAGTCAAGGGCAGTACCAAAGATTTAATCTATTACGGATCCACAGAGACTCATAGCTCATTGGACAAAGCAATTCAAGTATTAGGGATAGGTCTTAATTCTTACAGAAAAATTCCGGTTCTACCCACATATCAGATCGATACTGTAAAACTAAGGGAAGTTATTGAAGCAGATATTGATGCAGGATTAAAACCAACGTGTTTGATTGGCACTGCGGGGACCGTGAATACAGGTGCAATCGATGATCTTAATGGTCTTGCTGATTTGGCCGAAGAGTTTGATATCTGGTTTCATGTTGATGGTGCATTTGGTGCCTTGTGTAAGCTTTCGCCCAAGGCTAAACATCTGGTTGATGGATTAGAGAGAGCGGACAGTATTGCCTTCGATTACCATAAATGGATGTATTTACCTTTTGATGCTGGTTGCGTACTCGTAAAGAGAAGAAAAGACCACTATAGGGCCTTAAATTTATCTGCTGATTATATAGTACACGAGCCAGGTGGGCGGGGAACAGCTGGAGGAGAAGTTTGGTATTCGGATTATAGTATAGAGTTGACTCGCAGTTTCAGGGCCTTGAAAGTTTGGATGGCGATAAAAGAACATGGTGTTGCAAAATACGGTAGATTAATTGAGCAAAACATCAACCAAGCCAAATTTTTGGCCAGTTTGATTGAAGAGGAAAACTATCTTGAATTGCTTGCGCCTACGTCAATGAATATCGTGAATTTTAGGTATAACGACGGAGTAAGAACCAATGATCAACTCAATGAAATAAATCATGAAATTGTTCTACAATTGCACGAAAAAGGGCTAGCAATACCTTCTGGTACTACTTTAAGAGGAAAGTATGCGATAAGGGCCGCTGTGACAAACCACAGATCCCGAAAAGATGATTTCACTTTTCTAGTAAAACAAGTTCTTCATATTGCCGAGTCAATTAGCCGTTGATTATGTCCTTCCTATAGAGCAGACCCTTCAATGAAAAGCTGTTTCGCAGCAAGGAGCTCAATTTGGGCAAGGATGTATGAATCCCGTAGTATGGCCTTTAAAATTGGCGTGTTTGTCTCTTTCACGTGCATGGGTACGAAGATTTTCCAGGGTGTTTCTCTCATCTGATTGTCGCTTTCGCAATCTAGATAAGGTTTATTAGCGAGAAAGATTTCAATGACAGAAAATACCTCCCATCATCAGATAATTGGTAACACGGCGAATTACATAAGAAGAGGGGTCAAATAATGGGTAAGGCGGGTTTGAAAGCTTCGTTTCGCTTTATTCACGAGTTCAAATTGGCTCTGGGTTTAGCTCGAAAAAATATAACCCGTTCGAAATACCGAAGTTTTCTCCTGATTTTTGGTGTGCTTTTAACCGTTGCTCTTGAAACAGGTATAGCGATTAGCGTGGATACGCTTTATGATGACTTTACGTTTAATAATCGAAACCAAAACTACACAGATATTACTGTAAACCCTTCATCTTGGATGGAATTATCAGAACTAAAGGCGTTAGCCAACGATGTTCGGCAAACGGCCGGAGTCGCGACAGCTAGTCCAGTAATTTTCTTTGCCGCCTCTCGATTTCTGGGGGAGGATTTCTCAGCAAACGTTTTGGTTTATGGAGTAGATCCTGGGACACATCCTGACATTCCTTATTTCGATCTGATAGAAGGATCACGGATTCCCTCCGAGAATGATGTTATTATTTCAGAACAAATTCAAACCACGTTAAATTTGGAGATTGGCGAAACTATTGACTTATCCTCCGCTATTACCGGTCTCAATATCGTAAATGTAGTAATAGGGGGTATAGTTTCTGATGAGTCCAGTATTGGGAATAAACTTGGCTCGCTTTTTATTATTGCAGACATTGACACTGTTCTCGCGGCTATTCCAGTCGATCAAAGGCAAACCTTGCTAACCATCGCTGTAGACGCTTCTGTTACTGATTTTCTGAATATTAAGCAAGTAGCTGAAAGTGTTAAAGATAAAATTGGCATTGAATTCAATGTGTATGTCGAAAAAGACCTATCAGACATCAAAGCAGACGGAATCCGTGCCTATCAGACCGCCATGAATCTAGTCATCATAGCTTCATTCGTTGTTGAATTCTTATTCATAACGAATGTCTTGGCGATTTCTGTTCAGGATAGGCAAAAAGAAATAGGAATCCTTCGGACTGTAGGTTCGTCCTCGGGGCAGCTTATTTCTGTAATTGGTATTGAAATATTGATCTATGGTTTGATTGGCAGTTCTTTAGGTATCTTAGCTGGACTAGGTTTTGCAAACATCTTGGTTGGAATAATAGACCAATACTACGTAAGTGTCGAATTTCAAGCAGTTTCACTTCACTTTTCTTCGATTTTTGCCACTTTCATGTCAGGAATCAGCGTGGCATTGACTGCAGGTTTGTATCCAATCTTCATTGCTAAAACAATGCCGATAGTTCAGAATATTCATACCCGTATGCGCACACCTAATTCGACCTTGAAGTTGTCCAACTCGACGTGGAAATACACAATCGGTGCGGGAATGCTTTTAACAGTCACTGCTGTTTTCCTACAATATTTTATAGGACCTTCCAGGTTTCTGGATTTTTCTATAATTTCTCTACATTTTTTAACGATTCTTATGATTTTTATTGGAACAGTTCTTATTGAAATAAGTGTCTTGGTGTTTCTACCTAGAATAGCCATGAAAGCGCTTGTTTGGTTCGATTTTGTAACACGAAGAATTTCTACTCGAAACATCGCAAGAGAATTTCAAAAGTCCCTTTTCACAATAATGACTTCAGCCTTGGCGTTGACATTCATTATTGTGGTCGGCTCTATGTCAGCATCTATAATTGCAGAAGTTCCAGATTATTTTCGTAACCAATGGGGGTCGGTTGACGTGGTCGCCGAGGCGCGGGATAACGATCTTCTTCCGATAAATAGAACTGATTTATTGGACGGTCGATCCGCGATAGAGAAATCTGCGTTTGTCCAGCAAATTCGAACCCAAATCAATTCATACCCAGGGTACGTTTTCGGAGTCGATCCTTCCCAATACCAGCAATTCGCGGAACCTGTGATCCAATCGTATGTAGATGAACCATCATATCAACTACTAAATTCAACAACAGCAAATACAACCAATGCTTTAATCTCTAATAATTTATACCAGCGACTCGGGATTTCTTTAGGAGAAAACGTTTCCATAGAAATTCCTGGCAATATGACTGTCAATCTCACCCTTTCTGCGGTGATAAAGGCCAACATGTTCCTTGGGAGTGGAGAATACCTCTATATTAACTCCAGCCAATTTCAAAATTATTTCAACACGACTTTTGCAAAGTGGTTTCTTTGTAAGAAGCAAGGAGGAAGTACAGTGGAGTCTGCATTGATTGCAGCTAGAGCAGTGCTTCCTGAAGCCAAAGAGATAAATGAACTTAATTTCCTAACCGAAATTGTTGAACAATCTCTAACGTTTCAGACGGGGATTTTTGAGGTTTTATTTATTGAATCCTTCATCTTGGCTGGCGTAGCTCAATTTGTTTGTATTCTCGTCTCTACTCTCCACATGGAACGAGAAATGGGTATCATGAGGAGCTTTGGACTTTCCAAAAGGGGTGTCCTTTGGATTTTTATGTCAGAATCAACGGCCTTGGGTATTACGGCACTAGTTATTGGTCTGTTGGATGGATTAATAGGAACGATTCTTTTAGTTTGGTATGTTTCAATTCATATTCCCATAGATCTTTACTTTCCGCCTGAACGGATCCTATTTTGGATTTTGGCTTCATTTCTTATAACCCTTGCAAGTACTTACGTTCCGTCTTTTCGGTCCAGTCAGAAGAACGTAGTTGCTACCATTTCTGGTAGACCCATGAGAAAAGATTTCATACAAGAAGCACAAATGCCGTTATATTCAGAGGATGGGCTATTTTCAGGAAAATATTTCGGGCAAGGAGGAGTTCAACCGTATCCACTATTTCTCCACTCATTTACATATATCAGGCAATTTTTAAGCAGAAATAAGACAAAAATATGGCAGATTTTCCTGGTTTTGCTCTTGTTTTCGACTCTCAATTACCTTTTTGATCCACACCTACTGCTTAGAGGTTTAAATCCCTTTGATCTCTTTATACCTCTTTTCCTATTGGTTCCTGTTGAACAGATATTGGGTGTTTCCTACGATTATGTCCAAATAGGCGGCATTAACCCCGTATTATTATCGGTAGGATTGACAACCATTATACCAATCAGTTCATATCTTCGTAATGATGGGAAAAAGACGAACTACCTGCGATTTGCCTTGACAAGTGTAGTTTGGGGTATTTTTGCACAACTTGTGGTTATGATACCATCGCTTCTTTTCTTGTTTCTATATGGAACCATGTTGGTTACATTCTTAGCAGGCTTTCCTCCAGACTTTTTACAAAACTTTCAAGTTTTAATGGCTTGGGGAATTATTCTTTATGTTATATGCCTTGCTGGAGTCATCAGCTTTGTGTATCAACGAATGTGGGCAATGTTGATCTATAAGGGACTGAATCCCGGGACATCTTTGACTTCTGCCCTTGACTGGGTGAAAAATAGGGGCGGGGAAGGCCAACTAGGCTTTGTAATCCTCCTTTTTGTTCACCTGATATTACAGTTCGGGCTTATTTTTCTTTTTAGGACCATCCCGACGTTTTCTCCAGATCTGGGGCCTTTCGATAGTACACTAGTTTCCCTCCCTTTACCTCTGGTCTCGTTTTTAATCCTTATAGGATTTGAAATCGGTTTTTTTATTGTCTTAACACTGTACCAGTTTGCACAAATACCTCAAAAGCAAGGGTCGGAGCCTTAAGACAAGATGACGTCATAGCTCCCAGCTAGCAAGTTTTGTATATTTCCTGATGCGTTAGGAAAAAGAAGTTAAGTCAACGTGTTCCATGATAAGATTTTCAAGGAGTGAGATCTTCTGGACTTCGTCGGGGGTGAACAGGACTTCCATCTGGTTTATCTTCTTTGCCGCTGCAAAGGTATCATCTGGAACTAATAACAATGGAATATTATTTGCATTCGCTTTAGATTCTATGACAGGATCTTCGGGTAAAATTCCATTTGTTAAGACAATTCCAGCGGTACTACTATCCAGGGCTGCAATGATCATATCAGGCCTATCACCAGGGGTTATAATTAACTTATTTTCCAATCCCCATAGAGCTTTCTTTACAACTTGGACTGCGGACATCGCGCCAACAAATACATGTTTGGCAACATTCTGCATTCCACCCTCACCAGCGATGATCTTGGCTTCTAGTGTTCGGTTTAGGTAATCAACTGTGAAATGAGTTAATTCCTCGCGATAGGGAATAACACCCAAAACTTTTACTCCTAGATCCGTAATAGAATGCAAATAATTCTCGCTAAAGCCTTCAATATCCTTAATCTGATTAATGATGACTCCCATGAGGGGAACATCTTCCGTGTTTACACACTTCTGAAGAAATGTTATATCATCAAGTATACCATCCTCATCTCCACTCAAAACTAACAATAGCTGCGAATTGGTACTCCTGACGACAGAGAGCGGATCGAGGTATACAGATCTCCCAAAAGAAAGGTTCTTACTTCCCTCTAGAAATACCAGGTCTTTGTTTGCGGAAACTTTTGAACACATATTAGCTAATTTGTCTTTAGTCCTCTCAGCATCATACATATAGCGCAATTTCGAATGTCCAAAACCCATTGAGAGATCTTCAGGATTATCGTCTAGGCCAAAGATATCCCTTATCAATGCCGAGTCGTAATCCCATATTTTCTTTTCCTGGTACAGTAAGCGATCCCCTAAGGGTTTCATATATCCGATCCTGGCATGTTTTTGTGATAATGCTTTGGCAAGGCCAATAATCAGACTTGTTTTTCCTGCTTCTTCACGAGTGGATGCAACTGTTATCTTCTTCACTTAAATCACCTTTTTTCAGAGGGTTGTAGCAATATTCGAGTGTCAATGGCTAGCACACCTCTCTTCTGTTCGAAAGCCAATACTGGATTGATTTCAATCTCACTTATATCCCGACAGGATAGAATAACCTTTGCTAATCTCATAATAATATCAATACATCCTTCTATGTCCCTTCTTTCTTCGCCTCGAACTCCCATTAACAACGGATACGCCCTTATTTGTCTTACCATATCACCAGCATCTCCTCTCGTCAAAGGTGCTGCTCTAAAGGCTACATCCTTCAGAACTTCAACATAGATTCCACCAAGGCCGAACATCACAGTTGGGCCAAAAGAATTGTCGATACGCGCTCCGATTATGATTTCAATTGCTTCCTCCATGTTAACCATTGTCACAACTTCAACACCCGTAATCACTGCATCAGGGTTGTACTTTTTTGCTGAGTTTATTATCGCTTCGTAAGCGTCAATTACCTCATCTCTATTCTCAAGGTTTAGCGCAACCCCTCCAGCGTCACTTTTGTGAATTATATCTTTTGAAACAATCTTCATCACCACGGGAAATCCTATCTCTTCTGCATATTCAATTGCTTCTCCTAAGTTTTTAGCAATGTAGCTTTGAGGTGCAGGAATTCCTGCCGCCCTACAGACTTCTAATGCTTCGTTGGCTAGTAAGAACGTCCGATTTTCCTTCCTAACACCAAAAGTTATCTCATTTATCTTATCAATGTCTACCTGAACTTCTGGCATCTCTGTAGTGGGTGATTCATCCGCGAAAATCCGAGTACGATAATTGGAGTATAAGGCTCCTAAACAAGAGACAGCTTCATAAACATCAGGAAAAATTGGAACTCCTTTGGCTTTAAATCCTATCAATCCTCTTTCAAATTCGCCCCCTCCGAAAAAAGAGAAGATAAGTGGTTTTTTTGGCCTGTTGACTAGGAATTTTTTTTCTACGACAGCAGAGAGTTGGCTGCAATCAAAACTTGCGGTTTCGCAACCCAGACAAATTACAGAATGAATTTCCTCATTATCCAAAGCGGCCTGAATAGCATCCTCATAATCTTGATTTGAGGCTCCGCCTGTAATATCAACTGGATTTTTCGTCGATCCAAAGGTAGGAGTAACAGGACGGAAGGTACTACGTAAAATGTCCTGATCATCATAGAGCGTAATCCCATAAAGTTCGCAGGCATCGGTAGCCAGAACACCTATTCCTCCTCCATTGGTTACAATGACCGTTTGTTCCCCTTTAGGTAAATCCTCTTGAATAGCTAAAACTTTGGCCCAATTAAGTGCTTCTTGAACGCTAATAGCTCTAAGCGCCCCGATTTGCTTCATAATGTCCGTAAAAACATTATCTGCTCCAGCTAGAGATCCTGTATGGGATGCAGCCGCCATTGCACCACGTGCAGATCGTCCCGATTTAATTACTATAATTGGTTTCTTTCTTGTGGCTTTTCGAACGATTTGGACAAGCTTCTCACCTCGTTTGATCCCCTCAATATAAAGCACAATAACGCGGGTCAGAGCGTCATCTATCAAATATTCAATGAGATCGGCTTCATCGATATCAGATTTGTTTCCGACAGATACAATAGATGATAGACCGATGCCTTCAGTTTTGGTTTTGCCAATTAATGCCACACCCAAAGCCCCACTTTGTGTGACTATTGCCACGTTTCCAGGATTTATATCCCTAGTTCCAAAAGTAGCGTTTATTGAGGATTTAGCGGAATAAATACCAAATATATTTGGCCCCTGAACCCGCATTCCATTTCTCTTAGCGAAATCCACAATTTCCCTTTCTTCATCCAGTTTGCCTATCTCGGAAAATCCAGAGGTTATTATTGAGAGGAATTTTACTTTCTTTTCTGCACATGATTGAACCGCGCTGTAAACGTACCTTGCGGGAATGCAGATAACAGCCAAGTCAACTTCTCCCTCTACTTCCTCGATATGCCTGTAAACATTGTATCCCAGTATTTTGCCACCTTTAGGATTAATCGGATACACCCTTCCTCGGTATCCCGAGTAGTTAATATTATCCACGACTTGATAACCGATTTTTTTGGGATTGGCAGAAGCTCCTATAATGGCAACGGACCTAGGTTCAAAGAGAAATCTGATAGGCGGACTTTCCAAAGAGGAACCATCCATTGAACTGATTATCATTTGGTTTGGAATTGGCTAGGTTAGGACTTAGATTGGAGATGGATATAATATTTCGTATTAAAAGGAGTTTGGTTAATTTCAACAGCGAAAGGAGGTAAATCTACAGTTACTTATAAAAAAGGGACGCGAATTCCCCCAGAGTATTTTACGCAAGTTTTAATGCCCAAACGGATTTTATAAGGAAAAATTGAAGCATCGGCAATCGATCTCGGCCAAGACCAAATTATTTAACCTTTTTTCATAATATAATGAACATTATCGAATATAAAAAGGATAAGCATGACCTATTTTCATCATAATCTCAGCCTGTTCCTCCAGTTTATGGTAAGTATGCAATTATTTTTTTAATATCTTCCGTATCTTATTCCTTTAATCCTTTTCTCGGTTTAGGAAGTCTCAACGAGGATGAAAACGTTCATTGTCAACCGATTAATGCCTGGGTTCTTGGTTCGATGGTTCGCCCGCCCGTATGTATCTGGAGATAGTTTAGAAAAAGGATTAGAATGCGCCCGAATGCTTTGGTCAACAAAAAGGATAATGTCAACCATTGATCTCTTGGGAGAAGAGCTTACAGCAAAAAAGGAAGTTGAAAAAGTTGTACGGATATATTTAGATATTATTGAAACAATCAAGAAAGAAAAATTTGCCAGTATTAGTGTTAAACCGAGTGCATTTGGAGTTAGAATTTCCCAGGATTATTGTTTGGAGAATTTTCGGCGGTTGCTCTCTGAGGCTGCCAAGGTGAATGTTCAAGTGACTATGGACATGGAATCGTCAGCCTACACTGATGCTACGCTAAGTATGTATCGAAGATTAAAGCCTGAATTTGCAAACTTCGGGACAGTCCTGCAAAGCCGCTTGTTTAGAACTAAAAACGATATTAAAGAACTTCAGGGCTTAAACGCTCATATACGTCTCTGTATTGGAATCTATTTGGAGAAAAGCGATATCGCGTACACCAAAAAGAAAATTATGAAGGAAAAACTAGTAGAATATTTCCAGGAACTTCAAGATGGTGGACATTATGTCGCAATCGCAACACATGATGAAAAAACCATAGAGCGAGTTGTAGGGATTATTGAAGAAAAAGGTATTCCTTCATCAAACTTCGAGTTTCAGATGCTTCTTGGAGTTCCACGGCGAGAAATTCAGGAAAATCTAATTGAAAAAGGATATGTGGTCAGACTATATGTTCCCTTCGCTACTCATTGGGGTGCGGCCGTTGCATATTTGAAACGGCGCTTGATTGAAAATCCCCACATGGCGATCTATACACTTAGAAACATCTTTGGACGTTTATCCTTTTAAAGCGCGTATCATTCAGTGATTGGAATGGGTGGTTCGAACAGAGAGACCGAAATCACCCAGAGTATAGTTAAATTCCGGAAACTGCTGCTATTTCTTGTATGGTTGACTAGTTTTTTGAGCTTGTTCGTTCTTTTGGTAGTTCAAATGATCTTTCCGCAACCTTCTGGTGATTTTCTTGCCTTACATTCAAATTTGGTAATTGTTTTGATACTCGTATGCGTAATAGTGGTTGGTTTCGTTCACTTTCGTATACTTCCAAAGGCTAGAAGGACAAAAGATCCTTTCCTTCGGTTTAATGTTCATCTTAGAGCATTTATGATTGTTGTGAACATTTTGGGACTTTCTGGGCTATTTATGGGGTTGACCACTTTACTTTTGGAAAGGGTGGCTTTGGACTGGCTTGAAATTGGCGGTTTTTTTATTTTTTCATTTATCTATGGAACATACTTACTTATAATCGAAATACTACCAGCCTTTCGTGATTATTACATAGAAAAAGAGATCTCGATCAAGAAGGAGGAATGAACAGGTTCTAGTCTATAAAATCATTTCCTGCCTGATTCAACTCGAATCTCTGTAATATGTGTTCGGTATACCCGTAAACCTTAGAATTTAGATTTATACTTCTAACGTCGTCGCTGCTGCTGTTGACGTAGTCGTTGTCGCTGTTGTTGTGCCGCTGCACCCTCCATGTAACGTCTTCTCGTTTTTGGATCAAGTTCACTCTTATTACCTCGAACTTGAAGTATTTGTGATGCGGCCAATCCAACAATTCCTCCTAAAAAGATGCCCATTTCCTGACTTTCTGATAAAACAGCGGCTCCTACAACAGCTCCCAAAATAAATCCGATTGCAAGCAATATAAGCCATTTCAAAATGCTGACGATAAACATAAGCTTTTTTCCTCTCTACTCGGTTGGGAAAAGAGCATATAAACCTATCTAGTGTGATTTCGAAATGTAAGGAAAACCATTTTGCCGCCTTAAAGATTCCGTGGAGAGCAGGTTCCCATAATCATCTTCATGAAATTGCTTTTGAAATGTCGAATGGTGATCAAGGATAGCTTTCTACACAACTCAAACATTAATTTCGTTTTCATAATTTATTTGGATACCCAGAAGTATTGTTTCCATTTCCAAAACCTAAGAAATCGGGTTGCAAACAAAAACCTTGGCATTTGCCTGGATTGTAGGAAGTCATGCCTTTTTGCTAGTTGATTACTGTTAATGAAAAAAAAATGCAGAGGGGGATCTACCTTGGTGATGCTAAACCCCAAATGAATATCCTGTGACTTCTTTCGCTGGAGAAAGTGAAAGGGTAAAATCCAATTCTTCTGAGGGATCAGTCGAACCATGGTAAACCGAAAGAGGTTTATCTGTCCCGTAATTCGTTTCTAGGCACTCTTGTGCAACCCCAATTAGAAGTGGTTTCCATGCGGAAGGTGCTGTTTCTGGGCGTCGACCATGGAACCGCAAAATTAGCCGTTCTTCATCATCCCCAGGTTGTGTGAACAATAAAGGCGCTGTCGCCTGCACAAGTGTTTCTCCGTCGAATACTAGAATAGCGTGATCCGCTGGGATGACTCGTTCTGAGAAATATTTCTCAATCTCGGCATCTGAGGACAACTGGTCCGAGTACCTTCCATCTGCTTTTATAAGGTCTACCAGTAATCCGATATCTTCCTTCGTTCCCTTACGCACGGTAAAACGTGTGTCATTCACCTGTTCACTGAGCTTTGTTAGATCGACATTGTATCGATAATTCTTAGATACTTCCTGCAGTCCCTTTTCCTTAAAAAAACTTAGAACGTTTTTCTGCTCTATCCCAGCATTCATGCGGATTGCATATTTCTTCGCTATTTCACGTTGCTTAAGATATTCTAACGTTTCATCAAATAATCTGTGTTGCACATCAGCCGGGCATCCATCCAGTGCCCAGGGATAACCAAGATGAGTTTCCTTTACTTGGTCATAATCCCTTGCCTGGATATATGCCAAAGGTTTTCCATCATCAGAAAAAGCGTAACGAACGGTCTTAGGATCGAAATTTTTCTCTCCTTCAAATCGTTCGCGTATTTGTTTGGCTGTAGCGGGTTGTTGCTCAGGATTGTTTGTGTTATAGATGTTTGCTTGAATTTCTTCGAGGCCTTTTTCAGGTTCCCAATATTGAAATTTCGTCATCGTCTTATTTCTTCCTAGATGTTACGTTTTTGATTTGACCCAGATAAAATCTCATCATCATGAGAATTAGTTACCCATATCCATGAGATTTTTTATATTGTTGTGTTGCGGCAAAAACTGAAGAACCACGCTACTTGTGAATCGTGTGTGTAGGTTTGAGAGTCCAATGTCAATCGACCAATCAGAAAAATACCAAGATGCTATCACGTTTACTCAACCAATCATTCAGGAGATCAATGATCCTGAGACCATAAATCTATTCGATGATCAAAATCATATGATGGTTTTATCAATACTCAGGACGGGACCACACACTGTACCCGAAATTCAGGGGGCACTTCGCGAAAAAAGTCTGGACAGATCTACAAAAACAATATATCGATATTTAAAGAAGCTAGAAGGAAAAAAACTAGTGGTACAAGGTGGAAAAAGGGTCTACTTGACCCCAGAGAGGAAGCATAAAACTCAAACCTTGTTCATGCGGTCCGCAAAAATCTTCTTTCCAATCAAGGGGCGGACAAAGAAAGAGATAATCAAAGATCATAGCGAAATGCACGAAGTACTAGCCCATATTCTAGAAAAAAGACTCGACACTACAGTTTCCTCTCTCAATTGCCTGATTGAAGTATTGTCTAAGTTTTTTGAAGAAGAAACAGAGCTTACACAGAGATCTATTTTGGTTGCAGAAGAGAAAAGTGGAAAGGAGCTTTCAGAAACCATAGATAAGCTTGAATGGAAACAAATCGAGGGTCTCGTCACTCTCCTTGGCATTGCAAGTATTTTACTCGAGGGACAGAAGTGGGAAAGTCGTATCAAAAAATGCTTTGAAAAAGAATAATAATCAGGTTCAATGCGCTTCAAAAATCAAATGGATTATACATTCACATCCATAAATAAATGTGTTATTACTAAAGCAATGGAATCAAAGCCACGAAATTAGCACAACAAGTAACGAGGAGTAAACACAAATATGGTTGATCTACAGACTGAGATATTAACCCAAGGAACAGGGCCGACACCGAAGAAAGGCGATAGATGTCGTGTCCATTATACTGGATGGCTTACGGATGGAAAGAAGTTTGATAGTAGTGTAGACCGTGGGGAACCATTTGTATTTGAAGTAGGAATAGGACGCGTGATTAAGGGATGGGATCAGGGTGTTCTTTCAATGAACGTTGGGAGTAAATATAGATTCACTATCCCACCAGAATTAGCATACGGAAAGAGGGGAGCCGGAAACGTTATTCCCCCCAATGCAACGCTTATATTTGAGGTTGAATTACTGGGGATCGATACGTCATAAAACGGTTTTCAATTCATTTCAGCCTTGTTAATGGGTGAGAGATGCAATTACGCTTTATATTTTGAAACGGAGAGGAAAAACCATCTTTCTGCGTAACATGATGAACTACTTTTCCAAATATTGAAGATTCGGTTCGTCTCGCTGGAAAACAAATTCATTGGATTGATTAAATGAGGTAAGGAATCGATCTTGGTTCTATTCCGAGTAGACGGTAATAAACAAGAATTTGGCCTCGATGTTGAATGGAGTGTTCTAACATCTCTAAAAGGAATGCTATCGCAGGTGCCGAATTTGTGGACGGTGAAATCGTTTTCATTGCACCAGTGGGAGTTATTTCAGCCAAAAAGGCCCTTGTCTTTCTCACCACATCTTCATAAAGCATCTGAATGGCCTTAACATCGCTATACTTCTTCAAATTGTAGGATAGGGGTTCCCATTTGCCCGTGGCCACCCCTCTTGAGTAGAATTCGAAAGCACGAATCATATGTAAAATTATTTCGCCTAGGGGTCGGCCAGTATCAACTGGTTTGGATTGAATATTCTCATCTGTAAGCTGTTTCAGTAAAATTCGTGTTTCATCAAAATGGCGCCCGAGAGCTTCTAAAACGAACTTTAATACCATAATAGGTCTTCCATAAGTTTCATAACTTCAAATCAAGCCCAAATCTGGGATTAGGCATCCTTCTCTAAAGACAACGCGTATAGTCTCTTCAAGAACAATATCTGGCCAATGTGCATTGCTTCATGTTCAATAAGATGAAAAAGGATCCACTCAATGCTAAAATAAGCACTATCATCGGAGAGTACAAGGCGATCGAGGTTTGTTTCTTTGGGAATTACCACTAATACCCTTTCTCGGACATTTGCGAGTCTTTTTATATAATAATCCTTTGTTTTTCCTTTTATCTGTGGTATATTCACGTTGGGCCGCAAGGCAAAGGCATATTTCCACTCCTCTTCCTCAAATTCCTCTCCATAAATATCTTCAAATATCCATGAGAATTCTATTGCAGCGATGTGAAATAAGAGTGTCCCGATTGTTTCAATTCTCCGCTCATCGGGAGTAAAATCGATTGCAGCTTCATCGAGATCTTCAATAATTGTAATTAATCGCTGGCGTACTTCGTTCATTTCTGCAACCCATGTGGCCGTACGAGGATCTAATCCTTCAGGTTTAGTGAGTTTAATTTGCTCCATTTTCTTGTCTTTCCTTTAAATCGGGTACAGTTCAAAATCTGAATCCGTGGTTAATTCCCCTGTTTCCTAGAATGCTCATAATGAGGGATTTATTTTACCAACACTACGATTCACAGCAATAGTCCGTGATTTTCAGTTTTTGAGGGAAAGCACAACTCAAGAGAAACGCTCATGAATTTGCCTAGTTTCCAGGATAATGCCGAAAAAAGGAGGAAATGGGAGTGCATAAGCTCGGTCTTTTTGGAGAGGCTTGAATAGTAATATCAAGGTTTTAAATTTCCCCTTTTTGGCAAATAATAACATAAAAAGTTCCTCTAGCGGTCCACCAAAGTTTTATGTTCTTAACATTAAACGGAAGGTCATCAAGGGGAGGTTTTGCAGAAAATAAGGTGTTCCATTTAAGAATGGATTCCCCTCGTTCTGTTTTGCGTACCGCCGGTGAAAGGCCTTCGTCAACGAAAACAAGTGTCCCCTCAGGTTTTAGCACCCGAACCCATTCCGTTAGAGTTCTTGGAATGTTTGAAAAAGTATTGATCCCACCTGAGTGTGTAATTATGTCAAATTTGTTATTTTTGAATGGAAGAGAGTTTACTTGCGAATGCAGCAACAGACTCTGAATCCCGCCTTTCTTAAACTTCTCAAGAGCCACCTGTAAAAATCCGATGGAAAGGTCGATCCCTGCCAACTTCAACCTTAAATTGGGATACACTTGCTTTATCGCCAGATTCACATTTCCAGTTCCTACTGATACATCGAGAATTGATTGGTTTTCCTGAACAGGGAGGTGATCCGCAAGTTCTAGATAAGAGTCACGAAGGTGTGTTCCCAACTTTTCATTGTAAAACTCAAGTGCAGCATCATACGATTCCGCACGTTGATCGTAATCAAATACCCATTTTGCATCTTCAGGAGAAATTTCATTCTGTTCCACAAATCGTGGGATCTCATCAATGATTTGGAAGTTATGGGAATCGTTGTTCTGACATCGAATACTACTGGTTTTTCGTTGGAGTTGCAGATTACCGCCGCATTTTGGGCATTGTAAATCGCTTTCAAAATCCGATATTAGATCTAGCAAGAAAATCACCGATGTCTGCCGTAGCTTCACATAGACTGGACTTTATATTTGCTTTAAGAAGCTGGAATCAATTGACTTTTAAATCCGCATTTTTGATTGCAGTGTTTGATGAGGAACCAAGATGACGACCCTCGAACCGAGTTTCGAATCACGAATCCCCTCGATTGAAGCAACAAAACTAGATCAATTCATTCAAATCCTTGAGATTAGTTTCATCTTTCTAATTTGTTTCACGCTTATAACGCTGGTTAATTCGGCGTTATTAGAAGGAGTATTAGATTTGTACAGACCCATCGCGGATGGGTTTCTAGGGGAGCGTGGATATGGGAGTTTCGATGGAGGTAACTTCGGAGTGATTGTGCAAATCACGCTAGTGTTTAACGTTCTCTTATTCTCAATTTCACTCTTCTTTGGTCTATGGATTCGTCGATCACGGGACGGGTGGTCTTGGAGTCAACTAGGTTATACATACAAAACCCAGAAGTACAATACGATTAGCCTTCTTCGGCGCGCGATCGTTTTAGGGATACTAGGTATCATTGTTTTCTTTACAATTCTTTCGCCAGTGGTTTTCGTATCCTCGGGAGGCGATCTCACGGCCATGTTCTTTTTCCATGCTTATCACAAACAGGGTACCCTTTTCACGCCAGTTCAGCTATATGCAGAGTATTATTTCGGGTTCATCGAGATGGGTTTTCTTTGGCCGTTATCTGCGGGGTTTTTCTTCTTCAGTTATGTCTACAATTCATTCAAGGCACGATTTTCCACAGGGGTGGCAAATTTGATCTCCACCATCTTTTATGTAATCTACCTGATCTTCTTCTTTATGATTGACGGCCCAGATAAGTTGGCTCAACTTCCTCGAGCCATTTTGGATCCAATCTTTTGGGGAATGGCTATATCTTTCTTTTTTATTTTGTATATTTCATTTAGTGCTTTTTCTGAGACAGGATCAGTAGTGTTGCCATTTACCCTTAATTTCGTTTTCAATGTTGGACTTACGATAATAAGGGCAACCAATTCATTGATTTTTGCGTCCCTACCAACTTCTGCTCACGTTTTTATGCTAATCCCTTACTTCTTACTAATCTTAATAATTGGATTATGGTTTCTCGTAAAAAGGGATGACTTTTCAACCATTAGATTGGGTGTTCAAGATTTCTTAACGGTATTTAAGAAGAAATCAAGAAAAAACACCAGTCTGATGTACTTAGCTGGCATTACTATTCTCTTCTTCTTTATTTCGTTTTTCATACCAGGGATCCTTGAGCATATAGTTGCTAACCCTATTGCTTATCCTCCTGAGCTTTTCGCCTTTATCAATGCAGTCATATATATTGTACTAATCGTTCTTGCCCTTGTTATCTTGAATTATTCCCCTACACAGGTCTATGACGTTCTCATAGTTAAACACCCCGAAGGAATCCCTATTGCTTCTAAACTAAGTTTTTTCCATTCTGACGAAGCGCTGATCTCTGGATATCTCTCTGCGGTTTCTAGTGTTTCAAAGGAGTTGGATTCTGAAGATACCGAGTTACGATCCATAAAGCGAGGCGATCGAGAAATAATCTTGGAAGATGGGGTCTTTACCCGAGTCATAGCATTGGTCGATCGAGATCATCCTCGAATACGGCACGGCATTATTGAACTTCAAAGACGATTCGAGGGAACATATTCAGAGACATTAGCATCTTGGATCGGGGATAGAGGGGTTTTCACTCAATCTGAGGGATTTGTTGATGATATTACTAAACTAGAGATTAAATTTGACATCCCTCAGCAGGCTAGATGGTTAGCAGTAATTACTTTACTCTTTACTCCGATTATGATAGCTTTAATAGGCATCTTTTAGGTAATACTATGCCCCCAAGGGTTTACAACTCTAACATACGTTATTACTAAATCGAAATCCATCTTCTGTCACATCATTAGGAATTTCTGCTAAGAAGGCTCAATTTGATAAAAAATGGGTTTACAGTTGTATTATGGTCATGTACGTTGTTCTAGCTTAGGACCGCTTAGGCAGTATTGATGATCTCGCTTTCAATTTCTTTCTTTGTACCATCAGCTACCGTATCTCTAGAAGGGTGACATAACTCCGAAAACAATCATGCTACAGCAAGGTGCTATTTCCGTCAACTTCGGAAATCACGGCTTGTGGAAGAAAAAGACTGACGGAGGCTTAGAGATAGTACCTTTACACTTTGATTGGACATCCCTTAAATAATTGTATCGTCATAACTATTCGTCAAAAAAGCTTGGTGCAAATGTGGCGGAAACAGATCTAGTTTTTCGGTTATTATACGTTCTATTAATCTTCATTTCATGTTTTCTTTACTTTGGCGCTTCGTTAAGCGGATCACGCAAAAGAAATCTGAAAAACGATACCCATGTCCTTTGGTATGTTCTCCTTCTTGGTACAGCTGGAATTGCTCTTTCTTTGCTTCTGATTGAGCAAATCTTGCTCGAAATATCCTTCCCTTTGAGTGAATACCCTTTGGGGCCTCTCCCCGATCTTGAAAATCAAATAATTGCGCAATTCGCAAGGGTGATTGTATCCCTTGCGATTTTCTTTTCCGCTATTGCCGTCCTTGCGAGCAATATGTTTATTCTTTATTTCCTAGGGTCGAAATTTCTGAAAATCGGGTACTTCGTGGCATTATGGGAGATCTTCTATGTTTATTTCTACTTTACATTACCATACATATGGATTCGCCAACCTGACGTTTGGCAGTATGCTCACCCTGGGTTTCACAGTTTTACACTGATTCTTTTCTTAATTCCCGTATATACAAGTGTCTTATTTTTCGTCATGTTGTTTTTTCGGGTTGTACGCAGGGAAGGAGTCCATTCGGAGAAATTACAGCACACTCTACTCTTTACGATTGCTAACATCATCCTGGCTTCTGGTTACACTATTCAGGTTCTCTCTCCAAGCCTTTTATCTGCCTTTTGCATCTTTTTATTCCCTATATTGATGTATAGAACGTTTTCTCTGCCTGGCGTTTTTGATGAATACAAATTGGGTGTTATGGCCTTTATGGAAACGCCTATCGGAGAGAAAGAAGACATTTTAAGGGTTATTTCAGAGCAGTCTCTCCTGGGGATTGCGATAATTCAGGATAATCGCCTTAAATACGTAAATGAATCCATAGCAAGGATTAATGGTTATTCGATTGATGAAATGATGAGCTGGAACTTTCCAGATGATTTCACTGATCGAATTCATCCGGAGGATCTGGAATTTGCAGCAGACCAAGCTCGTAAAAAGCAACTAGGTGAAGAGGATGGGATAATCACCAATTACTCTTATCGTCTCATGACCAAGGACGGTGATATACGGTGGGTTGACCAGTACTCAAAAACGATAGTTTTTGGTGGAAAACCCGCAGATTTCATCACGTTAATTGACAGTACCGGTCGTAAAGAAAGGGAACAGGAATTTAAGCAGTTACAAGAGTTATTTATCGCTATGACCTCACACGAGCTTCGAACTCCAGTAACAGTGTTGACAGGATATTCGGATCTAATTGAAAGAATTTTGGAGAAAGAACCTACCTCTACACTAAAAACAAGACTTGAACAGATCAATCAAGTAATGAGAAAAAACCTCTTTAGATTGACTAGATCCATAAACTCTGTCCATGATACTAGCAGAATCAGGGCTGGTCAATTTGCTGTGACGCTACAGCCAGTACCTTTTTCTAAGTTCTATAAGGCAGTCCAAAAGGATGTTCAATTTCTATACTCCGATAGAGAGATATCAGTCACGAGTTCAATCAAGGATCCTGAGAAACTATCTTTGCTCATAGATGAAGAGTCTCTTATGCAGGTTGTCCATAACCTGGTGAGCAATGCAGTAAAACATTCGCCAGAATCTAGTGTTGTAGAAATATTGTTTACCCTGCAAGAGGGAGGTTTCAATATCGCTGTAAGGGATTCTGGATGTGGAATAGAGCAGTGTGATATCCCGATTTTATTCACGCCTTTCTTCCATAGATCATCTAAATATTCCTCAAAGGGGACTGGTCTTGGTCTATTTATTTCTAAGGCGATTGTCGATGCGCATGGAGGCGATATAACAGTTCATTCTGAATTAGATGTTGGAAGTACATTTACCGTTCGCATTCCTCAAATAATAAGTTGAGTCTTTATCTGCTTCTGGCTTATGTTACTTTAAAGCCCTGAACTCGGAAAGAGGAGCTGGTCAACAAGTCAAATGAATGGCCAGTGCGATATCATTCCTTTTATCCACTAGTTGGTTATATAGTTCCACGGCCTTGCGTGAGTTTTCAGCGATAATTTTGATGTTTAATTGCTCTAACTCTTTTTTCATGGCGTTTGTAACCTGCATACGGCTGTTATAACCAGTGCCTATTATTAACAGCCCTATTGGTCTCCTTAGTATCTCGTCCAAATCCTCCAGACATAATCCATGACCTTCTCGTCGCCACCAGTTCGTAAGGATGTTGTCGGGAAATATAATTAAATCTCTGTAGTAGGAATCGCCCGATACATTGATTTCACCAAATTTGTAGTTATCTACTTTGTACATCTTAGCGGAAATAGTGATTGTATCGAAAAGTTAAGTTTATGCTTCCAAGGAAATATCCCACTTATTGAGCATCCTATTCAATAAAGATTAGCCTTTTAGCAAAACGTCATGAGTTATGATTTATATGACAGTTCAGCACAAAAAAGCTCTAAGTCCTAGCTTAAAGGAAAAATTGCTGGAATTCAAAGAATTCTTTGAAGGGAAATCAGTGGTTATCGCATATAGTGGAGGGGTCGATTCCTCAGTTCTGGCTGAGCTAGGTTATCGTTATGCAAAACGCATGCTTACCGTTACAGCCGATTCACCTACAGTTCTGCCTGGCGAAGTAGAAGAAGCAACCCTGTTAGCAGAAAAAAGAAAATGGAATCACCGTGTTATTCGTATAAACGAGCTGGAGGATCCTAACTTTGTTGCCAATCCTATAGATAGGTGCTATTATTGCAAGCACGGATTGTCTGAAGCATTAAAAACAGTTGCAGAACAATTTAAGGCCGATGTCATCGTTGAGGGTACGAACTTCAGCGAGGTCCGTGGGCATCGGCCAGGACTTCGTGCACTTAAGGAACACTCCGTGAATTCCCCTTTGCTGCAAGGCAAATTGACCAAAGACGACATTCGACAATTGGCCCATTATTTTGGGCTTCCCAATGCGGATAAGCCCAGTCTTGCTTGCTTGAGTTCTCGATTTCCACCAGGGGAGCGAATCACTGTGAAGAAACTACAACGAGTCGGAAAAGCTGAACGCTATCTCATGGATACATACGGGATACGCGTCGTCCGTGTTCGGGACCATGACGGATTGGCGAGGGTCGAGGTCGCCGCCGAGGAGAGAGAAAAATTGTTGGAGGGGCAAATTCTCGATGATATCAATCAAAGGTTTAAGGAATTCGGATATCGATATGCAGCCATAGATTGTGGCGGTTATAGAACGGGATCTTTAGTTCAAGCGATCCTTGAAGAATCTGACCTTTGATCGGGGGCTCTTTATCCTTTTTATGGGCTATTTCAGCGCTGATGGTGCATGGAGACAACGGAAGAAACTTATTTTTCCCGGTTCACAAGAGTAATACCCGAAATTATTAGAGTAATCGAAGATCCATGAATTAAAACATCAAAAACCTCCCCCAAAAGTATTACGGAGAGGATTACTCCAAAAATTGGCACCAAATTTTGAAAGATTACCGCTCGGCTTGCGGACAATCGTTTAATGCCTTCAAGATAGAACCAATATCCAATAATTGAAGATAAGAGGGCCAAATATAGAATACCAAACCATACTCTGCTAGGGATCTGCAAAAATAACACGGGATTGGCAAGGTATTCAGGATGAACTGTAAGGCTCACAGGTAATAGCGTTATCATCCCAAAAAAGGACACCCAAGAGACAATATAAAGGGAAGAAGGTGAAAAAGTCTTCGATAGGCCAGTATTCTCATTGATAAAACGTCTAGAAGCAACTAGGTAGACTGAGTATGATATGGCTGCCACAAAAATAAGGATGTTTCCTAGAACCCGATTTAAAACCGAAGTGTTTGGAGAGAAGATAAAAACCAATAAAATACCCGAAAAGGATAATAAGGTCCCGAACAGTTTCTTAAGATTCAATTCTTCTATCTTAAATACTGCACTTGCCAAAATCAATACAATTAATGGTTGGCTGCTAATAATAATTACTGCATCACTCGCTGAAGTGTAAAATTCTCCAATGAGATAACCTGCCTGGTAGATAGTCACCGATATGATTCCGAGAAAACAGAAAAATTTCCAATGGAGTTTTACAAAGCCTACATTAAGCGTCCCCTCCTTTAAGCGTAACAGAATTAAAATCACGGGAGCTACGATCAAATAACGTACAAGTGCAATCATCATCGGTGGAATCGTTTCTCCTCCGATGCTTTCCGAGACTAGCCACCTTCCAAGAGGCCAAGTACCTGCCCATACAATGGTAGTAATAAGCAAAAGAACATACGCTGTTGCTTGGTAACTCTTTTCATTACGGGAGAGCAAAGAGACACCTTGCCTAGGAATTGTCAAAAATAATTTAGAACAATTCGTTTGTGGAATTCGGGAGGATATGAATAATAGCTGCAAACTTTATGAGAATTTGGAACAGGTGGAAGTGATTCAAGACTGAAAACATATGATAAGGTAAGGTACAATAATGAACGATCCCTACCTAAAGAATACAAATAATTCAAAAAACGAACAACCCTCTCCAATTGATCCTCATTGGATCAGGTACACGAGCCTTCCTTTGCCTGCGTATGCCCACCTTCCTTCCGTAACTCCACATCCTCTAAATGATCCACAGGGCCATAGCTATGGTGCCCAACTTAATAGTATTGAACTGGTTACCAAAGATTCGTGGCAAACCAATCAAACCTATCTATTCGGATTCGATCTCTACAATTTCTGCTATTGGTGGGAAGCCCATGAAACCTGGGAGGGCATTTGGCAGCTTAGCGAAAAAAAGGCCCCCCTGGGTCGCTTCCTTCAAGGTCTTATTCAATTAGCAACGGTCTTTCTTAAACGCCATCAACGACGAATAAAGGGGGTAAGGAGCCTAGCTATGAAGACAATACATAATCTGGATTACGTTGTCAAAAACATTGACACTAAAGTATATCTGGGAGTGGATATTGAAGTTTTATTGGGGGAATTCAAAGACTGTATTGCAGCGTTTTTGGAGGACTCACCTTTAGGCGATCCTTTCAAAGATCCCAAACCTCAACCTCTCATCAAACTCCGCTTAAAACCCTAACACGAGAAATTTAAACCACAGATCATGTTGATAGCTCCTTGCGCACGATTGAATCAATGGCAGGGAGGACTCCTTTTTGGGCCTCTTTAACTGTAGATATCTCAAGGTCGAAAGCGAAATTGAATAGTTTTGACTCGACGTCCGTAGAAACACTCGAAGGATTTAGGATAGGTGTCATCATTAGTTCTCTTGGTTCAACCTTGAGCGTATCGCCCCCATAGGTACGTCCAGTTTCTCTAAGGGCTTTTTTGGTTTCATTTGAATTTAGGATAACCCAAAGAAGACGAAGTTGTCGAGAAGACAAATCGATGTTAGGTTGAGGGTAAAGCATAAGGAATGTATTGAGGGGGCGCACATCTGCATTGTTTAAAATGAATCGAGATGCCCCTCTACTAAGGTAGGTGAAAATTAAGACGGGAATTTCACGCCTTTCTAGCTGGTACCAGATTCTCCGACTTTTGACGAGACTTCCATTAGGTACACCAGTCAATTCTCCATGTTTCAGATAATCTCGTAATGTTGGCTGTTTATCTACGGAACTATTACCTTGAATATATAGCAACCACACCTTCCTGTTCTGATTTAATAATCGGTAAAAATCATCATTTGTGAGGATATATTTCTGGACGAGACGTGTTTTTGTTATAGTAGGAACAAGAACTGTCTCGGGTAGATTGTATTTTCGTCGTTCAGCGTCCGTAAGGACGAAATATTTATTTCTACCAGTGGCAATACCACGCATCACGTGAAAAAAACGCGATAAAGGGACTTCATTCGATCTATCACCCCCCAAAGAAAAGGACCGTGCGTGAGTCCAGTTCAACTTGGGGTCAAGGTTAAATTGGTTTGTTTCAAATATCCGGACCGTGTCTCTGGAAATTGACTTCGTAATACGTGATGTTGATTGATTTACGATTTTAGCGAGAATAGGAACTACTACGTCGTCATTGATAACAATTAGCCTTGTTAGATCAGAATGTTTTGGCAAATTTCCGTCAATGACAAAAATACACGCTGACGTGTCAACTCCCTCGAAAACATTCAATGAATGGTGAAAAACAATGATGTACCGAACTTGAAACCGCTTCCGAAGAATTTCTTTTAGATACTGGCTGTTACGAGACTCGAAGGCAATAGTAGGAGTGATGAAGACCATTCGGCCATTTCGGATCAAGAGTTTCAAAGCTTTAATGATAAAATACATAAATTGACTTGAAATTCGAGAAAATTTTCCCCCAAAGGTTCGTTCAATATCTTTGCCCACAATGTCCTTTGTTTCTTTTGAAAGAATATGGTGACGAGAGTAAGGGGGATTACAGATGATTCCATGGTAGCCCACAGAGGGAATAGGCTGGAGGATTGATTGTAGATCCTTTCCAGAAGTAACAGCTAGAGTTCCCTCAGAAAGGTAAGGCAGTTGGATTGGCGGGGTTGTCAGAAAATCAGAATACAAAATTTTGATGTTTGTTCTTTCTGTGTACGAATTTACCTGTACGATCTCATAGAGTAATGGATGAATTTCTATCCCCCCAACCTTCGCGTCAACCTTCCTCTCGAACTGCGAAATTTTCTGAAGAAAAATGCCAGTACCTGTACATGGATCTAAGATTGATTTTGTTCGATCGATTTGGCCCTGAAGAAGGAGGTCTACCATAACATTAGCAATAGGAGCTGGTGTCCAAAATTGCCCTAATTTACGCCGGTTATTCTGTGATAGGATTGCCGTGAACAACGTCGCCATAATCTTATCGGACCCTTCTTCTTTGATGAACTTTAGCTCGTCTGGAGTTGTTTGAAACGTGCTGTTCACAGCGATTTTTTCGAGGATTGATGATACAAAAAGATTTGAGTGTTGTTTTTGGAGGTTTTCGAAGATCTTCCAAATCATTTGATTCAATGAGACTGTTTTGGGTCTAAAAAGGACGATGAAGCGTAATCGATTTAGAATCAATAATGCGGCCAGTTTTCGATAAACCTCATAATCCTCAATAGGCATACCTGTAAGTTCCGAGAATTTCAGAGCTTCTGTACTATCAACTGTTAATTCTTTGGACATTACTGATATATGGATTGATTCAATGATAGATTCCAGGAGTTTTTCGTATCTCCTCCTATTTGGCAACACTAATTAACCGTTCCAGGAGAATCGATTTATCATTCCTAACTAAAAGAAGTTTGTTTCCTTTTTTTCCATTCGATTACTATCTTCTCAAAAGATGGGCTAGAAATCCTAAAAAAGCGAATCCGATTCCAGTGATCGCTCCACAAACAACTAGAAAGAAGAAAAGGTTAAAAAATGGGAATATAAGTCCAGGCCTTAGTTGATCAATAGTAGACGTATCAAAAAAACCAAGGAATAGATCTATTCGAATGTAGATAAGTAATATGCCTAAAACCAAACATATCATCCCAAATACAAAGAAAAAACTAATTTCTGATAGGGTTTTGGGAAATAAACTTGGGTCTTCATGGTTATTTGCTTGTTGCATACTAAAACCAAAGTTAAAACGCTTCTTTTAAGGTATTGTGATAAAGACTCTTAACCTCCCGATGCTCCTCATCCGGAATGTTCAGGCTTATTCAAACTTCAAATCAATCTATGATCCGTGGAAAGCTGTTCAATGACAGATTCACAAATTAAACATCGTTTACTGGAGTATTATAAAAAAGAATTTCCCCAGATTGATAATATTTCGATTCCTAGCTTTGAACGATTCGCTGATGGGTGGGAGACAGAGATATACGCTTTCACCTTTTCAGAAAGCATCCATCCCAAGCAGGATTTGATATTACGGATTTATCCTGGAAAAGATGCGGAGGCAAAATCTAAACGGGAATTCTCGGGAATGGTGCATCTAAAAACTCTAGGCTACCCAGTACCTGAGGTCTATCATTATGGAGAGCAAAAGAACTCGCCATTTAGCGGTAAACCATTCTGTATTATGGAAAGAATCTTTGGTGGGCTTCTTGGAGATTCGTCCGATCCTTCAGCAGTGGATCTCTTTGCTTCACTGTTAGTGCAGCTACATGAACTAAAATGGCGCAAATTGATACCTTATGTAAAATCTTACTCGCCTATCGGATTTCTCGAGAAAACATTGGATAAATATCGAGCTACCATAAGGGCTTCCGGATTTGGGGGTTTTTTAGAGCCTATTTCATGGATCCAAGAGGAAGCCATGAATCGGGATCTTGAGATATCTTTAGCGATTACCCATAATGATTTCCATCCCTATAACATCATTCTCGATGTGCATAACAGGCCCTATGTCATTGATTGGAGTGGTTTTGCTATATCAGATTATCGAATGGATCTTGCATGGGCTCTCATGCTTATAGAGGCCTACAGAACTCAAGAACGTCGCCTTTACTTCAAAAAAAGATACGCCGAGATAAGTATGAAGAAGCTAGAGCATTTGGATCTTTTTGATGTAATGGCATGCACACGACGCTTGTTTGACATCGTCGTTTCAATTGAACAGGGGCCTGATAAGCTTGGGATGCGCCCCGAAGCACTTACTGTCATTATAAGAGATTTAGATATGCACAAACGAGTTTATAGACTCTTTCAAGAACGTTCCCGGCTCTCTATACCAGAAGTGGAAGCTTTGATAGCAAAGCTCGAAGAACACTGAATCCTCACCCATCCGTTAATCCTGTTAATACTACACAGTCTATACCTTAGAGTAAAGTAAACCGAGTAAAGCATGAACCGCAGTTCCCTTCCATAAGATGCTTTCATCAACGTCAAATTTTGGATGATGGGTTGGATATATGGTACCTTTTTCTTCATTATATACTCCCAAGGCCATAAAACATCCTTTAATCCTTTCTAGATAGAAAGCGAAATCTTCAGCGCCCATTGTAGGTTGCATGGATTCAACTGATTCAAATCCATTGAGAACAACCTTTAACTTGGCGATCGCTTCGGGATGGTTTATAACGGGGGGATAGGGAATCATATCCCCTTCATTGAATATTACCTCCCCGTCGCAACGCCATGCTGTACAATATCCCTCCACGATCTGGGGGATTCGGGCTATTATATGATTTCTTACTTCCGGGTCCATCGTGCGAAAGGTGCCCTTCATAATGGCAATTGGAGGAATGACATTATGGGCCTTACTTGCAGAGATATCAGGAGTAGATATGACTACGGGCTGAAATGGTGTAATCTCCCTTGTACAAACTTTCTGTAGAGCATTATAGATATCTACAAGCACAGCTGTGGGATCGACAGTTAAGTGGGGAGAAGCCGCATGACCTCCACGTCCTTTGACTATCACTCGAAAGAAATCAGCACTAGCCATCATCTCAGGAATCGTTGCAATTGTTCCACTGGGAAGGGTTCCCCAAACATGTATCCCAAAAATGGCATCTACATCATTTATATGCCCTTCATCAACAATTCGCTTACCGCCGCCGCCCCCTTCTTCAGCTGGTTGGAATATCAATTTTACGGTACCCTTAACGTCCTTCACGTACTTTTGTAGAAGACGGGCGGCACCCAGAAGCATAGCCATATGCGCATCATGCCCACAGGCATGCATCTTCCCTGGAATGGTAGAATGATATTCTAAATCCTTGTTCTCTTCGATAACATTTAAAGCATCAATGTCTGCTCTCAGGGCTACCGTTGGACCTGGATTTTCACCACTAATGGACGCTATCACCCCTGTTTTGGCCGCACTAATCGGATTATATCCCATCTTCGACAATTCTGCGAAAATTCTCTCCGCGGTCTTGAATTCTTCATACATGGTCTCTGGGTAACGATGGAAGGTTCGACGTAAATCTATGAGATAGTGTTCCAGTCCTTGAGCATCTTTCGTAATTTGGGCCCGTAATTGATCTAAGCTCATGCTGTTCAACCTTTTTTGATTGGTCTGTCAGTGGAGTTAATTTAACCTATGGTGTCAAATCGAAATTAAATATCATGAAATAGGCACGTAACTAGATTTAAAATCACACTATGTCATTCAAAGGGTGCCAAAGTTCAGTATATTAGTCTTCCAATTTACATTTCCAAATTCCAGCAATTAAATGCTTAATCTTTCTCAAATATTATTTCCTCCTTTATCTGATCAGAGACATTTATCATTTTTTCAAAGAATTCCATATATGCACGATGGATTGCATTTTTTTTATCCCGTAATAGGATATCCAAAGAGGAATAATCGCGTAACCAGAAGATCCAGATTGAAGACGCCATTCCTCCAATTCCGCTACTTCCAGCTGCCACTTCTCTTATCCATTCCTCGTCCTCCACTACTCTATGTAGTTCAGAAGCGTTTTTTCGAATTTCAGGAGTAATATGACCAGGCCAATCGAATTCAATAATGAGGTATATTCCTGGAGCCATGACTCCGAGGGATCTTGGCTGTATATAAAATAGCTTGGATGGGAATTTCAGAAACATGAAACAAAAGATTCTGGGTTTCTTCTGCTTTTGAGCCGCTGTTATCTTGTGTGTTATTATGAGTCCAAACAACCAAATAGTATATTAAGCAGGTTTCCTAATTTGTGATCTCTAAATTAATTGTCATATTCAAACTGTTAGTTTCGTGATATCTCTCGAGAACTGGAATCAGTATTCTTTCTATTATTCTTGATATTGATCCAATTCGAGTGAATTTTCTTAATTATGGCGCTTCTTTACTAAGATATCGCTCTAGACGGTTTTAAATACAAAACACAGATGGAAATGCCTCCGTTTCTGGTTTTTAGAGAACTTTCTTATGGGATAATGGGTTCTTCCGAAACCTTGGACATTAATCCCCGCGGTTTTTCAAATCACTGCAGATGACCAACTCCTATCCTTTTCCTGTAATTGCCTAATTGAAGGTGTTTTAAGTTTGAAGTGATTTACATGTCTGAGTTTTGGTTTTTAATGAACCTTTGTTCAAATGCAATGCACCTCTCATCACCTATTCAGTATAAGTGGAACAGCCTTGAGCTGAATACCACTCGGCTTTTCCAAAACAATAGCTATAAAAAACATCGATTCCTCAATTTAACTACTAAGCTCTCTGATCGTTACAGCCACCCAAAAAAAACTAAATAATTCTGAATAAGATAAGTCACCTCCCATCACCGCAAAAGGAGAATTTAATGCAAACTCTCAGCCGTGGTCTATGTCCCTTTCGCATCCAGTTACCCGACTTTCAATCTGGATGTGTTTTACAATTAAAAAAAGGGGCAACTTGTTATACTCAAGATCTTAGGCCTTTGATGTACCAAAATAATCAATATACATGTCCACTGTTAGGGGTCCGGATAGACGAGAAACTTTATGCTAAAATTGAAATTTTAGTTGATCAGGTTTTGGCCATTCAAACTGACGATGAAATATGTTCCAACTGCTGGCCCATGCTTTCCGGTATCGCTCGAATGAAGAATTCCAAAACTTTACAGGGGATTGAGCTAGAACAGTTGGCAGAGGAAGTTACAGATAGACTTCAAGATATTGTTATGGATTTCTCCTGAAATTAAGGAAAAGCTTCAGTCGGATTATAAAC
>JBHLSH010000004.1:0-5399 GCA_048881705.1 Candidatus Heimdallarchaeota archaeon | reverse complement strand
GAATTTTCAAATCCAAAGCTCTTATAGTTAATGGAGTATCGCAACGATTCTACGGTACAATAATTATAAAAAAAAAAAATTCTAGTTTCTAGCCGCCCATCAACGAGGTAATTAGGATTATTACATCCTAGGCGTTCATAAACTGGTGGAAATTTTTCTTGTCCATAATAGGCTTTGGATTCTGTCCATTTCGAGTTGAATACGAATCTTTTAGGGCTGGGTGCAAGCTCCAGATAAAAACCTTATGTTACTCCCAACACGCCCGCCCTTTACTTCAAATGGACGACAAGCCAGGTTACCAATGTCCGGTACTCCACTTTACCCTCTCCGCAGGCACCTATGAGGAGATCGAATCGATTATTCACAAGATTCTTAAAATCCAGGATGAAGAAAACACAGCTCTTAACATTTGGCCAATGCTAAGTGGCGTTGCCAATCCAAAGCACAAATCGACCACCCCAGAAGGAAAGGGGATACAACAATTAAGCAAGAAAGTGAGGGATGAGCTTGAACAAATTATCTACGACATAAGTGAAATTCGTTAATCACAAGGGTGATTGAACTCTTAATTGTTTGGGCAAAAGAGGTTTTTGACCTGAATAAAGGTGAATATTCAACTTTGGAGCTCGTTAATAGAAAAAAACCTAATGAGGCGCTCCATGATTCAATCTTCCTCCGAAGTGGTGAAAATCATTATCCAGTTATTCATCCCAGTGTTTTTCCTCCCACTCGTTACCAGGGAAGTAAATATAAGCTAATTAACTGGTTTCTTACCATTTATAAAAAATATAAATTTAAAACGGTCCTAGACGCTTTTGGAGGTACAGGGGTCGTTAGTTATATGTTTAAACGGATGAAGAAAGAAGTAACTTACAATGACCTCCTAATAAGTAATTATTTTATTGGAAAAGCACTGATAGAGAATAGAGGAATCACTTTTGATGTCTCTGACGTTGGCGATATATTTAAGAGTCAGATAAATCATGAATATAAGACGATAATTCAAGATAACTTTCGTGATATATACTATACCGATGAAGAAAACAGGCAGCTTGATATTTGTGTTCAGAACATAATAGAATCAATGGGTGAATACAAGAAAGCCCTATGTTTCTTTGCTCTTTTTCAAGCCTGCCTACAAAAGCGCCCTTTCAATTTATTTCATAGAAAAAACTTATATCTAAGACAAAAGGACGTTAATAGGAGTTTTGGAAATAAAAAGACATGGGATACCCCTTTTGAACAACTCTTTATTAAAGCGTTAAAACAGGCGAATAAGGCTATTTTCGACAATAATCAAAATAATCAAGCTGTTAATTGCCCAGTTCATGATCTTTTGCTTCCAGAGGAGGGTTTTGACCTGATCTATCTTGATCCACCTTATATATCGCATTCAGGTGTTGGTATAAATTATCGGGACTTTTACCATTTCCTAGAAGGGATTTGCAATTACCATCACTGGCTGGAAATGATTGATTTCCAGTCCAAACATAAACGGCTGAAAGTTCAGAAGAATGGCTGGGTCAACAAAAATCGGGTCGAAAGGGAATTCGAATCTGTAGTTGCGAAATTTCAAGATTCTATTATTTCTATTTCGTATCGAGATCCAGGAATTCCTTCGATCTCGACTATCCAGGATATCGTTTCTACTTACAAGAACGTTGTTGATATTTACACTAAAGACTACTGTTACGCTCTAACTTCTCGCAAAAATCGAGGACGGGAAGTCCTTATTATTGGTAGGTAAAACATCAGGGAGTAGAAACCTATTTGAAATTAAAAGCCCAGGCCCCCAAAAGGTCAAAACAATGGGATTGAAAGATTTCTATCACCTTCTTGATAGCGGGAACCTGGCGCAAGCTTTGGTTGTTATGGAATCCTTGGAGGGAGATGAAAGGCTCGAGGCGGAACTCACCAAGGCTACACTTGACCTAAACTTCTTTGGAGGAGTACATGAGATTTCTTCTTTTGTGAAAGATTTAATCAAAAAAACAGATCATGATTCACTTCTCCAAAGCCTCGCTCGAGCATGTCTTGCTTTTATTTTCATATGGGAAGCCAAATATCCAGAAGCACTCGCCGAATTGGACAAAGCAGACCGTTTAATAAACGAAAATCCCACGAAAAACAGAAAAAGTGTTCCAGTCATATTTGTATCATTCATAAAAGCCTTTTATATGGTTGAGGTGGGAAAACATGATGAGGCAATAACCGTTTACTCTCAAGTCATTGAAACTGCTTTAACCCAACAATTCCCCTTGAAAATTTTCGCCACGGCAGCATTTAACAATCTTGGGTCGATCTATGAACGAAAAGGGGAATGGGAACGAGCCATAGAAAATTATCTTAAGTGTATGGAGATTGTCGAAGAAATAGGAAACAAGATCTTACTGGCCTACCCACTTACAAAATTGGGGAATCTATACCACCTTCAAGGGAACCTAACTCTTGCGACCGACATGTTAGAGGAAGGATTGGAAAATGCGCGAACTTTTAAAGATAATCGAGCAGTTGCATGGGCTTTGGAGGGATTGGGTGCCGTATATCACTCCAAGGGTGATTTTAGTTTGGCCCTTAGTTTGTATGAAGATGCCTTAGAGACAACAAAAACGGCCGAACTTAAGGCATCAGACCTTACTTCGGTATTATATAGGCTTTCTGTCCTCTATCTAGATATGGATAATCCTGATATGGCTAAAAAGTATTTGAGACAACTAAAGAATCATGCTGCCAGTGATACAAGTCTGGATACTAAAACGATGAGTTTATTCGCTGAAGGATTGATTCTAAAAAAAAGTAAACAATTCAAGGATAAAGCGCGTGCACAGGATCTATTTCAGTTAATATTTGAAGATAAGAAAAAGACACAGAAAATCAGATTCCTTGCTATGCTCCATTTTTGTGAACTCTTGCTCCAGCAGTCTGAAGATAGGATGATGCTCGAAAAAGCCCGAAGAATAGCGGTAGAATTGTATAAACTTGCTCATTCATCAAAATTCATACCAGATGAAATCAATGCGCTGATTCTAAAAGCAAAATTCGCCTTGATAGAAGGAGATGTAAATCAGGCGTTGGATTTGCTTGAACAAGCGCATAATATAGCAAACCGAAAGGAACTTGCCAATTTGAGGCATGCTGTCGAGGAAGAACAAGATTCGTTGAGAAGAGATCTTAATAGGTGGCGAAACTTGCTGGACATGAATGCTTCATTAAGAGAGAGAATCAAATTGTCTGAAATTGAGGAATATCTTGAGGCGGCAATCCGGATCCGTGATCGAACATTAGAAGTAATCTAAAGTCGGCCATAGGGGCAAAGTTATAATGGGCGCCTATTCATAAATGAAACGCTTGATTTCACTCCATATTTTTCCCTCTTGCCCCTGCAGACTGTGATTCGCCGTTAACTTCTTAAATGTTACATTTGAATTATCTTTGGCAAGGTCCTCGCTCCATTTGGAAGGGACTACCAAATCCTGGTTTCCATGAAGGATTAGCGTGGGAACTTTAAACTCAGGGGATATTTTTGGAGGCGGGATAGTAATCATATCCTGACAAAAGCTGTACCTAAGTGGTACGAGCTTCTGATAGCGATAATGCTCTACCAAGACGAATCCTCGTTTTTTCCAGTCAGATAAGGAAACATTAAGAGCAGACTGAATAAAATCAAGGGAAAATCTAAGGGCTGGTGCCATCAGGATCAGGCGGTCAATAAATTCAGGATGCAATTGGGCAAACCAAGCGGCCAAGAACCCTCCGAAACTTGAACCTAATAAGATGCATCTTTCTTGGCAGTAATTGGCAAGAATCTTGGGTATATCGCTTTTAATTTTTTGAAAGAGTCTAGAGAGCCGCAGCTCCGAGAAGGCTGTTTCTGATGAAATATAGTCATATACGAAGAACTTTGCTATCTGATCTTCCCCACGTATTCTTTCACGAATAAAGGATGCTTTTCTAGAATCGGGTCCCGAAGCAAATCCATAGAAATAGATCAGGAATTTTAGCTTATCCATCGATTATAGCTCAATTGAATCCTATTTTAAAGAAAGGTTTATAGAGGAGCCTGACCTCTCTTAGGGTTTCATGACCACTTTTCCGAATTGTTTTCCTGCTTCAAGAATCCGCTGAGCGTCTTGGGCTTTTGACAATGGTAAGACAGTATCTATTACTGGTTCTAGGTTTCCCCTCCATACATGATCCAGAACTTCCCGTAACTCCTGACGACTTGCCATAGTAGACCCGATCAACTCGAGCTGATTCCAGAACAGCAAATTAAGATTGGTAACAGCTCTTGGCCCTGTAGTTGCGCCGCAGGTTACAAGCCGGCCCCCTTTCCTTAGGGATCGCATGTTCTTCTGCCAGTTTTCTTGTCCCGATGAGTCAATGACAACGTCGACACCTCGCCTATCAGTGTGATAAAAAACTTCTTTATGATAGTCTGGATTATCAACATAATTGATACCCAGATCTGCTCCAAGTTTCTTCGCCTTAGCAAGTTTTTCATCAGAAGATGAAGTTACAAAAACTCGTGCACCAAACATTCGGGCGATTTGTAGGGCAGCCAAGGCGACACCTCCACCTATCCCTGTGATTAAGACATCTTCAGATTTTTTTACATGGGCCCGGGTTTTCACCATACGATAGGCAGTCATAAATGTTAAGGGTATTGCAGCGGATTCAGTCATACTCAATGGATTATTTTTAGGAATTGAAACGGCATTTTGCCATGGAATAGCCAAGTATTCTGCGTATCCCCCCCTGACATGTTCACCAATAACACCATAGGTACGACAGAGAGAAGTCTCACCGATTTGACAAAATCTACATTTTCCACAAGAAATTCCTGGATCTACGACGATCTTATTTCCAGGTTCGAGGTCTTTCTCAGGGACCTCATTACCTATCTCTTCTATCTCTCCACTGATATCACTACCAAGAATATGGGGCATTTTAAGCGTTAAACCCGGTATTCCAGCCCGAACAAACAGATCTAGGTGATTCAATGCAACCGCTGCGACCTTTACCAAGATTTGATCAGGTTTAATTGTTGGAGTCGGATATTCTGAGAACTCCAGGTTCTCAATAGGCCCAAATTCATGTATTAGTACTGCTTTCATACTTCTAACCTTATAGGGTGTGTTGAAAAAGGAAATCAATATTCTTAGAATCTAAAGGATCAAACTAATCCCAGTTTTTAGACAAATAAGCGTATCCTCATTTATTTTTGTTTGATGGTTGGAAGCAATTCGTTCTTTGATATAATCATATAATGGGTATTATTTCATTAATAATTAAACAAACAATTAAAACTGTTTTAACAGCCATTAAATCACTGAAATCTTTATATATCGAGAGGAGAGGTGAATAATTGAACCTTTAGAGATGTAGCAATTCAATCTACC
>JBHLSH010000003.1:0-101889 GCA_048881705.1 Candidatus Heimdallarchaeota archaeon | reverse complement strand
TTCAACTTCTGCAGGCAAAATTTAAGCTTGTCGAAGGAGATGCACAAGATGCTTTTCAGCTATTAACCCAAGCTGCAGAGGTGGCAGACAAAAAAGGCTTGGGTCATCTATTGGATGAAGTAAAAGGAGAACAAGATCGCTTGGAGAAGGAATTATCACAGTGGAAGGAGCTATCAGATCGAAACGCGCCATTACAAGAACGGATTGCCTTCTCAGAGGTAGAAGCCTATCTCAAAGAAGCCATCAAACTTCGGGACCTAACTCCCTCATTAAACTGATTACATGGGAACCAGGTTAATATCCCGTTTCCAGGATGATTAGAACGCACTTGCAAGATCTAATCTATTGCCGCCGAATTCTTATCAGTATTAGACCTATAGCTGACACTATCATTACACCAAGGAATCCGAGAAAGAGAGGGTTTTTCACAAGGAGATCAAGAGCCCAAAGCTCTTGAGGCGGTAGCGAGCTCGGAGTTCCCGTTGTATTCAAGTCCAACAGTACGTTATCTAAATGTGATCTCAATAACGCAACGGTTAACAGTGAATAATCGCCGATTATTACCTGTGTTAAGTTGGAATAAAGAATCCACGTGTCTGCGTTCTGGGCATTAAACGTTTGAGCCCAGTTTAGATGGTCTAATCCAAATTCCCATTCATAAGATCCTTTCATAGAAATAACTTTACTAAGATCATCTCCGGAACCTTTATAGCTGATAGACAAGAAATTGATACGATCTTTGTACTCTGCATAAATGGTGTCAATGTTATCGTGGTTTAGGGCACAGATGGAGCACCAAGAGGCACTCCACTCAAGAAGAATTGGCTTATCTGTAAAATTGAGAATGTTCACTATTGTACCGTTAGTTAGTGTAAAATCAAAAGCGGAGATGGCAGCAAAGGATTCTTGGACAGAGTTAGGAGAATTAGCTTGAAGTTGATTGTGAGATGACGAGATCAAAAGGATTGACACAATGAAGATTACAAGGGCCAACTGACGAGAAAACCGGTTCATGATCCGAGATTAATTATCAAAGTTAATAGAATTTGTTCTACGTTTTGTGAAAGAAACGATATTCGTATCAATTGAATCAAAAGTCTTTTTTACTCGTTTTCTCATACGAAATTCGTTATCCGAATGGAAGCTAATTGATTTTGGTTGCTTTATATGAAATCCTAACTTCGTATATTCTCGGGTTGGTCGCTAGCTTTGCGCCCTGCCTCTTTCCCCTTCTACCGTTTTTTGTGTCATTCTTAACTCAATCAGAATCTGGTGACGTACTAAATCAGGAGCAGAGGAGTTTTTCCCGTGGCCGTGCTATTATACTAAGTCTCTTGGTAACATTAGGGGTTATGACTGTATTTTTAGGATTAGCTTTTGCTTTTCAAGCAATCGTAGATTTTTTTTCTTTCAACTATCTCATTTTTAGGTTCCTTCAGGGAGTTCTTCTGGTATCTCTGGGCGTTTTATTGGTTTTAAACGTAAGTATGTCTTATTGGCGGATCAATAAAGCTGTCGGGCCAAGTATGAAGGTTATTGAAAGGATCTCAAGTATTTGGATCCAAAGTTATCTTATTGGGATTTTCTTTGCGGTTCTCGCCGCCCCCTGTGGATTAGTTGTCTTTGGAACGTTCTTTACACTAATAGGTTTAGAATCGTCCCTCATCGGGATCGTACTTCTGGTGGCAGTTTTCTCTCTCGGAGTCGGAACCCCTTTTTTTCTAATTGCGGGAGTTATTCCCTCGATTAAATCGATTATCCTGGAATCTAAGTCATCCTTGTTTCAGCATTTGCCACGCATTGCTGGAATACTCATCATTTTTACTGGGATTTTCTTGATTTTCGATAGTTATTCATTGGGCGTGTTTAATTGATTCGCTCTTGGGTTTTTAAGGGAACCTTGATTTGAATAATAGAACCTCGGTTATGTCAGAGACATTCACGAAAGACCAAATCCTGACCTTACAGTTGGCTTGAAGATAAAGTGAGAAAAGGAGGTATTCCTTTCTCTAACTACCCGAGTAACATTCTATAGACGTCTTTGGGATCGTGATCACCAGGCGCTTTGATTTTGAAGCGAATATGCACTTTTTGCCCGGGACTAACCTCTCCAAAAACCCATTTCATGGCTCTTCCACCTTGAACAGAGTACTGATCTTCAAAACCTACGGGTGGATCTTCCTCTGTATCTGATGCCAATTCAAAGCCTGCTGGCAAGAAATCTGTAATTTCAACGTTTCTAATGATTGCTGTTCCGTCATTCTCGCCACGAATGATGATCTCATATTCATTCGGATCCTCGCTAGCAGTTGATGAAACCATTTTCCCAATCTTTAGTTTTCTTCGTTGGTGAATGACAGTGATAGGACCAGCCTCAGTTTCTGCTGTTATTGGTTTTATTTCCGGATAGATATTTCCGTAAACAATCACTGAGCCCATGAATTCCTCGTTGGGTTTTGCTGTTGTATATATGGGATATTTTACTTCTATTTCTTCTCCTTGCGCGAAAGGACCTATGGGTGACTCTTCGAGATGTTCCATTGTTATGGTAACTGCCTCAGACGATACTTCGGCATAAAAATCTTCTAATGGCATATCACCCTTTACTACTTGAATATTTTCTCTCTCAGGCCCTTCAAATCCTTCAGGTAACTTGCTAACTAATTTAAGGTACTCAATCTCGGTACTACCAATTGATTTGATTGTATGTCCTGACATAACCTCAGTGCGACGGTATGAAGGGATTTCTAGGGGATTGTAGGCCTTTTCTACTTCGATCGCCATGAAAGGTAGCGCATAACCAGCCAGAGTTACTTCAGCTACTATTTCAGAGTCAAACAAGTATTTAACGCTAAGATCTAATTCACGGCCAAACTGTGGGATGTTATCAGGTTCGTCAACCGTGATAGTCCAAGGATCCAGTGTAAATGTCTCACCAGGATCAATGGATCGTTCCTCTTCAGGAAAATCTCTTCCCAGCCATTCTATTCTTATATTACCATCATCCAATGGGCCTTCATAGATTCGGACAGTTTTTAGATCCATTTCAAATTCACTAGTATTCTCCAATTCGAACCGGCAGTCAAAATCACCGGGATTTTCTTCCTGTTCTTCTCTGGAGATAAACTGGAAAACGGATGAGCTGCCCGTGATGGTTTTTAGATTCACACCAGAAAGATTGTTATCAATCCCGTGATAGGTAATCAGGGTACTTCCAATCCTGTACGGTTCATTGGTGCCTTCAGGCAAAATTACGGTAAAGTTACAACCAGCATTTACTTTACTATTGGCAGGAATCTCTTCTATTTCCCAAAATAAGTGGTGCCCATCATCATCGGAGGCATCAGTCATTGTACCAGTGGTGGTTTCAAAATTATTTACCCTAGTTTCGCCATCAAGTATATATTTCTTGATAATAACATTTTTCAGTGGCCAATCGAACTGGTTCGCTACTTCAATTGTGAAACGCATACTTGCTTCTTCTCCACGAGAAAAAATAGGTGGAGAATCAGTTTTTTCTGAATCCCAGAAATGCTCTACAAGTAATACTTGGGGAGCGGGTAGATCAAACGTAAATGGAACACTTTTCGCCTCTGATGGATTCAATTCTTTCAATGCGAAAGAATCATCAAATACCGCGGTCCCTTGTTCAATATCCGCGTCAAAAAGTACATTCTCGACTCCCTCCAGCTCAGCATCAATACCCCAAATTCTATCTTTTTTTCCCGTGTTAGCAATTTCAAGCTTTCCAGTACCAGTCAAAGACGTGATTTTTTCCCCTTCTAGGTTTACTAGATTATTTTCCCGATCTATGCGATATTTTATAGTTTCCTGTAATCGAACCTTAAGACCTGATTGGCCTTTTTCGTGTTCCTCTAGAGCCCGAAAATCGGATCGTGCTCTATCAGCGTCACTTTCGGAGTAATCCTCGCTTTCCGGTAAAGAGATTCCAGAAGCACGAATGGCGTCAACTGCATCTCTTGCCTTATTTCGAGTTCCACGATCCTTATCATCAATAGAAATCTGTTCCAAAACAGGTATGGCCTCTGGATCTCCCAAGCTGGTAATTGAATCGATCGCTGCTTTCCTTACATCCTTTTCCAGGTCATTTTTTGCCGCGTCTAAAAGCGCACGAAGAGAAGACTTCGTACGAACATTTCCCAGCGCGATAGCGGCGCTTTTTCGAGTATCTTTATCACTAGATTCAAGATTTTCAAACTGCATCGACACAAGCTTCACATCTTTCAATTTTAACAGGGATTAAACAACAATTTTTCGTAACAAGGAAACAATCTCAAAAAGTAATAAAATTTTATGCAAGGGATTTAGTTTTAAAAACGCAATTACTGGTGTCCACTCCTGGCACTGCTAGTATGAAAGTTAAGAGATACATTATTCCAACTTCAAGGATTCCAGAAAGGTTTGGAAACGCAATTGAGACATTCTAAGTACTTTTCTGAGTTCTTCTCGGTTCTCATAAGTCGTTATATCTTTCACCGTATAAATGCCCAATAGGTTCAGTTTATGTTCAGTTTTCTGGCCAATTCCTCGGAGATTTGAAAGTTGTCCTCCTTCCAGGTCTGTTGTAACTCGTCCTTTCGTGGGTTTAAGAGGTTGCGCTTTAGCGGATGGCGGACCCGTCTCTAACAATGATGCATTATTCATCCACTTCAAAAAGGTTTTTTTGGTTGTTATTGAATCCATATCAGCATAGCTAGAGTTAAGAAAATCCTCGATCGTAACGATCCCTATGATACTCAATTTCCTGGCCGTCACCTGACCTATCCCTTTAATTTTCGTTACGGGCATACTTAAAGCATCACCTGGTTTTGGCGGGCTCATTTGTTCAATTTTTACGCCTTTGGTTTGCCTATAAACATCTGATCCTGATTCTTGCTCCAAGATTAGATTAGCATTATGCATTATCGAATCCAGTTTCCTGTCTGAGACTCGCATCGTTTGGGCAAGGGTTAGCCGATCACGAAAATTCCACAAATCGGATACGGAAATTATTTTTAATTGAGATAATCTGTCTGCATAGGTTTTTCCAATTCCATGAATAGCAGTAACGGGGATCGCAGATTCAATGACGCCACCTGTGGGTGCTTTGGATGTCATTCTTGCAGAAATCAGGTCTGGCTTTCCAATGGGTTCGCCTTCCATAATTTGATCCAAGAAGAGCTGTTGAGGCAATTGAAGTACAGAGATCCCTTCAATCATAGGTATTTCTCGTCGTCCTTCCTTTTCAACATAGAAAAAATGTCCATAGGGCTTCGTAGTCCCTTTTAAATCTTCTATCCAAACCTGCCATACTCCCAAGTGCTCGTCACGTAGTCGGGTCGGAATGGGCCATTCATTTACGATGATATTAGCGAAGCCTTTTCCATAGCGATTCAATCGGGTGTTTTTTTTATGATCAAGAATTTGAAGACGATACCTCTCAGGAACCTGTCCCTCATCGAATAAGACGTTGATATTTATCTTTTCGCCTGGAGAAAACGAGAAAACCTGCGAATAGGGGGCTTGAGATAATGACAAACTGATGGTAGGCATAGCTAAGACCTTTAAGTAGAGAACCGTTTATAGCTTGGATTCGACGTCAATTAATCTTATTATGCGATTCAACCTTGATCCGTGGATGGCCTGTTTTCAATATGCCGAAATTCACCTAATGAATACAATAGGGATTTTAATGAAAAAAATCTCAGATTGGTCTAATATAAATCAGTCGAGTTTTATATTGAAAACCTACGTTTCTGATTAAAAAAGGATCCTTCAAGCAAATTTACGCCCCTATGACGTAAGTGAGTTTATTTATTCCACAAACCATTACCAAATCCATTATTTTCATTTTTAGGATGAAATTTGAGCTATTTATTCCAGAATTCGGATTATAATGCATTTCTTGAGAAAAGCGAGTGCATAATAAATCCAATTGATGGCACGAGTAAGATCTATATATCTGACCAAAAATCTGTATATAGCAGTTTAGGCGGATGAAGTGGTATTATGAACAATTTACTCTGGAAACCTTCTGAAAAAACGATAGAAGAGGCGAATATTAGACGTTTTGTTAAGATGGTAAATGCAGAGTACAATCTGAGCCTCGAAACGTATAGCTCACTCTACGATTGGTCTATTAACAATATTCCGGAATTTTGGGAGGCCGTGTGGAAATTTGGGGATATAATATATTCTAGAAAATACACTACGGTGGTAGATGACCTGTCAAAATTCCCTGGAGCAGCTTGGTTTCCTGGGGCCAAATTGAATTTCGCAGAAAATCTTTTACGCTTTCGTGACGACCAATTGGCCTTTATATTTCACGGAGAAAATCGAAAATCATCCCAAATAACCTATAAGGAACTATACAAGAAAGTAGCAACATTAGCTGCTGCCTTAAGGGATTTTGGAGTTAATCCAGGAGACAGAGTAGGGGGATATATGCCCAATCTACCTGAGACCGCTATAGCTATGTTAGCAGCCACTAGCCTTGGCGCAATCTGGTCTTCGTGCGGAGCGGAACTGGGTTCTCAAGCAGTTCTGGATAGATTTGGTCAAATTAAACCTGTAATATTATTCGCTGCTGATGGCTATTTTTACAAGGATAGAAAGTTCTCTAACATATCCAAGGTTGAACAAATTGTAAATGGACTCCCTTCGCTTCAGAAAACCATCATTGTACCCTATGTTGAAAAAAGCCTTGATATCAGTTCTATTAAAAATTGTGTCCTTGAGAAGGAGTTTCGGCTCTCAACTTCGCTCACTGATCAAATAACGTTTGAACAATTACCATTCGATCATCCAATCTATATTATGTTTTCATCAGGAACAACAGGAAAACCCAAATGCATGGTACAAGGCGTTGGGGTGTTGATAAATCATCTTAAGGAGCTAGTTATCCACACAGACCTTAAACGTAAAGATCGAATCTGCTATATCACAAGTCCGTCGTGGATGATGTGGAATTGGCTTATCAGCTCACTAGCAGTCGGAGCTACGGTGATCTTATATGATGGAAACCCTTTATACCCTGATTGGGGGAGAATGTGGGAGCTAGTTCAGAAAGAGCAAATCTCTATATTGGGTTGTAGTGCGAGTTATATCAACTATCTGATGAGTATTAAGGCCGCACCTGGGAAAAGGTATGATTTGGCTTCGCTCCGTGAAATCTCGCAAACTGCATCTCCACTCTCTGCAGAAGGGATGGAGTGGGTATATGATCATGTAAAACCCGACCTTCATTTTAATTCGATTTCAGGTGGAACAGATATCAACGGTTGCTTTGCAGCCGGGAGCCCTACTCTCCCCGTCTACGCTGGCGAACTACAAGCTCGCGGATTGGGAATGAGAGTTTTTGCTTATAATGAAAAAGGAGAACCCGTGTTTGATCAGCAGGCTGAACTAATATGCGAGGCTCCATCACCTAGTATGCCGCTGTACTTTTGGGATGATCCGCACAACATAAAGTATCGCGCTGCTTATTTTGACTTCTATAAATCTCAAAACAAAAATGTATGGCGACATGGAGATTATATCGTTATAAACAGCAAAACAGGGGGTGTTACGTTTTATGGAAGGTCAGATGCCGTTCTAAAACCAAGTGGTGTTCGAATTGGAACCGCAGAGATATACAATATAGTGGAATCATTGCCTGAAATCGTTGACAGCGTAGCCATTGGCCAAAACTGGAAAGGTGATCAACGCGTAATTCTTTTTGTTAGGTTAACCGAAGGACAGGAACTCAATGAGGATTTGAAGAAAAAGATAGTGTCCGAATTAAGAACCAAAGGTTCACCTCGACATGTACCGGCCCTCATATTAGAGACACCAGATATTCCATACACGTTTTCAGGGAAAAAAGTAGAAATATCTATAGCGAATATTATCCATGGAAGGCCGGTTTTGAACCGGGATGCCCTTCAAAATCCAGAATCTCTGGATTATTTCGAACAAATAAAGGACATGCTATAGTTCGAATACACAGATTAATCCTTTTTTTGGCCTTAAAAGAAAGTTGGAGCTTTTTCTGTCACACGCTGGGGAGGAGGACTTGTCATAGTTTCTTCGGGCGAAAGAACTTCTATCAGCTCGTAATCTCTTGAACCACCACCTATTTTTTCAAGATAGTTGGGTGACAAATAGGGATTCTTCATCGGGCCTTGCAGGCGTTGAAAAGGGTGTAGATCTACATTGGGTTCCAGATTTACGTGTTTCATAAATGGCGGGATATTTTTCTCTATAAGACCTTCTTTCGCGATCAAATCGAGCGCGGCAGTTTCAATGGCCACAATATCACGACTCCCAAGTACCCCGATATCATTTACGATGTTTGGTTGGCCAATACCCCAACAATCACACGTGGGAGTAATTTGAAGCAGGAAACTTAAGTAGAAACGCTTATCTTCAGAGAACGTATCGACTACTTGTTTGGATGTTACGGCCATTAACTCATTGAAAGCAGAAAAATGCTCCTGGGTTAGGTTGAGGCTTCCAAATTCCTGATCTGCTTTCATGCATTCCCAACAGTTCTGATTATAGCAGCCATTGAAATTGATGGATAACTTGTGTTCTTCTCGGTCATATTTGATGATCTGATAAGGGCACGAAGCAACCAACTTTTCCGCATGTTCAGGGGTACATCTATTGGCGTCCCAAAATGGGATAGAACTAAATATTCCGTGAATTTTCTTCCATCTAGTCTCAGCAGCAAACCCGCCAAGTGCAAGGTTTTTGATTGCCCCTCCAAAACCACATGAGTTATGGCCTTTTACGTGAGTTACATCAAAGAGGACATCCGCGTCATGTAACACCCCAGCGAGACTTACCTTATCTACAGGTCCATATTCTACTGGAGTTTTAACAACATATCCGTCTTTCACTCCTGTAATTGGAATGATAGGACAACCGCACGTTTCTTGCGTGTAACCCCGATCTGCGGCGTTATATACTGCGGTAGGGCTGTCTGTTATAAACGGCCAACCGCCAGCTTCTTTAATCGCTTTAACAATACGGCGGATAAAGAAAACGGGGATAGTTTGATATCCATCGCCATTACCAAGGTGCATTTTCACGACTACTTTATCTTCTTTCTCAATACTTGAGAGATCAAGCAATTCCACAACTCGATCAACTTTTGCAGCAAAGGATGCGAACTTTTTCTTTACTCCGTGTTGAACAGAGCCAAAATAAACTTTAGGAGGCATGGGAGCTGATTCTTGGTCTAAATACTTAATACTGTTTACGGGTTCTTTACTCACCACGGTTTCTCTTGATCAGCACAATTACCTTTTCAAGCGTTTTTTCTTAGGATTAGCATCAAAAGTGGTTATTGTGCCTCCCCATAGAATGGATCCAACAAAATTGTAGTATCGGTTGCATAAAAGCGGGAATTTCCTTTCTCCAAACATACGTTATGTTGATCAACAGAGTTGATAGGTATTTAGACCTGAACCTGGTTGCTGGCTAAGAACTTTGAGCTAGGAACAGTTTCCTTGGATGTTGAGCCTACCAATCTTCATAAGCCTCGCTTATCTGCCATAATTCCTTTCAACGTACTGGGAAAGACTCCGAATTAACTGAAAAGGGGAATTATCCTAGAATGATTCTAGAAGATCGATCATTATCTTTAATCAGTATCATAAAGGAACCAATACATTTATTAATCATAATAGAAGGTTAATTTCGAGTTCTACTGTTATAAATGGCATGAAAGAATCGAAAGTTCTGTTAATAGTTGTTCCAGGTGGTATGGACATCCCCTTCGAAGAAACTGATAAATGGCCCACTTTAATAATTCTGGGTGCACCGAATTCTGGAAAAACATCTCTACTTTATAGACTCTACTCAGGAATCTTCTATAAAAATGCCCCAATGGCTCCTAGCAGACCTATTGAACAGGTAAGAGTGGATACTATCCTGCTAAGAGCGATTAATATCGTAGAAAAGGAACTTTCTTATGAAGAATGGAGCCCTATGACTCATGGTGTGACTGCCACTATCTTTGTTGTCGATATATCAACTGACCAGAGCATAGAGGAAGGAGTAGATCTGTACAAAGCTGTAATGGCACGGCGAACAGTGGATGGGACTTATCAGGGAATTTTTGGAAATAAAACTGACCTTCGGAATTATTCAAGTAATGCATTAAGGCAAAGGTTTCAAGAAAATGAACGTTCGAATTCGACAGGGGATTCCCCTTTCTTCTGCGTTTCCCTACTAACTACAGATAATTTAAGAAAAAGCTTGGCACAATTTATGTACGATGCAAACCTTTCTTTTCATATACCAGTGTTCCGAAAATAACCAGATTTAGCAAGGAGTCCATTGATGGTGTCAAATTCGGAAAATGAGCGGATTCTGAAAATAGCGTTGAATAGTGAACGCATATTTGATTTTACATCCGATTCGGTATATGCAAACTTCTCATGTATCGATCAGTGTTCAAAGTGCTGTGGACATGCTTATTATCTGCCATCCGAGGTCGAAAACCTCCCAGATCATATAAAAGAACACCTAACTTTAAAAAACGAGAGATATTTAATCAATGTCCGTTCAAGGCGATGTACATTCTTTCAACCCAATGATAAGGGATTTTTTTGCTCCATACATCGCTATCGCCCTCTTAGATGTCGTATTTATCCTTATTTTCCAGTAATTGTTAATGAAAAGGTCATTATAACCCTTGAAACTGCTTTGAAAATGTTAGGTGATGATGATGGAAGGTTAAAACGATGTCCTGGCTTAAGTAGAGAAGGAAAACCGCTGCAACAAACTATTAGAGATTGTTTATTGTTTCTCAAGGAATCTCGATCATCACCATCAATTCTTTCTACTCTGATAATGGACTGCAATGCATTCCATAAGATCCGGAGTGAGAAATGGTTTATTGAGAGTGCCAGAAAGGTCCCCAAGATCTCTCAGAAATAGGCATGAAAACCCAGCTCTGGATCAAGAAACAAGAATGCAAACTTCTGTTTAATGGAAAATCGATATGAAAATGACTCCCAGGGTAACTAATAGGATTCCAAGGGTATGAATCCGCGTTAGACGTTCTTTTAAAATCAAAATACCCAAGAGAACCGCTATTAGGGGATTGATAGATGATATTGGAGTTGCACGAGCTGCACCGATTATATCAATTGAGTAAAAGAAAGCTACCCCGCCTATTCCCCACGTAACAAGTCCCCCGATTCCTAGAACTATTGTGTCCCTTTTTCCAATGTTTAAAGGTCGAATTTCTTTCTTATTTGAAAATTGGGGTAACAGATATGTTTGGATTAACCAAAGGCCTGCCATTAGAATGGTCATCATTGCAAAACGCACCGTGGCCAGGCCCAGAACTTGTACCCCAGAAAATGTAAGGACCATCCGGAGCGTCAAGATTGCAAAACTCCAAAAAAAAGCCGCTCCAATTGATAACAATAATCCGATTGTTTCGATCGAAGTCCCCTGCTCTTGGACTGACGACCTCTGTGTCGAAATCAAAGCAACCCCAGATACAATAGATAATGTTCCTAGGAGAACAAATTCTGTAATAGTTTCCACTCCAAAAAGAATCAGAATGATCGCGGTAAAAAGGGGATATACTGAGGTAATGGGTTGAGCTTTGGAAACCTCCACTCGTTTTAACGCAGAAAAAAGCGAGAAATCCCCTATCCCTACAAAAATGGAGGAGAGGACCATTAACCAGAACACATCAGCTTGAAAAAATCGTAAAATTGACTCCATACCGAACGCGAGTATTGCAAGGGTTGCGATAAATGGAACCGCGAAAGTTCCTCTAATGACCATTACCATGGCAAGCGAGTGGTCAATTTTCAATGCTGATTTTGACATCACTACTGCCGCACCCCAAGCAGTAGCTGCAGAAAGTGCTAACAAAACACCTAAAGACTCCTCAAGTACCATTTTTGGATGACCTTCTATAAAATCGCGATTTGTTATAATATATTTTTCTGTAGTGAAATCTTTATTCGAAATGAGTTGAGGACGCCCTTTTTCAAAATTAGGGCGAGAAGAGATTTCAAAACAAGGAGGATAAGAATAAAAAGTGTTGAGGGTAAATGGACTCATCTGGTCTGGTAAATGCATCTAGGGGTCCTTTTATGGTATCAGGCTGAATAAACGAGTCCAGTAGCCCATGTGAGCAAGAATGATACTTGATGATTTGTCTCGGAATCATGGATTAAGACTCAACAATGATCCTGACTTTTTACATTGTTGTATGAGATGTGAGGTTGCCACTTCGTTGGGTTCCGTAGATGCCTGTCCCCAGCGTGTTCACACTGGCTATAGTTGTTGTCCATCCTGTGGTATCTTTGTTGAGCATGGCTTAGAATCCATGTTAACACATTGGAATGAGGGGAGCGTTTTTATGGCAGGATTTCAAATTGTAGTTCCCCTTAGAACGGCAATTACGGAGGCAATTGTACGGTCGGCGTTCAGGCTTGAGAAAGTCCCCCCTAAGCAGCTTGGCTTACTTTACGAGTGGAAGCACGGGTGGACGATTGAAATCAGTTTTACACACCACATAAATTGGATCTGCACAATTAGGCACAATTTTTGGCCTTTAGATATGAATGTTTCATTTTTACGAGATCCCTTGGTTTTCGGTTTAGCTGGATTTCCGTCAAGAGCTGGGGCGACGGTTTTCTCTCAATTAAGGGAATTGTTTCGTGATGTCCTTGAGTGGCTAAGTACTAATTTTCAAATGGATCCCCCAGAGTTCTTCGCGGTAAATTCCAACGCGGGAAATGAGAAGATCTCCTATTATGCCTCATATTATTTGGGTTTCGAGACAGAAGAGAACATGGTTATAGATATTCTTGCACCAGATTATGAGAGTACTTCTGATGATGAAAGATGCATCGTGAACACAGGCCTAGAGCACATCCCAGCCCTCTCGTTTCAAAAAATCAATGAAACCCTTATTATGCAGAAAGGGCTCATAATACAATGGGAGACAATTAAACCTACTCTAGTGAATATGCTAAATGATTTATCAATTATTACTAGCGAAATGAGGGTTATCAATCCTCATTTAACTGTTTCAAGGCTTAGTCAGCTCTTGGATAACATTCAGGACATTCAAGAACAATTTCTTAAAATTAAGCCTACTCTCTCCTCCATGCAAGGTCATTTGAGCCCCGTAGTCCCTCTGTTATCTGATCCTCTGGTTCAAAAACTAATGCCTGAGTTTAATTTGGAGCTAGTTAACTCCTGGTTGGATTTTGCGAGAAGTGTCGAAAGAAGTGTTGAAGGCGCGACATCGTATATTCGAGGTAAAATGAACTTGTTGGCCTTGGACCAAGAGAAAAGAGTGACCCGCCGCCTTAATTTATTGACAGCTCTCTTTGGATCTCTTTCAGGGTTGAATCTACTTATCGCCTATGTCTCCTGGTCAAATCCGAATCCAAGAATCGAGTTGTTAATCTTTCTTGGGGGTGTTATCATGAGTTTAATTGTCGGAACTCTTATTTTTGTGGCCAGGATCAGTTCTCAAGACTGATATGGACTTTCAAGTCCATCTTAAATCGAAAAAAGAGTTTTGCTTTGGAGTCGGAGCTAACAAAGGATTATGTTGCCAGGAACGAAAAAAAAATCCAAAACCTTGTGGAAACGTAAAGGATCCGCTGCGGATTTTTTATTCTGCTAAATAACCCAGATTCCTCCTTATTTCGAAAAACTTAATTTCACTTTGAATATAGTCGGCGTACGTTAATATATTGCTGATCTTTCCCCAACAACAACTTATACTGAGACGCAAGAATAAAGAATCCTATCTGTTAGGTGACATTAGTGGTTATTGCAACGGTGGCTGATGGTTTCCAAGATGATTATGCCAAAAATATAGGCCGAATTTCCCAAAAACGCTTTGACGATTTTGATATCAAGGAAGGAGAGGTTGTAGAAGTCGTCAGTGGGGACAGGAAAGTAGGGATCCTGCTGAAACCTTTGGAGGAAATTAATGTCCCCTCCCAGTTACCGGAAGTACCTCTCTACCCTGCACCTCAACGATCAATCCGACAGACGGGCGATCTCATTCTGCACCTAAATGGATTCCTTCGAGCAAATCTCGGTGTAGGAATTGGCCAGAAGGTTTTCTTAGATAAGACTGCTTGTCCTGAAGCCAAAAAGGTACTAATAAGCACTTATAGTATGGAAGACAAGGATAAAGTATTCATTGAATATTTACTAGATCGACCAGTGATTAGAGGGCAAACAATTGAGCTACGGCGGCTACTCGGGGGAAGAGATCTTAAAGTCGCGATTCTTTCCACAACTCCTTCAGGGATAGTGAGAATTGTCCCGGAAACCGATGTTCGCATTTCAAATGAAATACCCAAGGAACTAGTAGAAGATGAACTAGATCGCTTTGTTATGTGGGATGAAGTAGGAGGACACTCTGAGTTAATTTCACGGCTAAGAAATCTCGTTGAACTACCTCTAAGATATCCTGAGGTTTTTGAAATGCTTAATATCCAACCTGCACAGGGAATTTTACTGACAGGTCCATTGGGGGTAGGAAAAAGTCATTTAAGTCGGGCTCTCTCTTGTGAATCTGGAGTAACTCGATTTTTCATCATGGCAACTGAGATGATTAGAGGATGGTGGACTACGGAGAAGGATATGAACAAGTATTTTCAACACATTATAAACTATGAACCCGCAGTCATCGTTATCGATCAAATCGAGGCTCTTGCGCCGGCACCTAGTCGGCACCTATCAGATCTTGAACGACGTACCACAACTAGCCTGATTCAGAACTTGGACAAAATCATCCGTGGCCGAAAGGTTATTGTTATTGCCACAACAACTGATGCTGATAGCGTTCATCCCGCCTTAAGAGTACCAGGTAGATTTGAGATCGAAATCGCGGTACCCATCCCGAATTATCGTGATCGGTTGGAAATCCTGAAAACCCACGTTAGAGGTATTCCTACCAAGGAACTTGACCTAGAAGACATAGCAAAAAATACGGGCGGGTACACTCCCGCAGACCTAGAATTCCTTATAAAGATGGCGGGGATGCACGCTTTAGAAAGACAAAACTTACTAGATCCTGAAATCAATCAGGTTTCAGGCGAAGAGAGTGACAACAATCCCAAATCGCATGGCATTGAAATTCACTTATCTCAAGAGGACCTTTTTACAGCTTTAACGGAAGTAAAACCGTCTGCAACACGAGAGATTACAACATCGATTCCATTGGTCTCTTGGAATGATGTAGGAGGGCTGGAAGATGTCAAGCAGTCACTACGGGAGATGGTTGAATGGCCTATTCGCAGTCCAGAGGTTTTTCACGAAATGAACATTCGATTGCCTCGAGGTGCTCTCTTATACGGCCCTCCGGGAACAGGTAAAACTCTAATTGCCAAGGCATTGGCCAGTGAAATCCAAGCAAATTTTTTGGTGGTCCGTGGACCCGAGCTATTGTCTAAATGGTTCTCGGAATCGGCAAGAATGGTGAGAGAATTATTCCAAAGAGCACGACAGTTGGCTCCGTGTATAATCTTCTTTGATGAACTTGACGCACTTGCCGGCAAACGAGGAGGAGGATTTACCAATGCCTCCCGAGAAAGGGACAGGATTATCAACCAACTTCTTGCCTCTTTGGATGGAATGGAAAAATTAACTGGAGTATATGTAATCGGTGCCACAAATCGACCTAACGCCATTGATCCAGCTTTACTCCGTCCTGGTCGCTTGGACAGGTTAATCTATGTCCCTATTCCAGATATGGAAAACCGATTAAAGATCTTTGAAGTCCACACTCGTCATATGGAGCTGGATGAGACAGTGGACCTAAAAGAACTTGCCAGATCGACTGAAAACTTCACTGGAGCTGATATTGAAAACCTTTGTAGAGAGGCCGCATTTGCTGGATTGCGCCGTGATTTTACATCGCGATCGCTTTCTTTTGAAGACTTTAACATTGCAATGGATAAGTGTCGGCCAAGTATTAACGAGAATATAGTCAAGTATTTTGAGGTAGAGGTAGAAGCGATGAAAAAACACCGAATTTCGGATTATTCAAACGAAGAAAGGACATTCGTGTAGGAAATAGGGGTATTCAAATGGTTGCTTGTGAACTGGCAGAACCCCAGGCAGAGGATTTCGGCAAAAGGATAATTCGCTTGCCACCAGAAGCACTTTTAACTCTTGGCGTGGAAGATGAAACCGTTATTGAGGTTATTCACAAGGATAAGCGATTCGGGGTCATTGTTAAACCAGATGCTCCTCCTATGTTTGGACAATCAACAACATCCATAAAAAGCGAGGAGAAAGAAAAGAAAACTTCTGAAGATTATCTCCCGAGGCCACGAGGTCGTCGGTTTCAGGGGTATTCGGAAATAGACCGTGAGGGCATTTTTACGGCGAAACTAGATGGTGAGGTACGACAATCCTTGGGCCTTTCCCTTGGGGACCTCGTTGAAGTTGATACGATATTGAAACCTGCAATTGCCAAAAAAGTTCACGTAACTCTCGTTGGACAGGACCCATCGAAACTTAATGATGCGGAACGCCATTTACTTCTGGTACAATTGAGAAACCAGTTAAAAGACCAACCCGTCTCATCGGGGCTCCAAATCAATCTAACTGGTTATACATTCAAAAAAGAAACCTTATTAATTAAAGCGACAAGTCCAGACGGAATAGTTTTAGTTAGTTCTAAAACCACCAAATTTCAGCTTAGTAAAACCTTTATACCAAGTTCTAAAGAATTGGAAAGCATTTCGTGGGAGAGTATTGGAGGCCTCAAGTCTGTAATCCGACGTCTAAGGAAGTTGGTTATCACGCCCATCAGAAGACCTGAGGTCTTTAGTGCAATAAATATAGATCCCCCGCATGGAATTCTTCTTGTTGGGGGATCCGGAGTGGGCAAAACCTTACTATTGGATACGTTAGCAGCTGAAATGGCCCAATCTGGGGCAGAAATATTTCGAATTCCAGCGAACCTCTTTGCTGGGGTGGGCCCTACTGAGAAAAATATCCGGACTCTCTTTGCTGATGTACAAAAAGTAGCTCAGAAAAGTCCAGCTCTTTTAATATTGGATGATTTGGATACTCTCACGCCAGCACCGGATTTAAATTTACCAGAATATGTTCGTAGATTTTCAATTCAGTTTGCCTTAGGGCTGGACACTCTCAAGGGAACCCACGCATTTGTTCTAGGAGCCTGCAAGTCAGCCGATGATATAGATCCTATTGTACGACGCCCAGGTCGCTTCGATATCGAAGTGGAATGTAATGTTCCATCGGAGCAGGAGCGTGAAGAGATCCTAAATATTCATTTACGAACAGTCCCGCTCGAAAATGATGTTACCGAAGATTATCTGAGGTCGTACATAAATCGAATGACTGGATATGTAGGAACGGACATTGCTGCTCTTGTTAAAGAAGCCTGCATGCGCTGTGTTGCTCGATATGCGGAATTAATTAATCTCTGGGGAACCTCGATTCCGCCATCTGTGATGCTGGAAATTAAAGTAGCCCGTGAGGATTTTGAAGAAGCTTTTCGAACTGTAGAACCCTCAGCACTTCGTACGGTGCACTCCCGCATTTTAAAACCCAATGTTCATTGGGCCGACATCGGAGGGCTTACTGAAATAAAACATCTGCTGCAAGAACAGCTTGAATGGCAATTTCATCAACCACAGGTTTTGAAGGAGATGGGTGTCACCCCTCCTAGAGGAATCCTTCTCTATGGGCCACCTGGTAACGGAAAAACGCTACTGGCGAGGGCTATTGCCACGGAACTAGATGCATCATTCATCTCAATCAAGGGTCCGGAACTGTTATCTGTTTGGTTTGGAGAATCTGCCCGAATTGTCCGAGAGCTGTTTAGTAAGGCAAAAAAATTGGCGCCCTGTATTCTTTTTTTTGATGAAATTGATGCTATGGTTCCCCGACGAGGAGGGGACGAGTCAGATGGCGGCCGAGAGATTGATGCGACGGTAAATCAGCTCCTAACTCTCTTGGATGGGATAGAAGATACACAGGATATCTTTGTTATAGGCGCCACAAATAGACCAGGCGCCCTTGATTTGGCACTGCTTAGGCCAGGGAGGTTAGATAAATTAATTCTTATTCCCTCCCCAGATCAATCAGGACGTCGAGAAATTCTAGATATTCATTCAAAGAAAATTCCATTTCAAGGTGACCGGGATCACCTGCTTGATTCACTTGCAGAAAGAACAGCTGGATACTCCGGGGCCGATCTGGAAAATTTGTGTCGTGAAGCTGTGATGATCGCACTGAGAAAGGATTTCAGCCAGCGTGTTATCATGTTTGAGGATTTTGAGAATGCCCTAAAAAATTGCTTTCCAAGCGTAGACTCCAATCTCGAAGCTTATTATGATGAATTTGAAGCAAGGGTCCTGGGAAACAAGAAAAAAGAACTTCTGTCAAAACAATCTCCTTCATTCGTATGAAAAAAGGCTTAGAATCAGATTTGGTGTTTTCTTTTCAATTATCTTTGTATCTCACCGTACTATACAGATCTTCTTGATGATTCAGTAACTGAAATGTTTTATTGGGACGGAATGACAATACATCCTTTCGTACATGGACAACCAGTCGACGTGTATAATGCTACATGTACTATTATTAATCTAATTTGTGGTTTTACTGGTTGTACCGTGTTAATACAGTTTCTCAATGAAAGCCCGGGAAATCAGCCGCCCAATGGCCCCTTCTTACCAGAGAACCTTCAATTGATACTGATTCAGGCAGATTTAGGAATTGGATTGGCTGGAACTCTGTTTGTTCTAATGAATTTTATCTTACGTTTATAGGTACAGCTAGTAATATGATACGTGATGCTCAAATCATTTCATCTGAGCGACCCACGCATAAACTGGTTCACACAGCTGTCTGATGCGTTCTTTTTCTGGTGTCATTGGACTAGGTCTCCAATCTGGAGCCGGTTCAAACCAAAAATCGATAAGATTTCCCACTCTTTCCTCTTTCGGCGCCATTTTGACTACTACTGGCATTTCGGTCTCTGTATGCCAAGGTTCCTCGACACGTAGTATATTTGCGATTGCTGTTCTGCTATCTCCAATCAGAACATAGGCTAGAACAAATGGTAACTTCTTCAAGGCGCTTTTGGCAGCGAAACCACAAATGGTCCATGCATGAAGGATCCCAGTTCTTGGCATTTCGACCCAATCCATTTTTATTAGATCACAATCAAGATTCCAACAATTTACTCTTGGGGGGAATGTGATATCGCCGCAATTCGGACACTTGGTCCCGAGGAGTTTCCCCTCCAGTAAACCCTTGGCATAGGGACTCAAAGCGCCTAGGCGGAAGGTGTACAACATGTCAAAGTATATTTGCTGTTCGATCCACTCCGTCCCTCCAGCGGTACCTGTTCGGACATTTTGCCATGTCCATCCTTTCTCGGGGACTAATGTAGAAATCTCTTTCCAAGCATCCCACCGAAAGTCCTTATTGAATGGAGTTGGATGTAAATGATCTGCCATAATTATCACCTCAAGCTCTTTGTAGTACAAAATTGGAAATGCTGGTTCCAGTCCCAGCGTGACTATTAACGAGTCCTACTTCTGCATCTTTAACTTCGTTATCCGTAGACTTGTGCTCCTTGGGTATCCGACCTGTCAACTGGTAATAGCATTCTATGGCGCTCATTAACCCCGTGGCTCCCACAGGATGGCCGTATCCAATCAAACCCCCTCCAGGATTTGTAGGAATTTCACCTTCCATCATGGGAAGACGATCACGAATGAACTCTTTGACTGACATTGACTCACACCAACCTAGCGCATTATAGATTTGGGCTTCGGATGTTGAGAAGGCATCATGGACTTCAGCGACATCTAAATGTTTGTAAGAGTTTTTCCATGGGATTTTAGCCATATCGAAAGCCACTTCCGCGGCTCTTCGACAGGCTCCGAATTCTCCAAGCCCAGGATATCCCTCACCATAACGTTGGGTCCAACCAGGGAAATTATATCGATCTCCTGCACGGATGGTACACGAAGATAAGCCAACACCAGTGATTTCGACGTAATGATCTGGGCTATATTGCTTCGCAAATTTTTCATTACAAAGCAAAACTACAGCCGCCCCTTCGGACATAAAACAGCAATCTAGTTTTTTCAGAGGATAAGCTATGAGTCGAGAGTCCATTACATCGTTTACTGTAACTTTTCGGCCTATACTACGAAAATGTTGCGTTTTTTCACCTGTGGCCATAGCATTATTCTTATTCTTTACCGCAATCTCGGCAAATTCCTCTTCAGAAAGGTTGTGGTTTTCCATAAAGACCCGGGCTAAACCTGCATAGTAATTGGTATAATTTGCCCCTAACATGGCTTCATATCTGGTATCAGACGCTATGGCAATGAATTCGCTCCCTTTGGATTGGGAGACAGAGGCCATCAGTTCGTAACCAATCACTGGTACCACGTTTGCGAGCCCACTTCTTATCAGGGCATAAGCGGCATAAAGGGCAGATCCACCGGTGTTTCCTCCGTTGTCTATTCTAAAGTGTGGAACACCGACCAGACCCAGATGATCGTGCAGAATCCAGTATGCAGTCAATTGGTGACTAAAATGAACAGAAAAATGGGAATATACCACCATTCCGTGATCTCTTACATCCCTGAGGTGAAATTCAGGAACATCTTTGTATAATTGGCGGACAACATTGGCAGTCATTTCCTCGATTTGGAGATTAAGTGGATAATCAAAGGGGGTTGTATTACCGCCTGCGATAAATACTCTTTGTTGTTCAGGCATGATTCATTCTCTCTTGATTCGGTTATTACTTAATTTTCAATGTCTGAAGCTGTTTACTCACTCATACACTTCTATTCTGAAATGAGACTACCTGGAAAATGGGTAACAGTTCTTTTTTCGCCAGAAGAGGATAAACGAAAGCTATCCTTTTGGGTAGAAGGAACTCAGCATTGACATTCCCCACCCTGAAATGTTTACTTGTTAAAATATGCATGTACACATAGATATTATGGGACTTCATTTCAATCCGGGGATTTGGGTAGTCCAACGAAACTAATCAATCCGGATTACTTAAATCCTTCTCTTCTGCCTAGCTGTACCATAAAACCATTATAATAAATTCAAAATTTAGCCCTGTCTAGTAGACACCACTTCATTTCGATAATCAAATAGGTTTGGAGGAGAATTCTGGGTTTATATTCGTACATTCATCCGGTTTTTTTTTGTCTCTTGGAAGGAGTGGGATGAAATTACTTTCGTACTGAGTCTCAGATGAGGAATTTAGATTATTTTATGTCCAAGCTAATATGGCGGCCTCTAGAAGCCATAGTTTCTTGGAATACTGAAGAGCTTGACGCGGGATTTTAGTAAGTGATGATCAGTTGAATTAGGGAGTTGGTTCATTGCTTTTCTTTGTCCTCGCGGTTTAAGAACATACATTAAATGATTCAGGAATAATGGAGGAATTGGGATGAAAAGAGCCGAATTCCTGAGAATGATTGAAATATTCCCCGCTGAATTAGAAAGTGTAGTGAAAGGCCTTGCAAGTGGCGAATTGAATAAAAAGGTTGTCCAATGGTCCCTAAGGCAGGTTGTGCACCATATAGCTGATTCACATCTCAATAGCTATATTCGAATCAAGATGGCCTTGACAGAAGAGAATCCAACCATCAAACCGTATAATGAATCTGCATGGGCTGAGCTACCAGATTATAAGCAGAATATCGAACTATCCTTGGCGATGATTCGTTCAGTGCATCAGCGTATCACCCAAGTATTGAAAGAATTGGATGAAAAGGACTGGACTCGGACTCTCGTGCATCCTGAAATCGGTAGCCTGACGTTAGATCAATACCTTGAAATTTTTGCCACCCATGGCGGGAGACATTTAAAATTTATCATCAAGTCAAGACGTCAGGGAAATTGAGCCGGAATTCCCATTATTTAGTCGATTTTGCTAAATCTGCCATATCTGTTTTTTCAAGTAGACTAGAAATGTTGATAAAACTCACTTCTCTCTCTTATGAAACGATTTAATGATGAAAATACAAGGACACTGGTTTGTCGATGAAAAAGGGCGAAAAATTCTACTCAGGGGCGTTAACTTGGGAGGTAGTAGCAAGGTTCCCACGGTTCCAAGTGGGGCAACGCACATTGCGACTGATTTCCGCGATCATAGACAGGTGTCCTTTGTAAATAGGCCCTTTCCTTTGAACAAAGCTGAAGAGCATTTTCGGAGGTTGAAGCACTGGGGATTCAATTGCATCCGATTCTTAATCACGTGGGAAGCTATTGAACATTCTGGCCCCGGACAATACGATAAGGACTACTTAGAATATATTGAAGAACTTTTGAGTTTGGCTGGTGACCACGATTTCTATATTCTCATTGATCCTCACCAAGATGTTTGGGCTCGAATGTCAGGGGGCGATGGCGCACCAGGTTGGACGTTCGAAACAGCAGGGTTAGATATCAAAAAATTTGAGGAAACCAACGCTGCGCACTTAATGCAGTATCGCTTCCCAGACCGATATAAAGCCATGTCGTGGGCAAGCAATTATAATTTATTCGCGCCTGCAACAATGTTTTCTTTATTTTTTGGTGGAAGTTCTTTTGCGCCCAAAATACGGATTCAGGGTGATAACATTCAGCGCTATCTCCAAAAACATTTCATACAATCGATTGTGCAACTGGTCAAACGTTGTAAGGACATGAACCACATTCTGGGATGGGAGCCCCTTAATGAACCGAGCAGGGGATTTATTGGAAACCCCAATTTAAACCGTTTACCCGATCTAGTGATTCCAGGTTTGGCTCCAACCGCATATGAGGCGATGATAACGGCGGGAGGTCATTCCCGAGAGATCTCAGTTTATGGTCGTAAATGGTTGGGTATGGGAGAAGTTAGAAAAGAAATCGTAAATCCTGATAAAATATCAGTTTGGTTACAAGGCCGTAGGGATATCTGGCAAGAGGAGGGTATATGGGAGGAAAGGAATGACGGAACCCCACGGTTATTGAATCCCACATTCTTTGCAACTCAAGATGGAATTCCAATAGATTTCTTCAATAATTTCCTTAAACCCTTCATCCGTGACTTTACGGACTCCGTTCGGGGAATAATGCCGGAAATTCCAATTTTCATAAGCCGGGAGGTACTGACGCATCACAAGCTTGTTTGGGAGGACTCAGACCCAAAGAACGTGGTAAATGCGTCCCATTGGTATGATGGCTTCACCCTCTTTACCAAGCAGTTTAACCCATGGGTGAATATTGATGTTTCTACCCGAAGACCAGTCTTCTTACCACGTAATATCAGGAAAATGTACCATAATAATCTAAAAAGCCATAAGGAAATCTCTCGACGAATTCATGATGGCATTCCAACCCTTCTAGGCGAATTTGGGGTTCCGTTCGATCTCCAAAATAAACAAGCTTATCGGACGGGCAATTATAACAAGCACATTCAAGCCTTGACGATGTACTATGATGCGATAGATCGTTTGCTGCTTCATTCCACCATATGGAATTATACATCTGATAATTCCAACGAATGGGGTGATCAATGGAACCTGGAAGATCTGTCGATTTTCAGTCGGGATCAACGGAATGATCCCTTAAACATCAACAGCGGCGGAAGAGCAATTTTAGGATTTTCTCGACCTTATGTACAGAGAACAGCGGGAACCCCACTGGAAATGAGTTTTAATCAGAAGAAAGGGATTTTTAATTATGTTTTCACAAGTAAAGGGCATTCTAAACTTGTAACAGAGATTTTTGTCCCAAGAATTCAATATCCAAACGGATTTCAAGTGCAAACGTCAGAAGGAGAATATTCATTTGATGAATCTCGCCAATTAGTACAACTCGTTACAAAACGGAAGGGAAAAGTTAAAGTTACTATCTCTCGTCGGAGTGATTAACGAAATGTTGAATGAAAATTCGATTCCTTCGTACGGACGAACGAAGGATTATCTTGATCTTTTCAGATTTTCCTTGGGGATCTTGAGTGTCATTGCAGTTTTGGCTGCAGGATTTATTGTATACGTCTTGAGGGGAAATTCCCCTAATTTTATTGATTTCATGTTTAAAAACGGAGTTTTACCACTTGATGGCCTTGTTCTGGGAATAATTGCAACTCTGCTTTTGGCATCAGCTATTGAAAGTATAAACGACTATTTTGATGTTGAGACAGACATTGCCAATGAGAGGTACGATCGACCCATAGCTAGAGGAGCCTTCAGTCCTCAATACGTTAAAAATTTGAGTATTGCCTTTTTTGTTATGTCAACTGCTATTATATCCATTCTTGTTATTGTTTATGATGTAACCATTGCTTTACTTGGATTTACCATAATCTTTATACTTGTAGGAGTATTTTATAACTTGGGATTAAAAGAAACGGGCTTTATCGGAAACATGTGGGTGTCAATAGGTTATGTATCGCCGCTTTTCACAGGTTTTTTCCTCCTAAATCCAACAGAAGACTTTATTCTCTTAGCGTGCGGATTAATGATTGTTGTAACATTTTTCCTCGCTACCGGTAGAGAAATCGTAAAGGACATCCAAGACCTTGCAGGTGATAGATCAGTCAATTTGAAATCTCTACCGGTTAGAATTGGTCCAGTTAAGGCAGGATGGATTGCAAGCGGTCTTTTTTTGGTGGCAATAATATGTGCTACTCTCATCGGTCTTTTAGTTTACGAAAACGTTGTCTTCTGGAGTTTACTGGTGATTTTAACCTTGATCTTAGGATTAACATCTTATACAATTCTAACTGAGAAAGAACTTGGAGGAAAAAAGGCACGAAAATACACCCGTTGGTCTCTGTGGATTGCCATGGGTGCTTTCTTCCTGGGTACGTTTTTTATCCCGTAGATAGGTAGGAAACTATAGATGAAAGATGAAAATGAAATAAGTATGGAAACCTTATCAGACAGCCAACATAAGGAAGGCATGGTCGATACCAAAGATCTTCTTTACCCTTTTGCGGTTGTATTATTGATGCTATCTTTTTTTGACCTGGCAGGAACTCTGGCATCTTTTGGAATTGTAACAATGCTCCTACTTAATTTATTTCAATTGGAGGCGAGTCTCGCGACGTTACTGAACCTTGCAATTAATATAATTGCTCAACTTGGCGGCATTCTGATGTTTTTATTCCTCAAAAGGACCAACAAAGTGGAACCTGAAGAGAAACAAATGCCGCAACATAATCCTTTACAGGTTTTATACTACGTATTTGCTCTTGATATTTCATTCTTACTAGGTGTTTTATATTTCATAGACCTCCTTCTTGAACCACTGGGAGAAAATGTTAGTAGCTATGAAGAGATATTTCCGACACCCGATCTCTTGGCGACTCCCATCTATTACCTCCTTTTTTTTGGGGTACTTGTATTTGGTGCTGCTCTGGCTGAGGAATTGATCTTCAGACGAACCTTAATTCCTCTTTTAGAGCGACGGGGACTGGGAATGTTTTGGACACTTGTGATATCGTCCTTCATGTTCTCATTGATTCATACACCTTCCGATCTTTTATTAGGCACCATTCGTTTTACATTGGTTCACTTTTTGGGGACTTTTGCCGGGGGTCTTACTCTCGGATATTTGTATATTAGAACCAGGAAGGTGATTTATCCGATGATCATGCATGGACTCTCCAATGGAGTTTCCGGCCTTAGTCTGATTGCTTTGGAATCAGGAAATTTCATCCTTATGAGTATTCTCAGCTATTTTCTGCTGGTTTCACTTCTAATTGGGGGTTGTGTTTTCTTTTGGTTGCTTTTTGACTTTTTCAGAACATCGAAGGAGCCTTCGACTTGGAAGAGAATCATTACGGATTTTAAGTATCGAGATAAACGGCTTCTTCCCGTTCTCATAATGATGGTAGGATTCGTATTGATCGAAGGGGGAAGAGACTTGGTGTTTAGCATCATTTTTGATTTTCTGGGTCCAATAAGCAGAGAAAGAACCCTCTTGGAGCTAATCATTGAAACAGGTTATTTTTGGATCTTGATTTCAGCTTTATTGTATTTTATATTCCGTATGACTCACCCGATAGCGGAACCAGATTGGATTTCACCATCGATCTTTTCGCCATTTGTCTCTGGCCATTCCACTCAGCCAAAAGCAGTCTCATTCCAGTCAGAATCCGGAAAGCCCATTCTTTGTCCTAACTGCAAAAAGCGAAATTTTCCAGGGGTGACCTTCTGTGTCTTTTGTGGAACCAACTTCACGGAGATAATAAAACAAGAGCCCCGCTGCCCGACTTGTAACCAGAATGTGCTACCAAACGCATCGTTCTGCGTGTTTTGCGGAACAAGGTTAGGAGGAAATACAGAGTAACTCAACACTTCTAAAACGAATATTTACATTTTAAAATAAAAAAAATTTATTATATTACCAACCTCAATAGGTTGGTTACTCTTGGAAGATCCTACGTCTGTTTCAATCTTAAGGAGGGATTTGATTTATCCCTTTGCAGTAGTCCTAGTTCTCCTCCTTTTCCTTGATATATCTAGAGGAGTGGCTGGGGCAAGTTTTCTGGCATTTTTTTTCCTCCAAATTTTACAAATTGACTCCAGCACCTACCAACCAATAGCAAACTTAATCCTAATTCTGTTTTCTCAAGTTGGAGCAGTTTCGCTGTATATCTTAATGTCACGAAAGGAGGCAATTGAACCAGACGACGTAAGAATGCCCCCGGGAAACCATTGGAGGAGCCTATATTTCGTATATACTTTACTTCTCCTTTTTTTGGTTGCAGGCCTAACCCTAATTGATCGGATTCTCCAGACTCAACTTGGCACCTCCATAACGGAAACCTTCCAGATAAGTACTGGAGGCTTGGGCCCAACTGCGGAACTAGCTGATTTTCCGCCTTATATTTTTCTTTACATTGTTGTCATCGTCATCGGCGCATCGATCGCAGAGGAGTTAATTTTCCGTAGAACACTTATTCCCTTTCTTGAACGCCGTGGATTTGGAACCTTCTGGATCCTCATTCTCTCCAGTATGCTATTTGCAAGTATTCATACACCATTAGATCTATTTCAAAATTCCCTCCATTATGCCGCTCTTAATTTTGCCTCTATCTTTGCCAGCGGGGTCGCGTTTGGGTATATTTACATAAGAACAAGAAACGTCCTTTACCCGATTGTATTGCACGGAATTTCCAACGGCTTTTTGGCTTTGTCAACGCTTGCTATTCAGAGTAATGATCGATTCATAATTACTTTGGCGGGATATTGGCTCTTGATTGGAATTCTTGTCGGTTTTTTGGTGTTCGTTGGAGTTTTGTTTACAATCGAACGTTATTGGGATTCCGATGGACCCCAACCAACTTGGCTGCTTATTCTCAAGGATGTAAATATTAGAAGGTCTCGTCTATTGCCTGTGTTATGGTTGATTCTGGTATTCGCAATAATAGAAGGCGGCCGAAATGTCATTATTATGCTTATCCCGGCCGTTTTAGAACAGTTTGGGATTTACCAGGAATTCCTAGAAATGATAATGGAGGTTTTACTCTTATTTCCCTTGATGGGAATAATTTCGTTCTTCATTTTTCGAGTAGGAGCGCCTTTGGCCGCAGCTGATTCCGTATCTAGAATTAAAGTTCAAGAAACTTTAGAAAAACCATCAGAAATTTGTGACGTGTGTGGTGCTTCACAACTGACCTTATATGCAGAATTCTGTGGAGATTGCGGAACTCCATTCAAAAAAGATGAAATCTAATCTCACATCATAAGGGATTCTTGTTACAGGCTATCTAATCCAACCTCGTGAGGGGGGAGGGTAAGAAACCTATGAAGTGGCGTTACGGTTAAAAAACGATGCACACGGTCTGATACTAAAAGTAATTCGCCTTTCGCGACCTGAGGAGATATGGATAGATGGCTAAAAAGCGAACATTTAAACTCCATCCAATTGGTAGGATTCGGCATACAGAAAACCAAGCTTTTTTGGAAATCCTCCCAGAATATAAATCGGGACTATTTCGTCTGGAAATGATATCACATGTCTTTGTTCTATGGTGGATTCACAGAAGAGACACGCCAAATGCACGGACCGTTTTGAAGGTTATTCCACGTGTAACAAAGCAGCATAATGATCCCCAAGAGATGGGAGTATTTGCAACTCGGTCTCCTAACAGGCCTAATCCTATAGGTATGACATTAGTTAAGATCTTATGCATAGAGGATAATCTAGTTTATATTGATTCAATTGATGCTTACGATGGGACTCCTATTTTGGATCTCAAGCCATATCTACCTAATGGAGACCGAGTAGAGCAAGTAGCTTTACCTCCGTGGTTTAACCACCTTCTCTTGTCTCGGGTTTCCCAGAAATCTTATGAACCGCAAAGCGACTAGGCTTTCGAGAACCCTTTATTACTAGGCTGGTCTTAAAAGGAAGTCAACGCATGCACGACCTTAATAGAATGTTAAATCTACTTTAATATGCGCTAACAACAGTCTATATAAGTTATTCATTGGATACTTTGTTTTTGGATGGGAAGGAACAATATGGGGTGAAATTAGCAGGGATTGGTTTCAGAAAAATAAAGAGAGTGGCAAATATCCAATTAATTTTCCAATGAAAAAACCAAACTATCAGAAATTTGTTTTCGACGTGGATCGATAAGTCAACTTTTTAAATTCTTTATAGAAAAAACCAAACTATTAATGCCAGTTCCAGAGTGCTTTAAAGTGTTGGTAGAACAGCCTGGAAAAGTTACGGAAGTAAAATCGTCGAAAAATGACGCAAGACTACATCTTGAGCCAGTTTTGGCACCATCGCGCAAAAAACAACCCCATCCGTTTATCCCACACGTGAAAAAGACTGGGTTGGCCAAGATGTTGATTAAGGAAGCTCTACATTATAATACAAAGCTGCTGTTTAAGAAAGAGTATAGAGCAGCGCTTTTAAGCAGACCTTGTATTTATGGGGTTTTTGACGGACATCTTGGTGGATTTTCACCACGAAAAGAGTTATGTACGGGCTGTTATCGCTGCGTTCAGGAGTTTCCTGGCTTTTGTAGCGTAGAGCGTAACAAGGCGTATACTTCCTTCGCTGATTCGTACTGGAGCGGAGAGGATCCAGAGAGGTTATCAATTAGCCCGATAGCAACGATAAATTATGAAGCAGAAACAGGTAAAATTCCGATTAAAGGGATGGGGTACAAGGGCAGTTTTGCAGGAGCTGGGTGGGATAGTATGTGGACAGATATGTCTGAAATTGTTCGTCCAACCAGAGACGGTGTTCATGGACGAGAATATATCTCTACGTTGGTAAACCTTGGAAGAAAGCCTGCCTATCTGAAAATTAGGCAGGGAAGAATTATCAATCCATCGAAGACATTAACAATTCCTTTACCTATTATCTTTGATCATCTGCCCTCAAATCTTAATATGCAATCAGTTCAGGAAAGCATTAGTGAAACAAGTGAACAAATCGGAACTATGTTTATTAAACGTATTTCCAATCCTAATAGAGAATTAAAAGCTTTAAGATCCTCTCTTATTCCCCTGATAAAGTACGAAGACTTTCGTCAAACCGAAACTCTTGATCTGGAAGGTTTTCAGGCAGTCGAACTGGATTTCCACCCCTCATGGAATTATGAAGAAATTAAATCCTCGTATGACCGATTATTGATCATTGTAAGAGTTCCTTTTGAAAAACATGAGATGAATACCGCCAGGGCAATTGATCTTACCAGAAGAGGTATAGATTCGTTACATCTGTATGCTAATTATCACGGAAAACAGTTTAAGAGCCCAAATTCACTATTTATAATGGATTTACTGAGGAGAGTTCATCTAGACTTAATTAGGGAGCGAATGAGGGACGAAATAACCGTTATAGCCAGTGGTGGAATCATCTTGGCGGAACACGTTCCTAAAGCTATTATCTGTGGAGCGGATCTAGTAGCCATCGATACTTCAATTTTGGTTGCTTTGCAGTGTGAATTTAAAGGGGAATGTTCAACAGGAGAAACAGGACGCGTTCAGAAAGAGAATTTTCCTATTGAATGGGGTAAACAGCGCTTGATAAACCTAATGGCTTCGTGGCATGACCAGCTAATAGAGATTCTATCGGCTATGGGGATACGAGATGTGAGACGACTTCGTGGGGACGCTGGTCGAGCCATGTTCAATGAAGATCTGGAAAAGGAGGCTTTTGCTGATATTGCTAGGGGATAAATCCGTAGAGATTGAAAAACATGCAAAAATGATCTCAGAAGGATTGTCGGTTTTACCTACTCTGCAGTATGGCCTTTCCTTGGGATTAGGCGATAAAAGATGGACAATGGAGCTCCTTCTGGCGACATACCACCAAGCCATGACTGGAACACCTCCCGACTCCGGACTCGAATATAAGGTTGGATACTCTGGGGGGGGATTCGATAGGCTTGAGTTTAAGGCCTTAAGTCAGATTAAAACATCAGATCTGCCTGCAACTCAGAATATTGACCTTTCGATCCCGTTAAACCTTAGAAATGAGGGGCCATCAATCCGATCCTTAATCCCTGTGTATGGCGGAGGGATGTCATTAGGATCAGTCAGTTTGAATTTCATGTTGGCAAGGGCAATTGCAGCGCAACGACTTGGCTCTTTTACTTCAACTGGAGAGGGTGGATATCCCCCAATATTAGTTCCCTTTAGGGATCACGTTATTACTCAAGTTGCAACTGGCCTATTTGGAGTACGAGAGGAAACAGTTCAATATGCACGGGTAGTTGAATTTAAATATGCTCAAGGGGCGAAACCGGGATTGGGTGGGCATCTTTTAGCCGATAAGGTAACCTCCATGGTTGCGAAAATGCGTGAATCAATACCTTTTACCACTTTATATTCTCCTTTCCCTTTTCATTCTGTTTACTCTGTGGAAGATCACAAAAAGCATGTAGATTGGATTAGAACCATAAATCCCGCAGCGTTGGTTTCAGTTAAAGTTTCAACTCCAGGAGACATTGACATGGTAGCTATAGGAAGCTATTATGCTGGAGCAAACATTTTTCATATTGATGGTGCCTATGGTGGGACGGGAGCTGCTCCCGAAATTGCAAAAAAGAATATCGCAATGCCTATTGAATATGCTATTCCAATTGTTCATAAATATCTGAAATCCGAGGGAGTTAGAGACGAAATCGTCCTTATCGCCAGCGGGGGGATTAGAACAGCATATGATGTTGCCAAGGCAATCGCTTTAGGTGCAGATGGCTGCGTTATTGGAACAGCGGAGGCTGTGGCCGTTGGATGTACACATTGCGGAAACTGTGAGCGGGGCCGTGGCTGTCAGATCGGTATTACAACGACTGATCCCGAACTCTCCCTATTAATAGATCCAAACTGGGGGGCACAGCGTATTGTTAACCTATACAACTCGTGGGCCATTCAATGGCGGCGTTTGCTATCTTTTTATGATATGAAGTCGATTCGTGAGCTAAGGGGCCGGACTGATTTGTTGGTTTACCGTGGTGGCTAGATTGGCATTAATAGAGAACCTATTGAAATCCAGGTCTTCTCTCGTTGAAAATTCCGAGATTTCAAAGAAAAAAGTTGCTGAAGGAGGATGTGGAGTTATTGGGGTGGCCAGTTCAACCCAAATTAAAGGATTTCACCTTTTGAACGCACTAATTCAGATGAAGAATCGAGGAAATGGTAAGGGTGGCGGCGTAGCTATACTTGGCCTTTCAGCCGAAGAACTTGGCATCTCTCAGAAGACACTTGACAATGATTATATCCTTCAAATTGCCTTTCTAGAAGTAAGCTGTAAATCACAACTGGAAGAGGAGTTCATAATCCCCTTTTTTGACATTCATTCGGAGGGATGGGTTGACTCACTTGATGATTTTCAGAAAATAGGGTTAGAAATAGCACCCCCGCGTGTTTATCGCTATTTCTGTAGGGTTAATAAGAAAATACTGGTTGATTTCAAGGATAAACACGGATTAAATGGAAGTGATCAAGATATTGAGGACGAATTTGTCTACCAAAACTCGTATGCTTTGAATAAGAAGTTTTACGCGTCCTTGGGTGAAAAAAGAGCATTTGTACTCAGTCATGGAAAAAACATGCTGGTCTTCAAAATTGTAGGTTATGGTCATCAGGCGATTCAATACTACAAACTCTTGAACAACTCCGGCCATATTTGGATCGGCCATCATAGATACCCGACTAAAGGAACCGTGTGGCATCCTGGAGGTGCCCATCCCTTCATTGGGTTGCATGAGGCGCTCGTACACAATGGAGATTTCTCGAATTATCATTCGGTCTCAGAATATTTAGCTCAACGCAATATATACCCTCTATTTCTTACCGATACGGAAGTTGCAGTCTATTTGTTTGATTTGTGGGATCGAATCTACAAATACCCCCTGGAATACGTGCTAGAAGCTCTGGCACCCACCATGGAAAGAGATTTTTTAATGCTCGACGAGGATAGAAAGCGAATTTACCGTGAACTCCAAACTACACATATTCATGGCTCCCCTGACGGCCCTTGGTTTTTCATTGTCGGTAGGTCAAAACCTCAGACAGGAAACATCGAATTAATCGGAATAACAGATACCTCGATGCTTCGTCCCCAGGTATTTGCTCTGCAACAGAATGAAGAGGAAATAGGTATAATTGCTTCGGAGCGTCAGGCAATTGATGCCTTGCTCCGAAGCCTTGCTGAGACTGATTCTAGGTTTGCAGCCAAGGCTGATATTTATTGGAATGCACGAGGGGGCAGTTATACAGACGGAGGAGCATTTGTTTACACCATTCATAAGTTGAAAGATGGAAAGATGAAGCTGATATGTACCGATAAGTTTGGCAGACCAATTGATGCCCGAAAGCCTCGGATTACGTTTGACAATCTTTCCACTTTCCTCTCCCGATTTTCTCTAAATCAAGTTTTGGAAAACCGAACTGAGTTAAATCAGTCTCCGACTCTGTTCGATTTTTGTACAAGCATTTTTAATCAAACAACGGGGTCAGAGAAGCGAATGCAGAACTCGATCCACCTATTAACTTCGTTACTGGACAGCTTACATCTCTCCCCTTTTGGCAGGAACGGGAAGGCCAGGGATACTATTGAAACCACTATTTCAAAGATTTTTCGAGAGATTCCTAAAATAGATCGTGATTCAATCCAATCCTGGACTCGATTCGACTGGAAATCGCGAACTTATTTGAGACGTCCGTCTTCACATGAAACAGCTTTAATCATGGATGCGTCTGAGTTCCCTGCCGAAGGAGATGAATCTGCGGCCCGATATATCGTCAAAGCTTATAAATTGGGCTGGAAACGTGTGTACACATTTGACTGGCGAGGCCAGCGATTTTGTGGATGCGGATTGGGTCCAAATTCTCACGGATTTCGAATAGATGTCTATGGAAATCCAGGAGATTATCTGGGATCTGGTCTAGACGGAGCTGAAATCTATGTCCATACTAGTGCACAAGATCAGGTCTGTAACATAATGAAAGCGGGCAAAGTCGTCATTTACGGTGATGTAGGTCAAACTTTCATGTATGGTGCTAAGGGAGGGGAAGCCTATGTTCTGGGTAACGCTGCAGGACGACCTCTGATCAATGCTGTGGGAAAACCTCGTGTTATAATAAACGGTACATGTTTGGATTACCTTGCGGAATCCTTCATGGCTGGAGACCCTTTGGAGGGCGGAGGGTTTGTTATTCTAAATGGTATCAAGTTTAACGGATTGGGGGAATTGGAATCACTCGATACTCCCTATCCTGGCAGCAATTTGTTCTCCTTGGCATCTGGGGGTGCGATCTATGTTCGTGATCCAGAGGATAAAGTGGATACCGACCAACTGAATGGTGGCCAGCTATCAAGTATTCAAGAGGCCGACTTGAACCTACTCATTCCATTTCTTGAAGAAAATAAGAGACTCTTCCAAATCCCCATCTCGCTAACGATGGAGAAGGAAGATCCACTGAAGATTTTATTGAAAGATTATAAGAAAGTTGAACCTATCAGACTAACCGTATTATCCTAAAACTAGCTTTATAGGGATCTTACAAATCTCTTTATATGAAGCTAGGTTACTCCATGAGTGGAGGATCACCTTGTCCCCCTATCCTTCATCTCCAGTTAACCTTAATCAAGGATAAAACCATTGAAACAATCATAAAACACTAGGAACGCATTCTAGTGTTATCTACACTTGCACCTGTTAATTTTTGGTACTCTAGAACTTTGGCTTCTTCACTTGTCTGCATCAGAACAAGTACATATTCCATACAGCCCCTTGCCCGTTCTCTACGCTGAGTCATATCATCTAAATTGCTGGTTACATCCAGATGAACAACAACATCAGCCTCACCTAAATTTAACCCTCTACCTCCCACTGGGGTAAAGATCAATACATCTACATCCTCTTTTCGAAACTGGTCGATAATAATCCGTCTTGTCTCCTCCGGGGTTTTTCCTGATAGAAACTTGACCCCTGGAAATTTTAAAGCTTGTAAGAGCGCATTAAGTTGTTCTCCTAACGCAATATATCGAGAAAACAGTAAAATTTTGGCCCCCCGAGTCAGATGATCATAGATGATACCTATCGCCCGTTCCACCTTTGGATGTATTAATCCCCTAGGTTTACGATCGTCGGGATTATCGAAAGGTGTAAATTCGGCTCTATGGGAAATGATATCCGAGCTTAGCGGAATTAGATCCTCAAAGATTTCCTGATTTCCCCCGTCCTTAATATACCTCAAAAACTCCCCTGGGGTTGACTCTAATAACAGTAACCTAGCATGAAGAAGCTTGAAGAGTAGAATGAACGCAGATATAGCTTCTTGTCTGGCTTTATCGTCAGAAATTTCATAATTTCCGATTTTAATGGGAAATTGTCCAGAGGAAGATTGAAGCCTATCCAAAACTCCTCCATACGACATCTTAATTATTTCAAGTCTTGTTAATTTGGGACTTAGGATGTTTTGTATGTTGGCTATTGGCTTTGCCATGGCAGAGGATATCCATTGATCTGAATTGATATAGTCATTCCTCACTATTTGGTGGATCCTGGTAATTGTTTCGTATGGAGACAATTCCATCTTTTGCATCAAGTGTGAAGAATCTCCGATATAGCGAAGAATGGCCTGGATTCGTGTCTGATCGCGACTTCCTGTCAGAGCAAGTATAGGAAATGGATTAACTTTCGCTCTCACCCTAAACATTTCATCAAAGTGTTTGGAAAGACGAAATCCCGTTACTGACCGAGCCAACACATCTGTCGCTTCATCGATCACCATAAGGTGCACAGAGGAAAGAATATCAATATTAAGTCGACTTTTGATTTGAAATCTTTCATTCATCAGCGTTGTGATTGGACAGAAAATCACTGTGCTTGCTTTGAACATTTTGACTCGCTGAGTAAGACTTAATCCCTTTCCTCCTTTTGGATCCAAAAGATACCCTAATTTACCCACAAACCCGAATTCCTTTGCCATTTCTAACGCTTGACGACAACGGAGCGCAGCTGCCTCTCGAGCAGAAGTGAAAACAAACTGTGCGCTAGGGTACTCTTTCCTAAGAGCTAAAAAAGTCAATAATGCTATAATCGTCTTGCCTGTTCCATACGGGTAGTTCAATAGGACTGAATTGGATAGATTGTCAATGATTTCTTTGGTTGCAGCTATTTGATATTCACGTCTCTCGATCGTGAGGTCTGAAAGTTCCAAATTACCTGCATTTCGATCGAGATCTATTTGTTCAGCCAATATCCCATCTCAGGTTCCTTTTTATCGCATCCGAGTACAGCATTCGTAGATTGCTTTAAAAGTAATTCCAATACCACTATCGAACGATTGATTCCTTTTGACAAGATCTGATGCTGAGGGAATAGAGAATGTATGCGATTAGGAGACTTGTCTATCGGTTAGCTTCTATGAAAAGGTAAAGGGTATCTTGATTTAATGAACTGTTGAATCGGGAGTCGATTTCTAAAGTAAAGGGGCAACTAGGAAAAGGCAATGTAAATAAGCCAAGATAAGCAGCTTTTGGTTTAACTGTTGTAAACGTTGCAAGAGTATTTTTTCAAAGGACGGTAAGCTAAACCTTAGCAGACTTAGGCGAATCGCCTTGCCCATCTAAAGATGGAAATTTCTAGGCGGTTCGGTAAATCTCCATTATCTCATTGAGAAGAGATATAGCTTCTTCTTTTGGGCGTTGAAAGGAATTTCTCCCTATAATTGATCCGAAACCACCACCCTTGTGGATTTCACGAATTTCTTGCAAAATTTCTTCTCGGCCTTTGGCTGCGCCGCCAGAAAAGATAACAATCCGTCTACCGTTAAATGCAGCTTGTAATACGTGTGTTACTCGATCTGTTAGTGTACCGATGGGAATGTTCTGTTCATCATAGATTTTTCGAGCGGCCTCTTGATAAATGAAGGAGCTCGGAGGTTTTACTTTGATGATATTTGCCCCTAGTTGTGCCGCAATTTGGGCTGCATATGCAACCACATCAATGGCCGTTTCACCCTCCCTTGACGTGATGCCGCTGCCACGCGGATAGCTCCAAACAACGACGGCTAAACCTACTTCTTTGGCTGATTGAGTCAGGTATTGGAGTTTTTCATACATTTCATTTCGGAATGCTGAACCCGGATATATCGTATAACCGATGGCACAACACCCCAACCTTAAGGCATCATCAGTAGAGGCGGTAACCGCAGGGACGGGATCAGGCGACGTGTAAAGAGAATCAGCATTATTGAGTTTCAAGATAAGCGGCAGTTCGGGATACTCACGAGCAACGGATTCTATGAAACCTAACGGAGCCGCATACGCATTACAACCAGCATCCAAAGCCAATTCTGCATGGTAAAGCGGATCATATCCCATTGAATTCGGAGCGAAACTACGAGCAGGTCCGTGTTCAAATCCTTGATCCACGGGTAATATTACGAATTTTCCTGTACCTGCCAGAGTTCCGAAATTTAACATTCTAGCTAAGTTACGTATCGTTCCTGGATTCTCAGAGCTGTACCAGGATAGAATTTCTTTAACTCGTAGAGTTAGTGTCAATAAAATCACCATAGATCACTAGATGATCCTTATACAACCCTAGAGTAGTCATTTTTGAACTTACTTTAAAGGAGGCGAGAAGGGAGATTCTGTCATATTATTACGGAGAAGCTATTTTTGGCTCTTATATTCTTCAGAGACACCGAAAAATGCACAGTTTTTCGTCACGTAGATCCTATGTCCCGTTGATGAAGAAGTACCAAGATTCCCAATACTAACAATCATCTTCGCAATATAACGTTGGTAGGAACTCTCTGCCTGTCAAGCAGACTATTCTGTCCTAAATTCTAATTGGATTCACTTGGAAATTCGAAATTACACCTTATTTATGAGTTTTACCTTAGACTAGGTCATTTTAAAGGATCTAATAATATCTACTCACACGACCATTTTATTAACAAAAGGTGAAAAAAATTATGCATTACCCTAGATACTATTGTGCTCCACCTGTTTGGGCACGTAAACAACGATGGTTTAAACCCAGAGCTACATACGACTACGACGAAGATAAAAACTTGTACCGATTTAATATCGAACTGCCAGGAATTGAAAAAGAAAATATCCGCATCAAGGCGAGTAACAACCATTTAAAAATCGGAACTACCTACAAAGATAAAGACTCGGGAAAGGAGAAGGTCAAATACAACCGTCGCTTCGATTTTCGCCGGCCAATAGATACAGAGAACATTAACGCCATATATAAAAATGGGCTGCTATTGATAGATGTCCCATTGGTGGAAAAGCTTGAATTTTTCGACGTAAGCGTTGAGTAGCTTCCCTAGATTGGTTGATTTTTCAATCAATCCTTTTTCTTTATTTTTAGACGGATCATATGACCCATGTGCCTGTTATTGCATTGATACTTATGACCAAAACCTAAATACGTCTTTGCCCATCCTTATAATTTTGCATCCCTCTTCCTATCGGGCAACAGATTACTGATCTGAGCTCTCTAAATACGAATTGATTATTTGCTACGGTTGGATACAATGAAAAGAACACCCCAAAGTCTGAACTTGATAATACATGACGGCAGAGAGGACCCAATCGATCTTGAAAGGATGATAAGATTCGACCAAGCTAGCGCTATTGAGAGATATTTTGGTGATCGAGAGGTTGATACTTCAAAGATATTCGAAATGTTTGGTCCATGGGTTATTGATTTTACTAATCTACATGCTTGGTCAAAAGATATTCCTGACATAGATCCGCGGAGCGCAAGACTTTTTTCAATTTGGCTTGAGGATGCTGATTCCAAGGAAATTATAGGTGCCGCCAGCGGATTCTTTCTTCTCGTTCCTTTTACGTTTTCTACTACGCACGTTCGTGACTATTATTCGGTTCAAGACGCGGTTCCGTATTATCCCATGGCGATCATGCATACTATGCGGACAGTCATCAAGGAAGAGACACTACTTGATCAATTCCTTGATCGTTTAAGAGAAGGGATCTCTGAGAACTGGAAAAAAAGGCGTGAAGAAGTGATCAGAAATCTTCCCAAGCAGTCGGAATTGTGGGAGCGCTATGTTTTTTCTTTTGAGAATATAATTCATTTTACATTTCTTTTTCCGTCAATTGATCGGGAACTGATCGATTCTCTCCTTAGAAATAATTACCGAATTTCCGGAGTTATGCAACTATTAGCATCACCGACTCCATCCTATACTCAGCTGACAATAAAACAACACCTCCGCGCAGCTCAAAAGATCCTTGATGAGGCGCGTGCTCGAAACGAATCAATATCGGGAAAAGCACGAGGATGAAATCATTAATATGGTCCGATTGATATACTTGAGTCCAAATTGTGGTTTTTGTTCCCCAGAAAAATAAGCCGGTAAGATTATTCCCCTCGTCAGATGAACCTTAATTCGATCGACTTTACAGCTGAAGGATGATTTCATCAATGGATCTACAAAATCTTAATCTTGACCTATTTTTAATCCGTCACGCTGAGCCCGCTTTCTTATCGGGTCATTGGGTTCATCCGCAAACACCATTAAGTAAGCATGGCGTTCAGCGAGCTAAGATCCTTGGACTCGCTCTCAGAAGATATTCTTTGGACTCACTTATATCCAGTCCTTTGAAAAGGGCTAGGCAAACAGCTTCCATCATCTGTAAAGAAAATCCAAGCCTGCCACCTCTCCACGACCCCCAAGAGCATTTATGGTGTTCTGAAATTGATCTCGGGGAGCTGGGAGGGATGTCGGAACACGATGTCTTACGGAAATATCCAGTTGAATATCATCCCCCACAGAGATGGTGGGAGTTTCCCTCTTCCTTAGTATTTCGATTATTGATAACGCGCAAGGATTATAAATTTCCTGGCGGAGAAAGCATAGAAGAATTCTGGAACCGTGTAGAAATCGGTTTTACGAGATTTTTTGATTCCCACATTCATTTTGATAAGGAGAAAATTGGCATAGTTGCCCACGGTGGCCCTTTTACAGTTATTTTTCTTCTTTTATTAGGTAAGAAATTTGAAGATGAAAATTACCCAGGTTTTTTCATTCATATGGCTGATTTTTCGTTTATTCGCATCAAAGATCAACAGGTCGTTTTTCTTCAATCTAATCCGCTATCACATCCCAAATAACTCATTAAAATACTGTTATGGCCCCATATAGGATAAATATCCACAAACCGAATCTGATAAGGTCCAATCTTCTTATTAATATTGAGCGATAATGCTTTCGCGATCTAACACCAAAACCCTTGTAGTATAAAGCCTGAGCTAACAGTTCAGATCGATAAAGAGCAGAAGCAACCAAAATCGCAAGGGCACGGGGAGCCCATCTATAGAACCTGCCCGATAATTCACCCCTAAATGTCAAAGCTTCGAATGTTTCTTCTGTATCCTTTGCTATTCGAGGAACCAGGGTTAAGGCAAGACTTGGAATAATAGCCCAGCGAGCGGGAATTTTTAGTCTTTCCAAGAACCGGGTTAGGTCTGCTGGGTTTGTGACAACAAAAAAGAAAGAAAAAATCAAAGCCCCTGATATCAAACGTAAGATTAGCGTAATTACGCTGCCTATATTTGCTACAAGCAAAGTAATGATACCTAGAAGAACCATAAGGGGTAATAGTCCCCAAATCAGTTCAAGAGACCCACGCAGATTTCCGACCAGCAAGTTTTCCAGAAATGTAATCAGAACCAGGATGATGAGTAGAAGGGGGGATTGTCGAATTAGAAGCGTAAACTGTATAACGAGGATAAGCAGGCCCAATCCTGGGTGAAGATGAAATGCCTCGGGACGATATAGAAGGCCTTGGCGAATTCTTCTTAGCATATGAGACAATGTTATCCCTACCTCGACAATACTGAGTTTAATTCCTCGATATGTAACACAGACGGAAAATTAGGGTATAAGGATTGAAGACGTTTAACAGTTCGAACTAATTGAGACGGAACCAGATTTGATTCTCCTTCCAGACGATACAGGATATCCCGTGTCATTCCATTCAGTTTTATCCCTCCCCCCTCTAGTACAATGATTTTGTCCACATGAGAAAACAAACGGGAATCATTTGTTGCAATGAATACTATCTTTCCAGCCTGAGTCGCATCTCCGACTAATTGAGTGAAGAGCTGTCTTCCACTCGTATCAAGGCCAATAGTTGGTTCATCGAATAATAGTATTTGACAGGGCAGCTGAAACGCAGCAAACAGAGCTAATAATCTTCGTTGACCTTCTGATAGTGCGTATAGTTTTGAATTGATAATATCAGTAAGTTTATATTTGTTTATGAGTCGATTGACTTTATCTGGGTCCGGATCTATTCGAAGTAGGTCTCGGAAACCTGTAGGCCCAACCAAAAATAGTTTTGCATTCTCAGGTACAAAACTGACAAGACCACGAGTCGTTTCCACCCCTACAACCTTTTTCCCATTGATTAATACAGATCCTCTTTCTGAGGTAATTATTCCGGCCAATAAGCGTAAAAAAGTACTCTTCCCAGATCCATTTGTTCCCAATACCCCAATCGATTGTGAATTGGAAACTCCCCATGATACGGATTTTAAAATGAACTCAGAGTGGCCTGAGTATCTGAACCAGATGTCACGGGTCTGGACAGAAACCAATAAATCACCTTTGTAGTTCTATATTGTTCTTCATTATGTCAATCGCCTCATCGATTGCCAGGGGATATGACCGCTCGGTACCCACAATTAGGGTTGATATTTCTGGGATATCTACGTCTTTCATCCCCGATACAACTTCCTTGGGAGATCCAATGTTAGTGATTCTCCCGTTTTTCAAAACAATAACCATATCTGCTTCTGCGAGTAGATAGTCCAGTCTGTGTTCAAATGCAATAACTAGTATCCCCTTTCTTGCCAAACTTTTGAGCTTCGTGGCTAATTTTATCTCAGACCGTGGATCAATCCTAGCCATGGGTTCATCCAAGATAAGGATTTTTGGGCTTGTTACCAACGCTGCTGCCAACGCGATCTTCTGTAGCTCCCCTGAACTGAGCTCTAGTAAAAGCCGATGCCGTAGATGAGATATTTCCAACTCTTTCAATACATCGTTTAGACGGATAGAGATCTCCTCGCGAGATAATCCCAGGTTTTCAAGGGGAAATACTATTTCTTCTTCTACCACCATTGTGGTAGTATAGTCAGCTGGGTACTGAGGAACGTACCCAAAAGCAGCAAATAGTTCTGTGCGGGGTATATTGTGAATACTTGTTCCATGGTACAAAATTTCTCCCAAAATTTCCGCAGAAATAAAATCAGGTATCAATCGAATTATCAAACTAGCCAACGTCGATTTTCCAGAACCACTTTCCCCTGTAACTACCACCAAATTACCTTTCTTTGCCAAGAAGGATATATGCTTCAAGGTCCAACTTGAAGAACCATTATATTTCATGGAAACGTCCTTAAGTTCGAGCAATAGGTTTCTCCAACTAATAAATATTGTAGGGGCTACAGCAGCATCCTAGATGATCGATAGCCTTAGGGTTCACGAAGTATTCCGAGTTCTTTTAAGTAGGCTACAATCGGAACCGCAATTAACGTCCCAAAGACCACCTGGGCAATATTAAACGGAACTTCGGAAAGAGCAGCCTCTGGAGCGATTGAAAGGATCATGACTTCATACAAAAAGTATCCTACAATTATGATCGGGCCTGCTATTATACAAGCAATGGCCATCTGGCCTTTACTTCCCAATCGAAATTCTATCCACCAGATAATTACTGAGAGAACTATGGAAATCATCACGAGGATAAGTCCTGGAAAAGAGAATGGAAATTCGCTATCGCCAAATACAAAACTTCCTTGGACATTCACTGACTCAGGAACTCCATTTAGCACTGGAGTTGTAACATATACAGAGAATAGGATAACAAATCCTGTTACTCCAATGAGGATGATCCTACGCAAACGAGGATCTCCTTCTTTACCATATTGAAACAGGAAACCCGCAACAAAGCCTTCTAATCCTTTTAAGAACAAAGTAGCTGGAACAAACGTCCCATAACCAAGAAAAGCATCAGCCATAGCGGAACCAAGGCCTCCTGCCACGGCACCAACTATGGGCCCGCCAATTAATGCAGCCAGATAAACAAAAGCTTCTCCAAGATTGAAAAATCCAGAAGATGCAACAAGAGCCAGGTAAAAGAGGGAAGTAGCCAAAAAAACCAAGGCCGTAAAAGTCGCGGCCAGTGCCACCTGTCTCACCAGGATTATATCCCTCGAAGGGGAACTTTGAGCGGAAGACATGGTGAAAAGGTCTAAGTGTTGGATAGGTAAAAAGCTTAACTATTGAATAAAGACGTGTCAATCAGGAATATTGCATTTTCACGACATAGTTTAAAAAACTGGAAATATTTTCTGCCCATAAAACAATGTATTGTTCATATTTGTGTAATCTTAGGGAAGATTATTCCATGACTGAATATGAAGGTTGTTATAGAAAAAGCTTGATTCTCCTAAGTTTAAGGCTGTTGTTGAAAAGATTCAAATCAGTAAGGGCTTTATATTTGTCCATCGCACAGTTTGGAAGACAAGAATCTAAGAAATTTTCCTATCCCCAGCTCTCCCGTTATTTAAGAGGAGAAGTGTCGATTCCCCTTGAGAAGGAAGTATTTTTCTTGGATTTCCTCAAGAGCGAGCTCAATATTGAAAGGGATCTCATCCTTCCGTATATTGAAGTTGATCAAACGTTAATTCCGCTTTTAATTGATCTCAACGGCATTCTTTCCTATCCAGAAAGAATCAATCTTTTGGTATTCCACACCCTGGAACGAAAGCTGGTTCCGAATGACAAGTTTGATGCCATTTTAACTCATCCCGAGGCGGTTCCCATCGCTATTGCCTTTTCTACTGTGATGAGGATACCATGGAGGAGTATATCTTTCCGTCCACCGAATCAACCACCTTCTCGTTTCCGTAGTTACCCTTATTTTATTGATAATGAATTAATCTCTCAAGTGTATTTTACATCTCGGAAAAAAGGTATCCAAGGGAAGAAATTGCTACTAGTTAGCGATTATATCCGTAGAGGAGGTTTTATCGATCTGTTGTTGCAAATCACTGAAGAAAAAGAAGCACATATTCATTTTTTCTATGCAATTTTGGGGATAGGAACAGATTGGCGAAGGCTGGCACGATCTCTCGATGGAAATTTAGCGGTAGGTCACTCGATCAATTAAATGAAACTGATTTTGTTGAAATTTGGGATAAGCTCGAAAGAAAATTCAATCAAACAGAAACCTTTAGGGCATTTTTGGCTCTCTTGGGATAATGATTTACTTTCTGTTTGAAGTTCCTTCGGGCCATAAACCATGCGTTCTTCAAGTTAAACGTGTTTAAGGAATAAACCATGCCTCCTGTGGCTGTCATTTCAGACATACATGCAAATTTGAGCGCGCTCAGAGCCGTTTTGGCTGATATACATGTACAGCGGATTTCGAGGATTTTTTGCCTGGGAGATCTTGTAGGATACTTTGCTGAACCGATTCCAGTCATTCACCTTGTATTGGGTCGATGCGAAATAGTGATAAAGGGAAATCATGATGTAGCGGCTATTACAGGCGATGTACCAGAACATTACCGAGATGAGTCACATCAACCATTGACAATAACCCATGGTCTCCTAACCGTTCGAGAACGCAAAATCCTGAATGATCTTCCTACTCAGGTAACAACCAATTGTGGCGATAAGAATATCATGTTGATCCATGCCGGCCCAGAGTATCCCTATGACCAATATATTTATCCAAACAATAAGGAGGATCTTCACAGTACATTCTCTTACATGAAGATGTTAAATGTTGACGTACTGTTCCTAGGTCACACTCACGTTCCGTTTAAGGCAGAATTGGAGGGTCGAATCATCTGTAATCCTGGAAGTGTTGGCCAACCTCGAGATGGAGATGCTCGTGCCTCATATGCGATCTACGATTCCTCCCAACATGATATAACTTTCCGACGCCTCGAGTACGATCCCACCCAAACAATTATGCACATCCAGAAAAACCTTCCAGAAGAAATGTCGAAAGAGCTCGTTGAACGTCTAATGGCAGGAAAGTAACAATGATTCCAGATAACACCGACTCTTCCAAAGACACAAAAGCTGTTAAAATTATTTTGATTGGTGACGGCGGAGTAGGCAAGACTTCACTGGTTCAACAATTTGTCCATCGTAAATTTTCCCGGATATATAAGACTACCATCGGAGTTGATATAACCCCCCTAAATACTATCATCACGCGAACCCAGAAACCTATTCGCTTTGTATTGTGGGATATGAGCGGTCAAACACACTTCAAGCGATTTCGTTCCAGGTTTTATTCTGGAACAAGTGGCGCTCTCATTGTTTACGATCTAACTAGTGCCAACTCCTATAGAAACGTTCAATCGTGGGTTAAGGAGTGTAGAGATAATTGCCATAAGAAAGTCCCTATGGTGATTGTGGGAAATAAAGCAGATTTGGAAGATCTTCAAATAAAGCAAACGCGTCATCCTATGAGTGAGGAACCAGAAATACCGCTTTTAAAGACTTCTGCAAAAGAAAATTCGGGAGTCGATACCGCGTTTTTGAATCTATTCACAAAAATTATTGGAGCTCCTGTTAGCAAGGCCCTCGATCATGATTCCGCTTCTTTAACGACTCATATCCCTTATGAGTGAACCCACTGATTTTACCAGAATAAGGGATTTTATTCACTTCTATTTCCATATACCGAAAATATAAAAAACAATATGTGAATAAATTCAAACAACGTCAAAATTAATTCAAATTATCATTCATGTAATTAAAACGTTAATAAAGTGATTAAAGTGGAAGATGATCCAAAGACCGATGAATTTGATGATTGTGCAGGATTTCAATTTGAATTTCCGCCATTTGGCCCATTTATGAGAAAATTTGCCTTTAATTGCGGCCCACATCACAGGAGAGGAAGACATTCTCGTTTTCATGGAGATAGAAACTGGTCTGCTTATCCTCGAGCATATATCTCTCGAGACCATGAAAAATACACAATTCAAGTGGAATTACCTGGGATATCCAAAGAAAACATCGAGTTAGAAGTTGGGCCAGACGAGATCTGGCTTGAAGCTAGAAATGAAGAATTAGATAAAGAATATCGTAGAAATCTTCTTCTGCGTAAATCTATTGATCCGACAATGGTTAAGGCTTCAATGAAAGCCGGACTCTTGACTATTACTGCCCCTTTGGCGGAAAAGGGCGAAAAATACAAAGTAAATATTGATGGGTAGTCGGGAAAGCATACTTATTTGCATATTGGTGAGAGGTTTTCAGTAATGGAACACACGGAATGCCGAGTAAGAGAGGCAAGCGCCAAAGATGTCGGAAGGGGAATAATTCGCATTGATCCAAACATAGCGGACCAGCTAGACATTTCAGCTGGCGATGCGATACAAATTATTGGAAAAAGACGTACTGCTGCGAAATATATGCCAGGGTACCCACAAGATCGAAATACAGGGATTATAAAAATCGATGGAGCGACTCGACGCAACGCTGGGGTTGGCATTGATGATACGGTTAGTATTCAGCCAGTTGAAGCCAAAGATGCTGTACGTATCGAATTTGCTCCTGTACAGAACCTTAGAATTCAAGGCGGGGAATCACATCTTCAACACCTATTATTGGGGCGGGTTCTGACCAAGGGAGACTTTATCGAAATTCCCGTCTACAACCAGCGAATAATTCTGGTCGTTTCTAAAATCAATCCTAACGCGGATGCAGTAATTATGCAGCCAACAACGCGTATAGCTATATCACTAACTCCCGTGAAAGATGTTAAACAAGATACTTTTCAGAGGATTCGGTACGAGGATATCGGTGGGCTGGGGAAAGAAATCAATATGGTTCGCGAGATGATTGAACTCCCAATGCGTCATCCAGAACTCTTTAAACGCTTGGGAATTACTCCTCCACGGGGTGTTTTGCTGCATGGTCCTCCAGGAACTGGAAAAACGCTACTAGCTAAGGCAGTCGCAACTGAAACTGATTCATATTTCATTTCTGTTTCTGGACCAGAGTTCATGAGCAAATTTTACGGTGAATCGGAAGAAAGAATCCGAAAAATGTTCGATGAGGCCAAAGAGAACGCGCCGAGTATCATTTTTCTAGATGAGATCGACTCAATCGCTAACAAGCGTTCGGAAACTACTGGGGAAGTCGAGAGGCGTGTGGTTGCCCAGCTATTATCAAACATGGACGGACTGAGTGACCGAGGAGACGTGGTTGTCATCGGTGCAACCAATCGCATAAATGCCCTTGATCCAGCCCTCCGACGCGGTGGACGCTTTGATCGAGAAATAGAGATTCGTATTCCTGATAAATTTGGGCGCGAAGAAATCTTGCTTATTCATACCCGGGGAATGCCACTCGGAGATGATGTTGATCTAGAACGTATAGCAGCCGTAAGTCATGGTTTTGTTGGGGCCGATCTTGAGCAGCTTGTCAAAGAATCAGCAATGATCGCTCTTCGCCGAATAATTCCGAAATTAAACTTGGAAGAAGATACAATACCAGCGCATATTCTAAACGAAATTCGAGTGACCAAGGATGACTTCAACGAAGCTTTACTCGGGATCCAACCTTCCGCATTACGCGAAGTCTTTGTTGAAGTACCTAATATTTCTTGGGATGATGTGGGAGGCCTTATTGAGGAAAAAGAAGAGATAAAAAACAGTATTGAGCTGCCATTAAAACACCCAAAATTCTTCTCGCATATGGGGGCAAAGCAACCAAAAGGGATTTTGCTATTTGGCCCTCCCGGAACGGGAAAGACTCTTCTAGCGAAAGCTGTAGCTCATGAAACACAAGCGAATTTTATTTCGGTTAAAGGACCAGAACTGCTTTCAAAGTGGGTAGGTGAAAGTGAAAAAGGAATCCGTGAGGTTTTTCGTAAAGCTCGGCAGGCAGCCCCATCTATCATCTTCTTTGACGAAATTGACTCCATTGCCCCCATTCGGGGAAAATCATTTGATTCAGGTGTAACGGAAAGAATGATCAGCCAATTTCTTACCGAATTGGACGGATTAGAGGAACTTAAGGGAGTTGTTGTCGTGGCAGCAACCAATCGTCCGGACATGATCGACCCCGCCTTGCTTCGTCCCGGCCGCTTCGATAAGATAATAAGAATCGGGTTACCTGACGAGACAGCTCGTCTTGAGATTTTGAAAATCCATACACAGGGGGTTCCTCTCGATCAGGATGTGGACCTGGTGGACTATTCGAAAAGAGCGGAGAAATTTTCTGGGGCGGAGCTGGCAAGTCTTTGTCATGAGGCCGTTTTAAATTCGATACAAAGACATTTACCTAGCTTAAATCCTGATAATCAAGATTTTGCTGGATATAGTGTGTCACAGGAAGACTTTGACCTTGCTTACAAAAAGATTTTAGAAACGCGCAAGGCAGGCAAGGTAACGGCAAGAGAGAAGATAGAAGCGATGCAAGAGGACGTTGACAGGTTGTCTTTCGTCTAAAACCGCGTGCCAATCCTTTTTTTCTCTCATGGCCCCAGTTCTTCTCTAGCTACGCTATTCGGGGATATAATTTCGTTTCGTTCAACAACACAATATAGTTCGTGAATGTTTTTGTATTAACAGGAACGATCTGAAGTCCGAGGGGGTATACTGGATTCAGAAGATTGTTTCTGACTATCGGAAGATAAGGATTATACCCGCTCTACGGATTTAGCTAATTACACAAAACGGGAACCCTGGAGAATTACTGATGAATGTATCTTTGACAGATTTGCACTCCTATTTTAATTCATTAATCCCCAAAGAACGGGATGTAGTACTGATTGAGCTCGAAAAGTACGCGAGGCAGAAGGATTTTCCGATTGTTGGACCCTTGGTGGGAGGATTTCTAAAACAATATGCCCAATTGGTAAAAGCAAAACGAATCCTAGAACTAGGTTCAGGATTTGGCTATTCTGCCATCTGGTTTTCCCTAGGTGCCCCATCAGCAGAGCTGATATGTACAGATACTTCGGAAGAGAACCGATCGATGGCATTATCGAATTTCTCCTCAATGGTAAATCATAATAAACATCTAATGGGCCTAAAATCAGTTAACTTCGTTTTAGGAGACGCTCTGGAGACAATTACAAGGTTAGAGGGGCTTTTTGACATAATCTTCTGTGATATTGATAAAGAAAGGTACCCTAAGGCCTTTGAATTGGCTGTCCCGCGTCTTCGAAATGGAGGGGTTCTTCTTACAGATAATACAATTTGGGGAGGACGAGTCTTGGAAAATAACCCTACAAGAGAGTCAACAAAGGGAGTCCAAGAATATAATCGGCTTGCATTTAGCGATCCGCGTGTCCTTAGCACAATTATCCCGATTAGAGACGGGCTGACAGTATCAGTAAAATTATGACCCTAGCGTTTTGAAAGGAGATAAATTAATACTTGCCTGAATCGACCTATTTTCGTAAATACAAACAGCATGCGGTGAGTAATTTGACGCTAAAGGAATCTAAAGACTTTGAAATTCGGGATGTATCGGATATCGATTTGAAAGGGGGAACTTTGATCGAATGTTTCCCATCAATTAGCGCATTGGCGCTAATCACTGCTAATATCATTTTGGAAGCGGGAATCGGTCAGAATGGTTTTGATCAAGTTGCGGTCGGAGATAGTAATCAACTTCCAGCGATTTGTGTTGTTTATTACAGCAAACCCAAATTCCCGATTCGAATTTATGCAAACGAAGATCTAAAACTAGCCCTTCTATCATCAGAGGTACCTCAATATCCTCCTATCACCCGTGAAATCGGAAAGAAAGTAATAGAATGGGCTAAAAGGAAAGAAATGAAGCGGATCATCTCTGTTGAAGGATTTAAAAGTGATTACTCGGATTCCCCTCAACAATTACCAATGAGAGTGTTTGGGGTCGGAACGACCGAGACATGTAGAACCTTTCTCAATGAAAAACAGATTCCCCCCCTGAACCAAGGTGTGATAAAAGGTCTCAGCGCGGTTTTGCTCAATGAGGGATGGTACAATAAGTACGAAGTAATTGTTCTGCTTGGTGAGGTTCGCGAGCATTTTCCCGAAATTCGTACGGCTGCTCGGGTAATAGAAGTCCTAAATCATCTTATTCCAATTGATCCCGCCATCAGGATTGAACCCATTTTGGCACAGGCCGAAAAAATCGAACAAATGGCGCTCTCCATGAGGGACCAGGCTAATGCGGCTATCCAGTCGGAGCAGGTGTCACCCGCTGGCGGCAAAGATAGAACATACATTTAGATCGGTCTAATCTATTACAGCTTAAGCCTGGTTTGTCCAGACATGTATTGCTGCAATGCTTCGGGAATTAACACGCTTCCGTCTGATTGTTGATAATTTTCCAAAATTGCACAGATAGTTCGTTCGGTGGCTATGGCAGTTGAATTCAAGGTGTGAACATACTCTTTTTCCCCTCCAGCTTTGCCAGTTGTTATGTCAAGCTTTCTGGCTTGGTAGTCAGTGACGTTTGAACACGAGACTAGCTCCCTATATTCGTTTTGTGCTGGAAAAAAGACTTCTAGATCATATTTTTTGGCCGCGTTGTCGTTAAGTTCCCCTGAAGCAATGTTTACTACGCGGTATGGTAGTTTTAATCTTTGATACAATTGCTCTGCATTTCCTATCAGCTCCTCATGCATCTTATAGGATTCATCAGGATGCACAAAGCAAAACTGTTCGATCTTATGGAAATGGTGAACTCTAAAGATTCCCTTGGTGTCTTTACCGTGTGACCCTGCTTCACGACGATAGCAGAGAGAAACGCCGCAATATTTGCGCGGTAGCGTATCGACATCTATCAACTCACTGGAATGAAGCGCAGCCAAAGTTTGTTCGCTGGTCGCTATAAAAAAGACGTCTTCATTGGAATCATGGTAGAGCTGCTCTTCGAAATCAGTCAATTCACTAGCACCCTCCATTAATTGTCGCCTTAAAAAGGGAGGTGTCCAGAAAGGAGTAAAACCTCGTTCATTGACGAGAAAATCAAGAGAATACTCAATCAAAGCAAGATTAAGGAAAACCAACTGATTCTTTAGATAAAAAGTTCGTGACCCACTTACTTGGGCGGCTTTCTGAATCTCTGCTAAATCTAAACCTTCAACTAAATCTGTGTGTCCTTTTACGGGATAATCAAAGCTAGAGGGTCTGCCCCATGTCCTCATTATTTCGTTATCCTTCTCGGTTTTCGCAATAGGTACTCCTGGGGCAAGAATGTTTCCAATTGAATATCTCTCCTTATCACGCTCAGTAAGCGCTTTATCGGCCCCTTTTTCGAGGATAGAAATGTCTTTATTTATGTTAGATACTCTCTCTTTGAGGGAATCCGTATTTTTTCCCTTTTTTTTCAATAATCCGATCTGTTTACTTACCTTGTTTCTTTCTTTTCTCATTTCATTAATCTGTTTTAATAAGGAGCGCCATTCGTTGTCAAATTCGATTACACGATCAACTTGGTCTGGGTTTTTGAATCGATTTCTTTCGCTCTCCCGAACAATCTCAGGATTTTCACGGAAGATTTTAATGTCAATCATTCGAACTCAAGCACCAATTAGAGCGTAGAAAATTATGGTTTAACCTTGTAACGTAATTTTCTTATCACGAATAAATAGGCTTGCCTCAAGAGGTCTAAAAATGATCCTTTAATGTTGGTAGAAGGCCTTAACTTACTCCTCACAATATGATTAGGGAGAAGGCATTGAAATCGATTCCCGAGCACGAAAAACGAGATAAATTAGTAAAAAAGGAAGAGAGAGGTTTTGGTTATCTGTAATGATGACCGACTTGTAACAAACGATCATCAATTGACATTTCACCCTTAAATTCCGAGAGACTACAGTTTTGTCCTACTCGTTTACCATTCGAGAGCAAAAAACCAGTTTTGCAGATTCCACGGGCTTGTCTGCTGGCTGTCCGCTGCAAAATCAGACTGGAACCTTCCGCAAAGATCAAACTGGCCATTAGATTTGCTTCATCAATTTCCAGAACAGCCTCGTCTTTGCTGCCCCTTTCACTGAACGCTTGAGCGGCATGGTTGTAGTATAGTCTTACCACTGCACTACTAACTGGAGGTGGAGTTGTCGCTGTAGAGGTTAGTCCGAGATCTTTAGGGCTAGGCTCTTCTTTGAATCCACTAGGGGCAGGAGGTTTCGGCATTGGCTTAACTTCTGGAAGTCCAGAGGGTGGCGGGGCACCTAAAGATGGAATATCGGCTGCCCGATCCATGATTCCTTTCCCGATTTGAGAAGCGTCTTCTGTCCGTATTTTTCCAGAACCAGCGATATTCGCGAGTAATTCGAAAAAGCCTGGTGGCTCCTTGTACTGGTGAATTGTATATATCATTGGATTTCTTTCACGTTCTACATCGAGTTTCCTTACCAACCGATTTCCTGCAGCCTTTTCTCCCACTTGACTACCAGAACCTATCCAGACATACAAATCGTGATAAGCATCCAGGACAAACACATCATCAGAGACCAGGCTATCAGTTGTCATTGGAACATTTTCGATTACAATATCATCAGAGGAAGACCCGTCACTAAGGTCAGCGTCTTTAACCCGGTATAGCGCATAACTTACCTCTTCAGCATTAACATCGACATGTTTGAGAAATCCAGGTGTATCTCCCGTAACTACAACGAAATCAATAAGAGATGAGAAATCTTCTGGTTCATTGCCTTCGGTTACGGTGTCGATATCGATTTCTTTATCTCTTAAATCCAATTGTTTTGCGGCCCAAGCTCCAACAGCCTTGTCATCAGCAAAGGCCTGTGATCCAACCCAGATGTAAACCTTTTTTAGGAGACCAGCCGAAACATCTGAGTTATCAACAATATAAACATCACCGTTTAAAAATTCATATGGGGGTGATAGTTCAACCAAGTTCTTACCTTCAACGTGAAGCACGCGCAATTTTCTTAACACCCATTTAAATTGATTATTTAGTCAGAGGAAACCTCATATGGTTCCGATTTATTCTGTTATAACATAATAATAATTCTATTTTAAGATAGTAACTTATTATCAATAATGTGATTTCTCATATAAAACGATATCATTTCGACCAGTGGTTCAGATTTTCTCTCCCAATTTATTACCCTCCATTGAGTATATTTAATTTCTAAAAGGATTTATTTGATATTTCTTCTCTACTGTCTTTAATTTTTCCCCTATTGCCACATTCGAGCCATCAAAGAGTCTGTTACGATGTTTTTATGAGATCCTCTAGTTCTTTGATACGTTCTCTCAATCTTCTGACTTGGTATGTTAGTACTTTGTTCTGTGTAAGTAACTCCATGACAAAAACCTTAAGGCGTGCCACTTCTCGCTCCTCATGGGTTGCGACATCTATAGCTGACGATATTGTTGTACGAAGATCCTCTAGGAGTTCATCAAAAAACACGTTGGAATATGATTTGGGATGCCTTTCTCCAGAGTTCTGGGAAAAATGATTGTATACCCATTCATCCAGGTACCCTTCAATAGAAAGTTTAAAATGCTCTTCGTTAAGATAGGGAAAAGAACGATCAAAAATAAGGTATAAATTTGATATCCGTCCCATTTTTGCAATTCGAGGATCGGCCGATTCCGGTGCGGGCTGGAGAAAATCATAGGCCATATGAACCAAGTCATTGCGATTAGGAACATTTAGAGGTTCTTTGAATCCTATCTTGAATTTTTTCATGCGACCCATTGAGGATACGGTTTGTCCTTGAACAGCTAAAAGAATAGCAATTTCCTCTTTCAGCATGTTATTGTAAATAACTTTAGGTCCTTCGACATCGTCGAAAACCACAAACACCAGGCCTTTTAATTGCTCTCTTTGTTGATCTCGCTTTTCAGCCCATTTCGAAAAAACCTCGATTGTTTCTGTGAAATCAGTTAATTCATCAACTAGGAGAATATACAAGTCACTGTGGTACTTTCTGTAATACAGTCGCGTGTAAGAGGGTAGGATATCGCGGGAAAGAATCGTGGTATCTGGGGTTTTCAACCTTGGATCGTTATAGATTTCCGCTATAAGAGCATCTTCTTCCTCCCGTGTTAAAACAATTCTACCTTGATACTTTTCATCGTAGATATAAAACCCCTGATCATTAATGAGCCAAAAACGATAGGCTTCCAGAGTTTGTCCTCCTTTTATCTTCCGAGCTGTATTAGATCCTCCTGGTTACATTCCACCAACAGATTCAATTCTATAGCATGATCTAGGAACTTGATAGCTTCACTTCTCTTATACTTCGTTGCCAAATATGATATAATTTGTTCAGAGAATAAATATTCAACACCTTCTTTTGTAAACATGATCTTTTTGATCATTTTAAGCATCTTGTTGTGCTTTTTTGAAAGCTTTATGTCCTTTAGCGTTAGAACTCCTTCATTCAAGACAAATGCGCTGAAATAATGCAGAGGAATGTGTCTTCGTACAATCTTTTTCACAATTGAGGAAGGAATTTGGTCGGTCGAATAAAAGTCCTTGAGTTCGAGTTCAAATTTTCCTTCAGTTTCATGTCCTAAGCCATCGAGACGGTCCCTGAAATAATCAGGGAGCTCAATTTCCGATATGATGAGTAGGCTGGAATACCGTCCATGCCACACAAGCATATGTAAGCCCTCTCTACTCATGGTTTCAATTTTTGCTTCGACTGCATCTTCTTTTCGTGAGCGCATGCTCTCTGAAACCTCTTCCATGAATGAAGAAAGGGCCGCGGACATACCTGACAAGGCATCAGTATCCGCTTGAAGTTCAGCGATGGTTTTTTCGGAATAAAATTGAAGCCCAGATTGATGCCGTGCAATTACCAACCTTATGGATTTAATATCTTCAAATCCCTTTTCAATGGTGCGGTCAACTTGAATTGTTCGCACCTTACGGGCTTTCCTGGATTGATTGAACCTATAAACACCAGCCGCCGCCAAACCAAAGGCTAGCAAGAAACCCGCAAGCGGCAATAACAGAGGGGCTAAAAGTTCCCAAAGGTCCTGAGGAGGGGTCACAAAGTGATATTCCTCCAGATTGGTTAATCCAAGTTTGGTAGGTAGGCCTGAAAGTGACGGGCCAGTACTAACCGTAATATTTTCAAATCCGATGGATTCTAGGGTAAATTGACCGTCAATAACGTACGTAGCCTGTCCGTTGCTGTCAGTTAGCACAGTTTGCTCATATATTGTGGATGTTTCATTACCGTACATAAGAATGACGTAAAAGAAAACTTCTACGTTTTCAAGAGGAACTAAATTCAGACTTGATCCAAACCCACTTCCAGTTGTTACATTATAGTGTAGTGAAACTGTGAATGTGACGTTTTCACCTTGTGATATCGTTTTACCAGGCAAGATCTCAAGTTCCATCCAAGTAGGACGCCCTAGGAGTGTTAAATCTAGTGAAACAAACTGCGATTGGTATCCGATGGTTTGTACTTGTAATGTGAGATTATAAAATCCGTATTGCCAGCCTTCGGTTGAAACAGAAATCGAGAACGGTGCCTGAGAGAACTGCTTAATCATAAAGGTCGATTCAGGCACAAGTGTCCCATTTAACCGCAATAAAATCTCATCAAGATTGGTTATGTTTACTCCTCTAAATGTTTGGAAATAATCAATGGTTATTTCTAGAAAGTCTTCCACTAGCACAGTCCCGTCATTGATCGGGTGTACTAGAGATAGGGGTATTGGAAGGGTAGGCATTTCCGTTACAGTAAAAACCACGGTGATGTTACTGGTTTCAAAATCGGCCCCTGCCAAAGAAATCAACACCGCATTTGTTCCAATAGTAGATTGGCTGGAATTAAATCGAAACCAATATTGGAATCCAGTATGATTCAGAAACCGGATTTTTGCAGAATCATTGATTCCTGGGACTACTGAGGGAATCAATTCATTATAGACAGTATTATTATAGAGTAAATAAAAATCGGAACTATCAGTGAAATATATTGGTGATGGAAACGATATACCACTAGAAATCTCGGTGGCTGCCTTTATTACGTTTATTTGGAAGAAAAATTTGCTTGAATTATAATTTGGCATTGAAAAAGTTACATCAACGGTAAAAAGTCCAATTGCGGAGGGATTGAGAACGATCGTCCACGTGAAATTGGTTTCTGGTTGAAGAGTCACATCGGATATTCCGGGCGAATTCACGGACGGGGTATTGTTCAGGGCTAGATCCGTCGGAAAGGTGGAATAATATCTTAAATTAATAGTGACTTGATCCTGAGAACTCGCTGCAAAAATTAGATTTTCCGGAACAGTTGTTGCGTTGCCTAGGGCCTGCCCTTTATAAGCTCCCTCTATCGTAGTTTCGCCAGGTGTTATGGAAAGTGTTATGACCGCATTTTGCGAGGAATAATTGTTGTGGCTCGCACTTACTGGTATAGTTTGGGGTCCAATTCCGTAAGATGTTGAATTTAGGCGAAAGTAGTAAATATTGTCGCTATCGTTAAATGCTGAATTTCCGTCTATAGTTATAGTGGCATTTTCGATAGCATTAAAGAGGGTAGTGTCATTATATTCAATTCTCAGCGTCACATTCTCTCGCCATTGTAGTTTTATATTGGTGGAATTTAGAGTGAGTGTTGAAGCTTCGACAAATTTTACTGATATTATACGTGACCAGTTGACAAACCACCCCAAGTGGGTACTCACCGTAACCGTCCCAATAAAACCTTTATTTTGTCCCGTAGTTATGAAGGATGCATTATATGAATCATCTATGAGCTGGTTCATGGAGGTATTTTGTTTTGAACCATGCGGCCAACTTGCATTGGCCCAGATCCTCACTCGACTAATATCCGTATCATTATGTATCGTTTTGTAGAGCGCAGTAACATTGAATTTTTCTCCTATGATAACTTCAGTATCAGCCTGTACCGAAAGCGAGGTATTGATGTAAATATCCAACTTTCTGGTAAAAGTTCCCACTTGGGTAAGATCACTGTTGTTCCAAAACGCCTGGAGCTGATAGGTCCCATTGACGTAGGTTGTTTGATCTACTGTGTTGTTAATATCCCATTCTTCCCAAAAAATTGAGTGCGTCGTATTGATATTAACTCGAGTACGGGTAGATCCATTTGGAAAATCAATCCAATACGTTAGATTACCAATGTTTGAGTTGTAGAATGTTAGGTTTAATACATCGGTGACATTAGCTTTATAGGGGAACCCAAGCGGAGTGCTACCTAAACTAATAGTGAAATTGAGAAGATGGTTCGGGGCTTCGAACCAGGTATGCCACGTGGTATTTTCAGACAAATCACTGGCATTGATGTAGATCGTTGTATGCACCCCATGTTGATATCGCGTGGCGTAATTTCCAAAGGGTGATACATCCAGGTTGGTAGGAAGATCGCTATATTGCTGGGTAAGTGAGTTATTCCAGTAGATACTTGTCCCATTCCAATCTGATTCGAAATTGGAAATTTTCACGGTGTGATTCCGAACGTTATAAGTGGTATTCAAGACGGAAGTTGAAAAGGTTAAATTCCAGCTAACAACTGAATTGTTGACAGCGATGTAAGACGATCCAGCCAGGATAGGATTTAACGAATAAGTGTAATTGGCCACAAACGTCAACTCAAATGTGACAGAAGTATTGGTCTGAAAAGAATGGGTCGCTGTATCATTCCAGGCAAACCAGGTAAATGTGGTCAGCTCTCTGTTGCCAGCAGAAGTATTATAACTGAAACCTAGGGAATAGGGATCAGTATAGGTTCTATTTACATAGTCAGTCCCATTGAACTCCAGAGGAAGGGCCTCGATCTGAAGAGGTAATGTTGCAATCCCACCTCCCCATGGTTGCCATGTTGAATGACTGAATTGCTTAGAATATGCAGTGCCATCTTCACTCCCATCATCAATTAGATCATGCTGCCAATACCAAAGCCAGTAATTGGATGGATCCTGCAATGTATCGTTCATAACAACGAAATACATTCCCTTTGTGAGAAAAACAGGACTGGAGAAGGTGTATGTATCCCATTGAATCCCCGTTACCTGCAAAGTCAATTTCTCTGTAAGTACCTGATTGTCATCTGGCTGTCCTGCACCCGTAGAATTCACGATGTACAAGGTTCCTTGGGGTGAGCCGAGGGGATTAAAATTATTGATGATTCGAACCTTTGTCACGTTTACAAATGCTTCTGTGATATTAAAGGACATGGCCACTTCGTAATATCCCAGTCCATTAGGATCCGAATTCACGGGCCCCCGCAGAGTGTTATCGAAGTTTTCAATCAACCTCCAGTCAGAGCTAGCAGCGACACTAGAAATGTTGAATTCTCCATATTGCCTGGTGAACCCCGTTGGATCAGAAATGGTGAGCGAATCAGTCCGACCTGTTGGCAGGCCCCCCGAAAGCGTGTTCTGAGTCGTAAGAATTTCAACACTAGTCCAGTTAAATGAATCATAGACCGAATAACTCTTACCACCAAAGCCAGTTTGTTGTCCGATGGCAGATTTAATAGAGGAACTATCGTAATGTGAACTTGAGATTAAATCAGAAATGGAACCACCACCAGTTTCCGTCATCAAGCTTGGTATTCTGATTCTGGCATTATTGCCGGCGAGGGTGTTCACATCGACATCATCATCGTGTAAGGAATCAGTAAAGGGTAAGATTAGTGATAATTGAGTATACACTGAACTTAACATAAGCATAAGGATTACTAGCGACCCAATCCTAATATATTGTAGGGTGTGGTTCCATCGAATTATTCGCAAGTTCTATAGACTCCATTTTGTTAACGCGATATTTATCTGATTAAAATATTTCCAATTAAATTTCTCTCTTTGGAGTGAATCTCATTTTGAATTCAGGATACTTAAAGCGATCTTTTTCCCCTTTTCTGTGATAACTATCGACCTTCTTTTTATTTCAAAATAGTCTGTCTTTACAGAAATGTCATTAAAGATCATTTCTAGATTTGTTTTAGAAAGGCCCTTGGGAGCGCGGGAAAGGAGATATTTTAAGGATGTTTGATAACGATAAGCCCCAGCCCGCTCCACTACTAATTTGAAAAGAAACTTTAGCTCATTTTCGTAATTGGAAAAGGATTTAGGAAACTTATTTATCCACCTTGATTCTTCTGAGATGCTGATTTCAGGTATGGAGGGTTTTTCATCTTTAACATCTGAAACTTTGTGCACGCCAGAAATCTGTTGAGGGGATGGAGAAACAGCCCTTGCAGCTGGTGGCGGAGACTCTTTCTTTTCAATAGACGGCGTACTATCCCCTGGTTTGCCGCTAGGTGTTTCTATTCTTTGCACTTTTGAACCATCCTTTTTTCTTCTTCGATTTACTTTCTGAAGGACGGGCGTCATAAATATCAAAAACACTATTAGGGGGGAAACCCAGATTAGGGGATACAAGGGGCTCAGAGGATCATCCCCTCCTTCAGAAGCAAACTTATTGTCATCAATAAAATTCGATGGGGTGGTAGCCGAACTGCTTTTAGCTGAGGCATTAATTCCAGTGGTTACGGTGATTCCCTGAATCCCATCAGCATTATGAGTAAATTGACCTCCCACCAAGAATGTTGCCACTCCTGTTGCATTAGCTTCGGTAGAATGTGTTAATGTTTTGACGGTGCCGTTTAAATAAAGTATATCGACTTTAAATGTTACTGGCATCCCTTCCAAAGACGAAAGGGTTATTCCAGCCCCAATTCCACTCAAATGAGTCCTCAGAGAGGCGTACTCAAGAATAGCTATTATTGTGAAATCGGCGCCTTGAACGAGCACTTCTGGATCTCTTAAAATGGTAATCAGAATTTCTCTTCCAATCAAATTAAACGTGATTTCGAATGTTTGGTTCTCGTATCCGTAGGTACTCGTTAGAAAAATCGTCAGAGTATGAATCCCTTGTCTAAAGTTTTCAGTTGAGATATTTATGGTGATAGGAAAAGTCTGCGAATGATCCGACATAGCAAATATGGATGAACTTCCATTGAGAACATGGATCTCCCAAAGCGGCACACTTAGAGTTTGTAGGCTCAACCATTGTTCCAGTGAGATTGGGAATAGTTGCCCGACAATAAGTTCCGACGGAAATGTAACCACAGGTTCGAACGTTGGGATCACACTAATATTAAACTCTATGAGGAATATTGATTTTGAATAATTTTGTGTCTCAAAGATAATGGAAATGCGAAAACTTCCTAATTTTGTACCATTAAGCGAAAAAATGTGTCTTCCATCTTTAGAAAATTCTATATATGTTATGAATCCTACCCAATCACCAAAAAGCTCTGGGGTCGGATCAGTGATGCTTGATCCATATACTGTCTCTATCCATCGAATTGAAATGTTACGTGAATCCGTAAGCCAAAAATCTCCTGTGTTACCTAGTATGGAACCGTTAACGGGAGTAGTTCCTAGTCCAAAGCCTGTTATTGCAGGAGCAACAACAAAGGAGATGTTATATGTTACCGATTCATAATTCTCCAAAGCAAATACTATTTTTAGATCTAAGAACTGACCGATCTTTGAGGCGTTAAAACTGAAGGAATGGTTCCCTTCTTTAACTGTCCCTAGAAATACAACATAATTCGGGAGAAAAACGGAAGAGGAGTTAATAGGCAATAGTGTTAGACTATCGTTTATGAAAACGTTAAAATAAAACACTTCTCCAAACAATAAATAATCAATATTCTGCCCACTCCCTGGATTGGAGAGGAGATTATCAATGATTAAAGACCTGTTGAATACATTGAAATTGATAATTATTGCGCTACTTTCGAAGTCCAAATGCAAAAATGTGATATTTGTAGCGTGAAATCCAGGAGATATTGGCGATGGACTCAAGCGGAACCAATATAAGTCTCCTGTGCGGTTAAGGAAACCCACATCGGTGTTATTAATGATGATTCCCGAACCCTCGGTCAATCCCGTGATATTCTCGTTATATTTGGTGTTATTGTATATTAAGAAAAAGTCCAAAACGGTATCATAGGCAATATCTGGATTTAGGGGGAGACTATTGTAAATGGCTGTGGGGGCTTTGTTAACAGAAAAATGGAATATAAATAGCGCATCTTCGTAGTTAGCTAGGGTAGCAGTGACATTTATGAGGAAAATTCCAGTCTTGTTTGGATTAAATGTAAAGGTCCAAGAAAGGTTGCTTTCCTTTACGGTACCCGTGATTGGAATCATTGAAACAACTTGGGGGGTATTTGTATCAAGGATGGTACCATTTATTCCACTAAGGTATGCGAGATTGATAATCACGGCATCTCCAGAACTATTTGAGAAATATCTTGTAACAATTGTTGTATCGTTTACTAGAAGCTGACCACCCTGCCTTCCTACCATATCGGTGGGGTGCGTAATGATGTCGAAGGAAATGACAACGGAGCTGGATTCAAAGTAGGCGTGATCGAAGGTAATATTGGTGGCGTGATTCCCCAGTGGTAGTGTAGTTGAACTAATGCGGAACCAATAATAATCGGCTGTGCGATTAAGAAAACTGACCTTGGTATTATTGAGAGTGATCCCCGAACCGACTGTTAAGCCCGTGATATTCTCATTATAATTTGTGTTATTGAAAAGCAGGTAAAAATCGGTCGGTAAATCGTAATAGACGGCGGAAACACTTTGAAACCCGTTATAAATCGAGGTTTGGGCTTTCTCGACGGTTAAATGCAAAATAAAGTGGGCGCTTTCATAATTGGCTAGGTTGAAGGTGAAGTTAATAAGGAAGATTCCGGACATATTAGGATTGAAGGTCAACGTCCAAGATAAATTGCTCTCTTTAACGGTACTTGTGGTCGGAATCATAGAGAGGATCAGAGGAAAACCCGTATTCAGGACATTAGAAGTCAAAGTATCATAATACTCAAGATTGAAACTTATACTATCCGCTGTACTGTTGGCGAAAAACAAATTAACAACGGTCGAATCATTGGTAAGTGGTTGACTACCGTATTGCCCATTAATACCAGTTGGACTCGGCAAAACCTCAAAACTAATTACTACGAAACTCGATTCGAAATCTGCGTGGGATAAGGTGATATTGGTTGCGTAAATCCCGACTGCGAGGGAAATCGGGCTTAGTCGAAACCAATAAAGGTCTCCCGTTCGATTGAGGAAGCTTACATTAGTGTTATTAAGGATGATACCTGTTCCTTCTGTTAATCCCGTGATATTCTCATTATAAATCGTGTTATTGAAAAGCAGGTAAAAATCGGTGGATAGACCGTAATAAAGGGTGGGATCAGGTGGCAGGCCATTGTAGATAGCTGTTGTGGCTTTATTAACTGTCAAATGAAATACAAAGAGGGCATCGGTGTAATTAGTTAAGCCAATGGTGATATTAATTAGGAATACTCCAGTTTGATTTGGGTTAAATGTTAAGGTCCAGGATAGATTGCTTTCTTGGGATGTACTTGAGATTGGAATGAGGGATTCAACTTGAGGAGCATCTGAGTCAAGAGTATTACTTGTAAAAACATCATAATAGTCAAAATTGATTGTTACACTATCAACGGAGCCGTTGGAAAAATATTGAAAGATCACGGTTGTATCATTAATTAGAGGTTGACTCCCGAACTGACCAGTAATATCGGTTGGTCTAGGCAAAACTTCGAAAAGCACCACTACGCTACTAGATTCAAAGTAAACATGTCCAAACGTAATATTCGTACCGTAGGTTTCTGGACCTATGGGATTTGGCGTTAGGCGAAACCAATAATAATTGCCAGTTCGGTTCAGGAAAACAATATTACTGTTGTTAATTGTTATACCATCGTTATCCGTTAACCCAGTTATGTTTTCGTTGTAATTGGTATTATTATAGAGGAGAAAGAAATCAGAACTCTCGTTATAGTAGACCAACGAAATGGGTGGTAATTCATTGTAAATATCTGTCAGCGCTTGGTCGACTGTAAGATGGAAAATGAAAAGGGCATTAGTATGATTTGCCAAACTGAAAGTGACATTGATGAGAAAGATTCCTGTCTGATTGGGATTAAAAGTCAAGGTCCAGGACAGGTTACTTTCTTTTACCGTGCCTGTGCTCGGGATGAGGGAATAAATTTGGGGTAAACTCGTATCTAGGACGTTTGAAGAAAACACGTCGTAATATTCCAAGTTGATAGCCACGCTATCAGCAGAGCTATTAGCAAAGAACTGGGCAATAATGGTTGTATCATTAATTAGGGGTTGACTCCCAAACTGTCCCGTGAGATCGGTCGGCCTAGGTATAACCTCGAAATTCACCACTATGGAGCTGGATTCAAAGTATACATGTGAAAAGCTAATATTGGTAACCTGAATCCCAAGCGGTAGGGTAGATGGACTTAAGCGGAACCAGTACTGGTCTCCCGTTCGATTAAGAAAACTGACCTTGGAATTATTAAGAGCGATGCCCGACCCCACTATCAAACCCGTGATGTTTTCATTGTAGTAGGTGTTGTTGTAAACAAGGAAAAAATCAACACTTTCATTATAATAGGCTTTAGGATCAGTAGGTAAGCTGTTGTAGGCAGCTGTTGGGGCTTTATTAACTGTTAAATGAAATACAAAGAGGGCATCGGTATGATTTGCCAAGCTGAAGGAGACATTAATTAAGAAGATACCAGTCTGATTGGGGTTAAAAGTCAAGGTCCAGGACAGGTTGCTTTCTTTTACGGTGCCTGTCGTCGGGATGAGAGATACAACAAACGGAGCACTCGTATCCAAAACATTGGAGGTTAATACATCATAATACTCGAGATTGATTGTCACACTATCGGCGGAACTATTAGCAAAGAACTGGGTGATAACCGTTGTATCATTAATCAGGGGTTGACTCCCGGTCTGTCCCGTGAGGTCGGTAGTACGCGGTAAAACCTCGAAACTCACCAGGATGAAACTAGATTTAAAATAAACGTGTTCAAAGGTGATATTCGTACCGTATATTCCAAGGGGCAAAGCGACAGGATTCAAACGGAACCAGTAAAAATCTCCGGTCTGATTAAGAAATATGAGGTACGTATTATTAAGACTGATGCCCGATCCCACCGTTAAGCCCGTTATATTCTCATTGTAGTTAGTATTGTTATATAGGAGAAAGAAGTCCATGCTTTCACTGTAATAGAGCAATGAATTTGCAGGTAATTCACTGTAAATTGCTGTTGTGGCTTTCAAAACAGTCAAATGGAAAATAAACAAGGCATCAGAATGATTTAGCAAGCTGAAGGTGATATTGATGAGGAAGGTCCCGGTCCGATTGGGATTAAAAGTCAAGGTCCAGGACAGGTTACTTTCTTTTATGGTGCCTGTGCTTGGGATGAGGGATAGGACAAACGGACCACCCGTATCCAAGACATTGGAGGTTAAGACATCATAATACTCAAGATTGATTATTACATTATCAGCGGAGCTGTTCGCAAAAAACCTCGTAATAATGGTGGTATCATTGGTAAGTGGTTGACTCCCATATTGCCCAGTGATACTGGTTGGCCGAGCTAAAACCTCATAACTCACTATAATGGAGCTAGATTCGAAATCTACATGTGAGAAGGTAATGTTGGTTGTATAAGATCCAATTGTTTGTGAATTTGCGTTTAAGCGAAACCAATAATTGTTTCCAGTCCGGTTCAGGAAGGAAACGTACGTATTGTTAAGATTAATTCCAGAACCTTCAAGTAATCCCGTAATATTTTCATTGTAGTTAGTATTGTTGTACAGGAGGAAGAAGTCGACACTTTCACTATAATAGGCTTTAGGATCAGGGAGTAGACTATTATAGATAGATGTTGTAGCCTTGAATACAGTTAGATGGAAAATAAACAAGGCATCAGTATAATTTGCCAAACTGAAGGTGATATTGATGAAGAAGTTCCCTGAACGATTGGGATTAAAAGTCAAGGTCCAGGACAGGTTGCTTTCTTTTACGGTGCCTGTCGTCGGGATGAGAGATACGACAAGCGGAACACCCGTATCCAAGATATTGGAGGTTAAGAGATCATAATACTCAAGATTGATTGTCACACTATCTACGGAGCTATTGGCAAAATACTGGTTTATTATGGTTGTATCATTAATTAGGGGTTGACTCCCAGACTGCCCCGTGAGGTCTGTGGGACGAGGTAGAACCTCAAAATTCGCCACAATGAAACTCGATTCAAAATAAACATGCTCGAATGTAATATTCGTGGAATGAATCCCAAGTGGTAAGGTAGATGAACCTAGGCGGAACCAGTACTGGTTTCCTGTGCGATTCAGGAAATTTATTTTTGTATTATTGAGTGTTATGCCTACTCCCTCCGTTAACCCCGTGATATTCTCATTATAATTGGTATTATTGTACAAAAGGAAAAAATCGAGACTCTCATTGTAGTAGACTGTGGCACCAAGGGATAAACTACCGTAGATACTTGTCTGGGCTTTGGAGACCGTTAAGTGGAAGATGAAGAGAGCATCCGTATGGTTAGTCAAGTTGAAGGTGACATTGATGAGGAAAGCCCCAGTCTGATCGGGATCAAAAGTCAAGGTCCAGGACAGGTTACTTTCTTTTACCGTGCCTACCGTCGGGATGAGGGATACGACAAGCGGAACACCCGTATCTAGGACAGTTGAGGTTAAGACATCATAATACTCAAGATTGATAACCACACTATCTGCTGAGCTATTGGCAAAATATTGGTTGATGATCGTGCTATCATTGATGATTGGTTGACCGCTGTATTGCCCCCTGATATCGCTAGGACGGGCTAGAACGTTAAAACTTATAATGATGAAACTAGTTTCGAAGTAAATATGACTGAAGGTGATATTTGTTGCATAGTTCCCGAGTGGTATCGTAACTTGGCTTAAACGGAACCAGTAGTGATCCCCTGTACGGTTTAGAAAACCAATAAACGTATTGTTAAGAGTAATGGCCGATCCTACCGTTAATCCTGTAATGTTCTCATTATAGTTGGTATTGTTATAGACTAGGAAGAAATCCACGCTTTCATTGTAGTAAACTTCAGGATCAGGGGGTAGGCTACTATAGATTCCAGTTTGGGCTTTAGAAACCGTTAAGTGGAAGACGAAGAGAGCTGCAGTATAATTAGCCAGACTAAAAGAAATGTTAATGAGAAATACACCAGTCTGATTCGGGTTAAAAGTCAAGGTCCAGGACAGGTTCGCCTCCTTGACTGTACCTGTGAGAGGGATGAGAGTCAAAATCAACGGTAAACTCGTATCCAAGACATTAGAGGAGAATACATCGTAGTATTCTAAGTTGATAACCACGCTATCAGCAGAGCTGTTAGCAAAGAACTTAATGATAACGGTTGTATCATTAATCAGGGGTTGACTCCCAGATTGTCCTGTGAGGTCGGTAGGACGAGGTAAAACCTCGAAACTCACCACTATGAAACTCGATTCAAAGTAAACATGTTCAAAAGTAATATTCGTGGCGTGAAGTCCGAGAGAAAGGGTGGTTGGACTTAAACGGAACCAGTAATGATCTCCGGTCCGATTGAGGAAATTTATATTCGTATTATTTAGAGTAATCCCCGAACCTAGCGTTAACCCCGTGATATTCTCATTATAATTGGTATTATTGTACAGGAGGAAGAAATCAAAGCTGTCGTTGTGATAAACCGTAGGAGTAGGGGATAAACTATTATAAGTATCTGTTTGCGCCTTATTTATTGTTAAATGGAAAATAAAGAGGGCATCGGAATAGTTGGTTAAACTGAAGGTGATATTGATGAGGAAGTTTCCAGTCTGGTTCGGGTTAAAAGTCAAAGTCCAAGAACGATTGGCCTCCTTGACAAAGCCTATGACAGGGATGAGTGTCATAATTAGCGGCGAACCCGTATCTAGGACATTAGAGGTGAAAATGTCGTAATATTCCAAGTTGATAGCCACGCTATCAGCAGAGCTGTTAGCAAAGAACTGGGCAATAATGGTTGTATCATTAATTAGGGGTTGACTCCCAAACTGTCCCGTGAGATCGGTAAGCCTTGGTAGAACCTCAAAACTCACTATTATGCTAGTAGATTCAAAATAGATATGCGTAAAGGTGATATTGGTAGCGTATATTCCTAAAGTTAGGGCATTTGGACTTAGACGGAACCAGTAATGAGCCCCTGTCCGATTTAAGAAATTAATATACGTATTGTTAAGAGTGATTCCTGATCCTTCAAGCAATCCTGTGATATTCTCATTATAGTTGGTGTTATTGTACAGGAGGAAGAAATCAAAGCTCTCGTCGTAATAAACCGTGGGAGTAGGGGACAAATTACTGTAGAGACTTGTTTGCGCTTTAGAGACCGTCAAATGGAAGATGAAAAGGGCATCCGTATAGTTGGTCAAGCTAAAAGTGACATTGATGAGGAAGAGCCCTGTCTGGTTGGGATTGAAGGTTAGAGTCCAGGACAAATTGCCCTCCTTGATGGTACCTATGTTCGGGATGAGGGATACAACTAGAGGAGTGCCAGTATCTAGGACATTGGAGGTCAGAACATCATAATACTCAAGATTGATTTTCACACTATCCGCAGTACTGTTGGCAAAGAGCTGGATGATAATAGTTGTATCGTTAATCAGGGGTTGACTCCCAGACTGTCCTGTGAGGTCGGTGGGCCTAGGCAAAACTTCGAAACTCACCACTATGAAGCTAGATTCGAAATAGATATGCGAAAAGGTAATGTTGGTGGCGTATGATCCAACCATTAACGATATTGGGTTTAAGCGGAACCAGTATAAATCTCCCGTACGGTTAAGGAAGCTTACATTGGTATTATTGAGAACAATCCCTCCACCCGCTGTTAACCCTGTGATATTCTCATTATAATTGGTATTGTTGTATAGGAGGAAAAAGTCGAAATTCACACCATGATAGGTTGTAAAACCGGTTGACAAGCTGCTATAAATAGCCGTTTGGGCTTTGTTGATTGTCAAATGGAAAATGAAGAGAGCATCAGTATAGTTGGTCAGGTTGAACGTAATATTGATGAGAAATACTCCCGTCTGATTTGGATTGAAGGTTAACGTCCAAGACAAATTGCTCTCCCTAAGGGTGCCTATGTTCGGGATCAGGGATACAACTAGAGGTATACTCGTATCTAGGACATTGGAGGTCAGAACATCATAATACTCAAGATTAATAATCAAATTATCCGCGGAACTATTGGCAAAGAACTGGGTGATAACAGTTGAATCGTTAATCAAGGGTTGACTCCCAAACCGCCCTGTGAGGTCGGTGGGACGTGGTAGAACCTCAAAACTCACTATTATGAAACTCGATTCAAAGTAAACATGCTCGAACGTAATATTCGTGGAATGAATCCCCACTGGTAACGTGGTAGGACTAATACGGAACCAGTAGTATTCTCCTGTACGGTTCAGGAAACTCACGTTCGTGTTATTTAGCGTTATACCTGCTCCTTCAGATAATCCCGAAATATTCTCATTATAATCCGTATTATTATATAATAGGAAAAAGTCGAGACTCTCATTATAATAGGTGGTTGCAGACGTTCCAATCTCTGAATAAATCGCTGTGTTGGATTTTGCGATAGTTAAATTGAAAACAAAGGTACTACTATTATAATTGGTTAAGGCAAATGTAACATTTATCAAAAAAGCCCCCGTTTCGTTAGGATGGAAGAAAATTGTCCATGTAAAGTTGGACTCTTCCACGGGTGCGTCATATGGGATCCGTGAAACAACAGTTGGTATACCTGTATTTAATGTATCATCTGCTAATATATAATAGTAACGTAGATTGATGGAAAGATCATCCGCGGAACTGTTCGCATAGGATTTTGAAACGCCTCCAGTGATATTGGTTAACGCTTGCCCGCCACTTCGGCCAGCGATATCTGTGTTTCCTGGAGTGATAACCAGAGTAAAAACTATTTCTTTGGAAACATAATCTGGATGGGTTGCGTTGATCACAAGATTTGAATAAGTCCCGATTCCAGCATAATCTGTTGTATTCAATTGATAATAGTATATATTATTGGTTTCTATGGCATTGTTTCCATCAACAGTAATCGTTCCTCCTCCTATGGAAGCCCCTGAGGTATCGTTATAATCGACCCGAATGGTGGCGTTCTCACGCCATTCCAAGGAAATACTTGTGACATTAGCAGTAAGACCAGAATCCCCTATAAATTTAACAGTAAGGACAATCGTCCAATTCACAAACCATTCCAATTGAGTAGTAACTGCAATAGTTCCTGTAGTGCCAGGTAGCTCTCCATCAGTTGTAAAAGAGGAATTGTAATATTGTCCTGAAGGCTGATTCATTGTAACATTCTGTTTAGAACTCTGCGGCCAGCTTGAATTGGCCCAAATTTTCGCGTTTTTAATATGTGATAATGTACCTGGCGTAGAGTTATGATTTGAGGTGTAGTTTGCCCAAAGAGTTATTTTTTCTCCAATTACCACAGTAAAAAAGTCAGTGGAATTAACTGTTAGGGTTGTGTTTATGATTACATTAAGATCTCTCGTGAATGTTCCGGCTTTGGTTTTATCACTACTTATCCAGAATCCTTGAAGATTATAAGTACCGTTCACATTCGTAGTTTGAGACACACTATCATTGATGTTCCAAGGATCAGTAATATCTTGGTTCACGGAATCAAAATCCAGGTTTGCGTACACGCTTAATCCATAATATTCGATCCAATAGCTTATATTGCCCCCTGATTCGGGAACTACAAAATTCAAATCTATAGTATCAGTTACGTTCGCTTCATAGGGCAACTGGAGGCCCAACGCGCCCCGAGACATATTAAACGATGATAGATAATTTGGGGCCTCAAACAACACCCGCCAGGTCACGTTTCCAGCAAGGGCACTTGAATTGACTACCATTGTTGTATTACCAAAGGTGTACTTATGCAAGGGATCTCCATCCCAAGTTACATTCACATTATTGGTTAAACTTGGGTATTCTGGAATAGAGGAATCATTCCAGTAAATTGAAGTCCCGTTCCAGTTGGGTTCGATCCCCACAATTCGAATAATGTGATTCCGAATATTATGGGTAATATTTGCTTTTGTTGTTGAAAAAGTTAAGTTCCACATCGAAATGGAGTTATTAGAGACCAAATAAGAGGATGCAGCAGATATTGGGTTTAGTGAATATGTATAGTTGGCGATGAATGCCAAATCAAATGAGACAGAAGTGTTAGTTTTAAAGGAATGAGTAGTGGTGTCGAACCAGGTGAACCAGGTGAAAGATGTCAGTTCCCTGTTCCCAACAGAGGTATTGTAGCTGAATGCCAAAACGGAAGGGGAATAATAGCTCTTGTTCACGTAATTTACCCCGTTGAACTCGACCGGAAGGGCTTCAATTTGAAGTGGCAGAGTTGCAATCCCCCAGGAAAGCCATGTCGAATGATCAAACGATTTATAATATGCCGTTCCATCTTCACTCCCGTCATCAATTAGATCATGCTGCCAATACCAGAGCCAGTAATTAGATGGATCCTGCAATGTGTCGTTCATAACAACAAAATAAGTTCCTTTTGTGAGAAGGACGGGACTGGAGAAGGTGTAAGTATCCCATTGAACCCCAGTCGTCAGTAAGCTCAGTTTTTCTGAAAGGATCTGAGAATCATCAGGATTCCCGCTCCCCGTTGAATTGACGATGTATAAGGTTCCTTGGGGCGAACCAAGGGGATTAAAGTCATTAATGATTCTTAGATTTGTAATATTCGCGAACTCTTCAGTTATGTTAAACGACATGGCCACTTCATAATATCCCAGTCCATTAGGATCCGAATTTACAGGCCCCCGGCCAGTATTATCTAGATTTTCAATCAGTCTCCAGTCAGAGGTAGCGGTGACTCCAGAGATATTGAATTCTCCGTATTGTCTGGAAAATCCCGTAGGGTTGGAGATAGTGAGAGAATCAGACCGATCGGTAGGTAAACCCCCTGTTAGTGTATTCTGGGTTGTAAGACTTTCACTACCAGTCCAATTAAACGAATCATAGACAGAATAGCTCCCTCCACCAGGGCCCGCGCGCTGGCCAATGGAAAAACGAGAATGGGATCGATTAGCCGCGGTACTTCCAATAAAATCAGAAATAAATTCACCGCCAGATTCTGACATAAGCCTTGGGATTTCGATTTTTGTTTCTAGCCCTGTAAGTCGGTCAATTTCCACCTCCTCTAATGAAGATCGTTCTGATGCTAAATGTGAATGCAGGAGTATGGGAACAGAGCTAAGGAAAACAACAAAAATCAATAACGTGCCAAGGATGAATCTTTTCCCGTACTCATTATTCAATGATTGCATATTCATCCTACATCAATGATAGATTGTCATCAGGGTAAGTCGATCTTTGATCCGTTCAGAAGAAAACGAATCATCTCGTGTCCTTCTCTATCTAAGATTCAGGCCAACCTGTCCGGCAATGATGAAGGATTGAATGGCATTTGACGATATCACTAAGTGTGAGACATTCCATGCTAATATTCCTAGGACAGGGTGAGCCAGCGATAGAATCCCAAACAGCGCAAGAGTTATTTGAGGTAAAACACCGCAGATGACATTTTGATGTAAAAAATTAACAACGGTATTAATAAAAGTGGTGTTATTCCAGAATGATCTGGGAACCTTTCCATAATTTAACCAATCAAGAGGTCGTAGGCAGATCAGCTAATTGGTTCTTTGGGGGAGTTGGTCGTTTTAACTTAAACAAAATGAGAATTAAAAAGCAGGAATCCGAATTCTAAACTTGATCCACCAAGGATTGTATTATAACCTTGTAAAGCAAATTAAAATATCGGAAACAAGTTCTCAGCATACGGTTTTATATAGAAAACTTACCTAGACTTCTGTAAACATGAATGGTTTAAGGCTGGGAAGGGGTTCCCCCAATATAACTTCCTCTGGATTCAAAAAGTAGGCTACGGCGGAAGTCGAGCTCAATAGAGAATTTCCATCCTGAGGAGTGTACGAATAGCCGATGATTTCAACGCTATCTGTGAATAAACGACTCTTGCGTACCACTAATGAGGGGAGAACAATCACTGCCTGGTTTAAGATCCGGCCATAATGACCGTACTCACGGCCAAAGCTAAATATGAGATTGGCATCAGTTTTATACGTTACTGCGACATATGGATCTTCGATGAATCGTGCTTTGACATCTTCCAAAGAAGGAGCCCTGTCCTTTTCCAAAACCAAGTGAAACGATGATACATGCATATATTGCGTATTCAGCTTGATGGCGCTAGAGAAAACGTTGAGATGGTATCCGAGCGTACTATATAATCTATACACATCTTTGGCATGATGGGTGCCAAAGGTCGGATCTTTATGCTGTCCAACAGAGGGGGCGGCTATGAATGACCCATTTTGCGAAACATCGCTTGCTCTCCGCATAAAAACAAACCGTGCTTCTCCCAAGATACTTCGACCCTTTCCATCGCCATTTTCTTCAAAGGCTAGGTCTTTAAGGATCCTTGCGGCCGCATGCGTGTTACAGCTGACGACTTGGATAAACTTTGAGTTCTTCCGGCCAAGCACTTCATCGTTAAGACCCACGCCGTAAGGAAGACCAAATCCCGCTTCGCTGCCTTGGGCCAGGAAGGCACGGACATTATTCCCATTCTCGTAGTGCATGATCTTATTCTTAACTCCCATTCCTTCCGCGGTACAGTCAACCACAACTTTAGCACGAGCCAGAGCATCTTCAAACGTATAAGTTGGTTCCACTCCAATCGTGCGAAAATCGTTGATCCTATCCTGGCGGACACACATATGGGCTCCCCGCGATAAAAGTCCTTTGATCATGGGTCGATCAGTAACCCTTGGAGTATGCTTGTAGAATATCAATTCGTCAATGCCAAGTTGTTTTGATATATCTTTATCCGCCAATAGCCCGGTTAACGGCTCTCCTATGGTTCCAGTCCCCACAACAAGAATTGTATTCTCCTTGACCGCCATTTCGTTGACATTCCTTTGATCAGAACGATGAAAATCCTTGAAATCAGTTATTTTGCAATAAAACTCCCCCCAATATAAACTGTATTGTTAATATGGGTTAGGGATTGAATCCAGTTTACTTTGAAAAGAAGTCTTTTTTCGGCTAGAAAGCAGTTTTCTGGATAAATTGAAGCACTTGAGCCAATGTACCAATTTTTCCAGTGGAAATCTGAAATGCTGCTGTTGCATTTGCCATCTTCAATACCTCTTCGTGTGTTAACTGTAAACTTATTCCTAATAGGAACCCCGCGTGCCAGGCATCCCCTGCACCAGTAGCCCCAAGGACAGTAATCCTATAACACGGAACTTTGGCCATCATTTCTCCGTCCGACCAGAGCTGTGCTTCTTTAGAGGTGTGGAGGGCAAACTTTGTTTCTGGAAACTCTGAAGAAAGGCTTTGGATTCCGGTTTCTGCTGGTGCAGATGGTAGTTGGGCGAGTATACCAATTTCTGTTTCGTTCCCCATAACCCAAGATGGAGGCCTAACGGGATGGTCCAATAAATGTTCTCGAAATCCCTTTACTCTGTGGAGATGTGGGGAAAGATCAGAGAAATCTACAGATACTCCTGTGCTGGGAGGAACTTCGGAGAGGATTTTCTCAATCAACCTTTCCAGCTGCTGATTTTGCGCATTTGTTATTGCTATTAGGCGACTCGTTCGTAGTATATCCCATTGATGTTCACTCAGCTCTCGGCCAGAGAACTGGGTAACACTTCCTCCCCATGATAGCATGACGTTGCGTTTTTGACCGCCATCAGGGATCTCCAAGACAACCGAACTGGCCAGATCGCCGGTCGAGTCAATATATGTGGACACACCGAGCGGATGAAGAAAGTGCTCAACCAGAATTTTCCCGAGCACAGAGGTTTTGGTGAAGAAAGTTGTTTGGGCGCCTAGTCCACCTAGAGTCTTTGCCACATTTCCGCCATTGCCTCCAAACACATATTTGATCCTGGGACCTAATAGATTCCCTCCCCCTCGCTCATATATCTCGTGAATCCCTTCCCTTAAGTCCCCGTAGCTCATGTTTGGATCCACTATTACATCGAGAAAGAAATCAGGCAGGACAGTGATATTATGGCCTTTTAAAATTCTCTGGGCCCTTTTTAATTCCAGTAATACCATTTTTTCTCTAAATCCATAGGACTGTAAAACGAAGAACGTTTTGGAAATATGGCCTTTGACAATTAGATATTAAGTATCCTTGTTGTGACTTGAATTTCTCTTGCTTCTATAGATTCTTAAGATAATTGTTATAAATTCTATGAATGACACCATTGAATAATACGGTTTTATATTAGGAAAAGGTGAGAAACCAATGGTCAAGGAAGTACGTGAGGTTGTGGTTGTCGACGCCATCAGGTTACCAATAGGAAAATCCTCTAGGGCCCAAATGACAAAATACGGAGGCTATTATAGGAATGTTTCTTCGCAAGACATGCTATCTGGGGTTCTGGAGTCATTAGTTGATCGGGTTCAGGAAAAATCGTCTCAATTCGATGCACACGAAATTGAAGATGTACACGTGGGAGTCCTTACGCAAATAGGAGATCAGGGAGCGAACATTGGACGAATTGCAGCGATAATGGCGAAAAATATCCCCGATATAGTCGCTGGAGCAACAGTAAACCGATATTGCAACGCAGGACTTCAAGCCATCAATACCTGTGTCAATGCCGTCAAGGTGGGAGATGGCGACATTATGATAGCTGCAGGGGTTGAAAATTTAACACATTATCCCATGGGAATAGATTTTCAACTCGGAACATTCATTGATGTCCAGAATATTTATTCTCATGTCTCAGAATCGCGTATGGCTGATCTCCAAGATAGGATGAGCTTCGTTCAGGGGATTTCCGCCGAACTTGTTGCTGAAAAATACGAACTTTCCAGAGAGGAAATGGATCACTTTGGTTTATGGTCTCATCAGAAGGCCACAAAGGCGATGCGCAATAAGAAAGAGTATGAAAAACGTGTAATCCCATTTGAGGTTAAAATTGAAAAGCAGGATGGAGAATTTGAAACGAGGTTGGTAAAAGAAGATCAAACAGTGAGACAAATTGCACTGGATGATCCTGATACTGCTTGGGAGCAAATGAAAAGCCTACAGCCTGTATTCAAGTCCGATGGACGTGTTACCGCAGGTAATTCTTCTCAAATATCGGATGGTGCATCGGCAGTGATGCTAATGGCCCGCGAGAAGGCTGAGGAGCTGGGTTTGAAACCTATGGCGAGAGTATTATCAACAGCTGTAGCTGGTGATGATCCGATGCTCATGCTAACGGGGCCGATTCCAGCCCAGGAACGTGCTCTCAAACGTGCAGGAGATTTAACAATGTCAGATATGGATTGTATTGAACCGAATGAAGCTTTTGCATCCCCGTGTCTTGCATTCGCCAAACATTTCGACTATCCTTTTGACGACCCTAGAGTGAATCCCTATGGCGGTGCCATTGCGATTGGTCACCCGATAGGTTCTTCGGGGGTTCAGTTCTTTACAAACATGGTTCATTATCTCGTTAATGAAAACAAGAGATATGGAATTCAGACTCTCTGCGGGGGCGGAGGCGTAGGAATAGCCACTGTGGTTGAAAGAGTCAATTAGAACCTCCATCTCCCTTCTCTCATCTTTTCTCACATCAGAAGTTATTTCCTGATCCATCTTGCTTGGTGTCTCTTATTTAATTTGAGATCGAAGGGTTCTACGAATTACGCTTATCAGATAAATGGCCGCCGCAGAAAGAATTACTCCAAAGTTGCTCCATGGGGTGGACAGATTTGTTTGGGTCGTTGAAGATGGATTGGAGATATATGAATCAGGATTCAATTCCGTAGAATAAAGGTGAGCTCTCATAATTCTGAAAATATCTGTATTATCGATGATGCTTTGATTTATTTGGGAAAGAACACTTCCGGATCCGTAAAAAGGCACCTCTCGGTCAGTGTGGCCATTTGTGGTCCAGGAAACAGTAACATTTTGGATTCTTTCGACTCTAAGTGCTTTATTTTTCGAATAGGTATTGTTCTCCGATGGTAAAGTATCATTCAAGGTTCCGCTGTTAACTGAAAGCCCTCCCGTTTCGTGATCAGCTGTTATAATCAACAAAATGTCTTGATCCTTTCGAGTTTCGACAAATTTCTTTGCTACGCCTACTGCGCGATCAAATTCAATGGCTTCCAACGCGGTGTTGAGTTTATTGTTATAATGAGCCCCCCAATCGATTTTTCCCCCTTCAATCATCAGGAAAAATCCATCTTTATCTTGTCCTAGGATCTCTAAGGATTTACTGGCAAGTTCTGCGAGCCTAGGAGTAGAAAGCGGATCCCGATCCTGTTCATAGGGGATAGAATCTGGAGAAAATAATCCAAGGATTTTCCCGCCAGATACCGTTTCCAGGTCAGTTCGATTGGTAACATACGTGTATCCAGCTTGCTTCATATTTGTGATTGCAGCGGAAGAGAATGCGTTGGCTCCACCTCCCAAGATCACGTCCACCAACATATTTTGAGTTAGCTGATCAACTATTTCAGAAGTTGAACTACGTGAGCTTGTGTGGCTATAAAACGCGGCAGGGGTGGCATGAAATATTTCAGTCGTGGTTAGAATACCTGTTGACTTGTTATGTGTATGAGCAAGTTCCAAAATAGTCGTGAGATCTTGACCATCAGGTAAACGTGATAAAACACCATTTGATGTCTTATTACCAGTCGCAATTGCAGTAGCTGCGGCTGCACTATCCGTGACAGCAGAATTAGCGCTTCGAGTGGTTACATTTAGTTGAACTGGTAGAGTTTCCATATCGAGAACCCCATTTATTCCCTTTTCGATCCAACGGGCCAGGTTTACATGCTGGAATCCCATTCCGTCTCCTATCATGAGAATAACCGATAAGGGGGTCTGATTTGATTTGGGAATGGCATCATTAGATTGGTTTGCCTTTCCCTGTAACGAACCCGCTATAACTAGCAATAAGAGACCTAAAATTGCCAGCAACTGAATTTTATTGATTGATGCTCTCTTTATACGAGGCAAGGAGACAACCGTCCATTAAGAGAGAATTTTTTCCGATAATGTATATATCTTGATCGAAATGGGAAATTCCAGAGTTACTTAGAAAGGTGTTAATACCGCATAGCATTTTTTAGAATCCGATTGGATTTGGAATCATGACGGATTTTGACTCAACAGCGAGCTCTTGTCATTTAGCGATAAGAAGGAATAACATCACTTGCAAAGGATTCAATGTTTTCAAGGAAGCTTTCAGTACGAGATATCGAGACCAAAAAGTATTCCATACCAGCTTCACTTGCATTATCTACCAGCTTCGACACGTTCGAAGTATCAAAGGAGCCTTTAGACAATATTCCCCTCATAGAACCATCCATAAACCCGATGTCTTTCTCTCTATTATGGTGTTTTGCTGCATTTATTACAATTTGCCTTCGTTCTTCTAGGTTGTCAGTTCCTTGAAAGGAGGGAACAAAACAGATATCAGCGTACTTAGCTGCAAGTTTCAGCATTCGATCACCTCTTCCTCCGAAAAGGAGTTTGGGATACGGTTTCTGAATGGGTTTAGGCTCTACAATCGCTCCATGTGCTCTGTAGTACTTACCCTCGAATGTCACTTCATCTTGTGTCCAGAGTTGGATCATTAATTCAAGCCCTTCTTTTGTTTTATCTACCCTTGTTCGGGGCTCGTTCCATTCACTGAAAGCATCAAACTCAACTTGGGACCACCCAGCGCCAATACCAACTATTACACGGCCATTTGACAAAACGTCCAGAGTAGACACCATCTTCGCCAGCATACCTGGCGGCCGAAATGGAATTGGTGTTACGAGAGTACCAAGACGGATCTGCTCGGTTTTGGCTAAGAGGTGAGTAATGGTAATCCAAGATTCCATGGTCACGTTGCTATCAGGACGTTTCAACCATTCTGTTGTACCCCACATATAGTGATCTGGAATTAAAGCCCCATCGTAATCTAACTTATCGGCTGTTAAAATTGCTTTACTAACCAGGTTAAAATCATTGTACCAGTTACCTAATCCAGATAGAAAAAACTTCATGCATCCTCACACCTTCAATGGATATCAGTTTTCACCTATAATAAATGATTTTGACAATAATCATGATAAAAGAGTTTATTATTCAAATCCGATATTAAGCAGAAACTGGATCTGATCGTAAGCTATGAAATTGTAGAAGTCCAAGAGGTTTCTTTTTGGAGAATTGAACTATGTCCAATTTAATTAATCAGCAGTGGCGGTTGCTAAAACGCCCTGAGAACACTGTAAGGGATTCCGACTTAGAATGGACTGAAGAGGCCGTTCCAGAAATAAAATCGGGCGAGATATTGATTCGAAACATCTATCTCTCCATTGATCCAGCTATTCGGGGTTGGATGAGGCCCGAAAGAACATATGTGTCTCCCATTAAGATTGGCGATGTGGTGCGCGGAATCGGTCTAGGAGTGATTGAGGCAAGTACAAACTCTAAGTTTCATAAAGGAGATATTGTGAATGGATTAGTTGGATGGCAAAGATATCTCATAAGTGATGGAACTGGATTTACAAAAATTTCCCCTATGAAGAATATTCCACTTACAGCCTACCTAAGTATTTTCGGTATGATAGGATTAACTGCTTATTTTGGTTTACTAGATATTGGCAAGCCGCAAAGGAATGAAATCCTTGCAGTCTCAGCAGGTGCCGGTGCTGTTGGTTCCCTTGTGGGACAGATTGGTAAAATTATGGGGTGTCGAGTGATTGGAATAACTGGAACAGAAGAGAAATGTCGTTGGATTACAGATGGACTGGGATTTGACAAAGCTATCAATTATAAGACGGAGAATGTACGAAAGCGTCTCCGAGAATTATGCCCCAATGGAATTGATATTTTCTTCGATAATGTCGGGGGTCCTGTATTAGATTCCTTTTTTGCAAATCTCAATAAGAATGCAAGAGTCGTAATCTGTGGGTTCATATCTCAGTATAATGATAAAAGGCCCAGTTTTGATTTTTCTTACTTTGGAAATGTGCTTTTTAAACGCGCCACAGTACGAGGGTTCATCGTTACAGATTATTTCAATAGATCAGAGAGGGCATTTAGAGATCTAGCGAGCTGGCATCAGGATGGGCTAATTAAATATAGAGAAGAAGTAATTAAGGGGTTGGAAAGCGCTCCTCTGGCCCTTAGAAAGATATTTGATGGATCTAATCAAGGTAAGACGATTGTCCAGGTTTCTGACTACATTGAGGAACATAATAGGCCCTAGACTGCACTTTCAATTAGATAGATTGCATTTGAAATTGCCTCGTATAAGGTATTGTACTCACGTCTTAGCTGAAATAATAGGCTGCTATTCTGTTCATCGGTCGGTTCAAGTGTTGTGATTTGATTGAGTATAGAAGTCACTCGAGGCAAGGGTAAGGCTAGATCACTGAATCCGTAAGGGTCATGTCTATATTTTCCAGAGACACTCCGAAAAGCTGGATTCAATATTCTTCCAAGGCGCAAAATAATCTTATTAACCACGCTAATTAACTTCTTCTCTTTGGCCGTTATGTCAGAAAGACCATCCATTGACAGGGGAGAGACAAGTTCATTGAGTTCAATAGTTTTTTCAAGCAAGGTTTTCAATTTCCGCTTAACCAGTGAAAGCAAATCGGGAAATGGATGTTCTGGATACCTTTTTTTGACCAATTCCACATCCTTGATCAGGTATGAAGTATAGGCCTCGTAATTCCAAGGAACGACGGGTATCGTCACTAGCCTGAGAACGTATTCATAATAGAGTTGTGCATGGAGATCAAGAAGCTCTGGATCAAGTTTATCCCATGTATCTTCTTCACTATGATACCACCATCCGAAAATGGCATTACCAAGCCTTTCTAATTCTTGCTGCGGGTATGTTGCGAAAGTGAAGATATAGGGGATACCAATCCCCAAGAAAGAATTGTCCCCTATCTTAAGAGGAAGCTTTTTCGTGGAGGGTGTGCCAAGGAATCCTTTTTCGATTTCATCGAGAAAAGACCAAGTTTCGGGAGACGAATAAGAAACAAAATCGCTAGTTCCGATCATTCCACATCCGTCAATATTAATGTACCCCAATCCGCGGTCTGAGAGTTCCGGCCAGTAGTGATCAACAAACCATCCTGACCCTGCAGCCTCTCCTATTTCATGGCCATCCCAAAAGGACATTATAACCTCACGATTAATTTTATCCCTAGTATCGCTTAGAGCACGTGCAATTTCCATCACGATGGCATTTCCAGTGGAATTATCAGTAACTGTTCCCCCCCAAGCTTCAAGATGAGCTCCAACCACCAGCACCTCGTCATATTTCGGATGAGTTGGCGAGATTCTGCACGTTGGTTGGTGTGAGGTAACCCATTTTTCTTCTACCTTACATTTCAGGTTGCATGTAACTTGTTGCATTTTAAGGATCGATTTTAGTTCTTCCGCGTCCTTACGAGCAATATTTATAGATGCAATCCGTGGGATAAGAGAAACATCCTCAGGAACCAGTGGGCCCCACCGATGTTTGATTGCTCCTCTTCCAACGATTTGATTATCCTTTTGGCCCCAATTGGAAAGGATCATAGCATTAACCCCCTTGTCTAAGGCAATTCCGGCTTTTTCTGGTCTGGGTGGCGCATAGGATAGATCTGCAAGTATTATCTTACCTCTTACATCCTTATTCTCATAATCAGCGCTGCTACCGGAACCAACATAAACAAGCTCTCCTGTAATACCTTCAGGAGGGCTAGATCGTGAATATCCATTTGGAAAACTGTTCAGATTCTTTTTAACGGGAGTTAGGATCGAGAGATCAGATGAAATAGGAAAACTAGTATAAATTGGAAATTGATCTATCCAAACTTTGATTTCTGTGAAACTATTCAAGAATTCGCTGATGTACCTACTGGCATTCTTTATCTGTTCTGTTCCTGCAATCCTATTCTCGTACTTCATTAGCTCCTGAACGATAGCTAATAAATTTTCGAGCTCAGGGACGATCTTTCCAGCCGTCAATTCCGTTACACTTCTTTTGGTAATTACTTGCCTATTCATAACAATTCTCGAATTGCCTACAGGATGGTTAATTTCTCTCTTTTTGATGAGAACACATGATTACCTCATGATGTGGGAGGACGGCCATGGAATACTATTGTTGTACAGCTGATTTTTCTAGCTAACCTGATGGAAGGGCGAGGAGCGAGTCTAGGCCGTCCGTAGCCTATAACAAGGCAATCCAGGTTGTCTTCTGCCACAATTTCTCCAATACTTCTCACAAAATCGTGTCCAAGGACGTGCCGCTGTTGTATCGGTATCCCCATTCTTAATGCTTCTCCAATATTGTGCAAAAATATCGCAGTATCTTCACGCACTCCAGGCGCTTCGGATAAGGCTCTGGGAGTAATTAAATTAGGAACATTAGTCCAATGATAAGCTACGAGGTCGGCCACTCGTGTAGATGATACAATAGCTATTCCAAGCTGAAGTAAGAACAAATCCCGTGCAGTACCAGGTATAAGGGCTCCGACATGTTCGAATGTCAATTTTTTTCCCCATGTTTCCTCTTTTCCAGGAAAAACCTGCAAACCTGGGATGGGCATTTTTCTAATTGCGTTTTTAGAGATGGACACTTCCCAGAATTTGCGCCTCCGATTTGAAGGGAGAATTGCTAGTTGATATTTTCCCGTACTTCCAACCTCGATAAGATGTTGAATTATATCTCTGGGAGAGGGATTATCTCGATTGGGGGAGACCATTTTCAGTTCATGGGCAACACCAAATAGTTTAAACTGATCAATGAATGGAGAAAAACTCCCCTCCGGTTCAGAACCGAAATGGTAAAGAGTCACTTTCGCTCCATACTCATGCGCGATGTGAATAGCGATTCGTATAGCGTCCCACTCAAATGGTTTTCCCCTTAAAGGGACAAGTATGTTTTCCAAAACCGTTGTGAAAAACTGCTCTGGAAGATGTTCTAAACGTGGACGGGCATGCTTTTCTAGCTTCGAGGAAAGACGTGCGGGAGCGCGGTATTTCGAATAACCAAGATATACGACCAATCCAGTAAACAACCAAATCGCCGTAACTAGCGAAGCTTCGATATGGATTGAGAGGGTAAATAAAAACAGTATAACAAGCGCCACAGCTCCCAATATGGGGATCAAAGGGAACAATGGTGTTTGATATCCATAATCGAGTTGAGCATCGCTTGTCCGGATTTTACGGCGGATTATCACAGCGGCAATTAGAACCTGAAGGAATAGCAGCATAAACATCAAATCAGCTGCAGCTGCGACCGCTTCAATCGGAATCGCAATGGCCATTATAATCACCACGATCCCCGTTATTCTAATGGATACTACGGGGGTTCGACGTTTATCGGACACAGAAGCAAAACTTGTAGGTAATGAACCATCTCTGCCTAAAGCGAAAGCCACGCGGGTCGAAGAATAGAGAGCCGCGTTCAAGGCGGACAGGGTCGATAAAATTCCACCTATAAGAATAACAAGAAGACCAAGTCCTGGAATCATCTGTTCTGCTGCAAAAAGAAGCCCTAATTCCTCATGTTCGGCAAGAAATTCCCAAGTTGTCTGGCCCTCCGCTGTGAACGCACCCAATGAAACGGCTCCCACTAATAAGTAGATAGGAATAACCAGTAGTACAGAAAGAATTACGGATTTAGGAATACTAACTTTAGGATCGTAGATCTCCTCCCCCGTCTGAGTGACAACTTCATAACCCTCAAAGGCAATGAAAGTAAAACCCATCGCTACAAAAATTGAGAAGAAGCCTTGAGGAAAGAAATCGACGAAATTAGAACTAGTTTGAACTGGATTCCAGATCATAATCAAGATTCCCGTTACAATAAAGAAACCTAAAATGAGAATTTTTGCGCCAGAAATCCAGGTTTCAGCTTTTCCCATTATGGAGGATCCACCAACGTTAATCATCAAAAACGCAAGAATCGCCAACACCGCGATCAATTTACTAATTATTGGAAGCCATTCCATTGGAAAATGAACACCTATACCGTCTAGGAGAGCAATAATATAAGCAGAAAATCCCAATGCATAAAGCGAGCCCGCAACAGCTGCAGCGAACCAGCTCATCCAACCCGAGAAGAACCCTTGGGTTTCTCCCAGACCAGCTCTGGCCCAAACGTAACCCCCACCAGCTTCAGGCATGGCAGATCCTAATTCAGCATAAACCATTGCAATCAGCGTTGCAATAAGCCCATTAAAGGCAAAAGCAACAAGTAGGCCTGGTCCTGCAATCCCAGCAGCAATTCCAGTCAATACAAAGATCCCTGCTCCTATCATTGCTCCCACTCCAGTCATTGTGGCCTGTGTAACAGTCATATCCCGTGATAGATCAGCACCAGACAGAACCGCATCGGGGCCTTTACCATCAGTCCCGATAATAAAGCGCTTTCTCCCATAAAAAACCACTTGAATTAATGAATAGGTAGTTAAAGCTATTATAATGAAAAAAGTTAACCCAATTAGAAGTAAGCCGATTAAAAAGTCATTGGCAGTAAATAATGTGGTCATTAATTGGCTTCCGAGATTCAGACACTGGAGATTATCAGAATGTGACAATGAACATGTTTTGAGTTCTTTTTTTGTGGAATTTTAAGGATATTAATTAGTCCAAGCTTACATAAGAGGGTACTCCATTAAACTCTAAACCGAGGAATGGATACAAATGTCTCAAAAGGAGCCAAAAAGAAGGATCTCATTTGATAATGTGCCCTCCTATACAATTTCTGGATTTTTTGGGGGAATTAATCCTAATGAGGGTAATATTAGCTTCTTCCAGGATAATCTAATCCCTCGGACGGGCGAACATCCTGGTCAGATTGTATTAGATACCGTTGAACACAAGTTTATGCTTAATATTCGAATGGCACCTGCTGTCTGGAAACGTATGGCTGCGTGGATGCTTGACCATGTCAAACGATTTGAACAACAACATGGGGAAATCCAAATCGGTCCTCCAAGGCCACAAGAGGATTCTGATCCCCCGTCGTTTTACGGGTGAGAAGAGGTATCCCCTCCGTGAGTGTTCTTTAATCTAGATAAAAATCATAGCTTTTGGACTATAAATAAACTATCAAAGGACATCATATTCGTAGGTCGGCCATGATGGGTCGATCGACTAGAAGCAGATCTATCATGGCTTAATTCAACGGGAATGATTGTAACTAGCTGGAATCCTATATACGTTAGTTGCTCACAATACTTCTCTGCATCAGTGGGGGATTTAAATCCGGTCCAGAAGAAACCGAAGTTTCCAGGCTTTAAAACTCTAAAGCATTCTTTTAAAATTTCGATACTAGTTTTCCAATAGACTTCGCCTTTCTCCCCAGTCCAACACAGGATTGACCTATGCAATGGTTGTGTTCCCAATAATTTGGAGATAATTTCCGTTCTTTTTGATTTGCGTAGCGATCTTCTTTGGATCTGAAGTTGCTGATATTCGATATCTTTGTCCTTATATGGAGGACTCCCTATTATCAGATCTACGTCGTTATTTTGGATTATATCAAGGTTTTGACTCGATGATTGCACAAACTTGGGGGTATATTGGGAGTATCTAGGAAGATCTGCCATGTTTCGAATCATCTTATGGCTTTTTCTCTCGAAAATAGGATAAATGGATCCAATCTGTTCTCCTTTTCTATTCTCAAAATCACGTCTGCCGATGATTTTAACTGAATGTATTAGCGCTAATTTGAAAAACTGCTGGATATTTTCGGGTCTAATCTTACCTATCTTTGAAGCAAGGCTTTCTATTTCGCTGGAAATTTGGGGACCAAGACATATTTTGTCCTCCTGATCGAGTACTACATTTGATCCCTCCGAAAACGTACTCCGATCTTGGGATAAAATTATTAATTCTTTATTTAGTCGTTCAGGTTCAATATAGGTGGTTTTAACCTTCGAAACAAAAATAGCGAACGGATTAATATCATAACCTATGAATTTTCGATTTAAAATCATGGCTTCGAGTCCTGTGGTTCCACCTCCCACAAATGGATCAAGTACAAGATCTCCCTCCGAGGTGAATCGTGATATCAGTCCTCGAGGCAGTTTCGCCAAAAACTTTGCAGGGTAGCTGTAATAGGTGCGCGTTACACCTTGTTCCCGCTCTGGGATTGCCAGTTGTTTAATATCTGATATTTTCTTGGCATCAAGGAATTTCATTGAACCCATCTGGTTAATCCCCTAGGCAAACCTATAAAATGATTGCATTAGATACAATGAGATAGATCTGTTTAGCTCGCAAACCTAAGAAAGTCAATGGCTATTTCAATAACCATGTCAATAAGACACCCTTTTGGGTTGATAAGTTTTCATCCTTAAATCGTTTGAGATTCTCAAAAGCCGAAGATTGCATTATGTTGGAGGTTTTGTTAAATGATAGAAGTACGAAACCTAAATACTGGCCTCACTTATACTGATTTTGTAAAGGGTATTAGGCCCAACATTCCCGTTTGGATAATTTGTACGATGCCATCAAAGGAGGAATTGAGAACAATACAGACAACATTTGACATTCCTTGGGAGGATTTGGAGGATTCGTTGGATGAAGACGAGCGTCCACGTTTGGAACTAGAACCTGAAAATCCTGAGTTCGTGAAACTTGTTTTACGTGTTCCTGCAATTGAATCAATAACTCTAATGTCCGCTGATTATCAAAAGCAACCAACAACACGACCAGTGGTGGTTTTTTTGACCAAAGACTTCCTAGTTACAATTGTATCAGAAAAGATCAAAACTAAAAGCATCAGAAAACCAATAGGGTCACGTCGGAAACGACCAACTCCAACAATCTTGGTACTATTGGATTGGCTTGAAACCGTTGTTAAAAGTTTTGAACTCGTAGTAGATACAATTGATTCTGATTTAGCTAAGGTGGAGAAAGATATTTTTGAGTCTATTAGATCAAGTTCTATTAAAGATGTTTTTCGGCTCTCTAGGGACACCACTTATTTGGATGCAGCGTTGAAAGGTAATCTTAGAGCATTTTATGGTTTAAAGAAAGCCCCGATGTTTATCAATCTTTCTGATGTTCAGGATGATCTGGAGGATCTATCCATCGACCTACAACAACAGGCCGACCTTCTTAGTATCTATAGTACCCTCGTTGAGTCCTCATTGGATGCTTTTGCCAGCGTAATCTCCAACAACCAAAACGACTTAATCAAAGTATTAGCATCTATTTCGTTCATCTTAATGGTTCCGACTCTGATAGCATCATTATACGGAATGAACGTAGAATTGCCTTTTTATGATCATCCATACGCGTTTTGGATCATAGTTATCATTAGTGTTGTTCTAATCGTTCCTGTTTGGGTAGTTCTGCGGAAACTTGATCTACTCTGATATTATTGCCTCTTAGATTTTGCCAATTTCTTGATCAAGGTCACGTACGCCACTTCCTGCCAGCTTTCTATAAAGCCTACCGTATACACCTGAAGTGTCGATTACCTCCTGGATATCCATCAGCACCATGGCTTGATAGGGCCCCAATTTAATGTACAACCCTTGTTCGAGGATTTCTTTACTTTTTCGAAGATAGTCCCGGGTACTTATTACATCTCGAAATCGGACAAAATACTCCTCCTCTGAATGCAGCCCTAATGACTCCCCAATTGTGGTCTGTACTAGTTTTGATGTCCCGTCATGTTCCTTGATTAGTACCATCGAGGATATCTTTATCCATCCACTTGTTTGCTTGTGACGATTATGATAAATTACGACAACTTTATTACCGTCTTGTCCGTTGGAATAGATGAAAACATCTTCGTCCACGGTACCATCTGCATTGTAACAATCATAAAGCCAAAAGTTGGTAACCTCTGCAAACAAATATCGACGTTTTAGCAGAGGAAATATGATTTCTTCATGAAATTCGACAAAACCAACATCCAGTGTTTCGTTCCAGTACGCCTTACTGTACTCCATACCATATCGTTCTTCATAACCCTCGATCTGTCCATGTCCAAATAATGGCAAACCTGGCATTGTGGCCAGTAAAACGCAAATTCCAAAATATTTCTCTCCTTTTCCGAATTGTGATACCGCAGTCTCTTCATCAGGATTGTTCATAAAATTAACAAAGCGTTTCAATATCTCAGGATCATATTCCAATGTATTCTTGACAACTAATCGGTACTTTGCATTATCCTCATCACGCAGCATATTCATAAACGCACTGTTGTACACTCGGTGCATTCCCAAAGTTTTAACAAAATATCCCTCCAGGAGCCAAAAAGCCTCCGCAATTAGTAGAGTATCAGGCGCATCCTGATTTACTCGGTCAACTACCTGGCGCCAGAATTCCTTAGGCATAGCTTTTGCGAATTCCTGGTTAGAAATCCCGTGTTCGGCTCGAGAGGGAATATCCCCTCCTGTTCCAGGTGCAGGAAACCATAACCGTTGGTAATGCTTACGTGTTAGGGTCATGGCAGCGTCAAACCGAATTACTCTGAACATCTTGGCTACTTGTAGGATGGTCTGTATAACTGCCTCCCGAACTTCAGAATTGAGATAGTTTATCTGGGCTGTGTCAACCCACGGAATGCTAGTACCATCGTTTCCGTGATAAACATATGAGGTTTCATTGGTGTCATGATCCACTCTTTTGAAAGTGACCGCAGCGTCAGTGCGGCTGAAATATTGGTCTTCAATATAAATTCCGATGCGAGGATCATTGGATACATTTGCCCCTGAATATCTGTAACTAGGGAAAGGTGCATATGGAAGGGATATGAACCATTCAGGATGCTCGATTACCCACTTAGAATCTATTCCTGTATGGTTCGTAACCATATCGCAAGCTAGGCGAATTCCGATATCCCTCGCTCTTTCTTTGAGACTTCGAAGGGCGTCGTGCCCACCTAAATTCTGAGCAATTTTGTACTCGTGGATCGAATACGCCGATGCCTCAGCCTCAGGATTTCCACTCCATCTTTTAATAACCTTTGAAGCAGGACTGCGCTCCCATATCCCGATTAACCAAAGCGTATTGAAACCCCATTGTTTTAATTGTATTAATTCTTCGTTGGGCACCTGGTCTAATAGATGGATCTTCTGGTTGTACTTTTTACTCAATTGGTCAAGCCAAACTAGAATATTCTTTGCAATCATAACAACTTGAGGCATCCAAGTGCCGTCAACAGAATAATTATCTGCTAGGGAATCATAGGTATAAACTTGCGCCTCTCCTGGGCCGCCTCCTCTCATTTTTTCTTCTTCCGCAATAAAATCAAGGGCTTGGAGTATCTTCTCCTCATAATCACCCAGAAGATACCCCCAATGGTCACGAATGTACTCTAATTGGCCTCGGATTGAAGTAGGATCCTGATCTCTTAATGAATACAGCATTTCAAAGAGTGTTTGATCCTCCTCCCCTATAGGCGGCTGAGTTTGGAAAAAATTTCGAGCGATAGATATGATCTGTTGATACGTGGTACGCTCTGCTAAAGAAGTGTCATCCATAAGGGAAGAAGCACGAGAAAAAACAGGATTTTCATTACTTATCCATAAAACAATCATAGAAGTAAGTGTATGTTTCTTGTTTTGCTCTGCCGATGGGGCTGCCTCTAAATATTGATTAATAGTTTCTCTATCTGAATAAATTCCTGGCGGAGGAAACTCAACGAGAAATTCTTTGAGGGTAGACTCTAGTTCCTCTTTTCCTACTTGGTCTTCTAAGTACGTAAATAATTCCTTTATAACGTCTCTACCAGCTTGAGGTTGAAATGAATTCAACCAGGTTTCGAAAATTGTCGATTCAAGAACTAGCCCGTTAATATCGCTTGCATAGATAGGCTCAGCCTCCGATTCCCTGTTCTCATTTAATCGTTGTACAAATAGATGAACATCCCGAAAAGTAGAAAAGGTTAAATTGCCCTCATCATCAAAAATGTTTGTGTCGAATTGAAAAGCGTCGCGTGCGGTTCTTGCAATTTTCAATAACTGGCTTCCTGTAAGTTAATCCGACTCTATCTCAATCCAGCCATCATTTCCAAGGAAAGCATAAAAAGAACTTTAATGGAATTCTTCGCCTCAAAATCAGCTAATTCCTCATTAGATTTCATTCTATTTACGAAAACGAAAATATAATCCACGAATCCTCCCTGATCACGGATTGCTTTAATAATTGGTTGTTTGCTGCCTCCTGAAGTGATTACATCATCTATAACAAGCATGGTCTTTGCCGTAATATTTCCTTCAATCTGTTTTTTGGTTCCATAGGTCTTGGGTTCCATTCTCGCGAGGAAATAGGGTTTATGAAGGGACAGAGATAATGCGGTTGCCAAGGGAACGCCCGCAAGTGGCGGTGCAATGAATCCATCGGTATTATTCAGTATTCCCGCGTTTCCAAGATAATCTGAGGCCAAATCAATGGTTTCTGCAAATTCCTCTGGATAATTCGGTAGTATACGCATGTCAATATAGATTTCTGAATTTGATCCATCTTTTAAGGTGAAATTCCCAAACTTGATAACACCGACTTCCTTTAATATACTCATTAGGCGAATACGTTGCTGATACGAAAGACCATTCATCTATCTTCCCTCAATCCTTGAACAGGTTGGGATTAAATGCATTTCTAAACCAACTTTTGTAAGAGATAAGTAGAAATGGGTGGGGTTTTTCCTCTCTTTTCAAGTAAAGTTGGTGCCTTAAATGAACTTTTTACGCTTATTATCAACAGCAAAAGCCGATTCAGGGAGTAAGATTTGTGTTGGACTAGATTTTGCGAACTACGGGAGCAGATCCACACAGACTTTGGCGAAGAATCAAGATAAGGTTACCAAGATACTCCAAACCATCGAAGAGTTAAGTTCGTACTGCTGTGCATTCAAAATAAACCGTCAGTATATCCTTGACCTATATTTGGACCAGATTCAACAGATTACTTATACTATTCATGAGAGAAATCGTCCAATAATTATTGACCACAAAGTTTCTGATATTGGGTTTACTAACGATCAAGCATTATATCATTTCTCACAAGAGGGATTTGATGCGTTCACATACTCCCCGTTTCCGGGAAACGTTAAAGAAATCTGTGATAAGGCCAAGAGAAGGGGCTTGGCAACCTTTGTACTCGTCCTAATGTCGAATCCGGAAGCAGCCTGGATGACCCAATGGTCAAAGGGCTGCGTCCCTCTTTATCAACATCTCGCAAGATTGACAAATCTTTATGCCGAGGGAGCAGTCGTTGGCGCAACTGGCCATGTAGGAGATTCGGAACTAAAAATCCTTAGTCAAGAATTGTCTGACAAGGTAATTTTGGCCCCAGGGATTGGTCAACAAGGAGGCGGCCTGTCTCAATTATTGAAATACTTTAGAGAGGAGGTAGTCTTCAATATCGGACGAGGAATAATATACCAAAAGAATCCTTTAGCTAAACTCAAAGAATACAACATGGAGATAGGTAAATTAGACCCTTGAGGAAGAATTATGCTTCTGAAGAACGCTGCGTTTTGGTCACAGAAAGAGAGGCGAGTTATAAATGGTCATATCCTAATTGACGACCATTTAGGCGTAATACGTCATATCGCAAGTACAGAAACATCCGAGATTAGAGAGAGGGATGTAACAATAGATCTAAAAGGAAAATTAGTACTGCCAAGTTTAGTCGATATTCATTGTCATTTACGTGATTTTGAAGAATCTCACAAGGAAACTTACGCGACAGGTGCCGTTGCCGCCGCAGCTGGGGGTTTTACAACCGTATTTGATATGCCAAATAAAAAAAACCCCGTTAATTCAAGCAAAAGTCTGAAAAGATGTCAGGCACGAGCCGAAAAAATCCGCGAGGTCAGTATCAAGCATTTTGCACTTCTTACTAAATCTACGGAATTATCATTGAAAATTAATCATCCATACTATAAAGCTTATCTTTCACCATCCACGGGGGGATACCAGACCAATACTGAGGAAATCGAAGATTACCTACTCCAGGGTTCTGGAATTCTTTCTGTTCATTGTGAAGACCCGTCTAGGATCATGATGAATGAAAAACGCTTTGGAAAATCGCTGAAAGCACATGTTAAAGTCCGAGATGCTAGAACTGAAGTCATAGCGGTTAGAACACTTCTTGGGAGTATTCCGGGGAGGAAAACGCGGGTAAAACCACACGCCGCCCATATAAGTGTACATGAAGCACTTCATTCTCTCCAGATGGCAGGGGTGTCCTTCGAGGTTACCCCCCACCACCTTTTCTTAAATATCGAAGATGATTATGAGCGTCTGGGTGCCAAGGGAAAGATGAATCCACCTTTAAGGAAGAAGATTGAGCAAGAGCGGCTTTTAAGCCTATTTTTACGTGGAGAGATTCCAATCATTGCTACTGACCATGCTCCCCACACGTTAGAAGAAAAAAACGATCAGGAACTCGCGGGGATTCCGAACCTGGAAACATGTTTGCCACTAATCCTTACAAAACTGAATCCTCTAACAAACTCACAGATTCAAATAATTGTGGAAAGTTTAGCTGTCAATCCCAGAAAGCTGATGGGCCTGCAAGAGAATGGGATAATTGCGGAAAATGAACCTGCAAATCTTGTTGTGGTCGATTTGAAGAATAGGAAGAAGGTAAAAGGAGAGGAACTCGAAACAAAATGCAAATGGAGTCCTTGGGAGGGAGAAAGCTTCTTAGGATGGCCCGTCTTAACTATAAATCAAGGAAAAGTTACTTTTGAAAAATTGTGAAGCCTTGGAGTGATTACTCAGGGATGTTGGTCAAGATTCCTTCTTCAAAGGAAACTTGTCCCCATCTGGTCCTCGACCCCATACTCCGAAATCCTGTAGATCTGTGATTAAGTCACCGCGAAATACTGGGCCATCATGGCAAATTGATAGACCTCTTTCATCCATAAAACAGGAACCACAAACTCCAAATCCACACCTAATGAATCTATCTGCCAGGCTTACCTGTAATCTCTTATTTAAACCTTGTTTGGTCGTAATTGCTACAACTGAAACCAGCATAGCCTCGGGGCCACAGGCGTATATCGTAAGTTCTTCAGGTGACTCCATTGTATCTGAGGTTAACAGTTCCTGCAAAGCAATGGTAGGAAATCCCTTACGGCCAAAGGAACCATCATCAGTAAAGAAGGCTGACTCAATCGAAAGAGATTCAAAATATTTACGATAAATAAGGCCAGTTACGTTTCTTGCCCCTTCCATCATAAAAATCCTGGTTGAAATATCGCATTCCAATATCTGGCCAGTCAGGTAGCGCAGGGGGGCTATTCCAATGCCGCCACCAATTACAACAGAAATTTCGGTTCTGTCCATTGCAAACCCAGTGCCAAAGGGGCCGCGGAGGCCAATTAGCGTACCAGCTGGGCTTTTTACTAAATTATGGCTTGTTGAACCAAGATCAAAAACTGTAAAGGAAAGAGTGTTGCCTTGATAATCACTAACTGCAATAGGAATTTCATCGTCTCCAGGAACCCACAACATGAAGTATTGTCCGGGAATAACGTCAATATCTAAATGGCCAGGTAATTTAAATGATATAGTAACTACATCCTCGGCTTCTATGATCTTGCCCAAGATAGGAAGACATTTGGGGACATGTAATCGGTTATTCATGAGCTAATCCCCTTAATTCGGGCAAGGATAATCCCTCATTTAGGAGGTAGTTATTTATTTCCGAAAAGAGCTGAGGTAACAGATCTTCTGGAGATGGCGTATGCGTAAATATGGTTCCCAATTGAACTGCCGATGCACCTGCTAAAAGATATTCGATTATATCCTCCCATTGCCATATTCCTCCAACTCCCACTAGCGGAACCTTTGGACCAAAATGATCATAGAGGTCATAAATGGCCCGTACACCTATAGGTTTTATTGCTCGACCCGATAATCCACCTTTTTTGTTTCCCAATACGGGTTTTTTTACAGTTATATCGATCATCATAGCAACCAGGGTATTGATTGCAACCAACGCATCCGCGCCAGCTGAAACGGCACTTTCCCCTATTTCAACAATGCTGGTAATGTTGGGTGTTAACTTGACCCATACTGGAAAATCACTCGCCTTTTTGGCGGCACTTACAACATCCGCAACTATTTCAGGGTCACTACCCACAACAGATCCCAATTGCTTTGCATGAGGACAGCTCAAGTTCATTTCAAATGCGAGAGGCGGATGATTCTTTATTTTTTTTTGGAAACACGATATAACAGCTGCAAATTCCTCTGGAGATCCACCATAAACTGAGATAACATAGTCTACATCCTGTTCTAAATGAAGTAGTTCGGAAGCGAATTTTTCACAGCCCGGATTTGCCAATCCTACTGCATTTACCATGGATAATGTATCAGGCAGGTAAATTACTGAAGGATTTGGATATCCCTCGCGAGGCTTTAAACCAATCGATTTGGTTGTTACGGCACCAAGGCCTGCACGATAAGCACGATTCAAACTCGAGTAAGCGGACCCTAAGAAACCTGATGCCAAAATCAGAGGGTTTCTGAGTTGAATATTGCCTATAGACGTTGAAAATTTATTCATGGGTGATCCGAGTAAGCCGTGTTTTTACCTCATTAGTGATATATGTTCGTGAACATTAAATAATTTGTCACAATAAGCGCACCGTAGCTGAATAGGCTCGTCTTGATTCCTTACAATATATTCAGGAACTACGTCTTCTCGTTGATTGGTAATACAACTTAATCCGGGACAGCTTATCAACCCAGTGACTCGTTCTGGAGTTTGTATCTTCTCCTTCCGTATGATATGGTAGTCCTTGATAAAAATAACATTAGCTCCAGATACGATAAGTCCTAATTTTGTTAAGTCGATATCCGTGACATTACGGATCTTTAATACATCCTTGCGGCCTAATTTTTGTGAAGGAACATTGAGAGCAACAAAAACTGAATGTGGATAGCTTTCATCAATGTTCAGAGCTTTTAATACATAGAATGCTCGTCCAGGTGGAGTTATATGATCGATTACAATGCCATTATCAATTTTCGCGACACTTAGCTTCTTATCATTAACATTGGTATCTGCTCCCATTTCAGCTATCTCCAAGAAGGAAATCTAAAATTGCCATTCGAGTGAACACCCCATTTCGGGCCTGCTCGAAATAAAATGCGTGACCAGAGCGGTCAATTTCATAAGGTATTTCATCTACGCGGGGCAAAGGGTGAAGAATTATTAATTCCTTTTTTGCCCCATGTAGTAGGGAAGGTCGGACTTGATAAGATCCTTTAACCTTATTGTATAAGTCAGGATCGGGAAATCTTTCTTTTTGTAATCGGGTAACATACAGGACATCAAGAGACTCAATTACATGCGAAAGTTCGTCGTGTTCTTCTAAAGTTAGATTGGTTCTTTCTAAATCATATTTAAGCTCGTCTTGAAGGCGTAACGATGGATGCGATATTGGATATATCATATTTTTACCAAACTTGCTTAGAGCAAACAGGAGCGACGAGATTGTCCTGCTAAACATCAGATCTCCAATCAATCCTACATTAAGGCCTGTTAATCGGCCTAGCTTTTCTTTGATCGTGAAGATATCTTGTATTGCTTGTGTCGGATGTTCTTGGCTTCCAGATCCCCCTGAGATTACTGGGATACCAAATCGATCAGCAACTTCCGATGCCAGCTTAGCTGAACCACGCAAGGGATGCCGTATTACGATTCCATCTGTATAAGATGCAAGCATCGTAACCGTGTCTGATAGACTTTCACCCTTTTCTATTGAGGTTCCCAAACCACTTGAAAACCCAGAAGTTTGCCCACCTAGGCGTAACATGGCACTTTCGAAAGACAAACGCGTTCGGGTACTTGCTTCCCAAAACGCAAGTCCTAATATTTTACCTGTTAACCGTCCATAGAACGCTTTCGGATTGGATTTAATTTCTTGAGCTCTATCCAGTATTGTTGACAGATCTGGTTCCCCCATGTCTCGAATACTGGTGATATGTGTCGTCTGTAAACCTGCCATCCTAAGGTACCCTCATTCTGGCATTTATCTTCCAAAAAATGATGAGTTTCTCCCCTTCATATGAAAATTATGTAAACTCATAGAAAGTAACACGATAGTCCCGATAACTCGATAACGCGTCACCTATATATCCTTGATAGATTAGTGTGCCATAAGTCAAAATCCGCATACCTCTATCATTCATGTGAGTCCTAGTTAAAGATTATATTTGTCAATGGAATTCAAGAAAGCTAAGATTTTACGTAATCCTTCCAAATTTGTCCTATGGAGTCTACTTAGCAATATATCTGTGCCAGCTCACTAAATTGTGCAAAAAATGATGCTTCGTTGATTCTAAATGTCTGTGTCTTTTCGTCAAAAAAAGGATAAAGGTATCTATTATACCCCAGAATCTACACCCTTAATCACGTTCTTGTGTCAGCAATCAATCCTATCCTACATTTATGATATGATTAACAAAACAACTCAATTTGACTTCGAATTGTTGGATAAACCAATTTTCGATCCAATCGATATATTGCCAGATGCTCATTTAGAACAGATTTTTGATATTCTTCACGATATTAGAATCCTGGATCCCTCAGTAGGTTCAGGAGTCTTTCTAATTAATGCTCTGAGTATCCTTGAACAAATTTATCAGGTCCTGCAAAATAGGGGAATATGCGACCTTCCCTTATCCGAAATCAGATCTCACATCGTCATAAATAGTCTTTTTGGAGTGGATACATCTAAGCATGCTGTTGAAAAGACCATAGCGCGCCTCTGTGATAGTATAATAGTTGAATCTGGTGCTGGTCAGCAAAATTCATTTCAGACTCATATTCGGAAGCATATTCGGCAGGGTAACGCCCTTCTAGGCTTGCTAGATGGCCAGACATCAAATTCAATAAAAGGAATAGAATGGTTTGATTGGGAATTAGAGTTTCCAGACGCTCTTAGGGGTGGAGGATTCCATATAACGTTAGGGAATCCTCCGTGGAACATTTTAAAGCCACTTGAAAAGGAATTTTTCTCTTCTTATGATCCCGAACTAACCAAATATCGTGTCGATAAGATTACAGCTAGGAAAAAAATCAAAAAACTTCTTTCTGACAGAATTGTTAGACAAGAATGGCTTAATTATAAATCAAACATAAGAAATCAGTTAAGGTTCTTTAGAAGTGAGGTATATAACCACCAATCCGGGCGTTTGACGGTAGTTGGGAATAAAAAAACAATTAGCGGCGATTTCAATCTCTACAAATTATTCCTAGAGCGGACTTACGAACTAACGCTCCCAGGTGGATATTGTGGGGTTATTATTCCATCGGGTTTCCATACTGATGCAGGAACCAAAGGTTTGAGGGAGCTTATTTTTGATCAAGGTCAGGTCAAGCATCTACATTGTTTTGAGAATAGAAATGGTATTTTTCCAAATATACATAGATCGTTTAAGTTCGATATTTTGATTTTCAAGAAAGCAGGAAATACAAAAGTTTTTCATTCGTCGTTTATGAATCACAATTCAGAATTAGTGCCTGATCTTCCTGGGAGGAGTTTGCCCTTAGATTGGAATAGAATTAAAGATTATTCCCCTTCTTCGTGGTCGATTATGGAATTTAAGTCTCCCCTAGATCTTGAAATCACGGAGCATTTGTATAAATATCCTCCCCTTGGACAAGATATAGGGGGTTCCTGGAAGTTTCGTTTAAAAAGAGAACTTGACATAACACTCGACAGCCACTTGTTTAATAAACATGGGGATGGATTTAGGGTGTTTGAGGGAAAGATGATTGAACAATACAACCCCTTTTTTAGGGAACCTCGCTTTTGGATTACAGATGACGCAATCAGTTCCAAATTTGGTGTCAAATACAGGGAACCTGGAGAAATAAGGCTCGCTTTCAGAGCGGTTGCTGCATCAACCAATCGACGCACTATGATAGCAACTATCTTACCTGTGGATGCTGTTTGTGGGAATTCTTTGATTCTAACCAAGATCTTTGCTGATGGGCATGATTCCAAAAGACTTCTGTCCCCCAATGACATATATTATTTGACAGGCATTTTTAACAGCTTTGTATTTGATTTTCTTCTCAGATTGAAGATTTCACAGAATCTTAATATGTTCTTTATTTATGATATGCCAGTACCTCGGATATCCAACAGTAGGTCTCTCTACAAAAACATCGTCAGCTCAGTTAACGCTCTGATGCGAGACCCACCGCGAAATTTTTTCCCTACTATAACTTGCTCCAGATTGGAGCTTTTAGCTCAAGTAGATTGTTTGGTTGCACAGCTCTATGGTCTAGATCTTCCCCAATTTGATCATATTCTGGATCAATTTCATCTTAGAGATAAGAAAAAGGAGCAGCTTCAGTCAAAGCATAAAATGCTTGCACGTCAATTATATCAAGATATTCGCACCTCTTGAATTATGTCTCTATTTTGGTGAGTCAGGTAATGGAAGACCCCTCTCTAAAGAAATTCCTTGAACCAACTTTTTACATCGATTTTAAGGAAGAATCCGTGGCTAAATTAGCTAAAGAGCTTTCAGGAAGTAATAATAATCCAAAAAAAGTCACAAGTAATATTTTTCGCTGGGTTCGTGATAATATTCCGTACAGTGTAAAGGATTTTCAATTACACGACCCTATTGGATTCAAAGCAAGTACTACACTTAAAGTTAAGCGGGGTTTTTGTATTCCAAAGTCGATTACCGTAGTTGCTCTCCTCAGAGCAAGAGAAATTCCAGCACGACTTCATTTTGCAGATATAATAAACCATAGAAGCCCCCAACGGTTTCGAGATCTAATGGGAGGTTCGAACGTTTTTGTATTCCATGCATACGCGGAAGCTTTCCTTAATGGCAGATGGTATAAGATGACACCATCTTTTGAGCAACCTCTATGCGAGAAACATGATTATCCATTATGCGATTTTAACGGAATAGGAGACGCGATATTTCAACCATATGATAATTTGGGCAGACCGTTCGTTGAATACATTAGAGATAGGGGAGTTACAGCAGATCTTCCATTTAATGAAATGGTGAGAGCGATGGTAGACTATTACGGTCCCAAAATAAGTAATGGCAATGGGGATAAGATGGGAAATTAATGAAAGAAACCTCGTACGTTCAACTGATGAAGAAATTCAAGGATATCGCTATTCTTGAATCTCTACGCGGTATACTATTTTGGGATCTCAATACAGGAATGCCCCCAAATGGTCTGGAGTTTAGATCAGAACAATCAGCTTGGTTGCAACAGCAGCTACACAAGCGCTGGACACATCCTAAATTTCTAGAATTAGTTTCGGCATGTGAAAAAAACGGCAACTTAGATCCAGTTCAGAAGAGAAATATTGTACTATGTAGACGCGAGGTAGAAAATCGGATCAGTTTACCTCTAGATCTGGTTCAAGAACTAGCAAAACAGGCAAATCTTACTCAGGAGATCTGGAAAAGAGCGAAGAAAATAAATAGTTTTAAAAAGGTAAAACCAGCATTAGCAAGATTATTTGAATTGAATTTAAAACGTGCCTCACTCATTGCGGATAATAAGAATATAAACGACCCCTACAATGCGTTAATCGGATTGAGAGATCCAGGATTGACGACAGACTTCCTCACTAGTTTGTTTGATGTTGCAAAATCTACCTCGATTAGCTTGATAAAAAAGATCGGAAATTCTAGACAAAACGAGGGTCAGATTTTAGCTCGCGAGGTGCCCCTATCAGCGCAAAAAGCAATAATACATGATCTTTCAAAGGTTCTTGGGTATTCTAGAGAGAATGGGAGAATCGATGAGGTAGAACATCCCATTACGTTTGGCTGTGGTCCCCAAGACGTTAGAGTCACTGTAAAGTATCACAAAACCCACGTTTTTAAGGCCATTTCGGCCTTTATGCATGAATGCGGACACGCGATCCATGGTTTGCAAAAAAATCCTGAATGGTTTCATCAACCAGTCAATCTTATTGGTTACCCTTCAATAAGTGAGTCTCAGTCTCGTTTCTTTGAGAATATTATAGGATTAAGTCATGAATTCTGGTCGTTTTATTATCCCAGGTTCCAAAAACTAACTGAGAGAATATTCAACGATGTTGCCTTGGATGAATTTTATTCTGCCATTAATACCATTAAACCTGGAAAGATCCGAATTGAAGCGGATGAGTTGACATATCTCCTACATATCGTTATCCGTTTTGAGCTGGAACGAGACTTGTTTGCTGGCCTAAATGGGACTGATGAACTTCCCGAGTTATGGAATGAAAAGTATGAGCAGTACCTAGGTGTAGAAGTTGATTCCGATTCAAACGGCGTCATGCAGGATATCCACTGGTATTCCCATTATTGGGGTTATTTTTTTGGGTATAGCTTGGGAGATATGATTTGTTCCCAATTCTCGTCAGCGTTAACGCGTGAATTGAAGGATTGGCACCATTCGCTTGAACAAGGTGAAATAACTCCCATTCTAACCTGGCTTGGCCGAAATATTCACTCTAAAGGAGCCCTTTTTGATACTTTAGACCTCGTAAGAAACGTTTCCGGCGAGGAATTAAAAGCTAGGTATTATAAAAACTATCTAAATCAGAAATATCTGCATTTATATGATTTATAGGACTTCTAAACGTGTTTCACGCCTCGAGATGGAAAAATGATTATCGAGGATAAATACCTTCGTAACCATTATTCGATTTTTAAATCGAGAAGGCACGCAGGATTTCTCCTTGGGCCATTTATAAGTTTGGAGGATTTTGATGTCCTTTTTATGGTCCCAGCAGGAGGGGTACCCGTAGGTTTGGGGTTGTTGGAGTTTCCACTAATTCCGCGTACCGCACAATATGATCTGCTAATCGTAAGAAAGATTCAGATACCAAATAATTCAGAGGCAGGAATGGGAGCTGTAACGCCTGATGGGCAGATCTTCCTGAATGAGCGAATTGTGGATGTTTTGGCTTTGCATAGTTTTCAGCTTGATCAACAAATCGAACGGGCCAGACAGCAGATTGAAAAACGTAGGAGGGAGTTTCAAGTTGGTGCATTATCGCAGCCTCAAGTCTACGGAAGAAATGTCCTGATTGTGGACGATGGGATCGCATCTGGCTATTCTATAATGGCTGGGGCCAAATGGTTGAGAAGATTAGGAGCTGAAAAGATCATAGTTGCCGTTCCGACCGCCCCTGAGAGCTCCCTAGCTCGTTTAGAAAATTCAGTTGACAAGATCATATGTTTAAATATCCGAACCCACTACCCATTTGCAGTAGCGGACGCTTATAAGGATTGGTATGACTTAAACTTCCGAGAAACTAAGCAATATCTCAAGGAAATCGAATTGTTAAAGGTAATCACCTAATGAAACTGGACTAGAGCTTTTAATAGGAAGTGGTGCTTGATGGATATAATCGCAATAATTGTTCATGGTTTTGCAGGTTCTCGAGGATTTATGAAAGAGATCGAAGACTCTCTAAGCTCCCCTCCATTCACAGAGTATTATTCCAAGGTGTGGAACCTTACCTACTACAGTTCAAGTCATGGTCTTGATTTTAGCCTCCCTTACGATCTAATGACACCAATTTATTCCAGGGATACCAAACAGACCCTATCCCACAAGCTTTTTTATGAAATAGACTCTCGGTTGCAGGATCATCCAGAGGAGGTATATATTGACTTTTTTAGCCACAGTATGGGGGGATTGGTTACTAGAGCTCTCTTAACCTATCTAGCAACTCCCAATAGAAATCTTCAAGGGTTGAGAATTGGGAAAGGAATAGTCAGGAAGGTTCACCTCTTGGGTACGCCCAATCGTGGAACTCGTTTGGCTCAGCGAGCCATCAACATTCCATTAGATATTCTCCTTTCAGGACTCAATCTCATTCTGGAACTCCCTCGAGGTGGGATTACCAGGGAGGATTTTGACATCTTAAAATCCCAGTTTATCCAGATGATTCCCAAATCCACCTTCCTTAAACGTTTGAATAAACCTAGAAAGGAACGGATGACAATTCTAAGGTCCCTTAAATGGGTGACAGTAAGAGGATTGAATTCGTCTGGTTTACTAGGTATTGTTTGGCAGCCGCTGCTCTTCCGTAAGTTTTGGATAGATAGGAATTCTCCATTTTTACATCCAGGGATTATCCCAAATGATGGTTTAGTCGATGGTTCAAGCGTTCCATTACCATACGCTCGGAATTTTACGAGTAAGAACGCTACCCATATGGATCTTTTAAGGTGGAAGAATAACCCCTCTGGCCAGCGCATTTGTCAGCTCATCCAGCGGGAGCTCCTATCAAACCCCTTATCATAAGGATTTGGATGCGCCAAAACAAGTAATTTCATCCAAATAGTGATGCGGTTTAGATTCTTAACCTCCTTTATGCATGTTATGTATAGCTAAATTGTGCTTTCCTCAGGATGATTTGGCGTAAACGCGCATTTAACCAAAAATTAGCGTGTTATCAATAGGAGTATTTTTTTCAACTATCTATCCAAGCCACTATTGAAAGGAGATATTCCGAACTATGAAAGCTCTCGTTTTAGCAGGAGGTAGTGGAAGAGAAGCGTTACCCCTATCAACCTATACTCCAAAAACCATGTTTCAGCTCCATGGAAAACCTATCTTGCAATATGTGCTTGATGGGCTCATTAAAACTGGAATTGAGGAGTTTGTGGTTGTTGTGGGTTACCTTCAAAAAAAAATTCATCCCTTACTCCATGAATATCGGCAGCAAGGATGCGCTATTACTATTGTAGATCAAGGTGAAGCGGAGGGAATCGAAGGCGCGATTCTTGCAGCCAGAACGCATTTCACTGATACTGATGAATTTATACTCGCATATGGCGATATAGTTGCCCCTGTAAAATTCTATGACCATCTTCGGGATTCATATGTCCGTACGGCGGCTGATGGCGCCATTGCCGTTACTTTAGTGGGCAAATCGGCTGAATTCGGGATAGTTGGTACCGACGATAGAGGCTTTATTACGGAAATCCTCCCTGATACTAGCATGGAAGATGCAGATATACCTTATATTTTTGCGGGAGCTGCAATCTTACCTAGAGAATTTTTCGACGTTCTTAAACAAGAACGGATATTGACAAGCGCCTTAACAAGGCTTATTGGGGAACGACGACGCTTTTGTGCTTCGATCTGGCAGGATGAGTGGATCGATGTCGGCTATGCATGGGATCTTTTGGCGGCAAATAGGGATCTTTTCAAACCCTTAACATATGCGCGTATTCATAAAACAGCAGAGATTGCCCCTTCGGCTCATATTTCGGGATTAGTACTCATAGATGAGAATGTTGTCATTGACACGAACGCCAAGATAGTTGGGCCGTGCTTTATCGGAAAGAATAGTTACATTGGGACAAATAGCCTAATTCGGGAATTTAGCTGCATAGAACAGGATTGCGTGATTGG
>JBHLSH010000002.1:82108-186486 GCA_048881705.1 Candidatus Heimdallarchaeota archaeon | reverse complement strand
TGCGACTAGCTGATGAAGTAGGGTGGTCGCACTTCTTGGGGCCCCAACTATGAAAATAACTGGTCTTTCTGGTTGTGTAAACTGAGAAACGAGGTTTCTTTCAATTGGGATGAGAAGATCATTGATCCCCTCTAGTTCGTGTTCTCGAATGGGATCCTTTCGATATTCCTTGGTACGTTTATTCACCATAATAGATCCGTCTGATTTCAGAAGAGGTTTAAAGTCCATATCACGAGCTTCTACGTTGGGCCAGGATAAATTCTGCAAATTTCCAATCATAGGATTCATCAATGTCAACCGAAGAATAGAAATCCATTTCATAGGAAATCATATCAGGAGGGAATTGTGGTTGAGACCGAGCTAAGAGATATTCAGTTTTCCAGATGTAAATAGCTCCATTGGGGTAAAGTATGGGGGGTGCTGATTGACGGGTAGCATGAAATGGCTCATTCGGTAGAAATGGCTGTAGAACTCCGCGTTTCAATACCTGCATCCAATATGGATTTTCTCTGGCCTTTCTTACCGACATCAGGCATGTCGAGTTAGCGGCCAAGAATTGTTCTATAGCGTCATCTATATGTCTTGTCGTCCTGAAAGGGGATGTGGGTTGTAATAAAACTAGTATGTCAGGGTTTCTACCTATAAGGGTAAGTTCTTGAATGGCATGCACTAATACGTCCCTCATAGGGGTATCATCTTGAGCTAGTTGCAAGGGTCGAATAAACGGAACATCGGCTTCGGCTTTACGCGCAGATTCTGCTATTTCTTGTGAATCGGTGGAGACTACAACCTGTTTGAGATATTTAGAGGCAAGAGCAGCTTCGATAGAGTAATAGATGAGTGGTTTGTTATCCAAGAGTTTAAGATTTTTATTTGGGATTCCTTTGGATCCACTACGAGCAGGTATAAGGCCTAAGAAGTTCAACTATGACACATTCCTGTTAATGATTTAACCTTGAATTTTTAAATGACCATTCAGAAGAGGACCCAGCCTTTACACAAATACCTGGGAATGGTCTGCATCATACACATCTTAACTAAAATCTTAAAGAATCAAGCGTGTTTATAGGATGAGCACGACGATCCCTTATAATCGGGTCTCCTTTTCCATGTCCAGAATTTCTTTATCAGATAACTGTCTTTTAACCTTAACTGGAACCCCAAACGCTACCACACCAGCTGGTATGTTTTTATTTACAAAGCTAAAGGCACCAATTACACTATTTTTGCCTATAGAGACTGCAGGCATTAGTAATGAGTGACTTCCTATTCGGGCATTCCTGGCAATTACTATTTTTCCCTGCTTCTCATCGATCGTGGATTCCGAATAGATGGAGCAATGCGAGCCTATTTGTACAAAATCTTGGATTTCAACACCGAATCTGGCATTAATATAAGTGAAGGCTCCTATGTCAGTATATTTTCCAAGGCTAAGATTTTGGGGATGGGTAATGAGCCAATTCCACCTTGTCAATTTACCATGCTCAATCTCTGGAGGTTTCCAATCTTTAAAGTTTGTACGAACCATAATTTTGATTACATCCCAGATTTAAATGTACCAAATACAAGTTAGAACAACTTAAACTATAATATTAGTCATGGAACCTTTTGCTGAGGAGTTCTGGCCTTATTTGAAGTTCCTCAAGGATCTTTACAATTCGGTCACTAGCTTGGCCGTCACCGTAGGGGTTTTCATGGGTCTGGATTGTATCTAAAAAATCTTGGTCAAAAAGGGCCTTATTAACAGCTGTCTCTATCTCACTCTTGTCAAGATTGATGTCTATTACATTACCTGCTCTTTCACGGCCTCTCTGCCGTGTTCCAATATTCACTACTGGTAGATGAAACGATGGGGATTCCAGAATGCCACTACTCGAATTACCCACTAATACCTTGGCACAATTTAGAAAACCCAAAAAATCTTCGTAGGGTAGGCTTTTACGACCTTTGATCTTGTCAGGATGCGACTTTTCATATTTCCGGATTTCTGAAACAATGCTCTTGCCGCCAGGATCAACATTGGGATAAACGACTAGGCATTGCAGGTCGAAAGTTATGATGACTTCCAGAATAATAGCAATCTCTTGAGCGGACATTCCAGGAGAAGTACTTAATGAATGGTACACAAGAACCAGAAGGTCTTTATTTGTCGAAAGGTTATATTTGTGAAAAAGAACATCCTTCGCGGGAAGAGGTGTGTGTAGAATGGTATCCAGTGATGTGTATCCCACGACATGCACATTGGCTGGATTTTCACCCATCCGTAATATGCGCTCAGCATTTTTTTCGGTCATGGGGAAATGGATGTGTGCGATTTTGGTAATCGCGTGTCTTGTATATTCATCATACCCTCCTTGAGGGCTGTCACCTCCACAAAGATGGGCCAACACCATACCACTATACGAAGCCGCAATAGCAGCCGCGAAGATCTCAAACCGGTCTCCAAGAACGACAACTACATCAGGTTTAAGTATCTCTAAGGATTGTGAAATAGCAATGACCCCTAAACCAATGGAAACACTCATTGATAGTTTATTGTCCCCCCCCACAACGATGGGCACCTTTGCATCAATATTATAGCCGTCATTCTCAATTTCTTTGATGGTTAGGCCAAAGTCAGGGAGTAAGTGCATGCCCGTAACCAGAATTTGTAAAGCCATTTGATCTGATTTTTGAATTTTCTCAACAACAGGTTTTAATAGGCCATATTCTGCCCTGGTTCCGGTTACAACACAAACACGTTTTGTTGCCATGTTCCTTACGCTCTCAAGATGATGATATCTATCCCCTGCCGATAATTACTCAATCATCTCCCATGTGATAAGTTGATCCTTTTTAATTTGCGTCTTTGATCTCTTACCTATAATATCATCTAAGAATTTAGGTGCAATTCCTGTTCCTGGGCGCTTTACATCAAGCATGTTTTCCTCCAAAATCTTTCCCACAGATATATCGGCTTTAGCGACAATACTTCGTTGAACTATAGATTTTAAACCAATTTCAATCTCTGCAGGTTTCTTTATGCCATCACCTAGTGCCAGTTCCACTTTTCTAATGGTTGTGATCATTTCTTCAAGGATTTGTGGAGTCAAAGAAGTCTTATGATCTGGTCCAGGTAAATTCTTGTCTAGTGTGAAGTGTTTCTCTATAACACAGGCACCAAGAGCTCGCGCAATAACAGGGGCAAGCACGTCTGTTGTATGATCGGAAAAACCGACAGGAAAATCGAATGCCTCCCTTAAAGTGGTTATTGCTTTAAGATTCAAGGATTCTAACGGAGCGGGATAACTTGTAACACAGTGCAGCAAGATGATTTCTTTTAAACCCGCCTGTGTTATTGTCGATATAGCACTGTTCACCTCTCCTATATCTCCCATCCCAGTAGAAAGAATCATTGGTTTTGCCTTTCTCGCGATATGCTTCAGCATAGGCAGGTTGGTTAAGTCACCAGAACTAATCTTATATGCAGCGATCTCTAATGTTTCCAAAAAATCGGCGCTTTCTTGGTCAAAAGGTGTGGACAAAAACATGATGCCTGTCTTCTCTGCGTGTTTCGCGAGAGTGGTGAATTCCGAACTTGTCAATTCTAATGATTTCAACATATCGAATTGCGATCCATCATCCGTTTGTTCTTTCTGATATGGCGCTTTTTCGGCAGTACTTGTAACTAAGCGTTCTGCCGTAAAAGTTTGAAATTTGACCGCATCCGCACCGCAGGCCTTGGCAACCTCTACCATTTTTTTTGCCTTATGTATCGACCCATTGTGGTTCACCCCCGCTTCAGCAATAATGAAGCATATATTATTTTCCCCAACAAAATTACCACCAATTCTTACTGTTCTCATCTTGTTCTTCGCTCATCAACAACAAATGCAAATGGTTTAGATAGGAGATCTGGTTATTCAAGGAATTGGTTTTCATTCAGAGCCAAGCTGCTCATTTAAGAAATTACCGATAACACCCTGAACTAAGGGCTTTATTTGAGTTTTAGACAAAAGTGGAGCCTTAGAGGATGAAAATAATTCCTTATAGTTCTCAACCTTAACCTGCGAACTAATCCCTTCATAATACTTTAGTAATTCTTGCATTAATTTAGGATGGTAGTAGGGATTTTTGGGGATTAGGATAAAAATATCTTCCGTTTTGAATATAAATGAGCTCAAGGTTTCGTAATCGCTTAACAATTCCTCGTAACCTTTTTCCCCAATCCTCTTTCCTATGTCCTTGATTTTTATTTCCGAGGGAGACCGATCAAAAACTGGAGCAGCTACTTCAATCAGTGATTCAACCAGATCGCCCAATTTAACGGATGGCATTTTAAGAATGAAAATTTCTCCGCCTCTCGCTAACGATGCGGTTTTGAGCGTCAATGTTACCGCATCTTCGATTTTCATTATGTACCGCGTCATTTCAGGATCAGTAACCGTTACTGGTTCCCCTTTGCGGATTTGTTGTAGTAACAAAGGAATAACGGATCCTCGTGAGCCCAATACATTGCCAAAACGGACTACCGAAAATGAAATATCTTTATGACCCTTAAAAAGATTGGCTGCAATGGTTAGTCTTTCTGCAAGAAGTTTTGTTGCGCCCATTACATTGGTAGGATTTATCGCCTTATCTGTGCTGATAGTAATAAACTTCTTTACATTATTAACACGTGCGGCATGGATAAGATTTTGAGTTCCGACAATATTTGTTTTAACGGCTTCAAAAGGATTATATTCGCATATTGGGACATGTTTTAGTGCACCTGCATGAAAAACTATATCAATGTTCTCTAAGGCCAGATCCAATCTTTTAGAATCTCTAATATCCCCTACAAGCGTTCGTACAATGTTGGAATTGAGCATTTGATCAAGATAGAACAAACCTGTTTCGTTAACGTCAAAAGCACGAACAACCGTTGGATTGAACTTAAGAAGTTGAGCCACTAATTCGCGGCCTATTGAACCTGCTGCCCCGGTTACCAATATCGCTTTATCTTCAAAAGGATTGGTTGTCAATTTTTTCACCAAAAATCATGAACCAAAGAATGTTTTCACCGTATCGACCACGTAGTTCTGTTCTTCTTCAGTCATAGTTGGATATATAGGAAGACTTAAGATCTCATTGGATATCAATTCAGTTTTCGGTAAATGAACGCGATGTTGAAGAACATCTTTGTAGAAGTGAGTTAAATGGACTGGGGAGAAATATACCTTGGAACTAATCCCTTTAGATTTAAGAAAATCTATCAGTTTGTCTCGGAGTCCTTGTTTCACCCTTATCGAAAAAAGCTGGAAAACGTTCCGTGTATTAGGGAAAACTTGGGGTAGGATGATCTCTGGAATCTCCTTCAGGTTTTCAATGTAATACCTGGCCACTGTCTCTCTTTTCAAAATAATTTTTTCCACCTTCGCAAGCTGTGCCACTCCCAGAGCCGCTTGGATATTTGATAATCGCGTATTATATCCCAAACTCACATAATCACCTGCTTTCGCATTGGAAAAATAATCTTTGTCATCCAACCTGCCGTGAGAACGAATCAGTAATAATTTCTCGTAGATTTCCTTTGAATCGGTTACAATGCCCCCTCCCTCTCCCGTTGTGATAACTTTGTTCTGACAAAAACTTAACATGGCACTGTCGCCGAAAGTTCCAGTCATTTTCCCGTGATATGTTGATCCAAACGATTCAGCAGCATCCTCAATTAATAGTATGTTATGATCATTGGCAATGTCCCTCAACGCTGATATTTGCGCTGGGCACCCGCCATAGTGGACTGGGATAATTGCCTTGGTTTTCTTCGAAATTCTTTCCAAGACATCCCCTGGATCTAGCCCAAACGTCTGCGATTCAATATCAGCGAAGATAGGTTTGGCGTGTACAAACAGCGCCGAATTGGCAGTGGCAATAAAAGTGAAGGAGGGAACAATTATTTCATCCCCGTTACCCAAATTATATGCCAGCATTAAAGCATGGAGGGCGGAAGTTCCAGAATTGAAAACCACGCAATAATGACTCCCTAGATACTCATTAATTCGTTTTTCTAATTCTGAAACTAGGGGGCCAATAGCCCAATACATACCTGATCGGATGATTTCAGTTACAGATGCTATATCGTTCTCATCAGAATAGATTTTGAAGAGAGGGATTTGCATTTTAACCTGTCCTTATCCTAGATTTCTCAACTGGTTTGAATTTTTCGCATTTTTCCATCCCCTCTAATATTATTTCAATCCTTCTTCAAGAATCAACCAAAAAAGATGATTTTCTGCGTAAAAAAATCAAAAGATCTTCCAATATGTTTTTGGAGTTTCTTGGTGTTGGATTCATTCCATACTGTTCCAATTTCCTTTACAAACGAACTTCATCATATAAAATCAGAACAGGATATCGAGTCGACTTCGTTCCGTTTTTTCATAATAGTCGGTGAAGTTTCATCCTACACTGAGAATTTTGGTATCAATTCCATGAGTAAAAATCAAATCTAATTCTCATGCTCATTTGGATCTCTGACAATTTTGAAGATTTAAGCAAGTGCAGTGGCAAGAGCTTTGGATTTTTGAGAGAACGGAATTTTTGCTGGGTGCGGTAGTTGAACTTTTTATATTCCCGAATTTTCCTTGAAGTTAGGAGTTTTAACAGATCCCTATGGCTTTGAATGTCTAGGGGTATCGTGCGGCTGGCCCCTCCATTATTAAAGATCCGCTTTTTGATGCTTGGATCTAGTTTATGTAAATCATAATAAGAGATCCCAGATCGGTCGCATAATTCTATCCTTGGAAAGAAGGGCCGATCAAGATTATAGTGATAGATACATGAAAGAGCGAGACAACTTCTATCAAGATCTTCTTAGAATCAAACTGGAATGCGGCAAGAATCTTATTGAATTGACGGCTTATGATGATATTTATTTATGGTGGTTCGTAGATTTTACGTTTCATAGGTTTATTGATGACTTAAAGCCAGATACCTCATTTGTACGATTTAACAGACTAAAAATGTCGTTGCTATTACTCTATCGTCGGGTTAATCTTTTTGTACATATTTTGAATAGCCTATTTCTCCGGATTCTTCTTAGATTTTATGATAGAAAATCAAGGGATAAACATTCCATACGGCAGAAGATTGTATTCACTGCTCTTGATGTTGAGTGGCGATATGTGAGGGATTTTAGTAATCATAGACTAAAGAAGTCTGATTCTCTCTTCGATACCATAATCAATCGTTTGAAGAACAGATATACCATTCTCGGAATAAACACCCCAAGGGTTTTTCCCTTACAAGGAACACGGATTTTTATTGAAAAATTACTCTGGGGAGAGATTCTGTACCATCCGTTTGAACTGTACTGGTCGTTTCAAACTTGGAAAGCAGAACGTCGAGCTATAAAGCGTTTCGACAGTATATGGGAGGAAATAAAGGATGATGCAAAATTAAGAGCCTTTTGCGCTCAGAATGGAAGGCAGCTATATTTCCACGTCAGAGACAAGTTAGTCTTGTATTTTCGATACGGATTTCCTCAGATTGTAAGGAGGATCGAGATAGCGAAAGAAATAATTCGACGCGAGAATCCCCGCTTTATTCTTATCCAAGATGAATACAGAGATTTGGGCCGATCATTGGTTGTCGCTGCTAAACTGGCGCAAATTCCAACATTAGCCATTCAACACGGGGTAATAACCCCTACACATTATGGGTACATGTGGCATGAAGATCACAAAGACTCAGCAATGCTACCCAAATTAACGTGTGTTTACGGATTATATCATTATGATCTTCTCATCCATAAGAGTATTTACGAGACCGATCAAGTAAAGGTAACTGGATCACCTAGGTATGATTTGTTGCCTGTTCTTGATCGAATTTATTCGAGAGAAGTATTTCTAAAGAAATACAATATCAATCCGGACCATAAAATAGTTCTTTGGACAACACAAACGCATGGACTTAGCCCGGAGGAGAATAATAAGAATTTAGAAACCATATTTGGCACATTGCAACAGCTGGAGGATGTAACTCTTGTTATTAAACAACACCCTGGGGAAACCAAGGGTAATACGGGCCTAATAACACATCACCTGAAAAATTATGAAATTAATGTGATTTTAACCCCCAAAAAAGCTGATACCCTAGAATATCTTTTACTGTGTGATTTAATGATTACTAGACACTCTACAACTGCCATGGAAGCAATTGCGCTCCAAAAACCGGTGATAATTCTAAACTTGAGTGGTGAGCCTGATCCAGTTAATTATGTAAAAGAGGGTGTAGCTGTAGGCGTCTATGATGGGAACCAGTTAAGAAATACCATTGTGCATCTATTGAAAGGAGATGCAGAATTATCAGTAAACAGAGGCAAGTATATAGAGAAATATCTTTATAAAATCGACGGGAGGGCCGCAGAAAGAATAATTAGCGCCGCTCACCTATTGACAAAACATTAGGCACCCCATTTCCTTGTACTATGGCGGCTTCCCTTGGGCTCATCTCATATTTGATTACTGCCCTAATACTTCCGTACTAACACCTTCCCACTAATAACCCGTGGATTAACGGAGAAAACGAATTGATCAAAATCTTCGAACACGCCGTTTTTGTTACACCAAAAAAACTATCCTCCTATATCGGAGATCCAATCAATCGCAATAGGACACTGATAGCATTACGTCTTCCGCCAGAGAAATTCCATTTCCTGGCGTATTCACGTGAAAAGAAATTTGCTTCACATATTTCTCTATTAACGATGAACAAGACCTGGCCATTGCGTCTTTATCGCTTTAAGCCTGATATTATCCACACAAAGCTTAACCCAAGTTGCTTGAGATCTTTAAGAGTTGCTCGTTTAGCAAACAAGAAAGTAAAACATGTAACGAGCGTTCATGGAATGCCCGAAACGTGGCGTATTGAGCCAAAGCATGTCAAAGCAATCGAAAAATTGATAGCTGCTGCTGATGTAGTACACAGTGTTAGTCAAACAACGGCCCGCGAAATTGAAGAAAAGTGGGGTTTGCCGTCTTTTGTCATCTACAATGGTGTTGATACCAATTTATTTTCTCCCCGAAAGGAACCTAATGATCCTGAGAATCTTCGAGTCTTATACGTTGGTAGATTGGTCTCTCATAAACACCCAGAGATCGTGGTGCAATTAGCGAAGGATTTTCCTGACCTTAAGTTTACTATGATTGGTCAAGGGGAAATGCACCAGGAGATAGCTGACCAAATTCAGAGGTTATCAAATATCACACTTACAAGTGTATCATATGGAGAGATGCCAAGGATTTATCGAGACCACGATATTTTTCTTTTTCCTTCGGTTCATGAAGGTCTCAGTAACGCCATTCTCGAAGCAATTGCATCAGGATTACCGATTCTTGCAAGAAATGCCACCTCTATGGCCGAAATCATTCGGGATGGACATAATGGATATCTATGTGAGGATTTCGAAGCATTTGAAGAACGCCTCAGAGATTTAATCGGAAATATTAATGAACTTCAGCATATGTCCTCCAATGCCAGGAGTACCGCCTTGAAGTTCGATTGGGATGAGATTGTGAACGAATATGAAACCTTTTTTGAGAGTTTAGTTCTATGACATTGATCGCACTGGTGTATAATTAATGTACATAGGATTCATTCAAGTGAAGTTTGTTGTCCATTATGAATCATAGATCTAAATTCTCACTTGGGTTGTCTTTATGAGCGTGGAACACTTGGCTACTCCTGCTTCGATTAAGAAACAGGCGACAGAATTCTTTGTTTGGACCTTTCTGGGTATGATTCTTGCTAAACTACGTGGGGTGGTGTTTGTTAAGCTCTTCTCCTCTTTTCTCGGCCCTGCTACCTACGGAAGTTTCTATTTCTTACTTAATAACAGCACTGTTCTCGCTAGCTTAATTGGGTTTAATATGGGTGTGGCAGTATTCCGTTTTACGACGGAAGAAGATGCACTCCAAGATCCAATCCAATCTAATTTAACCCTATTGTCAAGTATTTGTCTTTTATTAGTTTTTTCGGGGTTTTCATCCCTTTTGATGTTTTCATCAGCATTTATCGGAATCGTGCTTTTTCAAAGCGAGACATATGTCCTGGATATTAGCTTGATGAGTCTTCTTGCACCAGTCATTGCATTTGATAACATTTTACTGGCCTTCTTTCGTTCAAGACAGAATAAAATAAAATATTTCAGTTTACAGGCTGTTATACCATATTTGACTTTGATAGGTTCTGTGATTTTTGGTATATTATTGCAACTGTCAGTATTGGGTATGATGATCGCGCATATTGGTGGTTATCTGATTTTAATTATTCCTCTTCTTCTAGAATTGATTACAAAAAGAAGTGGAAAGTTATTTACCTTTTCCCGAGCCAAAGAAATAATCAATTTCTCTTATCCAAGCATGCTTGTTACCGTTATCGAAAGTACAAAAACGTTCATCCTCAATCTCCTATTATTGGGTCTTTACGGAAATGAAACAGTAGGAATCTACTCTGTTGCAATATCTATTGTAAATATCTTCGCAGTTCTTGATTATGTTGTCAATTTATCCTATCCAACGATTATTATCAAAAACTATGAAATCGGTAACCATGATTACATCCAGCGTTTCGTCAATAAAATGACTAGAATTTATCTTGTAGTGATCATTGCTGTAACTCTATTCCTATGCACGTTTGTACCTTCCTTGGTTCTTGTTTTTTCCAGTCCAGAGTTTTGGGAGAGTACGGCCTTAATTCCAGTACTGTTCATTGGTTTCGTCTTTCAAGCTTTGGTTCGGCTTACAGGTTTTGGTCCCCTTGTAAAAAAACGTCCAGGCTTGGCCGGAATTCGTAATGCCTTTGCAAGTTTGGTCTTTCTACTGTCAGTTCTTGTTTTAGTACCAGGTGGTGGTGCGCTTGGAGCTGTTTGGAGTCGTACAGTTTTCTTTATTTCGCTTTTTCTATTGGATTTTCATTTAAGTCAATCTCTTTATCCAATTAAGTATGACATTAGAAAATTCATCACAATAGCAGGTATTACTGCCGCCAGTTTGGTTATTGGCTTTTTATTTCCAGTAATTGATTCACCCCTCGTATACAGTTCATTTGGGGTTGCATTTGCCGTGTTCATGGTTCTTGTAATTGGATTTAGGATCATTAAGAGCCGAGAAGTGGTTTCTATACTAAAGACTCTTATGGAATCCGTTCCAACCCCCAAACGTTTGACCAACAGATTATATGAATCCAGTGAATAACTAGATCTAGCTTCGCATCTTAAAAAACCAATTTGATTGGTTTTTCCATTCATTAACTTCTAAATCTGGGGATATACAGAATCTTCGATATACCCATGTGATAGAAAAGAAGGAATAAGGAAAGAATCGGATATGATAATGTGCTGAAAGGGGATATTTGTAAAAATCCTTTCTTATGGTACAAATTCGTAGGATATTGAAAAGGCCTGATAAGGCGGCACAGATTTGCATAGTAGTTGTCTTTTTGATTGTATCATAGTTCTGACCGTACAAGCTCACGTTTCCCAGTAGGCCCAAGGGGTATGGAATCGACCTGCCTGATTTCTATCTCAAAATCGTCTCCGACATAATCTTGTAGTTGTGTATGAATGAAGTCCACGACTTTTTGGTCAACATTTCTTGTGGGAACAATTAACAGTTCCATATAATTTGGGGTTTTCTGAATCGCTTGGAATTGAGTAAAATATTTTCCATAATCTTCAAACAGTAAGGTTAAGTAATGTACAGAAATCAACTTACCCTTTGGGGTCTTTACCAAACTGACAATCCGACCCTCGATGTCTCCTAGGAGGGGTAATCCACGCCCACAGGAGCATCGATTTTCTATCAATGTTGAGATATCCCCCATACTATAGCGAACAAATGGTAGTGCTAGGTTTTCTGTATTCGTTAATATAATCTCCCCTTTCTCACGGTAATCCGCATTCTCCCCATTCTTAATTATTTCAATAAAAAATGATTCAGCATGAACATGATGTCCTTGATGGTGATCACACTCACCGGCAATCGATCCAAACTCACGGCAACCGTACCTCCTAAAAACGGGTCCAATCCTCTCCTCAAGGAGACGTTTATAGCTTTCGCTTACAGTTTCACCTGCAGGGATGACACTCCTAATGGAGCCTCCTAGAGAACGATCGTGATTCGCGAGGTATTGGGCCATAACTGTGAGGGAGGAAACATAGCCCATTATCGAATTAGGATGAAATCGTTCAATTTTCTCAATATAGTCCTCCAAATCCTTCGTCGAATGAATTTCAAACGCAGAAATAATTAAGCGTCGGCGTAAATATCGGTTAATTAACCTCGTAATAGAATTCTTTTCCCGAGCTCCTGTGATAAAAACAATCTTGTCTCTCTTGTGTTTTAAGGCCCATTCGTAGGCCAATAAATCCCGTGCACTCCGTCCAATGTTGAGATTGTGATCTACTGCAAATTCGAAAGGTTCCCCTGTTGATCCTGAAGTCGAATGCGGATGCCAATCTGTCTTCCCTACCTTTCGGGAGATTATCTTGTGTGGATAGTTTCTTTTAATATCTTGTTTGGTGGTAATAGGGATTTTTAACATATCTATTGGGTCTTTAATATCTGAAGGATGAAGACCAGCCCCCTTAAAAAGCGAATGGTAGTATTCAACATTCTTGTACGAATACAATATCGTTTTTTTGGTTTTTTGCCATGATAATTCCGCAATCTTGTCTGATGGTAGCCATTGGTTTCTGTTTAGCTCTGAATAGCGATCTAGAACTTTCCTGTAACGTTTACCTCTGATAATCCCGTAAATACTGTTTTTTCGTGAAAACATTACCACCTCGGCCTAAATAACTAAACCATTTGTTTTAATGCCTCCAAGTCAATCATTCGAGGTGAGCTGTCTCCCGTGGCCATAAAATCAAAAATTCTAATATTCTCATGTCTATAAGGAGAAATCCATCCCTCGGGCATCTTTGCTTTTGCGGTCTCAAGCGCCATCGAGCCACAACTATCTACTGCGAGCGCATCTTCTCCGGTCCATATCTTGTGGAGGGGTAGTGGGTCAGGTTTCATTGGACCATGGCCTTGCCCAGCTATTCTTCCATCTAGAATATAAAATTGAGGAATATGCTTAAAAATCTGTAATAAATCCCAGATGGTTCTCCAAATAGTGTCATTTCCTTCCCACGCTCCACCAAACAGATATTCATCTACCTTGTCTTTTGCTCCAGCCAATTTTAAAATGTATTTCCTAATAGCTAGAGGAACAAGTTTCGATGGAATTCGGTATCTTTCCTTCATTCGTGCAATCCGTATGCGCCTTTCCACGCTAGTTGGGAGCGATGGTTGATCATAATCTTGAGTGTAATGTGGCAACCAGTACTTTTTTACAACAACTCCGATAAACGACTTGGCACATCCCGTGATCCCAGCCAATCTATGTGTTTTCAATCTTGGAAGATGAATGATTCCTTCTGCTTCATATATATGTTTGCTCACTCCATATTCATGCGTATCATCGAAGTGATGCTCCTGCGGTGTCCTTCGTTGTGGCCCCATTCGGTATTTCGTCTTATCAGCTTCAATTAACGGCATAAACAAGGAATCATCGTGCACATCCACAATAATAGTCCTATCCCTCCATAAGTTTCGAACTTTAATTTTATCTCCCTTAAGAGCGTTCTTGTAAAAAGATTTAACATCATTGAAATTTGTTTTATCAATGGGACAGTCTGCAACGGTTACCGATTCTATTATTTCAAGGCAGGTCCTAACTGTCGCGGTGAACAAATCTAACTCTGTTCTTGTTAATGGATTTGCAGTAACCCAATTAGGTTTTACAATGATATTATCAAAAGAGTGTCTCTCCAACCATTTTTTTAACTCATCGTGAACCGTTTCTAAATTGACATGTTCCAAGATATTACATTCCTGGGTTGCTTTTTTGGTTCTCTTGGCAAGCCTTGTTGAGGAATTGGAACCCATTTCCTTCATTCTTATATCAATCACCTAGATTAATGCATCGACACGATTGGTCCCTCTTCCAATCTTCTTAACAATGTTGGCCAGGTAAATCCTCATTGGAATGGTCTTCCCATTCGTGTAATATTCGATTTTACAAAATCAAAAACCCATAATTACACTTTCACCGTTTTTTCCAGATGGTAGCTAATCGATACTTCAAGAACGGGTGATCTGTAAGTAATCGCTTTATATATCGAAAAGAGCACAGGAATTTATTTTCTCCTGGCGCTGCAAACGCATGTGGATGAGGGTAGATTTGGAAAGTAGCATCCGGGAGATAGTTTTTAACGGTTTTTTCTGTGATTTCGAACACAAGGTGTCTCCAGGGATGAGGGGAAACATATGGTTCATTATAGGGACACGAAAAGAATAAATAGCCACCAGAATTTAACCAACTTCTAAGTTTTCTAAAAACCTCTGGCCAATGCTCGATTGATATGTGCTCAATGACTTCTATCATTAAAATAGTATCGAATCGGGTATTGGGCTCGAATGTAAGTAAATCTTGCCTAATGATGTTCAAAAGACCATTCTTGGGAGGATTTATGTCAATTCCCAGATAGTTTTCAGATAGAAATATGTCTCTGTATTTCGATTCGAGCTGAGGTAATTCGTCACCGAACCATTCCTCGTTACCAGCACCTATATCAAGAATCTTTCCCTTAATTATAGCTTCGGGGATTAAATCGTACACAAGCGTGATTCTAGTCCTCCCTAGAACGGCTTTTCTTTAAACTTCATGGAAATTTTCTAGATTTATTAAACTAAGGTTATGTTTTAACGTAGGTTTGCAGAAAAAGCGATATTATCTCTGAAGTATCAACCAAATTCGTGTTTATTGAAGTTTCCAGCGGATCACTTCAAATGCTTCAGCCCACTCTTCTTTTATTTGAACACCCCGAGCCTTTGCTAAACCTCGGATGAATTCAGGTTTAAGATAGTTCCTGTGTTTTTGGCTTTGGTAACAGTGTAAAGCCTCAATTTTCTTTTTTACGTGATCTTCTTGGAGTACGCTGAAACATTGTGTTTGAAAGGTGATATTATTCCAAGGTAACTCATAACCCAGAATTGAATCCGTTTTAAACGCTCGAATTCCTTCCTGGGAGAGAGTGGTATGGTCTTGGTGTAGGTCGTTAGGAGATGGCAAAAAAATGATATCAGGGCTGATATCTTTTCTCAGTTTCACCAACTCTTCTAAAATGTCTTGACGATGATAAGAGAATTTTCGGACTGGATAATCGTAGATTAATAAATGGCCACTTGGGATCCCAAGAATGGTGGCAGCAGCCTTTATTTCCTTTACAAGGATATCTTCGGGCATTCCAGGCTGTAATGAAGTTCTTGCACTGGAAAAAGCTGCCAAATACAATTCTTTCCCTTCTTCAATGAATTTCGCAATGCTTCCGCCCATAGATAATTCTCCATCATCTGTGTGTGGAGCTAGAACCAAGGTTACCTGTCTCATTCTGTGTCAGCTGCTGATTCTTTGATGTTTTACCTTAAGAAGCGACATGAATAGAATCGTTATGTTAATTGTTCCTGTCTATGAGAAATCAGTGAACCACTTAAAATATTTGTAGCAGAGGGTAATTCAAATTATTCATGAAGTACACCAAGGTTAATATGGTGATTTAGAAAATCTAGAAGAACTTGGATAGGATTAGTTATTGGGCCATTCAAGAATAATTTACGGTAAGGTCACGGGTTTGAGGTTGCTGGAAAGATGACAACTGCGAATGAGAGAGCCTATCAAATCTGTACGAGATGTGTTATGGATACTTCTGATCCCCAAATATCATTTGACGATCAAGGAATTTGTAATCATTGCCATAGCTACGAGAGAAAAGCCAAGAAGTTGCTTAAAACTGGCAACGAAGCTGAACTACAATCCATTGTCGAAAACATCAAGAAACATGGCCGAGACAAGCAGTATGACTGTGTGTTGGGTATAAGTGGAGGAGTAGACAGTAGTTATGCTGCATATGTCGCTCATCTGCTCGGCCTCCGCGTTCTGCTAGTACACTTTGACAATGGTTGGGATTCCGAGCTAGCGGTCAATAATATCGAAAATATCTCAAAAAAACTAGATTTTGATCTGTATACACATGTGGTTGACTGGGAGGAATTTAAGGATCTACAACTGGCCTACTTATGGGCATCTGTTGTTGATATTGAAGTGGCTTCCGATCATGCAATTAGGGCTACGGTCTTAAATGTTGCAAGAGATATGAAAATCAAATATTTGCTGGGAGGAAACAATGTCGTCACCGAAGGAATCGCAGTAGCGGCATGGGACTGGCGCAAGAATGATTTGCGAAATTTGAAGTCAATTCACAAGCGTTTTGGGCATAAGAGGTTGGAAACCTATCCAATGGCAGGTTATGGAAAAATCACGTATTATGAGAAGATTAAAAGAATGAAACGATTTTTTCCACTTAATTATGTGCGGTATGTACGGAATGAAGCAAAAGAAGCATTGAAAAAAGAGGTAGGATGGAAAGATTATGGAGGAAAACATTATGAATCTCGCTGGACGCATTTCTACCAGTCTTATGTTCTTCCAGAGAAATTTGGCATAGATAAGCGTAGAATGCATCTGTCAACGCTCATTAATTCTAATCAGATTACTCGAATAATGGCTCTCACTGAGCTAGAAAAACCTCTCTACGATCCTAAACAGCTTGAATATGATAAGGAATATGTCTTAAAAAAATTCGAGCTATCTGAAGAAGATTTTAGGAAAATCATGAATCTCCCTATTGTACCACATCAAAATTACGGTACAGATAATTTGGTTCGCATCCCGATTCGGATTTTAGAGACCCTGGTAAATCCCCGTTCTTTTAAGGAACAATTCCAACGATTTAGAAAACGATAATCCTTAATAACGACGGTATCAAGGGGTACCAACTAATTTCAGAGAAGTGATGAAGGTGGAACGTACTCTCGTAGTCATTGACTATGGAATGGGCAATTTAGGATCAATAATGAATATGCTTAAACGAATTGGTGCTAATGCAGTTCTAACCTCGGACATAGCAGTCGTTGAAGGAGCCGAAAAAATCATCTTACCAGGTGTTGGGGCCTTTGCGAAAGCAATGGACAATCTTTCCGAATTAGATCTCCTTCCTATCCTCAATACCAAGGTAATAAAAGAAAAAGTCCCGTTTTTAGGAATTTGTCTGGGAATGCAATTATTATCGAAAACAAGCGAGGAGGGGACATCCCCAGGTCTCGGATGGATTGATGCAGAAACCAAAAGATTTCCAGTTTTAAATGGGTTTAAAATTCCTCACATGGGGTGGAACACTGTAGACATTCAAAGAGAGAGTAAATTATTTTCTAATATGTATGAAAATCCACGATTTTACTTCGTTCATTCATATTACGTTAATTGTAATCGAAAAGAGCAGGAATTAACTACAACCCAATACGCGATTACTTTTTGTTCTTCTCTTGAAGAAGCCAATATTTATGGTGTGCAATATCATCCTGAGAAAAGCCATAAATATGGGATGAAGCTACTGGAGAATTTTGTGGAGCTTTGCTGATTGCTTAAAACTCGAGTTATTCCTGTTCTCTTGTTAAGAGGGAGAGGTCTAGTTAAGACAGTCAAATTTAAAGATCCCAAGTACGTAGGAGATCCAATCAATGCTGTAAGGATTTTTAATGAAAAAGAAGTAGATGAATTAACCTTCCTTGATATTATGGCTAGTCGTGATAAGACTTCTCCTCAGTTTGATCTCATCAAAGATATTGCCACTGAGTGTTTTATGCCGTTCGGTTATGGGGGGGGTGTTCGATCTATTCAAGATATTAGAACCATCCTGAAGAACGGTGCCGAAAAGGTTATCTTAAACAGCTCCGCCATCGAAAGTCCCCAGCTCATAAATGAGGCGGCTGAAATTTTTGGTAGTCAAAGCATCGTCATTTCAATTGATGTAAGAAAGAACCGTTTTGGGAAGAACCAAGTTTACATCCGTTCTGGTTTGGAAAGGACTGATTATTCCCCTGAAGAACTGGCAAAGCAGGTAGAAACTCTAGGAGCAGGGGAGATAATAATCAATTCCATCGATAGAGACGGTACAATGGAAGGTTACGATTTGGAACTGATTAAGAAAGTTAATGAGACAGTGGATATCCCAGTCGTCGCTTGTGGAGGTGCTGGGAGCTTACAACACTTTCGAGAAGCAGTACGGGTGGCAGGCGCCTCCGCAGTAGCTGCTGGGAGTATGTTTGTATTCCATGGGCCTCTTAGAGCTGTGCTAATAAACTATCCGTCTCAAGATGAACTAAAAGAATTCCTAGGTTAATTTCCGGGTGAGAATAGAACTTATCTTCTCGGGGATTTGACGAACCTGATACCTTCGCATGAAATCTCGGTTCTGTCGCTGGGTTCTGGATATTATCTCTCTGGGTGGGTTTACAAAATAACCGGCAAAGAATCTAACGGTGTTTTTAAGGCCGTATTTTTGGAAAAGAAGGAATCGAATACCTCGTAAAGCGGCACTTACTGGATGGTACCTCATGGCACGAGCCGCTCTGCCCCAATTCATGAAATCAATTGTACCTTGGGGTTTTCTTACAGTATCATATAAAATATGGGAGAAATGCTTCACCTTAAGGCCCATTCGTCGGCATTGCATCAAGCAGTCATCCTCCCATCCATAAATAGGAGGATATTTTCCACCATAAAATTTCCAAAACCGAGAATCTATCAGCCGTCCAGCCCCCCGCGCGTGCGATGGATTGGCTGTGATTCGTAATGTGTGTCCCGATGCTATTGCCAAGGAGGGATCCCTAGAAAACTCCAATAACATCTTTTCAATATATTGCGGTTCTAATAAAATATCCGCACCAATAATTAGGATATAATCGCATTGGGCCTTATTGGCTTCTTCAAATCCTTTATTGAAGGTATTGGCTATTTCGGGCGTACCAACCAAGCTCCTGCCTCCTATGCGTTCTGGTCGCTCTTTGATGATCAAATGATACTGGGCTGAGTGATATGATTTTAAAACTTCAGGTGTCGTATCCCTTGATCCGTCATCTACTACCACTACAACCTTAGGGAGTACTGTCTGATTTTTCAGAGAATTTAAAACTTGAACGATTGATTTTGCTTCATTTCGAGCTGGTATTACGACTGCAACGGTTTTTTTTTGTTCCACTCTTTATCCCATAATGTATGTACTGGTGTATTTGATACGGATTAAACTTACCCTTGCTATAGGAAATCAAATATTCTTTCTTACCAATTACTTTAGCAAACTGTTTCCTAATTCGTAATGCTATTAAATATCATGATTTGTATGATTAAGCACTGATCTGCGTGTTTTAGTGTAAGAGGTTTCTGTAATAGGCTTGTTCGGGGCTAAAAAGCTGCATCTTAGAAAAAAAATGATTCATTATTGGAGATTATGCCTGCTCCTCTTGCTAGTATTAATTTCATTCGGATTATTTGATATCAAACCATATCCTGACCGGAGTGCACTAGTGAAATCTCTGTCCACGGTTCCAAGCGGATCGATTTCTATATACCAGCTTTATCAAGACGCCATATATGCATGGGATCGTCTTCAGTCGCGAAAGGATGATTCTGGACCGGTCAAAACAGGATTTCACTACCGTACCAGAGTTTCCTCTGATTATAATTACACCTGGGCTGACACTTTGAATCTTCTTCCAACGTATTACTCCATGTACAAAATCACGAACGATACCTCCTATCTAGATCAGGCATGGGTCATGTTCCAGAATCTCATTCAATATTCGACTAGAATCGTCAATCGGGGGAACAAAACTGGGAGGGCAATATTTGGTTATGATTGGACTACTGATACTATATTGGAACCTTATGTGGCTCCTGCAGTTTTTTTCGCACCCATTGCGTTGGAAGATCCTCGCTATATCCCATACTTCGAGCAACTCGTTAGAGGAAACCACGAACTTTTCACATCCCCAAGCAATCTCCTTTATTCATCCCTTGATTCATCAACGGGTCAAATTGTTTCTACAGATTTCCATCTTACCTGGAAAAATGCTGGCCTCAAGAAACTAAGTCAACTCCTCTGGATTTACAAGATTACGGGGAATAATACCTATAAGCAATGGGCCGATGAATTTATTGAGGGAATATGGAGTTTAAGATCTCCAAAAACTAACTTATTACCACGTGAGGTCAATGCAGAGACAAAAGCCGTTCGTGATAGTACAATTGCTCATTACGACATGACTGGCTGGCTGAATATCCTTGAATTGGCCTATTTCCTTAACGATCAGAATAAATTAGCTGGAACGGGGAACAATACATACTATGACTTGATTGATAAAACCGCTAGTGCAATTGCCAGCTATATGTGGCGTATTGCCACAACACCACCTCTTTGGGTATATAAATGCACATACTCAACTGAAAATATCCAGAATGCGCAAACAAGCGCTATTCCAGAGATGAATGCGATTTGGGTGGATTATGCTATGATAAGGGCATTTGAAATCACTGGCAAGGCTGAATTTCTCGAGAAAGCAATAGAAGACTTTGATACAGAGTTTATGGGGTCTGATCCAGTTTATCCAACGGGGGTTCTCATGAGCAAATCCTTGGTTATCCATTCTCCAAGTACATTTAAGACTCAGAGTCAATTCGGAGCCTCTGCCAATCTCATGGTTGCCCGTACGGCCTCCCTGGTTTTCCACTACACCCAAGATCCCAAGTACTTGGACAAAGCTTACGCGCACTATCAGCAATTTATGTCTAAACATCGTTTCGCAAAGGGATACTCCAATCTTATCGACACAAACACCATGCAGCCCATGACTTATGGCGGTAATCAACCCATTGTATTCGATCTTGCACCGATTGAAGCCATTTTGGCTCTACAAAACGCAATTATCCCATCATATGATGTGATGATCGATTGGGCATATGGGAATCCTACAAGTTTACCGAATGATTATGGTTTGCCTGGGGCCTTTACAGGTGTGAGTGTGGATGTTGACCAGAAACGAATTCGTCTAGAATCAGTAAATGCAAAATCTAGTGGATTTATCCTCCTTAATTTTACCCGAAACGGTATCATCAAGGATGTTCTAATGGACGGGACGCCCTATGATCAATATGCCAATAGTACGCTTTTTCCTGCCACGGGGATACATTCATATCTGATTACATTTGACGGTACGCTTCCACCTCCAATTATTGTCTCGAATACTAGCACTGCTACTGCTACAACGAGCTCTTCTTCTACAAGTTTAGGAACAACCCAAGTCCCAAGCAGTGATCCATCAACAGGTAAAACCACATCAAAAGCCTCATCCACCGAAACTACGACCATTACGAACACTTCAGAGGGATTTATGATGATTCCTCTATTATTGGGAATAAGCGTGATTTTCATATTGCGAAGGCATTTACAAAAATAAAATTACTGAATTGGCGAATAGTTTGATAACGTGAGGTCATGTGACGTCAACGCCTAATTTATGTGTCGTAATCAAGATCTACAATGAATATCAGATGTTGGAAGAGTGTGTACAATCGCTAGAAAAGCAAACTTTCCAACCTGAACAGATATTAATAGTGGATGATGGGTCTCCGGACTCTGGCGTTAGGAAGGAGATCGAGCGACTTTCACTTACCTATTCACAATTAACTATTCGGTTCTTAAGAATGCCATTGAAGTCTGCACCCAACTTAGATACAGTCGGAAGGACATTCAACAGTGCTTGGTTTGAAATTCGAAAAGGAAAAAATTTTGATTATTTAGGTACGATAGACGCAGATACTAGCCTAACAGAGTCCTATTATGAAGTTATAATTGGAGAAATGGAACGTAATCCCGAATTAGGTTGTGTTTCTGGAGCAATCAAAATTCTGAAAAATGGGGAAGAATATGTTGAACAAATAAACATCGGGTCCAAGTTTGGGCGTCGAGACGCCCGAGGTTCGGGAAAAGTCATAAGAACGTCCCTTCTGTCTACCATCAAAGATCGGGATTTTCCTGACATTGATTGGGATACCTGGATTAATACAAAGGCGAAAGTCCGTGGATATAAGACTCCTCAATTAGATCATGTGTATATGTACCAAAAACGGCCAACAACGAGGGTTGCAGGGAAGGATCTATATCGAAACGGACGTTTAACCTTTCATTTCGGGTACAATCCTATCTTATTGCTTTTAAAAGTAATTCTAGCCAAAAGGGGCGCCCTTACATTTCTTAGAGGCTACCTAGACGGAAGAAGAGAAAATTGGAGGCTAACAGATAAAGAAGTTCGCAAATATTTTGGCTGGAGATTTTTCTTTCATTTTTAGTACGAATTTGGCCTTTAGATCTCCAATTGTACCGACTGTCCTGTTCGTGTGCTTTGACGTGCGGCTTCTACTAATTTTAGAGCGTTTATCCCGTCATCAAGCGAGACGAGGGGTACGCTTATCCCCCGGATGCAGTCGATCAAATTCCAGATTTCTAGCAAAAGTGGTTCTCCATAGACCTTCACCTGTTCTCCATTGGAAAATGGAATGCGTATCGCTGAGCTTTCCGTTTCTCCACGAGCGATCTCTAAACTACGAAGTTCGATGACTTGTGTAAGTAAATTGGCTATCAGTGTAGCCTTAGTACCTTCGATATCAATCATCCTCACCTTGCCCGCATGCTCTCGACTCAAGAGAAAGGTCACAAATAGTTCTTCTGAATCATGCGAAAGAATAATGGTGCTAGAGTTATCTACTCCTTCTGATTGAATAGCAACTGAGAATAAACGTATTTTACCTTTCGGTATCAGTCGAGATGCGACATCAAAGTCATGAACCCCGATATCTTCGTAAATATCGCCAACCGCCTCTATTCGTGATTCGGTTATGGTTCCACGTCTTTGAAAAAGGATGGATCGCATAGATCCGATAATGTCCTGATTAACAATCTCCTGAATCCGCGTTACAACAGGATTGAATACCTCAATGTGCCCAACTATAGTTTTCACATGAGTTTGCTTCAAGGACTTTTTCAGTTGTAGTGCATCCTCTGTTGAAGAGGAGATGGGTTTTTCGATAAGCATGGCCTGCAAATCAGGTAAGAATTCAATCACGCTGCGAGCAACTTCAGAGTGGAACCTAGTGGGTACGGCAATAATCACCCCGTTTGGTGAACGATGCTTGACTAAGTCTTCAATACTTGTATACCAGGGTTTTTTAAACTGCTCCCCTATTGCTTCAGCCCTTTGGCGGTCTATGTCTACAACTGAATCTAAAAAACCTAATCTTCCTAATAATCGCGCGTGGTTGTAGCCCATTCTTCCAGTTCCAATGATAGTAATCCTCGGGGTCTGGTTTGACATCATGCTACCTCAGAGATACGTATTTATCATGTTTGTCCTATCCCCTTGTACAAAATCCCTAGATCTTTGATCCCCTCTTTAGATAGTGCGTTCCTCCCATCAATAATGCCAATAATGCCGCTCTCAGCTAGTTTGGATGGTGGAAGATTTAGGAATTCAGGGTGGTCAGTGATAAGTATCAAGAAATCGCTTTCCTCTAGCAATTCATCAATGGTGGAAACAGATGAAAGCGATCGGACGTTTGGATCAAACGCCAGTACCGTGCCACCCTGTACTTCAAGTATTTCTTTGATCTGAAAGTAGGGGCTATTTCTAAAGTCACCAATCCCCCTCTTAAAGGCTATTCCTAACAGGCCGATTGTTGAGTCTTTAAGTGATCGTCCTGCCTGAGAAATCAGCTCTCTAAGGAGGATTACTGTGTAGTTTGGCATTCCGTCATTAATTTTTCGAGCCATACGTAGGAATTCATGATCAAAACCAATGTCTGCCGCCTTTTTAATGAGATAATATGGGTCAACAGGGATACAATGTCCTCCCACGCCAGAACCTGGATAATGCGGAAGAAAAGCAAATGGTTTTGTGGCTGCCCCCTGAATTACCTCCATGGTATCAATACCCATCTTATCAAATGACATGGCAAGCTCGTTAACAAAGGCAATGTTAATATCACGAAAACTGTTCTCAACAACTTTGCATGCTTCGGCGGCTTTCAAGCTAGATAAGGGATAGATCGGGGCATCAATAATCGACTCATAGAACTTCACGGCATGTTGGAGACCCTTTTGGCTGAGGGCACCGCAAACTCTCGGGATATTTTTTAGCGTCCATTTTTTATTCCCCGGATCGATTCGTTCGGGGCAGTGTGCAATGTAAAAATCCTTGCCAGGCTTTAATCCCGATTTTACGAGGATTGGAAGAACAATCTCCTCAATGGTACCTGGATATATGGTTGATTCCACGATTACAAGTTGTTCGGGCCGAATTTCTGAAACTATTGACTGAATTGCGGACATTAATGGAGAAAAATCAGGCATACGGTTCGAATCGACGGGGGTCGGAACACAAATAACAATAATGTCCGAATCCGGGACTGTTTCAGAGGCATTCGAAGTCAGCCGCAGATGGCCCGGATCATTTTGGTAGAAACGTTTTACAATTTCATCCTCGTATGTGAGTTGATGCTGCTTAATCTGCCTTAGTTTGGCCTCAATTATATCGACACCTGAGACCTGATAGCCCTTTTCAGCAACTAAACAAAAAAGGGGAAGACCAACATAGCCAAGACCAATAATTGTAACTGATTCCATCATTTAATCCCTTTCTACATTGTCTAATCCCGATAATGAACGGTTAGAGATACCCAAAAAAACAAGGCCTATCGCGACTCCAAACCATAAAGTGCACACGCGTGTTAATATAATTAATGCTCCGGCAATAGGAGGTTCTGTACTTAATAGATCAGAAAGAAAAATTTCTATACTTCCTTCTGTGACCCCTAAGCCGCCTGGTAGGAAAGATATTGCACCTAACAACGATGAGGTTGCGTACACAAATATGGCAGTTTCTAAGGTAACAAGAACTCCCAGATCATTGGCAATCAGCATAAAACCTATTCCTTCACAGGCCCACCCGATGATACCAAATCCAAGAGCACCGATAAAGACACGATATTGAAACGTGAAAACTACATCGGTACGAAAACGATCAATTCTTGCCCCGAACTTGGCCCAAGGTCCTGTGTTAAATACCCTGCTAAAAAGAGCATAGAGAGGGTCAATTAAGAATATTAAAACACCGAAGAAAATCCCAAAGAGGATGAATAGAAGTAATGGTAGATAATCTAGCGAGGGGCGAAGATCGAGGGCGAAAACTCCAATAATAGCGAGGATGGTCACAGCTAATAGATCTATCAAACGTTCGGAAAAGGTTGAAGCTAATCCTCTCGATAGATCCGATACCTTTTTCTGTTGCAATAAAAAGGCCCGAATAGATTCTCCAACCTTGGCGGGTGTAATTGCGAGACTTAGACCCGCCATAAAGATAGTGAAATTATCACGAAGCGGAATCTCAAGGTTTAAGCTACGTGTGAACAGATGCCATTTGAAGAACCGAAATATATAATTGGTAAGACTTAATAGAATAGCTAGCACAAGTATAAGAGGATTAACCCTAAAAAGGTTAATTAGAAGAGTATCCCAATCACCTAGGATTAAAATAGCTAAATATACTCCTATGGCCAGGATTATTCCAAAAACAAAGGAACGAAAGCCAATTATCTGACCAAGTGTTTTGTGTTTTACGATGGTCATTTCCATGTGCCTGTCAAGAATTTGATGGCCAAAACTTATACTGAAGGATTAGGTTCGGAAATCCCAATCCCCATAAAATCCCTGCGCACAGCGCTCACCGAGAAGTATTGAGCAAATCCGCTTTGGTAATGATCCCCGAAATATTTCCGTCTTTTTGTGAAACCAAGACGGCAGAAGAAAAACGAAGAAGTTCTGTGATGGCCCGAAGTGGAGTTTCATACCCGATAACTGGGAAAATGGGTTCCATGATGCTCTCTACTGGTTGGTCTGCGATGTCTTTCAGGTTTCGGCCCTCTAGTAAGATGTCTAGTAAGGTCTGTTCTGTGATTCGACCCACATTTTTGTTTTCCTGAGAAAAAACAGGGAGCTGTGAAATTCCGTCTTTTTTCATTAAATCAACAACAGATTGAATTGTATTATCCACTCGGACTGCAATCACTGGGGACATGATTTCAAAAGCTTTTGTCTGGCTTTGGCCTTCAGCTACAGCTAGAACTTGATAAATTCGTCTCACCACTTCATAAGATGGATTAAGTGAACCTGTTTCCATTTTGGCTATCATAGACTGAGAGACACCTGCACGATGAGCTAGTTCATCTTGAGTGAGGCCAATGATCTTGCGTAAGCGGCGTAATTCAAGTAAGTCAGGAAGAATGGGTGTTGTCAAGTTTTAATCCCACCAGGCCGTCGTAATAGAGAAATTGACTGTTCCTTAAAAAATATTTCAAAACGATCAACCAAATGAGTATTCCCTAAGGGAATTTTTTGGGCTGAGGAATAAATGTTTCAATAATATATGAAAACTAAGCTTAGTTTGCCTCATCTGACCAGCATTGACCAGATACACCTCGCTCCTGACAGGCATTCATCCCCTATCAGAGTCCCTCATAAAGCATATCTTTGATTTCAAGTATGGACGAGTCTCTTCTCCCAATATTGTGCAGAAAGCCTTCAAACAAGATATCGAAAACCTCATCACGATCATGAAAGATATCTACCCTCAAGCAGTATCGACGGGAAACCTCGGGTGGTGGGATATTTTTCGTCCGTTTACAGAAGCACTACTACGGCAAAAAAACGGTGAAAAAACAAGTAATCTGCCAGTGGCAAGGATACCCCTTACCAATACCTTTTATCGACAACCCCAAATCGATACCAAGTTTCAACATGATACTTCAATATTGAAAGCAACGAAACATCCGTTTTTAGAAGGAAATATCCTCCAGACTAAATTACTACCTGATTCCTTAAGAGAAAACGCTTGGAGCATATGTCTTCCTGGACCATATACGTTTTCTCGCGCAGCTAACATCGATACGAAAAGCCCTACTTCCTATAAGTCAGAAAATGAAATGATGTACGATTTTACAGAGATTTTAAAAGAGGAAATCAAGGTTCTTACGGCTGAAGGGTTTTCCCATATAATATTGGATGAGGGAGGACTGGTATGGGAATCATTGGATAATGAGATTATTGAAGCTATAGAGGAAAACTGGACGAACCTTGGCGAGGCAGTCTCTCCGCGATTAGCGGTACATACCTACTATTCATTGGAACCTCATCTGTTGGAGCTTTTGGCAAATACAAAGGTCTGGGGAATAGGTATAGACTGTGTGCGAAATAAGGTTGCGTCTTTGGCTGATTATGACTTTGATAGCAAGGTCTTAATCGCTGGAGTGGTTGATGCACAGGCCTACTTCCGCAGCCCTTCCGGAAATCTTGTTGTGGAAGAGATTAAGGACCTAGTTGAGACGGGCGAAATGCTGGCCGAGACTACGGCGGATCAGATTATTCTGGCACCAACTTCCCGACTCGAGTTTATCCCACGATCGGTGGCCGACCTGAAAATCCAGGCCCTCGGTCATACGATTAAGCGATTAGAAGAACAAGTGTAAAATATCGAGGACCACTGATGTCATTAAGTAAACACGATAGATTTGACACCTTGATTCCGACTCACGAAGTCGGTTCCATGAGAAAACTTAATGCGACGATTTTTGCTTTGCAGGGAAGAGATATTCCCACTGAACATATTGAGGAACTTCAGTATTGGTGGCCCCTTCTTAACCTTGGGGATCCAGATGAGGCTATTTCATTACTTCAGGGGAGACCCAGTTCCAAGGATGACCTTCCTGAATGGGAACTTGAAGTATTGAAGCTTAGGCTACGCTTTAATGTACGTTTCTTGGAAAATACAGGTTTGGATTACATCTTTACTGGCGAAGCATGGCGCCGTGAAATGTACGAGCATGTGGCAAAAGACATTAACGGCATCTACCTGGAACAGGAGCATGTTCGGTCTTTTGATGACCGTTTCTATAAACCTGGCGTTCGAGTCAAAGATACAGAGGTCAGACGTAAGAACTCAATTTACAAGGATGAGTTTGAGTTTGCCAAAACAGTTGCAAAGCAGCCGCTTCGATTTTGTTTTACTGGCCCCTATACAACGTTTAATTGGACTATCAAAGCCTCGAACGATTATCAATTCTTGTTTGACCTTGTAGACGATGTATTTGTACCGGAAGTAAAGGAGATCGTAAAGGCGGGAGCGAGATATGTTACTGCCGACGAGCCTGCCTATACAACTATTCCAGGTGACAGGGAGATCTATCTTGAGGCCTATGAACGGTTTTTCAGAGGCATTCGGAGGACGGTGAGCGATCATGGCACCCGAGTTGGATTTCATACATGCTTTTCAGATTCATATGATGTTCTGTTTTCCGACATCCCGAAGCTTCCCTGGGACTATGCGAGTTTGGAATATGCAAACCGGGATCTTAAGATAAATGGGACGACTTCCAAAGAGCGGCCTTCGTTTAAGAAGGGTGTCCAAAGCGTTGTTGAAGCTTTTAACCAGGGAAGTCGCTGTAAATATGCATTAGGCATTCTCGAAGTTCACGCAGACCGACATTACACCAAAGAAGACATTCAAAATGGAGCCGCTCTACGACAGATCAGCGAGCTTACCAGAGATCGGTTGTTATACCAAGTTCGCGCTCTTTATGACCAATTGGGCGAAGATGGTCCATTCTTGGTCATGTCAGCTCCTGATTGTGGATTACGTCCTGTGAATAATCTTGCAAATCTCCATATGATGCTTTCAGCGATGTGTAGAGGAACAAAGGAGGCGAGAACGGTTTTACAAACCGAATTAGATCTCCCTGACTCTAACATTATCTAATGGATGAACTTTTATGCCCAGTGACGAACCATTCTCTCCCAAGCTAAGCATCGAGGTAGAGCCGCCTCAGATTCATTCTCGATCACTAGAGCAGCAGGAGATCATGGGATTTACAACAGCAATACAACACATGGGCCCATTTATTGACTTGATCTCGGTTACCAATCGGCCAACTTTTCGGATGTCCTCGATATCAACAATGAAGTTGATTCTTTCAGTATTACGTGATTCAAGACTGGCCAGCAGCACCTTTCCAGTTCTTCACCTGACTACCCGCCTTTCCATCCATGATACTTACAACGAATTACTTGATGCTAGACGGCTAGGGATAGAGCATCTACTGCCTGTATTGGGAGATCCCCGTGGTCCGATAAGTCCCCGATTTTTCAAAAACTCGCTGGATGTTCTGGCTTTCATTAAAGGTGTGACTGATCCCCGGTTCTATAAAACCCATTCAAGTATGAGTCACGGTTTAGCTGAAACTAATGCAGATCCAATAGATGACGCAGAGTTTTATGTGGGAAGTGTCATTGATCCGAACCAATTCCACAAGAAAGGAGACCAGAGAACTAGCATCCGAAATCGTCAGATGGACCTATTCCAAAAACGGCTGTCACTGGGAGCTGATTACTTTATTACCCAGGCAATATTTGATCCTAACCAAGCATTGAGCTTTTTCGATGAAATTAAGGCGGATGTCCCTATTGGTGTGGGTATAATCCCTCCCACTTTCACCATCGCAGATTTAATCGGGGTTCCCCTTCCTGATGAAATTGTATTCCGTTTAAAACGTAAATCATCGAAGAAAGAACAATTTAAAATCGCTCTTCAAATTGCATCGGAATCATATTGGACGTTACGAGATAATAGGGTCGCGTGGATTCACGTATACTGTCTCGGAAAACCAGACGTATTTTTTTCAATTACTCAAGAAGATGAATCGTCTGAATCAATCATGAGGAATACGGTTCAGGTTTAAAACTTTAACATAGCGCTAGTCGGGGTAATTAAGCAAACTTTGGAATTTGGTGGTACCAGCAAGACTTTCAAAAACCACTTTTATGTCACGAGCCTTATCTTTGGGACACATAAATATACAATCATCAGTTTCGATAAGAACTATATCGGAGATACCAAACGCAACAATTGGTTTTTCTCCAAAGATAACACTATTCCTTACATCAATCCCCAAGAATTCACCCTTTACGATGTTTCCATTTTTATCTGGGCTAATTATTCTGCCTAAAGAATCCCATGTACCAATATCATCCCATATGAAGTCGCCTCGAACAACAACCAGATCATTTGTCTTCTCTATTACTCCATAATCGATGGAAATTTTGGCTAATGGCATAAATATTTCCGTTGCGATCTTTTTATCGAATTCCGCTGCTCTGATCTGCTCCAATGCGGAATATAAATTAGGCATATATTGCTGAATTTTACGATACAAGACCTGGGGTTTCGCGATGAACATCCCCGAATTCCATAGATAACCATGGGCTATATATTCTCGTGCTAACATTTCACTTGGCTTTTCTGTGAATCCTACTGCATCAAAAACATGAATAGATCCTGAGGACAGTAATGAACCAGGATTGATATAACCAAAGCGAGTTTCAACCCGTGTTGGTTTGATGCCTATTGTAACGATCTTGTCTTGCCGCGCAAACTCATCTGCTGCCGAAATTACATCCTTAAAGTGCGTGACATCTGGAATATGATAGTCAGCACCCATAAAAACGGTAGTATCTTCATCATTTGTATGTATCAATCGTGTACAAACATATCCTATGGCTGCCGCGGAGTCACGAGCTAGAGGCTCAATTATTAGCTGTGCATCTGGCAGTTGTTTACTTATTATGGGAACGAGGGCATCACGAGTTGATACAAAGACATTGCTGCTTCCTACAATTTCTACCGCAATTTGGTACGTTCGTTGGATTAATGTCTGATGGCCATCCAAGGAAATGCATTGCTTTGGACGATTCTTCCTGGAAAGAGGCCAGAGACGTTCTCCACCTCCACCAGCCAATATAACAATGAATACCACAAATCAAACCTCATCAAAAACGAATTGGTATAACCTTTTAAATCTCAAAAACGTTGAGAGACTTAAATAGCCAAAGAGAGAAAATTCGTTAATACTTTATCCAGTATCTATTTTTGGCGGGATTCATCTATTTCTTCTCTTTAACAAAAGAATGATTACCACTAGCACTGACACGCTAGGGATTAATTGTATTCCTGAGGTTAGTTCTGGCAAGCTAGAGGTTGTGGAAAGATCACCTGTTGTGGTATCGCTTGAGGGATCCGATGTTTTGTCTTTTGGAGACTGGCTAGTTAGAGGATTCTCATCAGAGGTAGTACTTGGAATGGTTGTTGAACTAGAATCATTTTGTGTTAAGTTCTTGAGAGATATTGACTTCTCCTTATATTCGGAGGTTAAAGAAGACGAGTTGAAGATGGTTCGTTTCTCATCATTTGATATCCAACAGGATCATGAAAAGCTGGTACGTGAGAAAGAATCAGATAACGATTGATAAATTCGACAAAACATCAAGATATTGCCTTGGATCATGAATCAAATGAAGGTTCTGTCGTAAAAATCTTATATCATTGACAGTATCCAAGTCACGAGCAAAGGGATCATACCTCAAAACACGTAGGTCGAGATTAATTTTTCTAGCCGCCTCCAAATGTTTCAAATAGCTCTTTTCACCGAATTGAAATGATAACAAACATGGATCTTTTAGGTACAGGATAGCGGTTCCATTGGAATCATCCATCGAAATAGATGGCACAATGGCGGCATTTTCAGTTTTAATCTCTTTAATTAAAGTTTTTATGAATTCTCTGGTTATAAAGGGAAGATCCGGCATGATAATCAAGATTGGCTGCTTCTCAGGTATTGTTTGAACCGCCTGAAAAAGGGCGCGATTCAAATTCTCACCAGTGTCTCTGTACACAAATGCCCCCCCTAAATTTTTACATTGATCAAGGATTCGTGGTGACGGGGAAATAACACCGAACAATAATGATAGAGAAGATAAGATTCCAATGAGATGACTGAAGGATACCTCTACTAGCCGCTCGATTAGCTTCTCTTCATGGATTGGAAAAGCTGCTCTCAGCCTGGTTTTCGAATCTGAAAAATCCTTGATTGGTATGAGAACCAGAACCTGAGATCCATCTAATCTAGTCATCTTCAAGATGACGCGAGCATAAAGTAGTGCTATATGTTTTTCAAAGTTTGAAAAATCGATGGATTCTTCTCTGCTGCGCGAGCCAGCGAAAAATACGACGCACCTGCCTCTAAAACTGCCTCTGCACTTGCGCGATCAATAATCGAGTTATTTCCAATAAGGGAGGCTGTAATGGATTGAGCATAGAACCTTAATAACTCGAGATCAGTACCTGCCTCACCAATACGATACGAATCTATGTGGAGAAATTCGAGTGGGAGTTGAATGACTGTTGGTATAAATTCCCTTGAAGGAATGGCGTTGCCCCTAAATTTCAGTGAGATGGGAAAATCTTTTGCATGAAACACCCCGATGATCCTCTTAAGTACTTCTTTTCGGTGTAGAAGTGCCTGTCCCCCACCGCAATTCGTTACCTCAGGTTGACGGCAGTGTGCATTGATTTCAATTACGGGGCGTTCCCCCATCAGATTTGAAAAATCTTTAACAAAGCTTTGGGCATAGGAAGGATCATTAAACCTAAGATTAACCATCACAGAGGTTAAATCAACATTTTTCTTGAATAATTGGAACAGATCGTTGATCTTATTGGCTTCTTCTCCAATAGGTAGAACGAATTCTCTTCGTCCTCTACCAATCATTTGGTAGCAGGACCCTATCATTTCGGTTCCAATAGGATATCCTCCAATTGCTACCATTCCTGCTCCTTCATTTAAACAAGTGGAAGCAAAAGATGGATCCGTTATTCCACCCATAGCCGCAAGCATACTACGATTCTTGGATATAATGAATCACCTGAAATCTAAAATTCTCTGCATCAGACGTTCCGCGTCTGCGCTAGAGTGAATCAAGATGTTATCTAGAATGGGGGTAATATTTTGATGCAGGATGCGTTCGCTAAAGCGCTCATCCGAAGTGTGAATCATGTAACCATCTAGTACGTGACCAAAAAGGGATATAATTGCCATAGGAGAGGTAGGAATGTTCCATGCCTTTAAAAAAGCACTTGTAGGTCCTGAAACAGGATGTTCACCGATTATGGGACTGATTGCCAACCTAAATGCCGTGGTTTTTCGCAAAGCCTCTCGAAGCGGATGAATGGCAAGAATTGGTCCCAATGAAGAAACAGGATTACTCGGCCCAAAAACCACTATTTCTGCCTTCTTGATGGCCTCTGTGACGGCAGAAGTCGTGATAGAAAGATCCCCGTCAAAGTAAACGTCCTGAACTTCAATATTTCCCCGATGTTTTACCCAAAATTCTTGTAGATGCATCGTTCCTGAGGGAGTCTTAATTTGGGTTTGAATTTGTTGATCTGCCATCGGTAAAATAGAAGCTTTGATCTTTAATCGTTTTCGAATAATATCCGTCGCCTGGGTCAGGTTATTTCCTTGTTTAAGGAGATGGGTTCGATACAAACAGAGACCTGCATCAAAGTCGCCAAGGTTGAACCAAACATCCTCATGAAGGTGGGTACGAAGGAATTCAATAAGATTAAAACTGTCTCCATCTATCCCCCACCATTTTGCAGTGTCAATTAGATCTGATAATGTTAACAAAACGCTGTCAATATCAGGTGAAACATGTAAACCGTAAAAATTCCAATCGTCACCAGTGTTGCCAATTATCGCAATGTCTTGCAGGGAAAGAACGCGGATTGCCCCTTGGAGAAGTTTTGGGGTTCCTGTTCCTCCAGACAAAAAAAGAATACGGGGCATTTCCTTCGAAAATCCGAATATTTTAAACGATAATTGAGTTGCGCATAGCCAATGGTTCTGCAGTGGGATTTGATTCTTTACGGTGCATGTGACGGTATTGATACGCAAACGATTTGGCATGCTGCGGCCTTAGCTCGGAGTCGGGGAATTCAAGAAAACGATATCTTGATCATTGATTGGCCAAAACATCCGTTTGTATCCTGCGGTTTTAATCAGATCATAGATCAAGTGGTGGACATCGAGTACTGTGGATCCAGGAATCTTCCTGTGTACCAACGTGCATGTGGGGGTGGTACCGTCTATCTGGACTCCAACCAGTTTTTTTATCATGTGATTACTCACATCAATTCCAACAGTGTACCTCGACATGTTCAAAGTTTTTATGCCAAGTTACTTGGCCCTGCCGTTAAAACGTGCCAGCACTATGGGATTAATGCTGTTTATTATCCAGCTAATGAAATTCGAGTTAATGGACGCAAAATCTCTGGAAATGCAGCGGGTCTCTACGAAGAAGCTCAAACCCTTGTTGGAAATATCCTCCTAGAATTCCCATACGAGGAAATGGCTAGGATTCTAAAAGTTCCAAATGAGAACCTTCGTGGAACAGTACGCAGATTAATGGAATCCGGAATCACCAGCGTCCGAAATCAGATCGGATTTATTCCCCCTCGCGATGAACTATTACAGACATTCGTGGAATACTTTGAATCGCAGCTAAATATTCAGCTGACACCAAAAAATCTTCAACCTGAGACCCTTGCTTTGATGTACAAGCTACAAAAGACGCCCCTGAATAGAGATTGGGTTCCCCGCAAAAAAAGCCAAGCCGAAACTTCTATATGGAAAGTAAAAATACATTCAGATGCATTTGTAGTGCAGAGGAGTTTTCATACATCTAGTGGGCTGTTCCGTATACAATGCGGGATTCAAGGTTCAGTTCTAACTGAAATTCGCATCATCGATGAATCGGGGAATATCCCGATTTCAATTCTTCCACAACTTGAACAATATCTGATGCAGATTGACCTAGGAGAGACTGATTTGCTTGAATACATTTATTCTTTTCTTTCAAGATTTGATATTGCAAATTTGGCATTATTATCAGGAGATTTGGCCCAATCTCTCCTCCAGACATATCAAAGTATTTAATGAACTCCTTAAGATAATAGTTGAAACACTCACGATTTAATTGACTATGACGAAATAATTCGTCAATGATAGCCTTTGAATACACTTAAACGCGCTAGCTGTTGGTAAGATGCCCTAAGGAGCGAAACGATTTAATTATCTGCGTTGTTTTTTCGAAAATGATGTCAATCCCCCAAGCTGATTGGGATGCTTATGCTCATTCAACCAATTCAATTATAATTCGAGCATATTACTTTTTTACCGTCTGGCGCAACTATCGTTGGCTTTTACAGGGATTAAAAATCCCTCAAGGTCGCATGTTAGAAATCGGAGCTTCAACCGGGCAAAACTCTCTTCGTTTGGCCAAATTTTACAATTTACAGCCGACACTTGTTGATACTTCTCCATTGGCTCTAGCAATGGCCAAGCAACGATTTAAACATGCCCAAATTGGAGCGAATTTCATATTAGAAGATGTACTTGATCTTTCCCTTTCCAATCAGTTCGAAATCGTTCATTCCCATGGATTATTGGAACATTTCAAACCATCCATCCAAAAGATTGCTTTTCATAACCACAGTAAGCATGTTAAGCCAGATGGATGGCTTATAAGTTGGGTTCCGACTCCAGATATCCCATACCGCATCAATAGGTGGTATCTCGAGCATTCAGGGCAGTGGATTTTTGGATTTGAGGAACCAATTAAACTAGGTTCCTTTATCAAATTATTTGAACGTGAAAATCTCATTATTCGGAAAATACGTCATGCTCCTGGCTGGATTGGCATTGCCGCACAAAAAATGTTAATCTAGTATCACGGTTAATAGCCAATCCTATTTTCTTCTAAGATAAAACGAAACCTACGAAAATAGATATATAATCGATTTCCATAAGAGTTTGCACAAACTAGCTAAGCCAGCCTAATGCTGGAGGAATGGAAAGCACGCTAGAAACATCATATATACTTGGATTACTGGTCATAGCGGTACTTTTGGGTATAAAACATGCTTTTGATGCTGATCATCTTGTGGCGGTCTCTGGTCTATTGACTCATTCCCAGACAACAAGGAAAACGATTTCATTAAGTGTATCATGGGCTTTAGGTCATATGGCGACGGCTACAGTGCTAACTATTGTTTTATTTATCTTCCGTGAGAGTATTTTTCTCCCGATGCTCGCAAATCTAGAATTGCTTGTTCCTGTTATGCTTATAATCATCGCAATTTTTACGATCGCTTGGGAATTCAATCTAATACATTTTCATAGGCATTCCCATGGCGTAGAAGTAGACGAGGCGAAGGAACACACTCACCTTCATGTTCATCTTTCATCCTCTTCACAGCGCGAGCACGGTACTATGGTTGGAATTGGCGTTATTCATGGCATAGCGAGCAATGATGAGCTACTATTACTATTTACCTTGACTCTGGGCATACAAGATCTTCTTAGTATTCTTTTTGGTGTTCTACTCTTCACAACTGGTGTTATTATTGGCATGATCGGATATGGTGTCTCAGTTAACTATCCAGCACAAAAATTCGGACAAAAACGGGTAACACGGGTAATAAATCTATCAATAGCAGCTTTAAGCCTGGTTTATGCGATTTGGTTGTTGTTGGGACTTCAAGGCATAAATATATTCGAAATATTTTCCCCTGGTAATTCTTAAGGATGTACCATTGCTCATAGAGCGAGGGTTAACTGCATAATCCTTAAAGATGGGGAAAAATGAAGAGTAGATAGATTCGGAGTTCTTTCAAAAAAGATTACAAACATTGCCGTGTTTTAGGGTTCTTAAAACAAGGAGGGTTCAATTCATATTGGTGTGAGACGAATGAGGGATCACGTTCCTAGCTAAGAACGGGCCGAATATAACGGGAATTGCGCTTAAGCGCTCAGATTTCAGCACAACGCGGGAGTATTTAGAAACCATCATATATGCCGACCAATATCATCAATTTATTTTTCTTGATTATGAAGGCCAAGAATGGCTCTTGACACCAGAGCAGCTCAGAGTCATTTTGGATCAGATCCGGAATCGTATCGTGCTAACCGTGTCTGTTCGGAGTGCAGAGTTTTATAAAAACCGGAATTTCCTACTAGAAAACTATCTCCGAATCGCTGACAAATATCCCAACCTGATGTTTAATATTGTCGCCGGTTCCCCTGATTACTCATCTGTTGACTCTGCAATTCCACTAGCCAAAGCATTTCATAATATTCTTACTAGAGTGAGAGCCCTGACCACTGAGTGTGTTTTTCTGGGGGGTGAAAATCTGTCATCCAAGCTTATATGCAAATTCATCAAAAATTACGGGTCAATCATACCGTTCCTCCTCTATGGCGATCCTAGGGCCGTCCTTTCTAACCATCTTCCAGGCCCGTATGCAATATATACACCGATGGCTCAACTCCTTCCAGAGGAGGAGGCTGTAAGGATAGTTGTGAAGTACCTCTTACGGAGAAAACCGATTTTACTGGAACTCAAGCAGGAAAAAATTAATCCCCGTATTCTTTCAGCTGAGTGGGAGAGATTACCTCAAGTGGCCCAAAGGATATTACGCTCTCGCTTTCAACATTACGTACTATCATCATGGAATTTTAAGACACGGATTGAAACATTCATGCATTACGGGGCGCGGCTTATCGTCGGATACCCTTGTGTACCTGATTTGCTATTCGAACTGATCCGATCCTTACATTACAGCTCTACCCCCTCCTCAAAAAGCCAAGATATATCCGAGACTCCATTGGCCTGGCTTTTTCCGTAATAAAATCTACCTAAGACGACCTAAAGCGTGATTCATGTCCTGAGCCTACCTAGCCTTGGGCGAAATCGTGGTCAAAAAGCTCCAAGTAGAAAACCAACATTCAAATGAATGCTACAAATATCGGGGCAAGGGTTGAAATGAATGACTTTTGCAGATTTAAACTCCGTTTCGGTCGCTCAACTGGATCCATCATGGATCCCAATTCTTCGAGAGCTTTATTGGGACAACAAGATCGATATTTGGCTTTCAAAGGGATATGTATCATTAAGACTTACTGAAGAAGAGAGAAAACGCTGGAAGATCTCTGAGAGGCAATCTGAACGGATCGAAGCAATACTACAAGAAAAATCTGATCACTTGAAGGGAACAACAGAAGCAATAAAGCTGATAGTCCTTAAATCATTAGGATCGGTTGAATCTATCCAGATACCAAATCAGATCGACTCCAAAGGATCCCCTTTATATCCAGATTTGACGCAATTGACACCTGAAACGCAGAATGAAATAAGCAAAGAGATTCAATCGGTTTGGAGAAAGATACAAAGTCGAGACTTTGATGCCGTGACCAAGGATTTGGAGAAATGGGATCGAAAGAATCATTTTCCATCACTGAAGAAAGCAGGCGAGATTATTGCCAAAACCTTGAAAATGGAGCAAATATCTTTAACTTCGCTAACCTTTCAGGAAATTACATCCATATCCCCATCAATTGTCCCCTTTCTTCTACTGATCGATCATTTCTATAATCCCCAGCCGGACTTACAGAAACTAGAATCATATCGTAGGTTATTATTATTGAAAAAAGAGCCATATACTCGTGCATTAGACTTCATCCTTTATGCCTCCTGGCGTAATTATCCAGAGGAAATGTTCGTGTATACAAAAGAGTGGGTAGAAAGCCAGGAACCCTATCTTGTAGATTGGTTAATTCATGGTGTTGAAGTACCTGGACGTTCCCAACCCCGGCGTGCCCTAGGCTACCTTCGACCCGTACTCAACATATCAGATGAGAATGTTGAATGGATCTTGAAGCATGTGGTTGCTCAGCTTATTGGAGCCGCGCCCTTTGAAGCGCTTCAACACCTTATTCCATGGTTGGGTACACCATCAATCTGTATAAAAACTAAGGATCTGATTGAAAACGCGCTTGAAGAAATCATTGAAGATAAAATTGTGAATAACAATGTTACTGATGAAGATTTTCCTGATCTCGACATGACACTGGAGTCCATTATGAATCGATGGCTAGAAAAAGGAACAGAAGTCCAATCTCAAATTGCAGTTCGTTTTTTAGAAAAATTAAACCCATTCACTAATCCATAATTCAAAAATGCTCTAGATGTAAAATGATTAACAATAAAGAACTTGAAATAAGCCTTTTTGTAAAGAGACTGACGAGTCATGGTATTATTTGCGGAGGAGCGAAATCGCAGGCAGGATCGTTAAAACTACGGAGTGAATTATTATTTCGAAGAATCTGCCAAACGAGTTGCTGAAATATCTTTTGAAACCCTTTAATGGGTCCAAGAACTCTCAAACTCCTCCTATGCCAAAAATTATCGAAGATATCACTTCTGAACTAGTATCATATGTCGAAACCAAGCATTTTAACCAAACTGCGGATTTTAAAAGGCATATACAGCAGGATTTAGGCCGAATCTTTAACAGATGGAAACCAGAAGAATTTTCTACTTTTTCACAATCTGTCATTGCCCACCTACTTATTGCTCAAATCTTGTATTACCTGATATTAAATGAACGCTCACCTCAACTTGGTTTAAAGCCATTAAACCAAATTGAGTCGATTTTTGATCTCAAGGCTCTGTTTGACAGGATATTTGAAGTAAATGGTCTCGAGTTATTTTCAATTCCAACGGTTTCAACGCTTAAGAATCATCAAATTACTCTTGATCGTGTTATCTTGATCATCAAGGTTTTAGATCGTTATAAAACATATGTAGCCGAACATGATTTCTTAGGATTTAGTTTACAACGTTCTTTTCCTCCTTCCTATCGCAAAATTTTAGCAGCATATCATACCTCTATTCCAGCTAGCCGATTTCTTGCTAATTTGGCAATAGAAGAAGCCTCTGACACGATTTTTGATCCCGCCTGTGGTTCGGGGGGCCTCCTCGTTGCTTCATATCAAAGAAGAAAACAAATTGATCCGACTTTTCCAGAACAATCCATTCTCCGAAATACGTTTGGCTCGGATATCTCGCCTTTGGCATGCTTGTTCGCATCGATGAATCTCAGCCTTCAAGCTGCCTTGAATATGACATATCGTGCAGACATCGTCTGTACAGATGCGTTTGAGATAGACGGAAACAGAACACTGGGTTCCTATTTTAACCCAACAGATAAAGGGAGCTATCAAGGTGAGAGGCCGAATAAATTCAATGTTTTGCTTGGAAATCCTCCATTTACACAAGGGGATCGTCTGGATTCGCAGTATAAAGAACATTTATGTGCATGGTTTGAAAAGCGAGGTTTTTCCGCCAATAAGTTTATCGACAAGAAGCATCTCGGGTTACACGGCTATTTTCTGCTTGCCGCTTCTCATTTCCTTAAACCTGGTGGGACGGTTGCTTTTGTATTACCCTTTTCAATATTTTATACGGAAAGTACATCACCTATTGTGCGATATCTGCTTCAGACAGTCAATATCGAATATCTCATCAAATCAGATGTGGAACCCGCGTTTTCAGATTCCTCATTTGAGGAAATAATTCTCATCGCAAGGAAGAACTACGATGGGCCAATCAAAATAATTATTCTCCAGGAATCTCTTACTGCCAAATCCTTGGATGAAATCGATGATTTGGCAAACACCATAAAATATACCGTTTCCGATGGTGATTTTCAGGATTTTCGTTTGCTTTCAGTTTCGAAAAGAGAGTTCTATGTTAATCGTTGGACTGTGTTTTTTCGATCATACGATTTTGTACGTTTATGGCGCACGATCAAAACGAAAACTAGTCCCGTCACTGACCGAGCAGAAATCATTCGAGGAAATCGGGTAGCGCCAGTCCGGCTCTATAGCCTGCCAAATAAAATCTGGGAAATCGTTTCAATAACACCGACTCACATTAATATTCAGACCAGGAAAGGGGGGCAAAGACGATTCAGATTTCCTCAGACAGATATCGTACGCTCAATGAAAAGATATAATGAAATGGCTGAATATCCTAATCTGATACCTGAAGGAGCCCCTCAAACCTATTATATCAGAGTGAATCAATCCAGTATTATCTTCGGTGATTGGTTGAAATCAAATGGTCTCAACCCTAGAGTTCATTCTATTAGCCTATATCCGCCGATAGAGCGAGAAACTCATCTAGCCATACCACAGAAAATTGGATGGAGTACAACAAAAACAATCGCTTTCTATTCACATAAACCATTGCACGTAGGGGATGGTTTTATGAGCATTAACATGGATCCGCAAGAGTCTTTCTGGTATTTTTGCTATTTAACGAGTAGCTTTGGAATTTTTAATATTCTAGCGGTGTGGAGACCAATTAGTGGAAACTATGGACAGATTCTTGGCCCAGACATGGAATTCTTTCGCCATGTAGATTTTTCTAACGTTCCTTTAGCAAAGAAAAAGAATTTAAGGGAATTGGTACAACTTGTCTCTCAAAATCCTGTCAAAAAGAGACCCACCTTCTTGAAAATCCTTAAGTCCATTCAGAAGGATCCAATCAATCCCCTATACCAGATTGACCTAATAATCGCAGAGACCCTAGGTCTGGATTCTAAATTCGTGGATGGTCTCCATTCTGTACTTATCACGGAACTCTCTCGTTACAAATAAAACCGGAACCTTAAAGGAGAACAATGTGACCCTAGAAAGTCGTTTTCCGCTCGAACATGTATCTACACTAGCAGAAATTGAATCGCAACGAAGACAGTTTTATCGGCCAATATATTCAATACACAAAAGTTGGGCACGCCGACCAGGAAGTACATGTAGGGCTATCGGGCTGGCCCACTTTTCTCATTCTCCTCTTTTTGATTCAAATATTCCTGGTACGGGTGCGTACTATGAAAACCACGATTATAAAAATAAAATTGCTTTGGACCCTTTTTGCGGGGGAGGTACGAGTTTAGTTGAGCTTCATCGTCTAGGGTTAAAGACCATTGGATTTGATATAAATCCAATCGCCCTTTTTACGACAAGAAAGGAATTTGACCCGTTTAACCTGGCCAAATTTAACCAGATAGCTGAGGGGCTGAATCAAGGGATTGGTATCAAGCTTAAAACGTATTATCAAACTCAGTGCCCTCAATGCCAAGATGAAACGGCAGATATTATGTATACTTTTTGGGTCAGAACCATTCAATGTCCTTCGTGCCATTCATACGAAGATCTCTTCAAGTATTATATTATTGGAAAAAAACAGAGAAAAAGCTCCGAAACCATGGTGATTTGTCCAGATTGCGATCACCTATTTTATTCCAAATCACCTGTTACAAGCACTATATCATGTCCAAGATGTGGATTTGCGTTCATTCCTATCGATGGAAACTGTCGTAAAAAAGAGTTCACCTGCACTAGTTGTAATCAATCTTTTCGATTGCTTGATGTTCTTAAAATACTTCAGTACAAATGGGGGGCTCGACAAGTCGCTATTGAGTATTTCTGTAATCGATGTGGAACTCGTGATTATAAACCAGTCGCCAACGAGGATATATACAGATATAACCGTACTAAATCCGAGTTCGACCAGCGCGCCGATGAATTGCCCTTTCCAAGAGAGAGAATTCCGGACGCTTCTACAACGAGTAATCTTCGAAATTATGGATTTGATTGTTTTACTGACTTGTTTAACTCGCGCCAGCTCTTATGTCTAGGCCTTCTTCTAAAGTCTATAGCTCAAATTCCTGACCAAAACCATAAGGAGTATTTTGCAGCTGCATTCTCAAGCAGCTTGGAATTTCACACAGTTTTATGTCCCTATAACTATACTATGAAGCAGATTGTCAATGTTTTCAATTATCAGACTTTTCTTGTACCTACAATGTTCGTAGAGAACAATGTGTGGGGAGGTAAGAAGGGTAATGGCACTTTCCTAACGTACCTGGATCGGATTAGAAAAGCCAAAGCATACTGTGAAGCACCATTCGAAGTTTCAGTTCAAAATGGCTCGAAAGTCCGTATTCCTATTGATGGGGACTCCATCAAGGCGAAACAGGTAGCTTCATTCTCCCGTCTCGTCGCAAGCCAGGCTAGTGATGTGCTGCTACAGTGTGGAAGTTCAGAGAAACTGATGAAATCTATTCCCAGCGAATCTATTGATTTTATCTTAACGGATCCCCCGTATCTGGATTATATTCAGTATTCAGAAATCTCTAATTTCTTTTATGTCTGGTTAAAACAATTACTATCCTCTTCGGATTATCCTGGATTTCGATCAGACCTTATTCAAAGCGACCAAGACCTAGGCTCCCAAAAAAGTCATCAAAACTTCCAGACGGGACTTTTCAGGATCTTTAAGGAATGTCATCGCGTCTTGAAAAACGAAGCACCATTGGTATTCACCTTTCATCATGCCACAAGTAGCGGGTGGAATATAATTCTGTTTACTCTAGCCAAAAGTGAATTTCAAGTCACTGCTGCCTTACCCGTACGTAGTGAATTTGGAGCACGCCCCGTCAAAGGCTTAAATCGTGATTTTATTCTGGTATGCCGCAAAGTTTCCTCTAAGTCAAAAAATATTGTTAATCTTTCGTTTAAGGAGCTGAATCGAAAGCTAGATACTGACGTTGAAGATTATTCTCAGATAACAGACGTAACGGTTTCAAAAATTGATAATGAGGTCAAATTCGCTAAATTATTGCCTCTTATTTCTGCGTATTACTCCAAAGATAGAACTGAGAACCTTAACCAAGCTTCAGTGCTGCTAGAAAACCTCATGGCAATATTGTTCTCAATGACATAACTTCAAAAGAAGTCGAAACTACCTTTTATACTAGGCGTTAGAAAGAAAACAACTCACGGTGAGCTAAAAAATGTCCGGCGAATATTTTGGTCACGTAATAAAAGACAAAAAGATCCAGAAAGTTGTTGAGGAGCTATTCTTTCAAATGTTGGATGCTGTCAAGGTAGCATACGGAAAGTATGTGGAGGCTATTAAGGCCTGGCGCACCCAAAACTTCGATACGGGACTTTCACTTCGAGATGAGATTATTCAATTTGAAAAGGAAGGCGATAAAGTAAAAGATATTTTTTTCGAATCGATTTTTCGAAAACAGGCTTATCTCCCTCAGATTCGAGAGGAACGCCATCTTATGATGCTTAATGTTGACAAACTGTTGGGAAGAATTGAGCGCGCAGTCAGGATTTTGTGTCTGAAGAAAATTGACGAAACTTATTTTCCCAAAGAATTTGATCTGATTTTAGAAAAGACTTCAGTAGTAATAAATCTATTTATAAGCGCAAACAAGGCGTTTCTTGAGGACTATGATGAGGCTGCTCGTCTCTCTCGGCAGGTAGAAGAAATTAGGGACGAAGTACGAGATCTTTATTATATAGTTTTAGAAAATGCTGTAAATGATCGTTTACCCAGGGGTACAGCCCGACTCCTAAATGCCTCAACCCGCATCACCATTGAAGCTGAGGAAGGAACAGACTATCTCAAGGTTCTTATTGTCAAGCATTCCTAGTTTCATCTTCTAACCAAACTTCAGTGGAATTTCCATGACTGATCCAATCATCCTATATGGTTCGCTCGTACTCGGATTTGTTGTCGCCATTGCGATCGGCGCCAATGATGAAACAATGACACCCGCAGTTGGTGCAGGTTTATTGACATTGAGTTTGGCGGTATTACTTGGGGGGATATTTAATCTATTTGGGGTCTTCATCTTAGGCCAATCTGTGTCAAAAACTGTTGGCAATAAATTCGCCACTTTTACTTTAACCTTGGAAATGGTGTTTGTAATACTCATTTCTATGGCTATCTGGTTGTTTATCGTATCAATCAAAGGTGTTCCCATCAGTACAACACAAAGTGTAGTAGGATCCGTGATTGGGGTTGTTCTACTTGCACCAGGAGGGGGATTTAGTGGCCTAAATTATGGGACATTGTTCTGGGTAGCTATGAGCTGGATTATTTCTCCCTTACTTGGTTTAATTGGTGGGTTCGTTTTTTACTGGCTTATAATGAAAGGTAGGAGTCGTATCAAAACGAAGGGGTATTCAGATTATGAACGTCAAGAAAAAATGGCCTCTTATGCTTTGGCCGTCTTTCTTCTGGTTTCCGTTTTCAGTCGCGCTGGAAACGACGTAGCCAAGGCTATTGGACCTTTAATGGCCATAGAGGAGTTCATCGCGGATCCTTTCCCAGCCTTATTCGCGGGAGGATTGGGCATGTGTTTAGGGGTCATATTGATTGGGAGGAGGGTAGTGAAAAAGCTTTCCTCTGATGTAGTTGCACTTTCTCCAACATCCGCTCTATCAGCATCGATTTCAGTAAGCTTCATAATGTTTTTTGGGACATTGATGGGGATACCCTTATCAGGATCCCACATTTTAGTTGCAGCCTTCATTGGCGTTGGTTTTGTGAATAAAGAGAAAGTTGATAGGGATTCACTGAAAGAAATCGGATTAAGCTGGGTGATAACCACTCCTGTATCAGCAGTATTTGCTGCCCTTATTTATTTGCCGGTATTAGCATTTGGAATTCACATTCCGACTTCCTGAGAAAATTATTCTCAGTTTATAAAGTCTTAATTTAACCTTTGACCAATTCAACTGTGTGAGCACAGTATGGCAGATAGTCCTCCCTCTCATTCAATTGAAAAAACAATTGAGCAGTTTTTTCCTTATACATTAGTAAGCAAGCTAGCCTACAGGGAAAGTAACGCGAAACGATATTACAGACCAGTCCTAACGCTGCATAAATGGTTTGCCCGCCGTTTAGGTTCCGTCTTCAGGGCGATCCTGATCTACAGCGGAACCAATCTATCTGGGCAACATCTGCCTGGGAGTGAAAAAGATTTCTGGCAGGCATATCTAAAAGAATATAATTTTTCCGAATTATCTGTTCTGGATCCTTTTATGGGAGGGGGCACCACTATCCTTGAGGCAGTTCGTTTAGGATTTGGTAAAGTCATTGGAGGTGATTTAAACCCTGTAGCATGGTTTACTGTAAAAAAAAGCATGGATTCTGTTGATTTAAGTATTCTTGAAGCAGAATTTCAAAAGCTATCGTCAGCTCTAAGAGATCAGTTGCTGGAATACTACAAGACGTCCTGTGATGTCTGTTCTCTCGATGCTGACGTTATGTATTATTTCTGGATAAAAGAAATCAACTGCGAAAGCTGCAAAGCAGAGATTGCCTTGTTTCGCAGTTACATCTTCGCCTACGATAAAAAGAAATCGTCAATATACGTTATTTGTCCCAAATGTGAACAGGTTTTTACATCTGATGCCATAGCACAAATCGAATGTCCCGACTGTGCAAAAAATTTCGATCCTACCGAGTTCACCGCGAGACGTGGTTTTTATCAATGTCCAGCTTGTAATCATTCAAGCAGAATAGTATCTGCAAATTTATCGCAGAAAAGGCGTATGCGGTTGTATGCTATAGAATATTATTGCTCCTCCTGCATGAAACGTAGGTATAAGCGTGCAGGAAACGCCGATCTACTTCTGTTTGAAAAAGCAAAAACCGAATGGACAGCCATGAAAAATATGCTCCCTATCCCGTCTCAAGAAATCCCTCCAGGGGATAAAACTAAAGAGCTACACAACCACGGCATCAACACGTTTGCAGAGATGTTCAATGAACGGCAGTTACTATCTCTAGGTAAGCTATTAGACGCGATTTTACGGATCGCAGACGAGAACGTCCGAGAATTTTTCTTGCTTACGTTTTCTACTGCCCTAGAATATCAGAATCTTTTGTGTGAATATCACCGTAAGAATCACTACATCTATAATCTCTATCGAAAACACGCCTATGTAAATGCGTTAAATCCTGTTGAAAATAATGTGTGGGGAGCTCGTTACGGCACTGGAACATTTAGGAATTTTTTTGCAAAAACCATTCGAATAAAAGAGTATTGTAAAAACCCCTATGAATATTACATTACAGCATCGGGCGAATCGAAGCGACGAGTAATGAAGAGGCCCATTAAGGGAAATGTCGTTGCCTCTTACCGAGATATCGGCCGAAAAGAAACAGATTCAAATGCTAGTTCTGTGTTACTTTATTGTTCTTCATCTCAAGAGTTAGATGTTCCCACAGATACAATTGATTTAGTTATTACAGATCCACCATACGCAGGCAATGTTCAATACGGCGAATTGGCCGATTTCTATTACGTTTGGCTCCGCCTTGGTCTAAAAAAGACCTACCCCTGGTTCCAACCACCCTTTTCTCCCAAAAAGGCCGAGATCATAACAAATATCACCAGAAAAAAAACGACACAGGATTTCCAGAAAGAACTCAGTTCGGTATTTAACGAAGTTAGGCGAGTTTTAAAACCCGAAGGTCTAATGATCTTCACCTTCCATCATAAAAAGGTAGAGGCATGGGCAGTAATGACCCAAAGTATTTTGGAAAATGGCTTTTATATCGTAGCAGTATATCCAGTATGGTCTGAAATGAAGACGTCAACCCAAATTAGGGGGAAATCAAGTATTGAGTTTGATGCCATTTTTGTTTGTAAACAACGTAGACACGAACCAATAGAAATTTCCTGGTCGGGACTCCTCCCAATAATTGAACGAGAAATAGAGGAAAAAATAGCTGAAATTAGCAAGTTGCCATTACAGCGAGATATCAGAAAGGAAGATAGATTGGTTGTCCAATTTGGAGTGGGATTACATCATTACTCCTTACATTACCCACACGTCTACTTGAACGGCACGCTTTTACCAGTAGAAACGATCCTCGAAAGATTGGCAGAAAAATTGATCTAGAGTCCAAAGTTAGGAGTCAGTGTGGATGGTTTTTGAGGGTGACATTTCGTAAATCCATCTTGTTAAGTACATAAACGGAGTGTCAATTAAACCTAGGAACCATTTCGCAATGATTTGGCCAATAACCAACGTAATGATCACATCCCACGGAGTAACAAGGTCTAAAGCCGCGGGGTCAACAGCTCCAAGCGCCGTGGGGAGAAGATTAAAGGCCAAGGGTACAAAAATTATGGAATCTAACGCTAGGCTTAGAATATCACTGATCACGTTCCTTATCCACAGGTACTTATACCATTCTTGCGTAGAATCGATCCATCCCCTAATGAGGTCATAAATCCATGCATCGAAGCGTTCACTGACCAAGAACGCTATCCAGGATGCCATCGTAATCGAGGGAACAATGGCAAAACTCGTCAAGGGATCAGGATCTGGAAATGCCATAGGTAACATGGTAGCTAGCAATAGAAGAGCAACCATACATATCTGACTTGCTAATGCAATCCAAATCATCTCATATACTTTTTGCCGCCCAAATCTCTCGTTTACCATATCTGTTATTTGGAGGGTGAATGGAAACACAATTACTCCAACAGGCGCGACTACTGCTATAAATCCAAAGTCAAAACTAGCAATTTTCGCCGCAAAAAACTGGGCAAGAGTAAGAAACAAGATATACGCACCGATCAGCGCACGGGGAGAATCAATATGCACCGTATATCGTGCCCCCACTAAGGTGATAAGACCAACAAGGATAAAAACCCCAATACTTACTGTAAGACCTTCTAGCATTGTTATTCACCGAAATTCCATTGAAATGCCCGTCTTTTGTAATAGATCTAAAAACCATTGGGAACTTCTGGATCGGTTTGGCCGTACCCTTCTCCCGTAAAAGTAGATACCCTAAACTCTCATTTTTTCCGTATTTCTTCGATTTGATGCTCAATCATACGTTTTTGGATGGCTATGATTTTTTCAATCTCAACTAGGGCATGTCGGTACTTTTCCTCCGCAATTACTCCATTATTATATAATTCCAACATTTTAAGTTTGAACTGCTCTGGAGAAAGACGATTGGCTTGAAATGAAATCCAGATGCTTTCGTAACTGGTCAGCTTCTCGCTTTCCCTTCTAAGCTGATCTCGCTGACTAATAAATTTCCTTGCGTTTCTCATCGCCCGATAAAAGGTATCACGCTTGATTTCTTGATCTACCAACTGCCGATGTACAAGCGTTTCGAACTCTTCGAGCGTTACAAGATTATTTTGGAGTAAAATCCATGCTAGTGCATAAGATTTCGGTCTTCCTACTGTTGGTTTTGAAGTTTGAAGCTTTGACACCGCTTTTAAACTCGCTAAAACTTCATCAGGAGTCAATTCATCAATTAAACGTGCTCCCTCTTGGGCTTGCTCAGAAGTCCACCCTAGTAACTGTTTTAAAACAGAAGCTAGTTCAAAATAGCTATATGTCAATATTTCGACCCCAATGTGTCTGATTACCGACACAATTTTGTGAGATTTTTCCCGCGTGAAACCGATCTGATAATGTCTCTCATATGCTCATTTACAAGAGTTCCTACAAGAAAATTTTCATCAAATGAACTTGCCTCTACAGGCTCTCTTGTTGCAAAATCAAAAAAGGGGTCTAAAAATGTTTCGATAAACTTTGCTAGTTATTGATCGATTTTGGTTAGAAAATTGCCATATTTAAGCTCATCTGCACTCGTCATTTTGGAGAAAAACTGCTATGAATTTCGTAAATCGATCATGAGCTCTGGATATCATGTTGGAAAAAAAGAAAAACACCCCCCGCCGACGCCTCCTTCCCTCCAACCCTCAGGTCCTCCCTTCCACCCTCGATTCCATTTCAATCCTTCTTTGGAATGGCAAGATTGTAACCCATAGGAAGTTTTTAAACCTTTGCTTTGTACAAATGGTCAAATGAGAGGGTAAATCCTATAGGGGCCCAATATTATTTCTTTCAAGAGAGTAACTGGGTCACTGAATGGTTTCTTAAAGTACTGGGCTTTTTTCGAAAAAAAGGCCTCTAAGGGTAGGTCACATGAAGATTATCCTAGCTTGACCTGATGATATGCTGGCGGAGGATTTGGGTAAGAAAGAGAATTGAAAACACACGAAATGCCCATATTATGATGAGGAAGTTTGGAACGACTATAGTATAAGGACCAGTCAGGAAAATGGCAGCATATGTCCAATACCCGGCCAACTGACCTATAATCTCGAGAGTCGCTCCTGCAAACATAGCCATGATTGTTAAAACTATGTTCTGTTTGAAAGTATGTGTTATACCAAATAACAGGGTGAAAATAATCAAAAGGCCGATTATCCCACTAACCAATAACATATACGTCTGGTCCAGGGCTAAAAGCGCATCCAATATGTTTTCTGATACAGATAAGACACCAAATAATCCTATAAGAAATAAAACAGGAACGACGTTTTTTATCCTAGTAATGATGCCGCCGGTGCTATCTGATAGCTGAATGTACTTCAAGATCCAATTTGACATTCCGATGACCAGGAGGAAAACAAATGGCCAACCAAAGACGATGAATAGCAAACGGAGGGGATCCCCATCCAAGTAATTCCAGAAATTTATTGTGGTGAAAATGCCCTCCTCACCCCAAGCCCAGAAGACCACAAGCACATACATAATGAAAAACGATCTAAAGGGGAGTTTCGAGGATGCAATCAAATATCCCAAGGAAGCCAGGAAGAAACCAATCAAAAACGCCAATGTCCAACCATATTCGGGGGTTTGAAGCATCGTCCAGGAATGATCCCAAAAACCAGCTAAATAAAAGCCTCCCCATGCCAACAAAACAGTTATAACTCCAAAACCAAAGCTAAGAAGTCTTCCCGTGCGAGTTCGAACCGCGTTAAGTTCATCCTGGACGATATGCTCCTCTTTCATATCGAAAAAACTCTCCCAGAACGAAGAACTAGCATTGAACGGGTCCTGCATTTTCTGTCTGATCTTTAAGGCAGGGTCGGGATCAGCTAGGTTCCATAAGATTGCTAACTTTTCTTGACTCAGACTGTACTTCTTGTCCATAAAGTCTTCTGAGGACATTTTATGAAGTCTACTCTGATATTTCGTAAAAAAGATGTATGCAAACAGAAGACTAATAGCGACTAAAGTTCCAACGAGATCCATTCCTTCAACGAGTGATGGATATTGAATTCTCGCAATTAAAAGAATCGCGTAGCAGGCTAGAAAGCCTAGAAATCCGAATGCTGACCAAAATCTCCCAAATCCTCTTGTAGGTCCCATGGAATGCCAACTATCAGGTATGGCCAGTTTGACGTGCTGATTATCACGTAATTTCCCGCCTAGCTCCTTTCTTCGTCTAGTTGCAACATCATGGTGGAACTTATCATATCTAACCTTATCAAATACCCAATGCTCGTTTTCTTTCTTGATATAAACAAAAGCAGGCGCATAATCGATCTTATGTGCGAATATGGAGAAGAATGGTTGGAGTTTGATTAAAAGCACCAATATTGGGATTACAATGAAAACCAAAGAAACAGCAGGAATATAGATCGTTCCGATTAGGGGGTCTCCTGTTGGAATGGGAGGTAGATATGTTGTTCCTGCCCACTTGGAAGGCAGTTCAACCAGGATTACAGAGAAAAGGGCAGCATACGGGATTAGGATGAATTGATGGCGGTAAATATATTTAAATTTCCCTGTCTGCCTCCATCCGCGAATTGTTCTCAAAACCCGCCAGAGTCCCGCAAGGAGGAGAAATCCGACCGTGAATCCTATGGTTAATTCGGTCCAAAACCAGCTTTCCTCGGCAGTTTGAGTGAAGATGATGATTCCAAGAGCGGCCAAGAAAAATGGAACCAATATGTTATACCAATTGCTCCAAAACCATTTTTGCGACGTCCATGTATATATATATTGAATACAACGTTCATTCAGGTTCTGAGGATTTTCAAGAACTCGATACATCATCCCACTAAATGTGTTGGCCTCACTACGAAGCTCTACACCCTCAAGGAGGATTTCTGGATTGAAAGTCTGCCCCAGCTCACTAGCTTCTTTTGGTTGAGTCGGGGTGAGATCAATAGCGTTTTCCATTGTTGGATTGTGTTGAAATTCTGTCGTACCCCGTATGGCCAATAAAGTGTCCTGAAGTTTCTTGCTTGGCCAAGCTTCTCCTGTAATTCGTTGGGGATACAACTTTTCCTCGATTTTACTGGCGATTCGGGTTTTTTTCCTTCCCCCCCGCATCTTACCCCATATGTTGAAAACACCTGAAATGATGTCTCCCACGACACCGAGAACGGCCGGTGTTACATTTTTAAAGACGGGAAGCGTGGCAGTATCGTATAAAAGAAAATCAGAGGCCGCATTCATGAACTTTTTCATTGTTGGAATTTCTAGCGCCAATTCGATAGCTTCATTATAGAATTGACTTACCTGTGGATCAGTCCTAATCCAATTACCGTCCTTTTTGTGTGGATACGGAAATGAACTCCAATCAAAGGTAACGCTCGCGTTTCCGAGACCAAGGTGATGTGCCTTTTTGATGTGTTCGATCTCATTTACGGGGTCGAATCCCATCATGAATGCAGCCAAAGCATCAGCGGTAACTACATCGTTAGATACGATTACCGTCTGAAAATTTACTGGACGGCACGTTAATGGTCCTATTGCTTCGCCTCCAACACTTCCATCAATAATGGTTAATGTGGGAGGGAAGGCTATATTCATATCTACAATAACGTCCTCTATTCCAGTTTTATGATATTTTGCTTTATCCCCCTCGGGAAGGGTTCCATAGAAATTCTTCATTCCTAAGGTTACGCCTGTTAGCAAGTGAGTCTTCATACTAGGAATAGAAACAATTACATCTGCGTCAAGCATCAATTTAGAAACAACAGAAATACCAATCTTTGATTGTTTTCCGAAATCGAATCGAACACAGTCTGTCTTTCTTAAATTAATCAGAGGAATGTCCTTGTGTTTACTCCATTCCATCCACCCCTCTGCTCTTGCTACATCCTCAAAATCGGTCCAGACCATATCAGAATCGACGACAGCTGTCGGAATTCCCCCCACTTCACGAATCATATCAATCAAGACATCAACAACTTCAATTGATGTATAGGATCCTGGTACCTCGGGATTACCCCCACTAATATTTGGTTTAATGACTACATGATCACCAGGTTTAATAAATTTAATAATTCCACCCACCAACCTCACCGCTTCTCGTACCGCTTTTTTAGGGTCAGGATTTCTTACGGTCGATAAGAGAACTGGAGCATTCTTTTGCCTCGCGCGAAGTCGTGAGCGTACATCATCCGTACCGTACACTCGTTTCGATACGATTCGAATAGAATGAGGATCGATTATTCCCCGCGTGATCTCATAACCTAACCAAAGGAATAAGGGATATAGGGCGAAAATAAGAGCTGCTAATATGGTCGGGATATCTGTTATCCCAGTCAGATCCGTGTGAAGCATCCACTGTTTTCCACCGATAGGTTCAAACAACTTCGGTGGCGTCCAATCGAACAAGTTGAAAGGCCACATGAAAAGGTCTAGATACAGGCCAATACTAGCCCACCAGAATATTAAGACCACAAGAAACCCTAATATCCTTGTTAACTGTGCGGGGAGGAATTTCTTATTCAATACTGCAAGAATCATACCGATAACAAATAGTGTGGGAGGGTCAAGGACGAATGACAATTATATCACCAGTAAAACCGGGTAATCATAATAACCTAGTATCTAGGAGTTCCTTACTAACCTCCCTTTAATGAATTTTGAAATTAAGGAATTAGTGAAATGAAAAGCAAACTACCAATACTCACGGTTCCATTGCTCGACAGCTTGAGTTAGTAGGGCTAACTTATGCGGGTCAAGATTTCCGAGCATCTTTTTTTCCTGTTCCCGCAAAGCACGACGAAATACGTCGTAGCTAATTTTGCGGGGAAGTTGAGATGCTAACTTTCTCATTATATCTTCTGAACCAATGTTTAGTTCATTCTCCGCCATCCGCCGTAAAAGCCCACGGTGAAGAATCTTGTTGAGCAGTAATTGCCACTGGTCATCATAATTTTTGCCATTTACTAGGGCCTTACCAGCTGCATATCCCGATAGAAGGGCAGTGTGGATGCCAAATCCTCTAAAGGCTTCTAAGAACCCTGCACGTTCTCCAACCAAGAGAGATTTTCCTTGGATCGCAGAACTGGGTATTCCGAAATTACCCTTTCCAGATAACGTATGTATTACTGAAGCACCTTCAAGATAATCACTAAACAGTGGGATTTCAGTAATAATTCGATGATAGTTTTGTTTAGTGTCTTTGGAAGATGGATGAGAAGGATGAAATGATCCTAGTATTACGGATGCCTCGTGTTTCGCTGACGGTAGATAACACGCATACCCGAAGGGACTGTATTTGGAATTTTGGAGGATTACGATAGTATCGGTTTCCTTGACATCCACGAAGTGCTGTCCATATCCAAAACAGTGGCTATATTTTGCTCCCGTGGCGAGAATTTCTGGGGTTTCGCCATCGAAAGTTAACCCCCATCGAATATCAATCCCATGCCCTTCCGCTTGTTCCACGAGCAAGGCATCTATGCTTTCTTCCGTACCTCGTGCAACTGAGTAGAAAAGCGGCTTCTCGTCTGAGGTAACATCAAAATAATGATTGGTATCTATAAAATAGATCTGATTATGAATAGGATGAAAGACGTTTCCTGTATGAAATTTGAATCCCAATTGGCGATATTCCTCAAGAATGTCCGTTTTAGATTGATAGTTTCGAAGGGCATTTATCCCGCGTGCTTGTTTGGCATGATAGGAACTAGCCTTGTCTCTAACTTCGATATGTCGCCCATTGTCTCCTTGTGCGATCGAGATGGCGGCAGAAAGGCCTGAAATTCCCGCCCCTGCAATGCGAATCGTCTGTGTCATCAGTGATACCATGCCTCTTCGGAGTCTCGCTACTGTGAGGAAGAACGCAAATTCTCCTGAAGTTTATTGACCCTATATAATAAAGTAATAGTACTGACTGTAATTCATATTGATTCATTGAAATTTCTGTTGGTGAAGTTAAATGAAAGGATACAAATTTAAGAAAAGCTAGTAAGAAATTCTTTGTGTACAACTTAAGGGTGCTTTCCCCGTTTTTTTCTCTCTAACGCAATAAGAGATTACGATAGTTGAAGCATTCTAAATAAGTATAATCATGGCGATTTTCTGAGAAGGATATTGTGCTTAACTGAAGTTAGCAGAGCAATGGATGGTTTAGCACTTCTTTGGAATTAATAAATGCATTTAGGTAGTAAAAATGGCGAATTTTGAAATATTGGCATTATGGATAGATTTATTGACAGGGATAATATGTGTAACGGCTTTTCTTATTTCATCCTTTCAACAATATCAGTTGTACCGCAAATATCCTTTTGCTGGTCTCCGTTTCTTCACCTGGGGATTTTTTTTGGCAACGCTCCCTATCCTGACGGTTGTGTTGATTGTAGGACTAAGATTACTCGGAATGGCAGAAGAGATGCACCAAACTCTTGTCCTATTCTATAAGTTCACATTTAGCATAGGGGCGATTGGAATAGGGACCTTTGCAATTGGACTTTGGAATTTGCAACCTCGTGATCCCTCACGACAATGGTCCGCTACTCAAATATTCATTGGCGGCTTGGCTGGGTTTTCTGCGGGAGCCATTTTCACCACCTTAGATTTCTTTTGGCTTTCTGCGCAGACAACTCCAAGTGTTACACCACAAGACCTCCGTTACGGAGCGATCTACATTGACTATGATATATTGGTGGTTCTAGGATTAGTTGTGTTGATTGCTCTTTTGGTTCTTGTGGCTCTCCGCCATATTCGGAACCTTCAGAATATTCAGAAACTTCAAGTGAATCCGACAGATTTTTCAACAAGATGGTGGCCAGTGGCATACATTTCTTTGATTCTTGGCTTTATTACATTACTACTTCAACGTATCCCATTCTTTGATCAGTTCCAGCTAGCGCTGACGTTTGCACTACCTTTAGCGGTTGGTGGAATTGCTTTTTCGGCTGCATTCAGAAAATATCCCTCTTTATTAGCAATCACGTCCGCCAAGTTGAATTCTTTGACTTTTGCGAATCCTGACGGGCTTACATTGTACACCTTTGATTTTGTGAATAAGGAAACCTCATATGATAATCTGAATGTATTATTGGGAGGAATGCTAGCAGCTTTGAATATAAGCCTATCTGAGACCTTGGAAAGCCGTGAAGGCCTTTCCTCCATTGCATTTGGAGATAAACTTATCCATATTCATTCCACTGATCATTTTGTGCTTTATCTTATCACATCCGAAATAAATCCGACGATTGCTGATTTGATCAATCTATACTCAAAACGTTTCTACGAAAGTTTTGGCAAGCTGCTCAGTAAACCAGGAATCGTAATCGAACAAGAGCAGTTTCAGGAATTTAGCGGTACTGTATCTGATTTAGTTCAGTTTGCCCCTTTAAGTTTCTAGGAAACCGATCAGGTATTTTCAACCAAGAAAATTGAGAATTGAAGCAACAACAAAAATACCTAAGGTAGCCATTATCCTTTTTCGGGCCCGATGGATTGTGGGCGGATCCTGTTCCCTCATAATTGGAAAGAGGAAATAAAAACCGATTATGGTGCCCAAAACATCCACTATCCATAACCATCCTATTAGAGAAGACGTCGATTGGATTAAAATTCCCTGAAATAACAGGAAAGCCGCAGAATACAAAAAAACAGCTAAAAAAGCCGCTTTCCGCGTTCCGAACGTCGTCGCTATAGTTTTTTTTCCCAGATAGTAGTCCCCTTCAACATCTGCAATGTCTTTGTGAACTTCAAATGCGACCACCGTAATAAAAATCTGAAAGAAAAAAAGGATTACAGCAAGAGGAAGTATTCTTCCTATGCTCAACGCTCCTACAAGAAACGCCGAGGCCACACCGAAAGCGGTGAGAGTGTTTTTGAAAAGAAGATAATTCTTGAGGCTATACGAGTACATAAAGGAAATACCCGCTATAAAGACAGTTAGAATAAACGCGGGTAAGTTTAGGAATAGACTGCATAAAATCGCTAGAAATGTTTCAATTGCGAACAATAAGATTGCTTGAAACACGGATAATTCAGCCTGAGGGAGAGGTCGCTCAGGTTTTTCGAGACGATCTAATTCTAGATCAAATACGTCATTAATTGTATTTGTAGAGGCCGAAAGGACAAATCCTACCAAAAATCCAAGAATTAGCTGATCAAATGGCGCTAGGCCAGTTAGAACCACAACCTGGCCTAAAATCACAGCCAAACCTACTAAAATACTAGCTTTCAGGCGGGCTAAGTCAGTAACAGCTTTGAGATTCTCCATGATGTCACTTCCTAATTTAAATTCCGTTGCTTACTCTTCGATTTGTTAATCAACGTTTTTTTCTTTCTATTTTCCCATATTGAGAGTTTTATTCCCGAGTAATCCATGATATAGAGAACCACTAGCATCAGAAGGATTATTATCTGTTGAACGGAGGGAAAGATGTTATTTGTGACTAGGTTTGCAATCAGAAAACACACATAGCTCAATTGAGCATATCCCGCCCCTAAATGCAGGTAAGACGGCGCCTTATCATAATAAATCCAGATTCGGAGGGATGTTCCCAACAGCTCAAGATATACGGCTCCCGCCGCGGCTACCAAGAGAAAAAGAATATCATCGGATATTAAGAGGAAAAGGATTGTGAGAACCGTCCGTATTATCAACCATGGATTAGAAAGATTTGGTTGACCCCAAACTATTTCAGCACTGATCCAAAGAAATAGAAAAACTGCTAGGAGTATCCAGCTCATTATGTTCGCTGAGTCTTCTATAATATAGAAATAAAGCCTGAATATGATTAACGTGATAATTCCCCAGCCATAACCCGCTGATAGGGAATATAGACGATTAGAATAGTGAGGATACCACCATTTCTTTCCAAAAACACCGATGATATCCGTTAGATATCCCAAAATAATCCCCATAATGAAAAGCAAGATTTCAAATAGAGAAATTCCTATAAATAACAGTAAAGACCAAGGGATGATCCACGCGAGATTCCATTTGTCTTTTTTAAATGTTCTAAGATTCCACATGGACAATGGAATCGCGAAAAAGAGAACTATGGCATCCAGAACCAGATCATACATTTTTGCGCAAGTAGAGGATCAAAGGAGAGTGAATTTTAACTGTTTTTAGCTGAAACCCCGTTCCTTTATGAGAAACAAAACGAAATTGACGGAATATACTGATAAGTTATTGGAAGAATTAAGATCGAATTAGGGCTTTAATTTATAGGGAAACAAGAAGGCAACCTGCCCGTGCTCTTCCTGCTTCCCTGCCTTATTTGACAAAGTCGATATACTTTCCCAGTGCTTGGTTCTTCAGATCAATTAACACTTTTTGAGGAATTTGGGGTAACTCCTCTTCGATATTATCTAGCGTGATGTGTAATTTCCTGAGTTCGTCACCCAGGTCTCGCATTGTTTCATGAAAGTTACGAGTTAAATAAACGTCTACACGTTCGGGAGCTTCTTTGAAGATCTCTAGCCTCGCCTCAGGGATGTAAATAGTTCCTTTTCTTACAAGCCGGAATAAATGTGAAAGGAGTTCCGATGCTTCTTCTTGACTGGAAACACCAGAAAGGGTAATTATTAGGTTTAAACTTTGTCTCTCTGACTGCCGGAACGCAGATACACACAGAATTTCCCAAGCAAGATCCTTCAGACGATCTGCCTTTGAGGAGGAAGTGGGTCGAGACATACAATTATGATTGCTTTTACCAACTACTTAAGCTAAACTAGAAACTTTTTCCGAATTTTCCGGCGAAATTAATTTGACACTAGACATGAATGGGTCTTCTTAATGAAGAATGAACCAGCCAAACAACAAAGGCCGAATTATTCAAACCTTTTTGAAATGCTTAACCGACAATATCATCGTCTCGATCCACACCATGATACCTGGGAACTTTGGATCAAAAGCAGCAAAACCGCTGAAGAAATATTTGAAGTAGCCATTGGAACCATTCTAGTTCAAAATACTAATTGGAGAAATGTCGATAGGGCGATTGAAAATCTGTATCAGGCTAATATCCACTCTTTTGAAGATCTAACTTCTTTAAAATCAGAAAAAATTGAATATCTGATTAAACCAGCAGGGTTCTATAAACAAAAGGCGAGCTATCTTCAAGCTTTATCTCGACTATTACTTTCGTTTTCAGATTTAATGTTACCCCCTACCCGAGACACTCTACTCAACTGTCCAGGAATTGGAAAAGAAACAGCTGACTCTATTCTCCTTTATTGCTTTCAACAACCAATTTCTGTTGTTGGAACTTATACCAGGAGATTTCTTGCACGTTATCACCTAAAAGAGGTATACCTCAAGCTGAACTATGAGAAGATTCAAGCTGAGATCCAGCAAGAACTACCACGGGATTCCCTCGTTCTCGGGCGATTTCATGCCTTAATTGTAGTCCATTGTCAGAATACATGCCAAAAACATGATCCAAAATGTGATGTGTGCACTCTTCGGTCTGTCTGTCAGTATGGGATGCTATTTGAAGAAGATCCTAGTCGTGTGCGGCTTCAAGAGAAGATATCTCATATTAAAAACAGATCTGTTGCTAAATCACCTATTTAAGTGAACTTTATTAGTTTATTATCCAATAAAGGTGTTTATGAATTGAATACTGATAGAATCATCAAAATTGCTCTTGATCTAGTCAATATGGAGAAACTTCCCTCCGACTCGGCAGTGCATGTCCCGGGAAGCGATATTCAGAGAGTTCTATATGGAATAGATATTGGGCCAACAGAGATATATTACGCAAAAAACGCTGGGTATGATGCAGTCATTGCACATCACCCTGTTGGGCTTGTGGAGTACTATAAGGTCTTCAGAAGACATCAGGACCAACTTGTCGAAAAAGGTGTCCCACAAGAGGAGGCCCGAAAGGTCGTTGAAGAAAAATTGCGATCGCTAAAGGTGGGGGCTCATGCTCGGAATTATGCTGCAATCCCTACATTTGCCCAGCTGATTGGAATGCCGTTCCTGAACATTCATTGTCCATCTGATGAATTGGGGAGAAGATTGATAGGTCAAGCCATTGAGGACTTCATGGAGAAAGAAACCGATCCTAGTCTTCAGTCTGTTGCCTCGTTACTTGAGACAACGTTTCCAGAGTTTCAAAAAGCTAAAACAAAAATTGAAGTCATCAAAGGTGATTCTAATCAGGGTATTGGAAAATGGGTGTTTAGTCACGGTGCCCTTACAAACGGAGGTTTTTCGATTGCCAATTTGTACTTTCAGAATCACATTGACACGGTGATATATATCCATATTGCGCCAACAGAGCTATCGCGGATTTTAGCCCTAGAATACGGACAATTAATGATTACCGGACATCTTGCATCGGATTCGATCGGGATAAATCCTTTTTTGGACAATTTAGAGGAAGAAGGAATCGAAGTCACCGCAATAGGAGGTATGATTAGATCCTAAAACGGTAGGATCTGTACCTTTCCTTATGTTCCAACCTGATTTAGGGGCCACTCAGCAGCCACTATATCCATTACAATTGAATCTACGTACTCTCCTTCAATAAACACAGCTTGACGTCGTCTTCCTGACTCACGAAATCCGACTTTTCGATAGCAGGTCAAAGCTCTTTGATTTATCGAGAAAACCTCTAGCTCAATTGAGTGTAAATTAAGGTCCTGAAATCCAAACCTTAGAATTTCGCGCAGAGTTTCACTTCCTATGCCCTGATTCCAAAATGATGGATTAAAGATCGCAATCCCAATAACGCCACGTCGACTGATTTTGTTTTGAATGCTGAGCTCTACGTTTCCAATGTAAAGATCCTTCGATCTTAGGATGATGGCGAATATGTATGCATCTCCCTTTCGGCGAAGTTCCCAGGTTTGACGAATCCACTCTAGTTCCTCTTCTCTGCTATGGGGTACCTTTTTATTGAGATACTTCTTGACTTCTCTTTTGTTCCAGTGTTTCATCAGTTCATCTACATCAGTGAGCTCTAGGCCACGTAATAGCACTCTATCGTTTTGCAGCACTGTTAACCACCACCTAGGCAGGGAACTGAGTATATGACAAAAATATATTTTATTCAAGGTAAAACGCTCAAGTAAGCGTCACGCCTGAACTAAAGCGATTTACAACAGATGAGGAAGTAGGATGCGGCTCCAAGAATTCATTGATAACAATGGACTATCTGCGGAAATCATTCAGTTGAACACACCATCTTCAACAGTTGAGGAAAGCTTGGTCGCATTAGGTTGCGATCCTGAAGATATCATAAAATCAATTGTCGTTGTTACAAATACTGATGACTTCTATCTAGTTATACTCCAAGGTGATCGAAAAATCAAAACGAGAAAACTCAAAAAACTGCTTAATGTAAAAGACATAAGATTAGCGAACCCTGAACAGGTTAAAAAACAGACAGGATATGATGTGGGAGATGTGCCGCCAATAAGTATCCCTCTACCTGTTATAATGGATGAACTGGTTATTAATCAACAAATCCTCTATGCTGGTGGAGGAGCCCCTTTTGCCAATCTTAAAATTACGTTATCGGAGCTTCTTGACTGTACGCATCCGTTAATCGCTGACATTTCAATACCCATTTGAAAAAAAGCGTGTGTTAAACTTGGGACTCATCTGCATGCTTTTCGGACATTCTTACAGGCCAATTACCACAAAAATCATCAAAGGGAAGAAAGGAGAGCACGCAAAACGAGAGTATGATGAATTCCTCATTTACCGTTGTTCACGATGCGGCAGGGAAATTGGGCAGGAAGAAGAATACTAGAAAAAAGGGTTCACGTTTAGTCGTCCTCTAATATTAGTTTTCTCGGTAAACGGTAATCACGGGCACGTCTTATTCCCATTTTCGTTAATCTATTTATAACTCGATATAATTCAAATTTCTTAAGCTTCTCTCGTTCTTCACGTAGAGCAAGTTTGATGAAATATTCTTTCATTGGTTCGGCAAGGTCGGTGACAACATTGGCTGGGACTTGTCTCCATAGACGTACAAATCGTTGAAGTCGTAACAATTGACTTGGAGAATTTGTAACAAAAACCGTTTGGTCTGTGGCAATGAAATCCATAGACTCCATTGAATGGGCCCCAAAGACAAGGCGTGCGGGGTAAGCCTGAAAAAGGAGGTAGCAATAATTGACGATAACCGAAGCAAAAGCGGAAATAATTGCGGAATCAGCCGGTGGTTGATACTCTAAATATATTGGAACACCTGCCTTTCCGTGGATAATTCCCCAAGGTTTGCTTTTGAATCGAATCGCATATGATTCCAACAATTCTCTGATGAGGGCGTGAAAAAAGAGGAGTTCTTCCAGTGTTAATGCACTGAATGAACATTCACCGTTCCCCACTGTCACCTGATCTGTATTGTAGGTCACAGCATTGATGGCTTCATGGAAGAGCGAATCAACGTCGCTTCTGCTTAAAACTGGTTTGGATCCATTACTGGAATAAAATTGAGAATAGATCACAGCTGCTGATCCTGCCAAAATACTTCGCATGTCATCCAGGTGAGCTTGATCCAGTTCGATTTTATGCATGAGTCTGGTTGTTACTAATGGATCAGAAACAACGATACTGTACTGGTCGAGTAGATTTACTATTAGAATCTGGTTTGCTTGGGTAGGATGAGGGCGGGGGTACCGAAGCCGGACAATACCGACACCCTGACCCAATATTTGGTCACCTAACTTAGTCAAGGCGGTAACAAAGTCTGCTGTTTGGAGTAACTTGTCTTCGTTTTCCACATCGCCAAAGTGCCATTGGACTTCCCCTTGTTTGGTAAGAATGGCCCAGTTATTTAAATACAAGCGACGGGAAGAAAGCAAATTCTCATTTTCCTCCTGATTTGGTCAGGTTCCATAACTGGTCTGGCAAAGATGCCCTGATTAGTAGCAATACAATCTTCTCTCTTTTCAGTAGGTTAAAAACTTAATGGAACTTATCGTTCCTTTCTTCCAGTAAATACCATGCTTTTATTAGATATTTAATGATGTCCAAAGTAGGTGTGTAGTTCGCCCATCTGACTAGTAACCAGAGTTTGGTCAGACAAGGAAAGGCCATAGAGTTGAAATACGAGCCTATCTAAAGATTCTCGGAGCTGCTCAATAGAATTATGTCCCCTGCAAACTGGACATAGGTTTCCAAGTCTTTGCTGTCCAGAATCAACCTTCTTGAGTTGTTTTGTAATCTGTATAACGGTGTTTTCGATTTGAGATATTAGTGAGACGTCCAGATTCTGCCTCGAAGGTAATGGGAGAAGTCCGATATCTGATGGTGGTACTGCGGCAGTCAAATTAATTTGATGAAGATACCAATTAAGCAAAATGGAATTGAAAATTCCTAATAGGAATTCGGCCGTAAATTCCTCTTTGTGGGAGGGAAGAAGGAGGTAATTAAGGTTGTTTTCCACCCACACTGGATGACGAGAGAGGTGATCTCGGTCGATCATGGCAGCGACCAGTCGTCGAAGTTGCTCCCGAGCTGTGATACGTTGGAATACAATCCGTTCCATGAACGCATGTTGGGAGCGAAAAATTGGATTCTCGCCCTTTACCAGTGGTGGTTGAAACCATCTGGATTTGGGGCGGCTTTTTGATAAATTAACTAGAAAAGGGCCTACATTTTTGCCGTTTAAGACGGGGTCAAAGGCGAATGGTTTGCAATCTTGAGGGAACCCCCTAAAATAAAAAGGGCGGATCTTCGGATCCGCAGGACGGATTTCTCCAGATTGGATTTTGAAGAGTTTTCTTGCAGGCACACAGGTTTTTTGAAGATATCGCAAGATTCTGAAACTGTTTTTATCAGGACTTGGAATAATCTTTCCTTGGAAGAACAAATGGGGTTCTCGAATTGCTCCACACTTGAATTTACCCGTATGGAATGTGTTCGCATCGAAGGTTTGAAACACTTGGGTTAATGGCGGGGAAGAGGATCGTTTTTGTCCATCTTTGAAACCTAGTGCAATAATACACACACCTTGAAGAATCTTGGGAAACAGATTCCGACTTACAAAATCAACCAAGCCAAGAATCTCAAAAGATTCTTTCAAGAACTTTCTAAGGTTCAGACTGTATTTATCCGTTAATACTGAGTTTGCCGTCAGGAAAACCGCTATTCCCTGTGGATTCATTAAATCCTTCATACGAGCAAAAAATAGATGGTAGAGGTTAAATCGATTGAATAACATCTGACCATACAAAGACCTATAGACACGAATGGATTCTGGTGACAATTTTTTGGTAACATATGGGGGATTACATATTATGATATCAAATCCTGGGTTTTTTTGGTTGAAGACAGTTGGAAACTCCTCATCCCAGTGAAAACTTGCAGGATAATCACTATCAATCTGGCCGAATGAATGGGAAATATTGTCAGTCTTCGCAGCGGTTCGACCAATCAATACATTTCCGATCTTGGTTTTTTCCATCAAATGTGCTGCAACTTCTCCAATATCGCTACCTATCCAGGCTGTAAGGTTCTGTCTACAATCATTTACACGCTCTTTATTACCATCGACTCCCCATAGATTACGAATTAGGATATCTTTTCGGATTTTAGCTAGATCGTGTTTGGGGTTCCGTAATTTGGTCGTGAACATTCGCTCCAAAATAGCTCCAGCCGAAAGCAGAAAGCTTCCTTTGCCCATTCCTAGGTCGAGGATTTTCGCCATGCGGAGATGGTCTTCCATTTTCGATCCCAATTTGGAAAAAAAGGGGATTTTTCTCGTCGTATCGAAATTCGGAGATTTAGGGCCAATTTGCTTAAGGTAATGCCGAAATGCTAGCTGGACGACTATGTTAGCCAAGGGTCGGGGAGTTTGAACGCCACCCAGAGTTGAAGTTGCCATATTGAATACATCCAGCTTTTGCGTATCCTTGATCTTCTTTTACCCGTCTTTCAGCATGCTAAGACAGATGATGAAAATGATATTATGATTTCCGATAGAAATTGTTACTGGTTCATTGTATGGGTTATGCGAGAAATAATCATTCTTTAAAATAGGCAATGATCCTAAACCAAGGGAATAAGATAATTTGGTTAGTTTATTTAGATATTCAATCAATTTGGGCGGTTATATGGGAATTTTTAAAATCATGGGCATTTAAACCTTGAAACATCCATTAAAAGCTCTAAAACCTGCCACGTTGGATTCATATGAACAAAGAAAGCTCCCATGGTCTTGGTACGGAACATCCCAAAGGTCATCAGATTCAGCTTTTTTGTTTCATTCTCTTCTTCGGTGTATGGATTTTAGATACATTTGTTTTGAAAATGACCCTCTCAGGATTCATTCCACCAATAATAAGTTTGCTTTTATTCTGTTTAGGCTTTATAGGGGGTGGAATTTTTATTAAGGCCTCCCATGACAATGTCTTGGCAACTGTACCTACTTCAATCGTCACAGATGGGGTATATGGTTATTTACGGCATCCTATGTATGGTGGGACATTGCTAATCTACCTTTCTTTCTCAATTTTGTCAATGTCATTGATTTCCTTAATTCCTTTGGCCTTTTCACTGGTTTTGTATGATATTATTGCAAGTTATGAGGAAAAGGAGCTTGAGAACGTTTTGGGAGCTGAGTATTCCCTATACAAAGTTTCGGTACACAGATGGTTTCCGTTAATTTCCTTATCAAGAAAGAAAAAGGTTTAACAGGGTACATTTATGAAATCAAAGTGGTTCTATAAACTTGGTAATTTGTTATCTACGGGAGAGTACGGACGGAATCGGTATTGCGAGTTTCCGTGATTTTTGAAACTGAGTAGGGGATCCCGTTCTTCCTCCATGGGAGTGGATCTCTTTAAGATCCCAAGTGTGATACTTAAGATATCAAAGCTTAGCGTTTTTAATCTGGGTATTGGTCTCCTCCTATGGAATGGATGCGGCTCACATGATCGAAACAGAAATTCTTGTGGTCGGTGGGGGACCTGCTGGAGTCATTTCAGCGATTACCGGGGCGAAGGCTGGCAGACAGGTCACTTTAATTGATGCGAAGACACATGATGAAATTGGCAATAAAGTGTGTGGGGATGCATTGGATTTGGGGCCAGTCAAGTTTCTCGAAGAAAAACTGGGGATTGAAAAACCCCACGGGGAAGAAGTAGCGGATACTGTTGAGCGACTCATCTTCAGGACTCCCCGTGTGGATTTTCCCCTGGTTGGCGATGGGTATGTCCTAAACCGTCATCCTTATGGTCAACGTTTGTTGAAAAAGGCGGAAGAGTACGGTACAACCATCATATCCCAAACCAAGGTTAAATCAGCCATTGTAGAAAATGGATCTGTTCAGGGTGCTATCGTCAAGGACAGGATAACCAATGAAGAGTATGAAATTCGAGCAAAGGTAACAATTGACTGCTCAGGACGTAACTATCAGGTTCGTAAAACTATCCCTCAGAACCAATTTCCCCACTTAGAAAAAGAAATGGATAGACGCGATATTGCGGGGTCGTATCGAGAGATTATCACAACAAAAGAGGATAATCCTTTCCGTCATGAGATATATCTGATTTATGAGGATACAATCCCGGAACCAGGTTATTTTTGGATTTTTTCGAAAGGCGAGAAGAGGCTTAATTGCGGGATCGGATGGTTTATGGACACTAAGGCTGAGCGCGGCATGAAATCTCACTATCGTGAGGTTTTGCACAAGTATTATCCCCCCGGATCTTATGAACTGGAGCACACGGGTGGCTATTGGATCCCTACTCGTTACCCAATGACGAATGCGGTAGCTCCAGGCTTTATGGCGGCAGGTGATGCAGCATTTCATGTTAATCCGCTATCTGCAGAGGGTCACGGGCCCGCGCTGGTTGCTGGATACTATGCTGGGACCGTTGCAGCTAAAGCGATTGAAAAAGGAGATGTTTCCGAGGAAGCACTGTGGGAGTATAACGTAAACATCATGCAGCATTTCGGATTAAGTCATACAAAAATTCAACTTTTTACCGCAGCCCTACGGCGAATTAAGGTTCGTGGTTTGGAATTTTTTCTGAAAAGAAAAATTCTAGATCAAGACCAATTTATCAATCTTCATGCAGGAGAAAAATTAAGTAAACTAGAGATGTTGTGGATTGCGATCAAAGCTTTTCCCCGTTACTTAATCTTGTGGGAGTTACGAAAAATCTCGAAAGGCGTCCAGTTTTTTGAAAACCTTTTTGCCAGGTATCCTACTCATCCTTCTGACTACCCTGCCTGGTATGCGGAATTTGAGAAGAATATGAACAAAGCTAGGTTTCAAAACTCTGAACTCGCGGAAGTTTAAGAGTTACCGTTGTTCCTTGGCTCCAGTCTTCCAATACTCTGCTGTCGTACTTAATTTCTCCACCAAACAGATCGACTAGGGTTTTAATGATTGTCATCCCTAATCCAAGAGAATCTGGGGCAGTTTTCCATCCTTCTCTTTTTCTTGCTTTCGGATCAAACAAAATGGGTCTCATTTTGGGGGATATTCCTTTTCCCCAGTCGCTGATCTTGATTTCATGAATTTCCTTGATATCACTACCCTGATTGATCTCGATTTCAATCTGTACGGGATTTGAGGGAGTATTACTTACTGAATTCTTCAGGATATTTAGAAAAAGAATTGAAAGTAGCTTGTTGGCTAGAACTGTGGGTTCCAGGGAATCTACATCCAGTTTGTAATTAACTCGGATTTCTTTGCTAGTATAAAGGGATTGAAGTTCCCCAATGGTTTCTTTTAAGGTAGTTACAATTGAAACAGGATAAAGTTCAGTTTCGGCTTCAACTCTTAAATTTCGTAACTCACTCAGAATTTCCATTGCTTTTATGGCGTTTTTTCTAGCAATCTGAATAGCTTGGCCAATATTATCATAATCTGGGATTCTTCGTTTCTCCAAATCCTCTAATGTTAAACTTGTGATTGAAAGATAATTCAAGAGGTCATGTACCAGGATATCGGTAAAAAACGCATCTTTTGAAGAGGCAAATTTCAATTGTTGCGCATTTCTTTTTTCTCTGGTTATCTCCTTGATCAGTTCTAATGTCATTATTTCCCCTTGATAAAGAATCGGAAGTGCCAGGACACTATACCATTTGCCATCTCCTAGATGACGATCTTCCTTTACCGCAGGAAGGCCAGATAGTTTTGTTTGAAGCAATAAACATTCCGAACATGGTTCAGATCTCCCAAAATTGACTCTATAACATTTATGACCAACTTTGGGTTTGCGATGTTCGAGGGAAACTCCATCCTCCCATACGATGGTATGATTTTGATCTTTAATCTGAACCGAGTATCCTGATGGTGAGAATATCATTTGAGTCATTTGAGTTAAAGAATCGAAGTCGATTAACTCTTCAGTTGACGAGGGCATAGGGGCATTCAGCACCAGAATCATGGGAGATTGGCTGATTTCTCATGGAATTAATGCGCAGATCCCGGTAAAAAAACCTCGAATATAATAGTTCCGTGGATTTGAACGATCATTGACTCATCAATTTGTCGTTTTTACGGGAACTTCATGATTAGGAGCTTCTGCTGTTCCTAGAAGTATATCTCTGAGATAAAAGCCTGTCGGACATTCAATTCTAGAAATTTCTTCGGGAGTTCCTGTGGCAAGAACTAGGCCTCCATTATCGCCTCCCTCTGGACCTAATTCGATAATCCAATCCGCTGATTTTACGACTTCTAAATTATGTTCTATAACAACTATGGTGTTCCCCTCTTTAACTAGCCTCTGCAGTACTGCGAGAAGATAGGAAATGTCGTGGGTTGACAATCCCGTTGTTGGTTCATCAAGAATATAAAACGTTTTTCCAGTAGATCGTTTCGCCAATTCCTTCGCCAGCTTGACCCTTTGGGCTTCTCCTCCAGAAAGAGTAGTTGCGGGTTGCCCAAGCTGGATATAACCCAAGCCTACATCGTCAATGGTCTGAAGTTTATGCTTAATCCTAGGTATATTGGAGAAAAATTCAAGTCCTTCTTCAACGGTCAAGTTCAAAACATCTGAAATGTTTTTCCCTTTATAGCGGATTTCTAGGGTGTCAGTATTATATCTGAGTCCCTTGCAATCATCGCATTGGATCCATACATCGGGCAGGAAGGATAACTCGATTTTAATTCTACCCCCGCCATGACATGTTTCGCAACGACCTCCCTTCACGTTAAAGCTGAACCGTCCAGGCTTATAACCACGAACCTTGGCTTCTTTAACCTGGGCATAAAGCTTACGGATATCATCCCAAACTCCTGTATATGTAACTGGATTACTGCGTGGCGTTCGGCCAATAGGACTTTGGTCAATATTGATCACCTTGTCAATGTACTCTAAACCCTTGAATTGATTATGTTCTCCAACCCTTTTTTTCGATCCGTGAAGATACTTCATCAATCCACGATAAAGCGTGTCATTCATCAGAGTAGATTTTCCGCTGCCGCTCACCCCCGTCAAACAAATTAGACGACCCAGGGGAAATTGAACAGTAATATTCTTGAGGTTATTCGCAGAAGCTCCGATAATGGTAACGGCTTTTCCGTTTCCAGCTCGCCTCTCCTTTGGGATTTCGATCCTCCTACGTCCTGAAAGATACTCTCCGGTAATTGAATGTTGAGACCCCATGATATCTTGAGGACTCCCCTGAGCGACTAGGGTACCACCATGGATACCTGCCCCAGGCCCTAGATCTATAACATGATCTGCAGCCAAGATAGTTTGATGGTCATGCTCGACCGCCAAGATAGTATTCCCTATGGCTCTTAAATTCTTCAAGGAGGCAAGCAGTTTGCTTTGATCACGAGAATGAAGTCCAATAGAAGGTTCATCCAGGACATAAGTTACTCCAACCAATGCAGAACCTATTTGAGTTGCGAGTCGAATCCGTTGACTCTCTCCTCCACTAAGTGTCATTGAGGCCCTTCCCAATGTCAAGTAGGGAAGGCCCACAGATATTAAGAATTCTAAACGGGCTTCGATTTCTCGAAGGATATTTCGTGCGATCTTAAGTTGGGTTTCAGTCAGATCTGGTCGAAGGGATACCAACCACGTTTGAGCTTTTTCTATCGTCATCTCCGCTACCTCCATAATATTCTTACCCTGAATTGTTACAGCTAAGGACTCGGGTTTCAACCGACGTCCCCCGCAAGCCTCACAGTGATCTTTCCGCATGAATCGCTCGTAATATCTACGTGCCCCATCACTCTTCGTTTCACGATAACGACGCCAAATAGTGTTTATAATCCCTTCGTGCTGATGTTGCTTTGATTCCCACTTGGATCGTTCGGATTCAAATACGATACTCATTCTTTGGTTCGAACCATGGAGTAATCGCTTAATAACCCCTGGTGGATGATCCTTAAGAGGTAAATCAACATCAAAGTCGTCCCAGGCCTTTCCTAAGGAGGTGTAATAGCTGTATCGCCAGGTGCCAGGTTTTAATGGTTTATCCATTATTCCCCCGTCTCGGAACGAAAGTCCAGGATTGGTGATTATCAGGTCCGGATCAATTCTTAACTGAGTACCCAATCCTTGACAATCCGGGCAATGTCCCCAGGGGGAGTTAAAACTGAAATTACGGGGTTTGAGCTCTTCATATGACAGTTCACATTCTGCACAAGCGTAATTCTCTGAAAAGAAGAAATCTTCTTCCTTATTGTCATCACCATTGCCGATTTTACTAATAATCACAACTCCTTCCCCTAAAGAAAGGGCTTGCTCCACTGCCTCTGTAAGGCGGGATTTAATGGATGGTTTAATGATTAAACGATCGATCACCACTTCAATCGTGTGAATCTTATATCTGTCTAATGTAGGGGGATTATCAAGTTCGTATTCTATACCATCTACTCTTGACCGAACGTATCCCAACTCAAGGAGCCTATCCCATTGAGTATGGTGAGTCCCCTTTTTTCCTCGTATAATCGGTGCCAAAATCTTAATTTTTGTGCCCTCGTCCCATGTTAGAATAGTTTGGGTAATAGATTGGGGAGATTGAATACTCAGTTCTTTACCGCAGTTCGTACAATGAGGCGTACCTATATTAGCGAAAAGAAGGCGTAAATAATCAAAAATTTCGGTCTGTGTTCCCACAGTACTTCTGGGATTCTTAGATGTTGTTTTCTGCTCTATCGAGACGGCGGGACTAAGACCTTCAATTAGGTCCACATCTGGTTTTTGCATTCTTCCCAAGAATTGTCGGGCATAGGCACTCAAGGATTCTACGTATCGCCGTTGGCCTTCCGCAAAGATCACGTCAAAAGCCAAACTTGACTTACCGCTGCCGCTCACCCCTGTTATAACAACAAGCTGATTTCGCGGAATTTTGAGAGTTAACTCCTTGAGATTATGAACCCTTGCTTTTTGAACGTAAATAAACTCCTTCTTGAGGTCACTCATCGCAGTACTACGCAAATTATCAAGCCCTTTTAAGACCTTCTGAGGTGGTAATCAGAATTCCCGAAAAACACGGCCTGGCGAGAAATATGGAAAGAAAAAATAATTTACTGAATATTCACGAAATTTACTTACCAGGCGCTCCTGTATTTCGGGGTTAGGAAGATTGATATAAAGTTTGTACTAAAATATCAAAATAAAAATCCATTAATTTTCCGAAATAGTATTCCTGATCAATTTATAGAGGAAATAGTAAAGGTTCATGAAATGAGTTGTATCATAGTGCCCCAGAGGGAGATATATGAGTTGATCATCTAGATCATCATTAGCTATGGATTTTCTAAAATAGAGATAAAGGGGAACTGTTCCTACAGTTTTGGCAATCTATTTAATTAAAATAATAGAAAATAAACCCGAATTTTGCCCGAAAAATCTCTCTTATAAGTGGTGCAAAATTCTACCAGCTATGGTTGAACCAAATGAGTTCTGAGTCTCCTCCGCACGTAGTACCGTCCTCCATATCATTTCGCAGGTGGCTACTTGGGCACCTCTTTGCCAATCCTCTGATCATCTTGGTTGTTCTGATTGGTACCGTTGGAGTTATTTTCACAAGACTAAGCATTCCTATTATTCTTGGGAACGCGTTGGATACTGCAATTATCGATGTGAATGGAATATACACAACGGCCCAAAAATTGGGTCTACTTGCAAACTTTGTTGCGATCTTATTAATATTGGGACTCCTCCAACTCATCATTTCGATTTTTACTACTCTTGCCAATGAATATCTCTCCTGGAATGCCCAACGAAGAATTCGAGAAGAATTCTTTGATTCTATGCAGAACAAACCTCTACAATTTCACGATAGCGTCCAGACTGGAGAATTGATGGCCCTTACTACCAATGATCTAGGACAATTGGGTGGAATGATTAGTCCTGGTCTAGGCATGTTAGCAGATGTTTTTATTTCGATTTTATTTTCTGCCTTCCTTGTCCTTGCCGTGTTACAGTCTCCACAATTGGTATTACTCTCTATACCATTTCTTATCGCCTACATATGGGCCATATTTAGCTATAACAAGAACATGACACCAATCAGCAAGACTTTCATGAGAAAGTGGGGTGCAATCGCTACTGCGGTTCAAGACAATATCACAGGAGCTGCCGTTGTTCGTGCGTTCGCGGAAGAATCCTATGAGCGAGAAAAATTTATGAAATTCGTCCTAGATTTTCGCGATACTTGGGAAAAGCGTCAAATAGTACAAGCTCGTTATTTTCCAACTCTTGTTCTTTTTGCAGCGATAGGTACGTCGGTTGCAATTGGTTCGTTATTTGTATTAGCTCAAGAAATGACCATCGGCACTTTGGTCGCTTTTCATGGACTACTCTATACTTTATTGGTGCCTACTTACATTATTTCCTGGGGAATTGATATTGCAGCTGCGGGAATAGCTGGAGGGAGACGTATCCATTCCATGGAGATTCGAGAAGCAGGGGAGAATGAAATCCAAACCAAGAAAGTTTTGGACAATATTCAAGGATTGATAAAGTTTGAGAATGTTTCTTTCAAATATCCCTCTTCTAAAACATGGATACTGGAAGATATTTCTTTGACGGTAGCACCCGGGCAAACTATTGCCATAGTAGGGCCCACAGGAGCAGGTAAATCGTCTCTAACCAAACTATTGCTCAGGCTTTATGAATATGAAGGGACAATTTCAATCGATGGCGTGGATATCAAAGATTATACCTTGGAATCACTTCGGAAGAACATTGGTCTTATAGAACAGGACATATACTTGTTCCCTAGATCTGTCAAAGAGAACATAGGGTTTGGAAACCGTCAGGCTGGACAAACCAAGATTGAAACTGCCGCAAATTTAGCGCAAGCTCATGAATTTATTACAACAGTTCTTAAGGAGGGGTATGAAACAAATGTAGGCGAAGGGGGATCACAATTATCGGGTGGTCAGCGACAAAGAATCGCTCTAGCTCGTACTTTTATCACGGATCCTCGTATACTAATATTGGATGATTCAACAAGCTCTGTCGATTCTAAGACAGAGGAAGAAATGTATAAGGCTATCAATGCAGTCAGTCAAGGACGAACCACATTTATCATAACACATAGACTGTCGACCATCCGAAAAGCGGACTGTGTGGTCGTTATCAAAGGAGCAAAGATTGTAGCACAAGGTCATCATTCCAGATTAATCTATTCATCTCCTGATTACAGACGTATCTTTGGCAAGGGTGCAGATTTGCCGCCATTACGTGAGGACCCTCCATTTGCAGCAATGACCTCATAGGAGGAACTATTATGGGTTGGATTTTTGAAGGGATTGAAAGACAAGATTTAGAACGAAAATATTCCGATAGAGAGCTAATTACTCGCAGCATAAAGCGTCTGGCACCATTCAAACGCCCTATTTTGGTCTCAACCACTGTAATGGTTATGCTTACTTTTACGGGACTTCTTGCTCCTTTATTCTTCGCAAATATAATTGATAACCTTACAAATCCCTCTGACTTAATCTTATGGGTTGTAATTACAGGAGGATTAATGTACTTCGTTTTAAGCATACTAAATTGGATAGGAGACTATCTCATTAGGATCCAGTTTTCAAAGCTGGTTCCAGATTTCATGGTTACACTGAGAGGAGATGTGTTCGATGGGCTCCAGAGGCAAGATATGAAGTTCTTTGACACTCATCGAAGTGGAAAGCTCAATTCACGAGTTTCCTCTGACGCGGCAGACTATGGGGGAGCTGTTTCAGTTGTTATGACTGTTGCGGGGAATTTTCTGATTGTTTTTTCTGTCTTCGTCGTTTTAGCTGTAATAAATTTCCCCCTGGCGCTTATTACGGCCTTTGTGGTGCCCGTTCTCCTGATTGCTAGTTTTCTTTTTAGATGGATTGCCCGGGCCACAGCAAAGTCCTTTCGTCGAGCAACGGCTGCAGTCAACGCGGCCATGGCCGAATCATTTAGTGGAATACAGGTGTCGAAAGCTTTGGGGGTAGAAACCGAGACTCTTGAGGATTTTCGCCAGGTTAACCAACGGCATTTTGCATCTGGGTTTCGCCGCAGCATATCGATGATGATGTTCTTTCCCTTTGTTAATTTTCTTGCAGCATTTGGCACAGTATTAATTCTATCATTTGGTGGACAGGAGGCCATTAATGAGCTGGGTTTTGTATCTGCTGGAACTCTTTATGTTTTCCTTTCGTATTTGGAGCGTTTTTTCTTTCCTGTCACAGAGTTGGTGAATTTTTATGCCCAAATCCAGGCCGGCTTTGCTGGTTTCGAACGGATATTGGAAGTGATTGATACAGAACCTGAAGTCCAAGATCTGGGAGATGTTGTTCTTGACCAGATAGAGGGCAAAATCGAGTTTCAAAATGTCAATTTCAGATATGTGGAAGGGGCTCCAGTTTTAACTAACTTTTCGCTCACAATTAATCCTGGAGAAAGACTCGCGATCGTGGGCCACACTGGGGCGGGTAAGACATCCATCATCTCATTATTAGCGCGATTTTATGAATTTCAGGATGGTAAGATCCTAATTGATGATGTGAATATCCGAGATCTCAGAATGAAGGAATATCGAAAGCATTTAGGAATTGTTCTACAAACACCCTTCCTTTTCAATGGTACCATAGAGGAGAACATAACTTATGGCCGCAGAGATGCCTCTAGAGAAGATTTTCATCGTGCTCTCGAAGTTTCTCGAGTAAATGAAATATTAGAGTACCTTAAGGATGGGCTAGAGACTCAAGTAGGTGAATCAGGGGGATTATTGAGTACTGGTCAACGTCAACTCGTCTCATTTGCACGTGCTTTATTATCAGACCCCCAGATACTCGTCCTCGATGAAGCAACCTCCAGCGTCGACGCTTATACCGAAAGTATGATCCAAGAATCTCTAGAAGAACTGATGAAAGGAAGAACGTCTATTATCATTGCCCATCGTTTGAGTACAGTAAGAAACGTAGATCGGATTATTGTCCTTGATAAGGGTAAGATTATTGAAGAAGGTACTCACGAGGCACTTCTTGCTCAAGGCGGGGAATATGCTGATTTGTACAATACATACTTCCGACACCAGGAAGCGGATTGGACCCCAACAGGTCATGAACAGCTTACACCGGTTGAATATACCGCTCCGCCCTAATAATTATTAATTATAGCTTTAAAAAATGAACTTTCCCTTAATTAGTCTGGTTTCCGGTATTTTATACGATTAAGAAGCATTTCCAGGTAGTAAAGACCGAATTTAACATTAGTTTCAGATATGAAGAATGAATTTATAGCAAACCTGTTTTTATATCCAATTCCTATTTGACTTTTTCATTCCCCTTTCTGGTTGTTTGCATATCGATGTCCCATCTATCGTCAGAAACCGACTTAATTCCTGATGATCTAAGGTCTTGTATTGAAATCCCTGGGCAATCTGGATTTGAGAAGGCCATCCGTGAATACTTGACAGATAAACTGACCCCGTTCGGTGAGATTCAGTTTGATAAATTGGGTTCGATAATCTGCAGAATTAAAGGACTTGAGAGAGAGAAAAGTAAATGGCTTGTTGCGGCGCATATGGATACCTGTGGTTTCATTGTTCATAGCATCATGGCGAATGGCCACGTTAAATGTGTCAATTTTGGGTATAGAGACACCAAAGCATTACATCTCCATCCTGTGGCTATCAGTACGAGTAATGGGTTAGTTCATGGGGTGATGAATGCGAAAACTGTAGATCAAAAGAGTAACTTCGAGATTGATATAGGTAACAGTCGAAGTGCAAAAGAAACAGAGGATCTCGAGATTAAACCAGGAGATCCAATTCATTTTACCAACGAACCTGCTTTATTGGGAAAATCAACGGATTTGGTTCTTTGTGCCCCTCGGTTGGATAATCGATTTGGTATTTTTGGGCTTATTACACTCGCCAGACAGCTTGCTGCAGAAAGGCCTCCAAATGACACATACCTGGTAGGGACAGTAGAGGAAGAAGTGGGTGGTCGGGGGGCTCAAACCGCCGCAAGAAAGATTCGACCCGATGGAGCACTGGTTTTGGATGTCACATATGATGAGTCCCCAGTTCATTTAGGAAAAGGTCCTGTACTAACGCTTTCCGACAAATCTAGTCTGGTGCCTCCACATGTGCGAGATTACCTACTTACCCTCGGAAAAGATAGTGGGATAAACCTTCAAACGGAAGTTTGGAATATTGGGGGTACAGATGCTGGACCCGTTAGAACTGTAGGTGAAGGGGTTCCTACCCTCTCAATCCTCTGTGCCACTCGCAATAATCATACCCCTAGTGAGATAGGATGCATCAAGGACTGTTTCGATACAGTTTCCTTTTGTCGTGCGATTCTTGAACAAGGCGAGGAACTGCTCACTAAATGGCTCCCTTAAGGATTAACAAAAAGTAATTGCAGTAAGCGAGAAATCCCTGAATAAAGAAGGATGAGTTTCAATAAATGAATACTGACCAAGTTCCAAGCCAAATTACCACTTGGTTAAACAAGATGGGATTAAACTTCAGATCCATTCGAGATACGATTGTAATCCTTTACACGTTGGAGGGAAATGAAAAAAACTTTCGGTTTCCAGTCATAATAAATTGGGGTGGGGGATGGATTCAAATTGCCTCCCTCCTGGCACACCATGATAATATCCTCCCAGAAAATCAAAGAGAATTGTACCAGAATCTCCTACTGAGTAATTGGCAATTGAAGGATGTTATGTATTCAGTAGATCCGCATGGTTCAGTATTTTCGACCAATCATGTGACCTACGATTGTGATTTTGAGAATTTCAGAAGTGAATTGGGTGGAGTGATCTACGGAGTTTCTAATTTTTTTCACAAGATCGGACCAAAATATGGGATCACAAAGCCTCCCATAGGTCTCAAATTCAATAATTCAGAGCCTAATCATACTTCAAACTAAATTCCTCGATTTTTCCAAGAAAGACACTAACATTAGGGAAAAAAATGGTATTCAATAGAATTCAGAGGATATGGAGGCCTGCCGTATTCCACGGACGCCGAGATCGTCAGTTTGAGGGTTGGTATTACAAATTGGTGGATAAAGCAGCTCAAAATGTCTTTGCAATTATCCCTGGAGTAATATATAATCCACATCACGGTCCGAATCCCTATCAGAGCTCGCATGCATTTATACAAATTTTTAATGGATCGACAGGCGAATATAACTACATTCCTTACGAATTAGAGCAATTTAATGCAGTCTCAAAGGAGTTTCTGGTCAAGATTGGGAAAAATGAATTCAAAACCGACCAGATTACCCTTAATATCGATCGAGATAATCTGGTGGTTATGGGTGTTCTCCGATTCTTGGGCTTGTCCCCCTGGCCTGTAGGGCTTTTAGCGCCGGGCGCAATGGGTCCGCTGGCTTTTCTACCCCGTTTGGAATGTTTTCACGCCATACTAAGCTTTAATCATCAGATCCAAGGTGGTTTCTCCATAAACGGTTCCATGTATGATTTTGAAGGGGGAAAAGGATACATTGGGAAGGAATGGGGATCCTCGCATCCGAGTTCCTGGATTTGGATCCAATCAAACCATTTTAAGGCAGAAGGGACCGCTTTGAATGTGTCAATTGCCCATATTCCCTATCTCTTATGGAAATTTCCAGGTTTTGCTGTTGGTTTTCTTTACGAGAACAAGTTGTACCGATTCACTACCTATAATAGGTCTAAAATAAGCGATTTGGAGGTGGAAGACCATCAAGTTTTCATGAAAATTTCAAATAGAAAACACCTGTTGGAGGTTACTGCAGAACAGGGTAGTGGAGCAATCCTGAGAAGTCCCGATAAAAACGGAATGCTTGGGGAGGTGTTTGAGAGTCTAGTATCAACAGTTATTGTTAGGCTTTTTGAGCGCCGAGAAGGCAAATTTGCTTTAGTTTTTGAAGGGAAAGGTTATCCAGCTGGCATGGAAGTCAAAGGGGACATGACCGAACTACGATTCGGCTGATACGGATCCATAATGAAAAAGTTTTTCATTCAGATAAGGATGTTTTCCCGATAATCCTATTATACGAGACCTTTAGGTAGGACGCTTAACGGACTGCTGCAGAGAATGACAGAATCACTCTCAAAACTAAACATCCTCCTGGGAACAGGCCTTTTTTTCTATAGCAGATTTGGTTCTCGATTGAACGAAGCTGGGTATGAGGTTTCAGATGTCTCCAATCCAGCAGAACTATATGATCGATGTCATACTTATCAGATAATTGTGTTTGACCTAAATAACCCTGATTTGGGAGGAATTGAAACCTTGCGTAAGCTGAGATCAATATTTTCTGGAAAAATAATCGCTTTTGCTGGACATACTCAAAAAACTCTACTCGAATCAGCACGGGAGATTGGAGTAGATAAGGTCAGTATAAATTCCGAAATGGCAAAATTTCTTGAAGAAATCGTAGAAGAGGTTCTTCACTCGTGAAGAATCCAATACTTCCTCATCGTAGGTTTTGTATTAGTAGCTCCTGCGAAAGGGGAACCTTCTATGGTTTCTTTGGAATTGTCTTTAGTTAAATTGGAATTGGCAGGATGATTTGGCTAGGAAAATTGGGCCCCACAACAATCGTATTGTTGGCTATGACACGAGATAAATATTGGTAATCAAAGAGTTTAGTGGGTTCTCCAGTATTCGGATTAATTGCAAAACGAGGATAGTTTGAACTTGAAATTGCTATCCGAATTTTATGACCTAGGTCAAACTGATAGGCGGTACTCCATAAATCAATCCACACTTCTACTGGATCTCCCTCTTTAAGGGGAGCAGCATCTTTGTCCATCCCGTCCCGTCTTAATGTGTTGATAATGCCGTCACTGATCAGCATCGAGGAACCATTCGGGTAAACATCAGTAATTTTTACAGTGAAATCAGTAGCAGTCGCATTCGACATCACCCACAAACGTGCCCACATGCGACCAACTACTTCGATTTCCTCGGTTAGGGTTTGTGTCTCAAAGAGAAGAACATCACCTCTGTTTTCGATTGATTGCTGATCGTATGGACCAGCATTCATGAGGAGATTCGTACCTCCAATTGTCGGAACAGGATCGCGGGGATCGTACAGATACGAATAGTTATGATTGACTGCCACTGGGGAACCCAACAGGAGAAGGCCATCATCCTGCAAGTACCAAGATTCATTTGAATAAGGAATAGGCCAATCCGCAGCATATCGGTAATCATTTACATTCGGTGAGGAATCCTGAGGGTCTCCCATCATATAATATGCAACGCGATTCCCAGACCAATCGAAATCCTTACCCAATAGAACATGATCTAACAGAGCTTGTTCCCATTCAAGATATAGATCCCATCCAGACTTTGATTTGGTCGGAAATACCACTTCGCCGTGTTGTCCTTCACCAGGCATGCCATGAGTGAATGGCCCCATGATTAGAAGTTGCTTTCCCCTTGCTCCAGGTAATCCTAAATCATCGTATCCCATATACCCATCTAGTGTTCCTTGCTGAAATAGGTCATACCAACCTCCAATGTGAATTGCAGATACATTTACTTGGGAAAAGGAGGGACCCAAATCCATGAATAGGGAGGTTGTATTGTAATAGGAATCCTTTTTTGGATGCGTGAGTAATTGTTGAAGCTGAAATTCCGCGTTATCTGAGCTCGATTCCAACCAACCTTTTGCGAGATATTCTCTGAAAGCTCCTCCCTGCCAGATAGAGGTCTTATAGAGGTCGGGAGTACCAATCATTAATGATTGGGCAACCAATCCCTCGGGATTCATACCTGCATAATAATATTGATTGTTACAGAGAGCAGAAGCGCCCACTGATGCAATTTTTCCATTTGACCAGGTTTGATTAAGGATCCAGGCAATTGTATCCACTCCGTCCTGATAGGCTTTCTGAAACATCAAAAATGTCTCATGATCTTCTGAATCATACGTCCCACGGATATCCTGAACCACCATATGGTATCCTTGGGTAAGATATAGGAAACCGTATGGTCCAAGATTGCTTTTATCATATGGAGTGCGAATAAGAATTACGGGACGCTGCATTCCCAAAGACCCTGGTGCGAGATAAATATCAGTTGCAAGGGTAATTCCGTCACGCATTTCAACTCTAACGGTTATTTTCCCAGGGGGAGTGTATAAAGCGACGCCAGCGAGAATTAGGCTAGGAAGGATAATTAGTAATACCAATCCTATCATTATCACGGTTCGTGGTAACCGGTTAACCCATCCTTTGCCTTTTTCGATTCCTTGAATAAATGGGGAATCCACTTGTGAAAACCCATATTGGTGATATAGAATAAGGCTAATTCCAATCCCGATAAGTGATAAAGGGTCTCCGATATACAAATAAAATCCAATTAATGGCGCGAGAATGGTTATTCCTGTACCAATTACGCGATATTGCGAAACGTGTTCTTCCTGATCGATCCTTCTAAGATTCCCTCCGATCAGGAGAATCGAATAGAAAATCACGAAAGTAGTGAATGGGGTAAAGAAGCTTGGTAGTAAAACTATGATAACCTGCTTCAATCCGAAAATAACTTCTTCACGCCTCGAATACAGATTCGATACTTTTACGTCCGTTACTTCATTCTTCAAAGATTTGCTATAATTATATTGGATGAAGAGATAAATTCCTCGGATTAGTATTAATAATATCAGATTTAATATTATATTCTCCAGTATAAGGATACCTAGACTATCCAGGGTATAAAATATTAAGACAAACCAATCTATCATTGAGTAAATCCTCTGTGATTTGAATAAAGGGAAGGATTTAGAAGATCTTCCCATTTAATAAAAAGAGAAGTTCAATATGTGGAGAACCACACTCTAAATCCCGAGCTTTTCTAATTCGGATTGGATTTCTTCTGTCTTTTGAGGTGTAAGATACCAAAATCTCCAGAATAATATTCCAGCGATCAAAAGGGCAATTGCAGGAACCAACCCAAACTGGGCCATAATCCCCCATTGTGCGGGTACTCCTTGAGTAGGAGCGGGATTCGCTTCTGTTGGGGGTATAAACGAGGTGAGATTCTGGATAAGGGCAAAAATGCCAAATTGTATCGCTGTAACTAGCCTGCTAAAGAAATTCCAAATCCCCAAGTAAATTCCTTCTTGTCGTTTGCCATACCTAGCAGCCGACTCGTCAAAAAAATCTGCGGATACTGGAATTCGAGCAACAACGATGAATCCACCACAAATTCCGTAAATTCCTGCACCTATCATCACTAGAGGCATACTTGCGGTAGCACCAGCCATTAAGCTCACAAAGATGAGTAACAACGGCAGTGGTGCAAGTAACAATCCATATTTGAAAGCTTTCATATGACCGATTTTCTTTGTACCCCAAAAGTACAAGGGGATTAGAAGTAGTGAAGTAATCGCAAAGGGTAGGTTTATCGTTCGTAAGGTCTGAGCATATTCTTGTGGTTGCAATCTTTGACTGATCTGAAGAATATATTCGATGTAATAGGGCACAGTGGCCGCAATTATGGAAGAAGTCACGGTAATACATAGGGTGACCACCGCGAAAACAACAAAGGATCGTTGAGAAAACGACTGTCTCAGGTTACTCGTAAATTCCGAATAAAAGGATCCCCGTTCTGTTTTTTCGTGGAAATAGGATTCTCTTAGTTCTTCATCCTCTTTTAGGCCTGGTAACGATAACAAGTATGAAACCAGCATGAATCCTGCTAGAAAGATGCTCATTATCAGATAAGATCCTGTCTCTAGGATTGTTGGAACCACAATCAATCCAACAACTGGACCAAGGATCAGAAAGAACTGATATGCCGCAGACACGCTGATACGCTCAGATTTTGATTTGAATTTTACAGGGATAAGTGCATTATAATTTACAAGCACTGCTGACATAAATCCATCATAGGCTGAGAGAAAGACTAAAAACCAAAGAAAAGTCATAAGTTCTCCACTGGCATCAACAGTTGGGGCAGAAAATAATAGAACAGTAGCCACCAAGAGTGCTACGGTACCAATTAACATCCACGGGAAACGCTTGCCCCATCGGCGGGTGAACCCGTAAGTTCCATCCGATAGATGACCTACAATGGGATCGTTGAACATGTCCCAAAGCGTATAGACAAGCGCTGCAAGAAACAGCATTTCAATTGATAATCCCAAATTCTGGTAGTAAATGGGATAGTTTTGAGTAACTGCGTAGATTGTTGTGTTAAAACCAAGCATTAAGATGCCCGCAGACAAGTATGTAATATTAGAATGTTTTTTTGCCTTTACATTCTCATTACTCATGAAATTTCACCATTCTTTATGTTTAATGCGATTTAATTGCATTGTTTCAAAATTTAAGGGATTAACGCATTGTATATCCTTCCCCATTTTTATCTTTTTTCCAATAATTCTAAATTCCTAAGGATTTAGGATTTGAACCTTAGTTATCCGCTTACAAAGCCTCGTTGTCCGTAAATGAGGCTCAAATCCTCCTATAGGCTAGGGCCCAAGGTCATTCCAATGCTATCAGCTTCAATCCGCCCCCTTCTATTTTGAACCATTCCTTTCTTAATAGACATCTTTCATCTTTTTTCGGTGTTTCTTCAAAGAAAAACTGGGATCTATTCCGCTAACCAAGTCTGCTGAGAGGCCCCGCGATGACAAAAGACTAGTTATCCTCACTAAGTAATTCAGTAGTACCGTAAATTTGTTCATAAGAAAGAATGATCCTTGTTACAAATATTCGAAGGGCAAATAGTTTCTTTCGGATTCTCTCCTTTTCGTCTGCTTTTTCATTCATTAGGACGTGTATCTCACGAACCTTTCCCTGAATCTCATCCAAGAATTGGTTTACTAATGGGAATAATTCCCTGTGTATCAATATGTTGGCTGTGAGATTTTCTTGACCCCCTCGTGCCTCTGGTCTCTCTAGAGAATATCCAAACGACATCACCTTGGTACGTAAACCTCTAGAAAGCATAAAATCATAGCTTGATGAAACCTCTTCGTCAAATTCATCAACAAAGCCGGTTCCACTGAAAGAACGATCAGAGAGATCAACAAGCTTTGAAAAATTGTCCTTCAAGATTTCCGGGATAACAATGATTGGTATGGGCCCGTGTCTTTGATCAAAGAATGATACAACAAGCCCGACTGTATGGGCATCCAGTGAGGTCATTACTTCGGTCTTTGAAATATCGCTGATCTTTTCTAATACTAATTCTTTATCTAAACCCACTAATTCAGGCTTTCGGATGAATTTCACATAAACAATCGAGCCTGTAAATGCGATGAATAGTGTTATGGCTACAATAATGATAACCAAGCCAGGATCTATGCTAGGAGGAGTGTAGTAAATTGTTTGCTCTCTGATCCTATCAGGATAGTTCCGTATATCATAAGCTAGTGGATTGGAGTTACCTGCATTATCAAAAGTTTGAATTCGATAGATAACTTGCCAATCTGTACCATTATGTTCGAATGGTACAGTTACGGAATATTCAAGGTAATGTGTTGAGGAATTGACGCCTTGAAATTCCATTTGAATTTCAATCCAGTCTTCTATTTGAAGATAAGATGCGCCTGCACCTCCATTGCTTTCCGTACTGGGATTTAAATAATAGAGAAGTACTACACTGGCTACACCAGATCCGTGTTCTTCTACATCCGCTATGAAAGTGATATTAGTTGGATTTGTTTCATCATTTGGAATCATCTGGACATTTGGAACCCGTGGAGGTGCGTTGTCAATGATCTTAATGTTAAATTGTTTAATAACATAAATACTAAAGTCCTTACCAGCATAATTAACAGAAGTAACAGCTCTCACATATCCCAAAAATTCAGAGTTCATTAACTCTTCAAAGTTGTCAATAGGAACTTGATAATCTACTGACCAAATGCCATTACCTATTTCTCTGGCATAATGTTCAACTGTATCATTTTCCAATGTGAATATTACAATTTCAATGTCGTGGAGTAGATCCGAGGTATTTATTTGTAGTATGTAATGGCCCTCAATGTCACTCATTGGGGTAACAATTTCCTCAGACTGAGTGAAAATTTCAGGCCTACTTTCAATCATTAGTGTACTAGAATTAATGGTTCCCCAAATAAAACCAGTACTTTGTTCAAGAGGGGAGATCATACACTTCCATTTTTCACCTGGCGATGTGACCTTATGATCGATGGATGTATCTCCTTCAAATTCGGTCCGTTCAATCCAAGTTCCGTTATCCAATGTACTAAACCATCTAATAATTAGCCCCGAAGCATCACCTTGCGTGGAAAATAAGTATGATATACTTAAATTCTCATCATCGACCAAAAACTCGCTTTCTCTAACATTGGGATCAACTTGGCCGCTTACAGGGTCAAAGATATAATCTATTTGAAGAATTTTGGTTTCTATTTCAGTAGAGTAATATAAAATGCTGTAATCTGTTCCATCAAAGACCTGAAACTCCGCTTTCCATATTTCGCCATTATTTACCTGTTTTAGGGGTATTGATGTGGAATTATCATAATTGGACTGATAAACCCCGTTTCTGAACCACCAGATTCTCCATGAAGTCCCTTCAGCATCATTATCAAGATCAAAATACGTCCAGTCCAGATATAGGATTTCTTCATTCGATATTGTTGTTGGATATAGACTTGAATCTGTTATGGCGGGGATGGTATTAGTAATGGCAATTATTGAACTGGTGTAGTTCCGTAAGGCCCAGTTTATCCCGTCAGAAGGACGAATCACTACATAGATTTGATCTCCTTTGGCAAAATATTGACTAGTTAGAATTGTATTATTCTGGGGTCCATTTATTAATTGCCCATTCTTGAACCATAAGATCAGAGTCTGAGCGATATCAATGGGATCGTTGTCAAAGTCATAATAATCAAACGTGAAACCAGACCAGAGAATTAAGTTATCTTGGGTCTGAGGATTTTGGATTAACCATTCAATTCCTCCCGTAATAATAGGATAACTGTTCCCAATAGTAATTGTTGTTGAATTCACCCACATCCCCTCATCACCATATAGATCGCGAGGACGAACACTACATTTCCATTCCTCTCCTCTATGCAAAAAGAATGAATCGACGTAAGCAGTCGTTAGCCCAAATTGCAATTCCCATATTCCAGAACCTTTATTAAACTTATACCATCGATATTGGGCACCTATGTTTTTGGTCACTCCAGGTACATACAGCACATCATAATTTGGCTCGAAATCTACATCAAATACTGGATCGCTTTCTCCTGAATCAATATCAATTACAAAATCCGAGTAATTTACATAGATTGAAGTAATAGCATTGAATATTGATGTACCATTAGGATGATCACTTAGAATTTCAGGACTTCCCAAGGACGTGTTGATAAGTGGAGCGGTGTTACCTACTTGTACCAACACATTCGACCCTGCTAATTTTGATGAATCAACTGGAGTTCCATCATCTGTTCCATCATTTGGTGTAATCACACACCAAACGACATCGCCAGCGGTAAAACTCGAATGATCTAGTATGACGGTTCCTGAGATGAATGAAGGACTGCCTAGATGGAACACTGTCCAATCAATATCAGTTGATCCTTCAGGATCATTATCTGCATCATAATAATCATAATTGAGTATAATATTATCAGTGGTTGTTAATCCTCCCGCTAACGAGATATTCTCTACGATGGGCTCCGAGTTACCGATAGATGATAGGAAGGAGGTAGCCTCTACTGACCAATCTTGGCCATCATATACTTGAATCTTAAATCGCCAATCCTGAAGTTTCGCTGTATATTGGGGAGGAACCTCTGTTAAGTTTTCTAAAAGAGATATTGGAATGAACGAACCTGATCCGCTTGTTCGGTTTTCCCAAATTATTTTGACGGATGTTATATTATCTCCATCTGCATCATTTTCAACCCAATTTGCCACAAGGGTATTTGTTGTATATAATCCTGTAAATGGAGTATATATCTGTGCCGAATCTGTTACAATTGTTGGGGCTGAATTAGCAATAATAACACTCATATTTACCCATGCGCCGAAATCTGTACCGTCAGAGACTCTAATTGATACATTCCAGCGCTCATTCTTGATAAGGAGAGCACTATCTACCGTTCTCAAATCATTATATGTTTGTTGGAGAATATCATTTCTATACCATCTGATAAGAGTCCCTCCCTCGGAATCGGCTGTGTCATCATCATTCCAGTTATATGTGATAGAGAGATTGTTTAAAGCATTTGGAAGGGCTGGGCTGAAAAATACACTACTTGCAGATGGAGCACTATTAAGGATTTGTGTTTGTGGAGAGGTGTATTGACTGGAATAGTTGGTCCCATCATGTACTTGTAGAGTAAAATACCAGATTTCATTCTTGGATGTTGCACTTGATGGGACTATTTTTAGATCATCATACAGGGGATAATGTCCACCGTCTCGGTACCATTTGATTATCCAGCTAATGGTTTCTATGTCGCCATCGATATCGGAATAACTATAATCTGCCACCAAATCGTCGGTAGTTCTTGGAATAGCCGTGACTGTTAAACTAGAGGCACTTGGTTTCGTATTGGCTATCGTTATGGTTGGATTTAATGTATTAATGTCGGAATATTCCTCACCGTCAAAAACTTGGAGAATATAATACCACACTTCATCTTTTGTAGTATTACCCGCAGTTACTATTTTTGAGTCGTTGAGGGTGGGTTGCAGGACATCATTTTTGTACCATCGAATTATCCAGCCAAGATTTTCAGGATCTCCATCGATATCTGTATAACTCCAATCAGCGATCAAATTATCTGAAGTTTTCGGAACACTTATTGTTAGGGTCAAACTCGAGGATATTGGCTTAGTATTTAGTATTATAACAAGATTTGATATATATTCAACTGAATAATCTTCTCCATCGTATACCCGAACTGTATAGTTCCACAATTCACCTTTACTTGTCCCGCTCGCTGGTACCTGTGTGAGATTGTCCCATGAGGGCTGAAGTACACCATTCATATACCACTTGATAACACGCGTGGTGCTTTCATCATCATTATCGATATCAGAAAACGTCCAACTTGCCACTAAGTCAATAATGGTGGTAGGATTAGAATTAACACTTACACTCGTGAGTGTAGGTGCTGTATTAAGGATTTTCCGACTTGGAGAGATATAAAGAACAGAGAATCCTTCCCCATCATGGACTTTTAAAGTGAAATGCCAGAATTCATTTTTGCTCGTATTTCCTGCATCAACCGTTTGAGTGCCGTTGAGTCCTGGTTGGAGGTTATTATCTTTGTACCAGAGAATCTCCCATGAAGAACTTTCCGGATCATTATCGAGATCGTTGTACGCATAACTTACGACCAAATCATCAATTGTTGATGGATTAAAAGTAAGTCCCAAGTTAGACGCGGTAGGTATGGTATTGAGGATGGTCGTACTAGAAGAATTATACTGAATCGAGTAATTTTGTCCATCATACACTTGAATGGTATAATTCCATACCTCTCCTTTGGAGGTAGCAGTGGAGGAAACCGTCGTAAGATTGGTATACCCTCCCTGTAATACGTTGTCTTTGTACCAGTAGATAATCCAATTATTGTCCTCGGTATCGCCATCTACATCGTTAAAAGTCCAGTCGGCCACTAGGTCATCCGATGTCCTGGGAATAGAAGTAATACCTAATCCTGAAGCCGTTGGAGGAGTATTTAAAATCATTACACTACTCGAAAAAACAATATTTCCAAATTCTAAGCCATCCTTAGGTCTAACTGTGAAGTTCCACACCTCTCCTTTTGCTGTCTCACTGGATTGAATTGTCTTTGTATCATTTAAATGAGGTTGCAATATTCCATCTTTATACCAGCGGATCTGGGTTCCTGCTTCCTCATTTGAATTATTATCGTAATAGTCATAATCCGCTATCAAATTATCCAAGGTAGTTGGACTGAGAGTTAGTGTCAGATTTCCTGCAATAGGCGGATCATTAGTTTGTCCCCCGCCTTCGATCGAAACCGGTTCAGAAGTATAATTTTGGCTATAATCCATTCCATCATAAACTTTGATTATATAATACCACCATTGACCGGCTAAAGTTTCCGAACTTAGTAAGATAATGTCATTATCTTTGGCGGCATCATAATTCCCATTTTTATACCAGAAAACTATTCTATTTCCAGTGATTTCTGGATCGCTGTCAGCATCGCTGAAATTGTAGGTAACGTTCAAAGTATCGCTCGAAACTACACCACTGGTCTTATTGAATGATGGTTGGCCTGATATGATGGGTGCTGAATTCGCTATAGTAGCTAGTACTGAGTTGTACTGTATTGAGTAATCTATCCCGTCATACACTCGTAAGGTATAATTCCATTCCTCCCCTTTGGAGGTAGCACTGGAGGAAACCGTCGTAAGATTAGTGTAGCCTCCCTGTAATACGTTGTCTTTGTACCAGTAGATGATCCAATTACTGTCCTCGGTATCGCCATCTATATCATTAAAAGTCCAACTAGCGATTAAAGCATCATTTGTAGTGGGATTATTAGTGATTGTTAACCCTGATGCGGTGGGTGGACTGTTCAAAATGGTGGTTATGGAGGAATTGTACTGAATTGAATAGTTGGTGCCATCGTAGACTTTTACAGTATAATTCCAGGCTTCTCCTTTGGAGGTGGCACTTGAGGGGACGGTTTGAAGATCATTATACCCCGCCAGTAAGACATTGTCCTTGTACCAGCGAATGATCCAACTGGTGCTTTCGCTATCGCCATCCACGTCATTAAATGTCCAGCTTGCCTGCAAAATATCATTGGTAAGAGGATTTGAAGTAATTGTGATGCCTGAAGCAGTAGGGGCGGTATTAAGGATATCTACCGATGGAGAGGTATATACACTCGAATTATCCGTTCCATCGTTAACTATGAGTTTGAAATACCAAACTTGATTTTTGGTTGTGGCGGCCGCAGGGAGGGTAGTCAACCCGTCATAAGTCGGTTGGTGAGTGACCCCCCGAATCCATTCAATGAAATAAGCTATCTCTGAGTCGGCATCCGCATCATTGAATGTCCAACTTGCTGAAAGATCATTATAAGTAGCTGGATATGCAGGGGAAATTAATAAACCCGAAGCTGTTGGAGGAGTATTTATAATGACTGTAGTAGATGATTCATATTGTATTGAGTAATCTGTCCCGTCGTACACTTGTAAGGTATAATTCCATTCCTCCCCTTTGGAGGTAGCACTGGAGGAAACCGTCGTAAGATTAGTGTAGCCTGCCTGTAATACGTTGTCTTTGTACCAGTGGATAATCCAATTGCTGTCTTCGGTATCGCCATCTATATCATTGAAAGTCCAACTAGCGATTAAAGCATCATTTGTAGTGGGATTATTAGTGATTGTTAACCCTGATGCGGTAGGTGGACTGTTCAAAATGGTGGTTATGGAGGAATTGTACTGAATCGAGTAACTGGTGCCATCGTGTACCCTTACAGTATAATTCCAGGCTTCTCCTTTGGAGGTGGCACTTGAGGGGACGGTTTGAAGATCATTATACCCCGCCAGTAAGACATTGTCCTTGTACCAGCGAATGATCCAACTGGTACTTTCACTATCGCCATCCACGTCATTAAATGTCCAGCTTGCCTGTAAAATATCACTGGTAAGAGGATTTGAAGTAATTGTGATGCCTGAAGCAGTAGGGGCGGTATTCAATATATTAACAGATGGAGAGGTATATACACTCGAATTATCCGTTCCATCGTTAACTATGAGTTTGAAATACCAGACCTGAGTTTTGGTTGTGGCGGCCGCAGGGAGGGTAGTCAACCCGTCATAAATCGGTTGATGAGTGACCCCCCGAATCCATTCAATGAAATAAGTGATCTCCGAGTCGCCATCCGCGTCATTAAACGTCCAGCCTGCGGTTAAATCGCTGCTGGTCGTTGGATTTGAAGGCGAAATAGTTAACACTGTTGCTGTAGGTGCACTGTTGGCAATTATAACACTTGAAGAAGTATATGTCCCAGAGGAATTAAAACCATCGTTTACTATGATCTTATAATACCAGGATTCCCCTTTGGTTGTATTTCCTGCAAGTATAGTAGTTGATCCATTCAATAAATCCTGTAAAACACTATCTTTAAACCAATATATCTCTCGGAGAAGGGTATTTTCTGTATCACCGTCATTATCGTAATATACATAGTCGATACTGAGATCAGAAGTAGTGTAGGGGGTTACGGGTATTATGCTAGCGCTTGTAACTGTCGGAGGTGTATTTTGAATTGCAATTATGCTAGAAGAATTCAATACACCAAAATCTTTGCCATCTTTTGGCCTTACAGTCACATTCCAGAAATCATCCTTGTTTAAAGCTGTTGCAGGAATCTCTTTGAGATTATTATAGGCTGACTGTAATGCCCCATTCAAATACCATCGAATCTCAGTTCCCCCTTCATCATCACCGTCAGCATCATAGAAAGTATAATTCAGATATAATGTACTATTACTATATATCGGTAATGAGATTTCACTTTGAGAACGAGAAAGCGTAATATCACTTGCGACCGGATAATGGTTAATAATAGGTACGTAGCCTTGGTGCTCTCCTGAAGTAAAGTTGTTTCCTGCAGTATCATTTACTCTAACTACGAATTTGATCGTTCCTGAATTCATTGCGATTGTATTATTGATGTATCCCGTTTCATTTAGAACCATCAAAGCCCAGGGGTATCCCTGTAAAATATTTCCGACAGTAACATTCACAATGACCTTATCAATGATCCCCCAGGAATCTGAAACATTCGCTTTGAACGTACCATATTGTCCTTCGCCTGGGAAGTATTCCCAATCATCAACATAAGGTTTAACTGTATCTGCTGTAAAAGTAGACAGCTTTAAACTTGAGGGACTTGTGATATAGTTGTCTCTTACATCAGACGCATTAGAGATCTGATACTCATAGGTATCTCCATAATTAACTGATTGAATGTAAATCCAATAGGAACCATTAAAGCTCATGTCATATTCAGTAGTATTGATCTTTATTTTTACACGATTTACACTGGATGTAGCATCAGAAACGTCAGCCCAAAATCTTCCTGATCCAGTTCCTGGATCTTCCGTTCCGTAATCGTTTATAACGGGGGGAGTTTTATCTAGATAAAACTCTGTTCCAACTGAATAAAAGCTCGTTGGGGTGTGTTGGTTGGTGTACTGAGCACTAATCCAATCTGCGGTACGAACGGAGTTTGAAACCTGAACTTCATCCAGTTTGGCGCTAGTCCAATCACTTAGAGTTCCGCCAGTATCACTAGCTAACGTGTTCATATAGAAAGGTAAAGCCAAATCAAGACTCCCATACCCAGTGATGTCAATAGGTGATCCCGGAATTTCAACGCCATCAATGTAAAATCTTAGGTAATTCCCATCTCTTACTAATACCGCATGATGCCATAAATTATCTCCATAAGTTACAGTGGAAGTAATTACTTTCTTTCCTGAAGCCCCGTTATCATCGATTTCTCCTTTTATTAGGCCTTGCGTTGTATCCATGGCAATATAATACCTAATTCCATTAGAGCCATAGGATCCTTTTCCTGCTAGCGGTCCCTTGTCTACACCATCATAATTAAACCATAAAGAAAGTGAAAAATCACCCGAACCCATATTTAAAGAAGATTTATCCCCATAATTAATTTGGTCTTGGACATTATCAAAATCAATGCTGCCATCTATTTGACCGCTTTCTTGATCATCAGAAGCCAGGTTAGTAGCAGTTCCATGATTATTGTACGACGTACTATCGAATATTTGGGATACTGACGGATCTTCAGAAAGATGCCACACCCCTCTGAAATTTGAATCCCATACATTATCAGGATTTTCTTGATTGCTAATCTTTGAATTACCGTAATACATTGTGATAACTGTGTCTTCTGCATCATACAAATAGGGTACTCTTACCCAAGCTGTTAGATGACCATCGCTTCCAGACTGAGTGAATGATTCAATCTCATGATCAAGTTTTACCCCTATTGAATCTATAAACAATATATCAGACGCATCTGATTGAAGTTTTCCACTTTTTAGGTCACTATCAATAATATCAATTAGCACAGGGAAATCGGTAAAGTCAGAGGATACCTCAGACTGATTAATGCTGATATCTTTACTGTAACGGAATGACGTGTCAGCCCATAACCTCTCTTCTTCTAAACCAATTGTATAGAAATTTGAAGGATTTATTTGGTTATTAAACTCGGTTTGAATCCAATCACTTGAAAGATAATTATATGCAATTCGGGGTTCATCTATTGTACCGTCAAAAGTTCTACCTCCACCCATAAAATTGCCGATATATAACGATTGAGCGGCATCCGTGGTAGCCGACCCACTAGGCAAAGGTTCTGGGGTTAAAGTTTGTAATATCCCATTAATATAGACCTTTGGAGCATTTGAATCAGAACTGTCATCGAAAGCTACTACCACGTATTGCCACTGATTAAGACTTATTGAGTCCGTAGGAGTGTACCAGAGTCCTCGGCTTGTACTAAAGTCTCTGTAAAATAATAAATGGTTATAAGGATTTCCTGTACCATCGATACACAATACCCATCCATTTGTACCTGCTGTTTGAGCAGCTTTATCCAGAATCCGACCATAATAACCGCCACCCCATCCTTCAGGATAAATCCAGGCTGAAATAGTTGCCCCTCCATTAAAAATGTTATCAATACTTGAATCTGATCCAACATTGATATAATCATTAATCCCATCAAAATCTTGGCCATCCGCGATCTTTCCACCGACATCAGTTGATTGATAATTTGTCCCATCATTATTGTTTGCTGTGGAATCCAAGAAGTCATCATTCAGATGCCAAACCGCCCCATAATCCTGCCACACACCTATAGGATTCGCCAATGATTTAACAGCTGAATTTCCATACCACATGTATATGGTGGTATCTGTAGTACCAGAAAGAATTGGAATTTTTACCCATGCCATTAAATGAGCATATGATAAATTGAAGCTTTGATCGAAAAGTTCAATCTCATGGTCCAATCGTGCCCCATTGGCATCAGTAAAAGCGATATCATCCCCATCCGTTTGTACCTTTTCAGTTGCACGGAGATCAGAATCGTATAGATCTATTAGAACAGGAAAATTGTACAGATTTCCTGTTCCATAAACCTCGGAACTTTTAATTGCAATGCTCTTTTTAAATCTCAAATAGGGTAAAGTCCAATTACCACGTATCTCGATAGAACCGATAGAAGAAAACCCGTTCGGATCAAATTGATTTTTATATCCCGTAATTACCCAATCTGATGAACGAGCTATATTGGAGATGCGAGCTTCATCAATTGAGCCATTATAAAAGCTACCTGGAGGATCGTCTCCTCTAGCTCCAATACGTAGCGGATTTCCTGCATCATACTGGGAAGGGGCAGCTGTTGAATTATCATAAACCAATTGACCATTTAGGTACATCCTTAAATAGTTAGAGGGGCTAAATACACCCACAACATGGTGCCATTGGCCAATTTCATAATAAACGTTATCTACTTCTCCATAATGAGGCAAAACTCCATCTGTATCATACCGAAAGACTAGTTTGCCGTGGGTGCCATTAAAAGGATCAAAACTTAAATCCCATGAACGTTTATCCGGTCCCGGGCCATTCTTTGAAATTAAATACTCGTTTTGATCTTCCAGTGCACGGAACCATGATTCGACGGTGATGGCTCCCGTAATTTGAACCTCTGAGGGATTACCAAAGTCAATAAAATCATCAGCTCCATCGAGACTCAGACCATACCCGATTTTTCCTGCAATTAGATCATTAGAGGTCATCGATCCGTTGGATGTACCATGAGTAGCGGGGGCGGTACTATCTATTATTTGAGGTGCTGTTCCCGAAGGATCCTGATTTAGATGCCATACACCTATATAATTTGAATCCCATACTCCTGTCGGATTCTGCTGAATCCCAATGCCCTTATTGCCAAAATACATGAACATTTCAGTATCAACAGTGCCTGAAAGGCTGGGAATTTCGATCCATGCAATCATATGAGCGTTAGTTGAATCATAATTCTGGTCAAATAATTCAATTTCATGATCTAGCAAATTTCCTGAAGCATCTGAAAATACTATATCGTCACCATCGGCTTGAACTTTATCTGGATGATGTAGATCAGAATCATATAGATCTATCAATACCGGAAAATTGGTGAGAATTCCGCCGCCGCTTACTTCTGTGGCATCAATGGTAATACCTTTTCGATACTTAAAACCAGGTAAATGCCATTCGGAGATATTTGAATGCTTCTCCTCCAAACTAACCGAATAAAATGACTTAGGGGAGTTTTGGTTTTCATATTCTGTGTTTATCCAGTCAACGGATCGTACTACGTTTGATAACCGAAATTCACTTATTGTTGCATGGAGATTACGGGCATTATCATAACTGCCACCAGGCCCATCACCGGGTAAGTCCTCAGTTCCTATTGAGAGCGTATTCCAAGCAACATGTGTACCGGTTAGTGGCGTTGGATCATTTGCATCCAATGAACCATTGAGATAGAGTTGATGGATCCCTCCACCTGTTCCATCCCAGATAGCTACTATATGCTGCCAAGTACCTACTGTGGTTTGAAAGTCTTGAGATGTCTGAACATACGTCGATCCTGAAGTCGCTACCTTAAATTCAGATTGCTGAAAAAAATATAAATGTGGGGCGCCAAATGATGTAGCTGGAATGGCCAATGTATCTCTCAGCCCTGGCCCTCCATTTGGAAACATTATCCAAAATTCAAATGTGAACTTGTCTGTAGGGCCGACAAAACCCTCAGCTAAAGGAAGATAGATGAAGTCATCAGTTCCATCCAGTGCAAGAGCCGTGCCCGTCTGTCCAACTACTAGATCATTTGAAGTCATGCTCGAAGACACTTCAACATCAAAATCAAAGCCATTGGAAGTACTATCTAATATGTCAGAAGAGGAAGGGTCTTGGTTCATGTGGAGAACAAACTCATAGTTATCATCCCACACCCCTCGAGGATTTGATTGATCTATTGCACCAGGGTATCCATAGTACATGGAGAGGACCGTATCCTGAGAACTAGAAATATTTGTTTTTATCCATGCTGTAAGATGCGCGTGAGTTGAATTATATACGCGGTCATAGGTCTCGATTTCGTGATCAAGTAAATGCCCAGAGTTATTAGTAAATAGAATATCATTACCACTAGCTTGTGCGTTTTGTGGCAAATCGGAATCATAGAGGTCAATGTAAATGGGAAAATTCGTTAAATCTCCGCTTACCTTCGTTGAATCTATTGTGATATTCTTTCTAAAATTGAATCTAGTATCAGCCCACCCTGGAGTATAATAATCTGAGATTCGAAGGTTAATACCAGGTGGATTATAATCCGTCTTCTCATAAATTGCCCTGTCATCTTTTGTTAATCTTGGAATGTTGTGAAATAGTACTTGGTCTTGATCATGAGATTGTGAGGCCCTTAAGATCTCTGTCGAAGGATGATCTGATTCAAAAATCCCTTCTTCCTCGAGAGGAAATGAAATCACAAGGACATTAATCAAAAGAAGACCAAGAACAAATAGATTTTTTTTGATATTATTCCGATACACCAGGAATCCACTCGTGCGTAGATCTGTTTTATCATTCCAGCGTCATCTGGATCGATAAATAACAATAACTTCCTCATTTTCAGTATACGAGTCGCTGATTGAGTGAATCCCCACTGCGATAGCAAATTGGCTCTCATTATAGTATTGAGTTCGGGAAATATAATGATTTGATACAAACACCCCTGTCTAGTATTCTCTGCTCAGATTCACAACATGGAATTACAAGATGTTCGTGGTAAGCGTAAAGTTTCATGATCTTTTGACGATCAAAAAACATAAATCAAAATTAATAAGCTAAACTAGATATTCTGTCCGATAATTTAACGGAATAATCGTTTTTAGGTCTTATCTTCCATCGAAAATCGTTTTTATGTAGTCTTTGCTAGATTATCCCGAGTGAAACCTACCACTAAAAGTAATTTTCATGTTGATGGTTCTGTCCAGGAAGGAAATCCCATTTTTTGGCAAAATGCTTTCAATCCTGTTCGCAATTGGACATCATCAAGTTCTAGAGAATAGGATATGAAATATGAGGTATCTTACAAATTCTCTCTTATTCCGTTCTAAAGAGTAGAAACCCCGTTCTAATATTTGGTTCTTTAAATGACTGTGGCTATACTCAGTTCGGATTCTTTCAGATTTCTAACGGGTCCGGCGCTATCCCAGAAAATCCTAACCACCTCAGAATTGTTGGAAAAGGAATTAGAGAAAATGAATGTAAAAAAAACTGAAATTTACGGTCTAGTTATAGTTTTTTGCGGTATAATTGTGCTAGCGATAGCTCTTAATTCACTCTCCTTGCTTTTAAAGCCCGTCGAAGAAAATGAGCAGCCTCCCGATGATAACAGAATTGGATTTCGAATTGCATCTAGAATGAGCGCATCAGAAGACGAGATTGCATATGTGTGGTGCTATAATAACACTTTTACTAATCTTAACCTAAGTACACACTTTAACAAATACATTGATGGAGTGAGAGTTGGTCGTTTAGCGAATGGTTCCCAACAGATGGCATTAATTCATGAGCCATTAGCCGATTTCGCCTACATAGACCAGAATGATCTGAACCAAGTTTTTACCAAATTTCGTGCGGCCATTACACCAATCAACGAATCAACAGACCAGATTACAAATTTGACGGAAATTTGGCCTCCCACATACTTAATGGATCTTGCATACGACAATGGATCTTCTCTTTCACTTGTCTTTTCAAAAGAACACAAGATACTTGGGATTTTGGATGGGTCATGGAGTCTCTCTAATCATACTCATCATGGAATCCCTCTCCTCAATTTAGATTACGCTTTAGATAATACTATCTATCTCCCAATAAATGATATTGGTCCGACAATGGAAGCAATCAGAAACTTTGAAACTCTGATTTATTCAGTATTCAATGTTTGAATATTGCCATTTCCAGAGATGCATAATAGTGTGGTCAGGAAATTGGCCTTCTTTGATGTATAATCGATACTGAGAAGGCGCAGCACTCTTTCTACCTTAGAATTCCACTATAGGATCAAGACGATCCTATAAAAAGTGAATTTAGACTCTGGTCAAGAATAATCACTCCTTTTGTATTTGCAACTATGGCTAGTTCTAAAATCACAAATCTAAAAAATTGAAGAATGAAAATCAATACAGGTCCCGTATTATTTATTGTTGTAACTCGTTTCGAGACTTTTACGGTTCCTCTAATTGGCCCTGTTGTGAGTTAACAAACCCCCATCATTATCAAATAATCAGATCTAAATAGTCATCTCAGATCAAAAACGAGGCGCTACTGAAATTAATAAGGTGTGGTTCCATGTTATCCTCTAGCGAGACACGTGAAATTACATTTGAATCATTACGGGATTATTCTGTTCTATGTGGAGTGGAGGAAGAATTTTTGCTCATTCACAAGGATGGTACGTTGGTTGAGGCTGCTGATGATTGTATGGTACGTGCTGCAGAGATCTTAGAGAGGGACCCGAAACGACTTGAGACATTGATGACTGGAGTTCGAGGATTAGACGCAGAACCCGCACTGACGCAGATTGAATACGTTACACTTCCATTACCTCCCCATCGTCTCCATGAAGCGGTTACAGAGGGTCGGCGGTTATTGTCCGACGCTGCGGCACAGCTTGGCTTTAAATTGTTGGCCCAAAGCCTACATCCAATCCAGAGTGATCCAAATCCTATCGTTGGAACGCATATCAACGTTTCTGTCCAACACCACATCATGAATGTTGAAGAACTCTATGCAGTACACAATTATTTCTGGAACTATTTGCCAGAGCTTATCGCTCTGTCTGCAAATTCTGCGGTATTCCAGGGCAGCTTCAGTGGAATTGCTTCTCAACGTGTCGCTAATAGCTCGGTTTTAAAGCCTAATGGATCTGCCACGATCCAAACGCCAAAAAAAGTGGCAGCCCTTGTTCCAATTCAATATTATGGGCGGCGGCGATATACCTTACGGCTTGGCTCGCCAGATAACGTGAAACAAGTCGTAACAAATCCACGGGGGGATCGACTGGTAGATATCACACCTCGAGGGCCATTCACAAACATTGGAGACGACAAAGATGCTTCATTAATGACCAATCGAGTAGAAATCCGGATCTTTGATGTTCAACAGGACACGAACAGGTTGGTAGATTTAGCAAACCTATGCTGTGTTTCTGCTTTGCATGCTGTTCATCTTCATGCACAAGGAAGGAATGATCTGGATCCTTATCATCGTCAAAATACCGAACAAGCCATAGTTTATGGTATGAAGGCGGAATTTATACGAGATAATGGAAAAAGAGAAACAGTACAAGAAAGTGTAAAACGATGGTTAGATTCTCTCAAGCCATATTCGGATATTCTTGAGATAAAACTTAATCGAAACATTGCCCAAGTCGATAGTAAACGGGGGGAATTAAAGGTTGAATACAAGACCCAATCATTTGAACAACTTCGCCAGCAAGGTAAGGTTTTTGTTGTAGCTGAACTTCGACGTAGCCGTACTATTACAGATAGACAGGGAAGAAGGTATGGAATCAGCCAAGGAACCCAGATCCAAGGCCGATTGGCGGCCGATTATGCCCTAACGTACACCGAAAATGACCTTCTAGTTTCTGGATTCAAAAGTATTATGATTACAAATGCTCTAGTCGTCCGTGGACTTAAGATCCCCCTAGAATCAAATGATAGGATCCTGGTGGCATTAGATGAGTCGGAAGACATGTCGCGGCGGTTGTTTGGAGGATTTGGATTTTAAGTAGATTCTATAAAGTATGAGCGGTATCTGGGGTTCAAGAAAGGTATTGAGAATGCATATATCATCCCAGAGAGCTTCTTGGGTAAATGGGTCTTCTCAATCCCATAGATTGAGTGGTATCCTTTTACATCCTACAAGTCTTCCAGGCAAATGGGGAATTGGTGATTTGGGTCCGAATCTCTATAGGTTCATAGACTTCCTAGTAGATGAGGCTCACCAATCTTTGTGGCAGATTCTTCCTCTAGGTCCCCCAGGATATGGAAATTCTCCCTATTCTTGCATATCTGCCTTTGCAGGAAATCCCTTGTTAATAAGTCCCGATAAATTAGTCGATCAGGGTTTACTAGATAATTTGAGCCCTGAAAATTTCCCTGATTTGACTGTCGACTTTGATAAGGTGATTCCATTCAAATGGGAGTTGTTAAAAGCCGCAAATCAAAATTTTGAATCTGGATCCTTTAATAAATTGGAATCTCTTTTGAAACGGTTTGTACAGGATAATTCATTTTGGCTAGAAGACTACTGTTTATTCATGTCGATTAAGAAAGCGCACAAAATGGCATCCTGGACAGAATGGAAACCGTCGTTACGAAATAGAACATCAAAATCACTTAGTGACTGGCGACAAAACCATAGGTCAGAGATTTCACTATATAAATTTGTCCAGTTTCTCTTTTGGACGCAATGGGTTGAAGTAAAAGAATATGTTAACCAAAAAGGGGCCAAAATCATAGGAGATATCCCAATCTTCGTTGACCATGACTCCGCGGATGTTTGGGTCAATAAGCATTTATTTTACCTAAATGATGATGGGAATCCAACGGTCGTGGCCGGAGTCCCTCCGGATTATTTTTCTCCGACAGGCCAACGTTGGGGAAATCCTATCTATCAGTGGGAACGAATGAAAGAGGACGGGTATGGATGGTGGATTAAACGTATTAAGCATTCCTTGCAGTTAGTGGATATACTGCGAATCGACCATTTTAGGGGATTTGAATCTTATTGGCAAATACCAGCAGAAGATGAAACAGCCCTCAACGGAAAGTGGGTCGCCGGACCAGGAATATGTCTTTTCTCGACTTTAAGTAAGGAATTAGGTTCCCTCCCAATTATTGCGGAAGATCTTGGCTATATCACCCCTAAAGTCGAGCAACTACTAGAACAAACCGGGTTTTTTGGCATGCGGGTACTTCAATTTGCTTTTGGGTCTGCTAACGAAAAGCAGAATTTAACAAACAAGTATTTACCACACAATTTTACTACTAAAACCATAGTTTATACGGGAACCCATGATAATCCTCCAACATTAAGTTGGTTCAAAAATAGCCCCCGACACGTAAAGCAGCAAGTTTTAGAGTATACAAACTCCCCAGGTAAAGATATTGTAGGAGATTTGATCAGATTGGCATGGAGCTCGGTAGCCCAGCTATGTGTTATCCCGCTTCAAGACTTACTCCGACTTGGGCAGGATGGCCGGATGAATACTCCAGGTACGTCTGAAGGGAATTGGCAATGGAGATTTTCATGGAATCAACTAACTGCGGAAGAAGGAAAGGAATTGGCGGCCTTAAATCGGACATATGGACGCCAAATTCAATAAAGGACAGTCAGTCTTATGGAATGCGATCGATTATTCGTATATGGCACCCTACAGTCAGGCCAAAGCCGTCATCATCTATTGGCTGGTTTAATGTACGAAAATGCCACCTTACATGGTTATAGGAAGGTTCAACCACCTGATCTGGGGTTTCCATTTATTGTAGAGGATTTCAGATCTTCAGTTCCAGGAGAGGTATATTTTAAGGTTACATCCTCCCATTGGGTGGAGCTCGATCGTATTGAAGGAGAAGGTTCTCTGTATCACAGATCCCTCGTTGAAGTAGAAACTGTATCGGAGAAATTGATGGCCTATGTCTATATCCCCGACTTTTCCCTCGTTAAAAGATTCGGGGTATGAAGAACGAACAAAGAAGTTGATTGGGCAAAACATTTTTTGCAGATTACCATGAACAATGCTCTAAAATGGCATCAGTTGGGCAAACTCCGTCACATGCAGCACATTCGGTGCATGCGGCAATATTGTCCGCAACGACCTTTCCATTTACAATCGCGTAAACTTCTTCAGGACAGATATCCACACAGTCCCCTTGGGCATTACACAGATCAAGATCTATTGTAACCCAGAGATCATCATCTTCCCATTTCTTGATCGATGTCAAAGTCACCAACCGTAACCTTTCGAACCATGTTGAGTGTTGTTCGATTCGGCGGCCAATATCTGCTCTTCTTTAGTCTTGCCAAAAATAAAGCTAGTTTCTATCATCGGTTTTCCTCAATGAGACTATGGTGAAACGAACATTCCTAGGTTTCTTTAAAGGGAATCGTTGAAATCCACTTCTCAGAACCGTCAGTATAGATTTCTGCCTTCCAGATATATGCACGATGTTTATAGGCTTCTATCATTTCCTTTAAAGCAGTAAATCCTTCTGTTCGATGCTTCGATGCCACTATACAGTGGACGAGAACATCACCTAGAGAAAATATTCCGTAAAAATGGACTATCCGTGCCTCAATCAGATCATGTGTCTCGATGAGTTCCTGACAGATCAGAGTTAATTGCCGATCTGCAACTTCTTTGTGAACCTGAATCTCGATTTTCTCAACCTTCTTGCCTGAAACGCCCTCGGGATCTCCTGTAGTCTCGCGGACAACTCCAGTAAAGGTTATAATATCCCCTGCCTTTCTGAAATTTGGATTTTTCTTGGTTTCATGGAGCATTTGAGTCAAAGTGATTGAATCTTTTTCTAGGACCTGACCGAGCATGTTATAATTGGTTACATTTGTCAATAATCTTTCAACCCCGTAGGTTTATGATGTGCAGAAGCTCTTCCAAAATAAGCTTTAATCCGAGGATTACCGCATCTGGTGATCCAGGCAAACAAACAACACAGGATTTTTGAGCAACTCCCGCCAGGGTACGAGTCATAATTGAAACAGTACCTACTTCTTGATAAGTTTTTTGACGAAATAGTTCCCCAAATCCGATTAATTCCTTTTCTAAGAGAGGTCGGATCGCCTCGATTGTTACGTCTCTTTTGGCGACTCCAGTACCTCCAATTGTTATAATTAAATTCGTCTTCAATTCCAGTGCTTTAGAAACTGAACGTTGAATGTGTTCGATATCATCAGGAACGACGATTGGGGTAGAAAGGGTGATTTGACGGTTTTTCAAGATTTGTTCCGCTCGTTTTGCGGATTTGTCTAGCTTCCGCCAACGCTTGCTGCCCGCGGCAGATAAAGAATCGCTCACAACAACAATCTGGGCAGAAAGCGCCAGATCAGGTTCTAAGATATGCTTTTCTTTAGTTGACATGGATTTCATTCAACCGTACGGCCTTAAAGATCCTCTTTCTTTTTGGAAAGAACGCAAACGTTATCGATCCGAGTGGATAGAGGATAATTTCCTTCGAAGTCTTTTTCATACATTTTTACCATATCAAAAATGGCAAGCAAGCCATTCATTACACCTGCCAATGCCTCGATTTCTACACCTGTCTTGGCTGTTGAGGTAACAGAACAAGTTAAGATAATCGCATTCTCAGCCTCATTTACGTTGAGTTCAGTCTTAACTCCTTCTATTGGAATTGGATGGGCCATGAATACCAGTTCAGGAGTTTTTTTGACCGCATGAATCGCTGCCAAACGGGCATTTTCGAGCGGATCCCCCTTTTCAACTCTTTTTGATTTTATACGATTAATTGAGCCTGGAGACAGAAATAATTTTCCCATGGCCTTCGCTGTCCGTTTCTGTATAGGTTTATCAGATATATTAATCGCCATAGAACGACACCGGCCTTTTAGCTTCTATCAGTCCATTTAAGATTGGGGATCTTGGTTTCCACTTGATTGCGAAAGCGAGTGGATGAAAATATTGCTAGAAGAGCCTTCACGGCTGGCTTTTCAAGACTTGAATTATTTATAATTAGGTCATACTCTTCCTCTCCTATGGGGATGAAATCTAGACCAAAATATTTCGCATAGTATTGGATACCCATCGCCACATCTACTTTTCCATGTTTTACGCTGGAGGCGGTCGCACTATGTGAGTATGCTACTGATGAGTACCCGTTGATTTGCTGTGAAATGTTTTGATCATCGAAGGTCTTTTTTAATAGCGAATCAAATAATACTCGCGTTCCGCTTCCTTCATTTCGGTTTAAAAACAGAATGTCGGGAGAAACGAGATCTTCTAACCTACTTATACCTTTTGGGTTTCCTTTGGGAACATATAATCCCTGAACCCTATTATAAGCTTTTATAATTGTAACATTTTCCATTAATTCCCAGGTTTCTAGATACGGGATATTGTACGTGTTGGTAGATGCATCTAACAGGTGAATCCCCGCGATATCGGAGGCTCCCTGTTTGAGAGCCGCCAACCCCCCAGTTGAACCAGTTGAAATGAGTTTTGTGACATAATTTGGATGTGTATCTCGAAAATCATTGAAAAGTAAATCAATAAGGATATCATGGCTTCCAATAAATACCACATCTGGAATCGAAAGTTCCTCTCGCAGTAGGGAAACCGGTACCGTGGTTCCCATGCTAAGATAGTCAACTTCAGCAGGGATGATAATATATCCATCACCTCGTTCCAACATCGAAACAGAACCGCTATTTCCCTTAACAGGAAAAATGTGATAATCTGTTCCTTTTTTTAAAATATGTACCAATCTAAAGTGAGTTCGACCTGGTGTACTTCGGAGTCTTTGGCCTACTTTAGCTTGAATTGTCTGGCCTTGAGGCCGAGAAGTTTTAGTCCAATGACAAACAAGAGGTGCAACAACCTCATTAAACGAAAAGATGGAGGAAGCTGGAAATCCAGGTAATGTAAGGATGAGCGTGCCATCCACCAAACCTGCCGCCAATGGTTTTCCTGGCTTCATCGAGATTCCATGAAATAATAAACGGCCCCCTAATTCAGTTATAACCCGATAAGAAAAGTCTCCTTCTCCTGCCGAGGTGCCGCCAGAAATTAAAACTATATCCTGGATCCTTAGATTTCTAATCAGGGTTTCAATAAAATCATTCATATTATCAGGACAAATTCCAAGGAACTCTGGGTCAGCTCCACAGTCCTCTACAAGCCCCATTAGAACAGTTGAGTTCGAATCGTATAAACATCCTATCGGAAGTGATTCCCCAGGGGCCCGTAATTCATCTCCTGAAGAGAGAATGCCGACTTTTAGGCGGGTCCTTACTGGAACTCGATCATATCCTAGCGCTGCAAGGATACCTAAACGTACGGGTGTCAAGTGATCATTCTTGCGTAGTATCGTTTCCCCGAGCATAATATCGGATCCTGCGGGATCAATGTTCTCGTAAGGAGTTATCGATCTGT
>JBHLSH010000002.1:0-82008 GCA_048881705.1 Candidatus Heimdallarchaeota archaeon | reverse complement strand
CTTGCGTAGTATCGTTTCCCCGAGCATAATATCGGATCCTGCGGGATCAATGTTCTCGTAAGGAGTTATCGATCTGTAGATCTTTACCTTCGTTGGTTCCACTTTTGATGTATGCTCGACCATCACAACTGCATTGGCCCCACGAGGGATTGGAGCTCCTGTGGCGATTTCAATACATGTACCCGGTTCTTCCAATGACCTTTTTGCTGTTTTTCCAGCTGAAACGGTTTCAATGATACGGAAAGTACGGGGTTCCGCTTCTTCAATCCCAAACGTATCCTCCGCACGAACGGCAACGCCATCCATCAATGACCTGTCAAAAGGGGGGGTATCAATTTTCGCAACCACATCTTGTGCTAAAATCCTACCTTTGGCCTCTAGCAGAGGGATTTTTTCTATTTTTGGTGTCCAGGAAAAAGCATCTAAAAGAATACGTCGGGCTTTCTCAACGGAGATCAAATCAAGAAATTCTCTTTTCTTGCTCAATAATATTCACTCCAAAATTCTATAAAGAGAAATCTTCTTCTACATTAGCACTATAATTGATTTGGTCTCTATCCAATACAATCACATCCACTAAATCCCCTTCCTTAAGACCTTCGGAGGTTTCTGGTATTAAACAAATTCCGTTTCCATGAACAATGCTCCGAAGTAACCCAGAACCACCTATCTCCATTGGTTTGGCAACTAACTGCCCATTATCTACTTTTGTCAGGATTACTCTTAAAAAATCTAGACGGCCCAGTTTGGATCCTACATTCCGAGTTATACGTGCCTCAAGGGTGATAGGGGTATAACTAGGATCAAGTCCGAGAAGCCCAAAAATCACTGGCCGAAATATGAACCTGAATGCGATTAATGCTGCGGCCGGAAATCCAGGTAATCCAAAAACGATCTTATTGCTGATATTTGCTGCAATAACGGGGCCACCTGGGCGCATAGCGATGCCATGAAATATGACCTTACCCAGTTCATTTAGGAGCGGGGGAGTAAAATCACGTTTTCCTACCGAAGATCCTCCACTAAGAAGGATAACGTCGAAGTTCTGGGTTGCTTTAAGGAGCGCTTCCTTGAGTTTCCATTTGTCATCAGGGATGACTCCCTGAATCTGAGGGTTCCAACCTTCTTCTCTGCAAAATTCAAAGAGGTTGACTGAATTAACATCAGGAACTTTACCTGGTGGCAATTCCGAATGCCAAGCTTCAACTAATTCATTTCCAGTCGAAAATATTGCAATAGAAGGGATTGGACTCACATCAATCTTTGTTATCCCTGCTGAGAGAAGAAATGCGCGATCTACAGCCTTTAATTTTCGTCCTTTTAACAGGAGAAGATGATCCGCCTGCAAATCCTCCCCAGCACGGGCAAGATTCTTTCTCGGGTGAATTGCTTTTGTAATCTCAATTATTTTCGGCTTGTTACCTTCTGATGCAATTATATTCGTATCTTCGACCATGACTACCGCATCGGCATCTTCAGGCACCATTCCACCTGTTGGAATTTGAATTACTTTGCCTGGTTCTAATTTTACCCCTGGAAGAGTCCCTATTTCCACTTCTCCAATGATTTCGAACGTTATCGGATTACTTTCCGAAGCTCCCCAGGTTTCATTTGCCCTTACCGCATATCCATCTACTGCCGAGCGATCAAAAGGGGGTACAGGGCGCAGTGATCTGATATCCTGTCTTAATATACGATTGGTAACGGAAGCAGTTTTTAGTGAGACGACTACAGGATCAAATACAGGAAAACTTGCCATACAGAAGTTAATCGCCTGCTTAACCGTGATACGTCTTGCAAATCCTTTGAGACGAACATCTTCAAATTCCACGACCGATATACCACCTAAAACACGATACGCGGGCCAATTATTGTAATTACCTTATCCCTCTTCATAAATGTTCACGCAATGAGAACGCTATCCCTTAACCATAATTAGTCGTTTTCAAGAATTTGGGATCCGTAAATTTGTTGAAAAGCTTTCTTGGATCATCTTTTCAAGAGGACCAGTGATTTATATCCTACTGGCAGTGGCAAATAGATGTCGTCCAAAAATTAATCTTCCGATATAGATGAAAAAGGATCAATCTTACCCAAAGTTTCCCTAATAATCTTTGCTGCCGCAAATCCTGTGATTCCAGTTATATCCTTCGCGGGAAGAAGTTCGACAACGTCAAAAGCTCGGACTGGAGTTTTTGGCAATGTTTGGATGAAAGTTACAAGATCACGCGTTAGGAGTCCCCCTGGTTCTGGGTTAGGTACGCCAGGAGCACAGGACGGGTCTAATACATCAAGATCTATGGAAAGATAGATGCTATCAACAGCATTTGTTAGAAGGTTACCTATTATTTTTGCCACAGCATCAGCTCCCAATTGCTGAAATTCACGTGCTGAGATTGTTGTTATTCCCATCTTTTTGGCAAAATTCGCTTGTGAGGGGGTTGCTGCACGTATTCCTACCTGAAAGATATTTTTTGGATCAACCTGAATTTCCTCAATCAATCTTCGGACAACACAAGCATGAGAGTATGGGCTAGCTTCATATTCCAAATAAAGATCAGGGTGGGCATCAAGATAGATTAAACCCGAGTTATGGAAAATCCCCAATTCATAAAGACTGGTAAGAGAAAAATATGTAGAAAGGTGATCTCCTCCGAGAAAAAGAAAATTTATGTCTGTATTCTCCTGTAGAACGGTCTTCAAGGTAGCATGGATCTTAACTAGGTAATCTTTTGCTTCTTGTACATCATCAGGGACATGAACGTCCCCCCAATCATATATCTTCCATTTCTCCTTAAGATTCACTAGATCTTCGGTATATGGATTATATAGCTGGCCTGATGTAGCAGTTCGAATGTATTGGGGGGCTAAGGCGGCTCCTATTTGAAATGAGGAAGAAGCATCCCAAGGGATACCCAGAACTGCCAAATTAGCCTCCTGTACTTCACTGGTGGTTGCACCAAAGAAGGGCTGGGGATTTAAATCCTGACTGCCCATGGCAGGTATCCTCAGTACTTCGAAGGTTTATTTGGCTAGCTAATTTTTCTCCTCGTCCTTATAGCGAGACCATCTTTGTCTGGAGCTTTTACGTTGTCGGTCCTGAGGAATGATTTCAAGAATTCCGAGCTTAACACCAAGCTCAACTCCTTTCCCTAAATAGTACATTGATTTTGGAATATCATCGATTTTTTCATATAGATCCGCTAGGCCGAGTTGTGCATAACATAATTCCCTATGATCGCCCACTCCTTCAGCAACCTTGGCAAACTGATGATAGTCGTCAATGGCTTCTTTTATGTTGCCCTGTGCTATTTTCCATCGCGCCAGATTAGCCAAAGGCCCGATAGTCAACCAAATGGCTCCGGCCATCTCTGCATATGTTAATGCTTTTTCAAAATAATCCTTGGCTCTCGAGGAATTCTCATTCTGGATCATAACAAATCCAACGCGATTGTAAAGGATAGAAAGCAAGACCCAACTTTGTAGTTCTAAGGCAATATCAATTCCTTCATCATATAGCTCGATGGCTCGTTTTAGTCTTCCACCATTGTGATAGCAATGACCAAGACGGGTAAGTGTCATCACCTGGTAATATCGATGAGGAAATGTTTCCAAGTCCCTTTGACAGGCCTTTAATAACCTAATAGCTTCTCCCACTTTCCCACTTGCTCGAAGAGAATAGGCATGCCGTATTTTAGGGATGGCAAGGAGGTGGGTTCCCACTTCATCTGTAGCTAGATTCTTTGAAATCGCAAAATCAATTAGTTTCTCGTATTTTTGTGCAACCTTGAGATATTCACGCTTGATAGAGTGAATAAACAAATCTATCCCTAACACCTCTAATTGAAAACTATCATCTTGCTCGTTGAAAGTTTGATCCTTCAGGATACGAGATAAAATCTCTTCTGCCTCTTGTGTGTGACCTTGAAATACCAGACCAATGGCATAGTAAAGTTGAACACCCATAGTCGGCGTACTAGCGGTTATTGTAAAAAGATCATTTAGTTTAGTGAGATTTCCAGAGAAAAAGAGTAATTGGGCGTACATAAACAAGAGTACATCATAGGTTGGTTCATGGGTTGAGCGGGATTCAATGAACAATTCTAACTCATTGCAGATCTCATGTAAATCCTTGGTGGCCCAATGATTTTGTTGAGAATACTCAACTAGGTCATTCTGGAGATCGGAGGACAACCGATGCAAATGATAGCTAATCTCTGGAATGGTGAGGGCGGATTTCATTGGCAAACAATCTTCTTTAAGGTTGAACTAGTATATAAATTTGATCAGTATAAAGATGTTTATACTAATTCCGCACGAGTAACTCCTGCGTTATGTCTTCTCTTTAAACTCGGGATAATGTCGATTTTACCACGTAAATACTGCATTTGTTGCTCATATCTTGAAATGCAGATTTTGTGATCGGAAGAGTTTCCCATGAAGAAGTTCCCTCAAATTCTTGATTCCGCAATAATTGGCAGAAGTTATTCTGGCTCGATTGAAACTATAGACCCAATTCGAACTCTTGAGTTTGCTAAGGCTACAAACGAGACGAATCCAGGTTATTTCGATACCGATGAATCTCGGCGCCTAGTCCCGCCTCTCTTCCCTGTGACCACGATGTTCTCAGTTAGTAATAAACTGGTCCAAGATCCAACTTTAAATCTTGATTTCTCACGAATGGTTCATGGAGAACATTCGATCACTTATACCCGACCCTTAAAACCCGGGAACCAAATCCGGACTTCAACCCAACTCGAATCCATTGATGTCAAATCATCTGGCGAAGTGCTGTGGATAAGAATCGAAGGACATCACCATTCTGATCTGGTTTTTGTAATGCGGGCAGGTTTATTCTTCAAAAATCAAGAAAAGGGAAGATCCAGATCGAAAACTCAAAAAATACCATCCCCGTCTCAAATTCAGGATTTTCTATTCCAAGAAAAGATGGTTGTTGAATCAGACCAAGCCATTCGATACTCAAAAGCATCTGGTGACATGAATCCAATACATCTTGATCCAGATTTTGCTCGGATGGTGGGTTTACCAGATGTGATATTACAGGGCCTTTGTACAATGGCGTTTGCCGCACAGGCAATCCTAAATGGGACAGATACAAGTCCAACCAAACTCAAATGCATAAAAACGCGTTTTGCAAGACCTGTTTTTATGGGGGACGCCCTAACAACTCATGCTTGGTTAATCAAGAAAACCAATGAAAGCCAGATTCTGGGATTTAGGACTGATAATCAAGACGGGTATTCAGTCCTGACCCACGGTGAGGCCGAGCTATTGAATGAGTAGCGATCGAAGCTAGGATACCCCTTTCGTGATAAGGTAGATCGAAACAGCTCCGAAAAGTCTTGTATACCATGTAACATGACTCCATCCTGCGTTTCTTAGCAGATGAAAAAATTTTGTTCCTATTGGAAACTGTTTGACGGACTCGAAGTAATAATTGTAGGCTGCTGTGCTTAAACGAAAAAACGATGCCAAACGCGGGACAATTTTTGTGAAATGAAACCAAATAAGAAACCGACTTCCCGTATTCATAGGAAGGCTCGATTCAACAATAATAAGACGGCCTCCTGGGCGGATTATTCGAAATATTTCTGTAAGCGTGACTAGAGGATCTTGAACATTCCTGAGACCATATGATATCGTAGATAGATCAAAAGAATTGTCTAAAAATGGAAGAGTGTTAATGTCTGCTTGTATAAAGTCAGTTCGATGATTCTGATTCTTTGCCAGACTAAGCATTTCCCTAGATAGGTCACACCCAATAACAACCGACTTTTCGCCACCTTTAGCATTTAATAGCTTTACAAAATCTCCTGTACCTGTTGCAAGATCGACTGCGCGCTGTCCGGTCTTAAATTTGGTGAGAGAGAGGGCAAATCTTCGAGTTAAGTGATGAGTAAACCCCGTCATCACATTGTTCATCAGATTATAGCGTGACGCGATGGATGAGAACATTCGTGAAATGGTCTCTGGGGACTTATCGAGCGATCTTATTGTCGTCTCACCTGTTTATCCATTAATACAGCATGGGGAGACTTCTACTAAACAAGGATCCCACGTAAGAATATAATAAAAACAAATAGTTGAGCTATGGTAATTGTGAACCCCTCGTAGAAATCCAGCTTCTGATCGTCCGTCATAGAAGATTTGATCAGAAATAGGAGCAGCCATGCGAAACCATACTGAACGAGGAGAAACGGAATAGGGACTTCGCCTTCAACATAATGTATCAAAGGTATCCCACGCAGGTCATTGCCAGGAATGCCTAGAATCGCCCCCAGAAAAGAAAACAAGGCGACAAGACCTGTCATTAAGAGTAGATTCTGCATAGATCCTGCGATGAGATTGCCCAGACCGAGCTCTATCCCCCCTTCGTGTCTGACGGCAAGCAGGGCAATTGCGTGTTCTGGAATGGATGCGGCGGCTCCGATAACAAATGCCAATTGAAATTCGTTTATTGAAATCCCTGTCTGTTGGCTACTTTCTAAGAAAAGCTCAACAGAAGAGGAAATCATTTCTCCCGCAAAAAAGATGGCCGCAAACGCAAGAACAAGAATGAACAGAAGAAAGCCTCTTTTGGTCTCAGTTTGATTAGAAGCGGAGGAGACATTGGAGGATGATTGAACACGGTGCTGGAGATTATGACGCAGGATAAAAAAAAGATAAAAGAGATAAACAATCACCATTAAAGCGCTTGCTTCATAGGGAAGGAACGGTATGACAGCTTCAGCTTCGCTCGCAATTTCGATTGCCTCCAAAGCAAAGAGGACAATACCTAGTGTCCAGATAGCTCCCACAAAGACAATTGCCACCCGAACAATTGGAATTTCAACTTCCACTACCTCGGGAGGGATGGAAATGCTCGTCCCTCGACGAAAATTCCCAATGATAATAAGAATTCCCAACATAAGGATGTTAAACCCTGTTGCAATGATGATAAACGCAATTGCGAACTCAACCTGGCCTGAGAGAATTGCAAAAAACCCGATTACAAGTTCAGGGGTATTACTGGCCAAACTAGATAGCATTCCCGAAACATAGGGCGTAAGTTTGGCCCTCTTACCAACAGCATCCATTCCGCCTACTGCTTTTTCGCTCGCTAAAATTGCGTAAACTAAACCAATGACCATAAAAAAGATTAGAATTAAAGGATTGGTACGAAAAGTATCCTTAAATAGAGCAAATACTACTATTAAAACAGCAAAAACACTGAAAAATCCAATATCTCTATTTGTAAAGCTCAATTGGCTCAAAAAAAATCCCTTATCCACTAAATAAGGATTGATTATCTTATAAAAGAACAAAACCATGAATCTATAAGATTTCCCCGCTTGAATCCTAAACCTGATTATGAGGTCTATTATGTTGATATAAGGCTATAAAAATCTCACTCCTTTTGGCTTAATTATAATTGAAAGTTCCATTCCGAAAATTATTTTTGACAAGCAGAAACCAGAATTGCTAGGGGTCCAAACACGAATGCCATATTATTTTCGAGAAGGTTACAAGCTATTTTACCAAATCAAGGGTGATAATAAACCTCCCATGGTATTTATTCATGGTTATCTAGGAAGTTCGGAGTCGCATTGGGGAGCCCAGCTCAGGGATAATGATTTGAATACCCGGTTTCGGTTGGTTGCACCAGATCTCAGGGGATTTGCGAAATCCTCCCTAGGGAAAAGGGTGGAGAAACACAAAACCGAAGACCATCTTCATGATATTCGTGCTCTTATCAAGGATGAATTGAGACTTCCAAGGCAGATTCTCGTAGGATACAGTATCGGGGGAACATTAGCGTTAATGTATACATTAAGGTATCCTGAAGACGTCAAAGCCATTATTTTGATTAGCCCAAGACCCTTCATGAGCAAAACTACCAGAGCTTGGAATTTTTTGAGTAAGGAAAAACGTTCTGGTGATCAAAAAAAGAGAACCGCGTCGTGGCTATGGAAGATTGTAAAAAGAATCCAGAAACTGCTTTCATACACCGAAATCCAAATCAAGCGGAATCGAGGGGGATCAAAAGTTTATCTAAATCAGCTTTCAGAGATTAAGGTTCCTATTCTAATGATTACAGGAAATCAGGACACAGTAAATCCCTCAATTGCGTTCGAAGTTCTAGAAAAACATCTTTCTCATGCTCAAAGGATTAACCTTGAAGGAGATCATGATACGGCAAAACAACCAGAATACTTCAATAAATTCGTTTTTGAATTTTTAGGAAAACATAACATCAGTTGATCCTAGTTACTGCTCCAGAAACACGTGATCTTGAATTAATAGTAGGAAGTTCCAGGGCTTTGAACATACTTGCTTGGAAGTCAAGAATCTTCTCTCAGGCTACAGAATATGAGAAATCGTTAACGCGGTCGAAGGCAGTTCAATTATTGAGTAATTACTTTTGCTCCCTCTTGCATAACTAGGATGGTGTGTTCGGCTTGACTCACCAATCCTCCCGTCCTTTCCACCAACGGTTTATATCCATGAAATCTATCCTTACTGAGACTTTGTGTAATTTCTTCTAATTCGACGCTTTCTTGCCTTAAGAGAAAGTAGGCAGAACGTAATGAAAAGGGCAGTTTTTGAAACTGCTCGGTCAAACGACGACCAATCGGCGTCCTTGGGTTACCATTTCCAATGGAGTATATTAATGCGGGACCCTGAGCATCTTCTACCAGCCCAGACTCTCCTGTGGTGGCAAAAGGCTCCACAGCTACGATCGTTCCAGCTTTTAATTTTGAGCGTTTAGCTAAAGGAAAGGACTTAACACTTGGAATGGATAAACCTGCGTGAAGAAGTCCTTTTTCCATTTGGTGCCCTGTAAGATTCGCAATTGGTTTGAATCCAAAACCTTCGATTGTTTCTTGAACAACCTCCCCAATCTCTGACACTCGTACGCCAGGTTTGATTATCTCTATCGCTTTTTTTAGGGCGATTTTCGGTGCAGCCATGAGATGCCCGTATTTTCCGTCCATTGAAAATGTTCGCGCGGTATCGGAGAGCATTCCATTCATATTTGTACCGATATCGATTTTTACTAAACCACGCTTTGGAATTACCCGTTTTTCCTTAGGAGCCGCGGTATCGTGGGCTGCACACTGATTTATCGAAATATTAGGAGGAAAGGCCAGCTTTGCTCCCGGGGTTTTCGTTATAAGTTTAACCAATGTATCGTGTAGGGCACCAATTGATGTCCCTGGACGAACGTACTTTGCTACAGCATCAAGTGTAAGACGAGAAATCCTTCCTGCTAGGGCCAAATCCTTAAGATCTTGCTTCGTCAGATCCAATGTGGCTCACAATTCACTGTAAAATCCCCCGTATAGCGGAAGATAGTTTATTGGGACAGACCCCCCAGAAAGTTACAGGATTTTAAATACAAGGCTATTCTTCTCGCACGCATAGAAACAGTAACCTTATACCCGATGAACCATCGAATGATCGAAGAATTCACGACGAGGTAGTTCATTATGGCCGATGATTTTATCGAAGCGGCGGTAAGAAGATTTGAAGAAAAGGATAATTGTGCACAAGCTCTATTTTCAACCTTTGCCCAAGGGATGGGTTTAGATGAGGAAACCTGCCTTAATCTTTCCCAAATCTTTTCAGGAGGCGTTTCTCGATCGGGAAACGTGTGTGGGGCAATAACTGGCGGATTAATGGCAATTAGCCTGAAATATGGCAAATCAGGAAAGACAGAATCCTCAAAACGAGATGCACCAACCGTATATGAGCTAGGGGAGCGATTCATGAATAAATTCAAACATCGGAACGGCACTCTATTGTGTAAGGATCTTATTGGTTATGATATTTCCACTGAAGAAAAGCTTCGCACTGCACGAGACAATAAAGCCTTCTCAAAGTGCTCGAAATTTGTACATGATGCTGCGGAAATTCTTGCGAATATTCTTTAATAAGGCCGTTGGGCCATCGAGATCAAACACCAGAACGGAATTAATCTTCTTTTGCGTAGAAGAACTGAAAAATTCATCCTTGTGAAGTTTTCCACTCATATCCCTGCTCGGTTATCCAAGTCCGATTTACAAATAGGTGCATCTTATACCAGGCGGGCAGGCCTACAATCACATCGACATTTTCGAGATGAGGGTTCGTGGTTAGCCAACGATAGGCATTTGGATATTCCTCAGCATAGGCAGGAACATGCCAGTGTTTTGAATTATTAATAACTACCCAGAATTTAATGTTTGAATTAGAAAGATAATAATTTTCCATCCCAGTTGATGTATTCCTCACAAAGGGAGTATTTCCATCATTCACTACTTCTACACCCAAATAATACCGCATCGCAAAAAAGGCGCCCGCCTCGGGAATCACCCAGGTTGAATGGTTGTATTGCCCTCCATGGCTTTTGATATAACCAGCCATTTCCTCAAACCTGAGATCCAGGATTTGATCGTAATGTGCCGTCACTGATATGTTTACTAGCATTGCAGAGAGAACAAGGCCGAGAAAAACGTAAGCTTCCGGTTTTATTCTGGGTTTCAACCAATACAAACCTAGAATCAACAATAACAAGCCAAACAGGGTAACCAAGGGCGCACCGAATTCAATAATCTCTTGAATCCATTCAAAATCTAAACTAAAAAGCGTACGGATAAGATCGTGAACAATCACATCATAGAGAACCTTAATGTTCTCTTCTTTTATCCAGGATAATACAAAATACCGATAGGCAAATCCCGTGGCGATAATCCCAGGAAAGGTTTTGAGGACTCGAAATGCTAGGAATGTGAAAGGTATTAGGAAAACGGCCGCAAGCAGCAATGAAGGTCCCGCAACATCTATTGCAGCCAGTACAGTATCAATATCCGTTTGACCAAGAAACAATTGAGAAATAGGTTCGATCAACGTTATTAATGGTATAACTACTAAACTAAAACCAATTTCAATATAAAAATAGGTTCCAGCCAAGATTCTTTCGATGTTATCGGTCACTGTTATCCGCCAGTGATCGGATGAATAGATGAACTCAATCCCCTTGGCACCAATAGCCATGTACGGAATGATTAGTGGTATATAGTAGTAATTCAGTTGAAATTGAGCAGGGAAAAATACAAATGGAATGGTTAGTAACCAAGCCACCAAGCTAGCCCCCAAAGCGGGATTACGATTCTCAGAGAAAAAAAATGCCCAAATCCCCACCACAAAAAATGGTAATATCACGATTATGGCATAATCGTTTACAGCTGAACCGATACTGTCAGGTAGGTTGTATTTCGTTCCATGAGTATAGCGCCAATTGATGTAATATGTGAAAAACAGAAAAGTGTAAGTTACGGGATCAGGCCGCTGTGGATCTCCCGCCAGTTCCCCAGGGACACGTATGGGATATGGAAAAGTTCCATTGGCGATATTTATGTCCAAAAATTGTACCCAAGCGACGAAAGGAAAGAAACTAATGATTACGATAATAACCGCTACCAAAAGAAACCTAAGATGGCTGATATACTCATTAACCTCTTCTTTCGAGCGAGAAGGAAATTTAAGGTTTAGCCGTGTCTTGGTTTTTTCCTTCAAACTAGGAAAACTCAACAACAATGGAACCAGGAGTAATGTGATTGCGACTCCACTTACCGTTATTGCAACTGCTTCTCGATTGAAAACCTGACCAAGGAAGAGAAACAGAAGTAACCACGCTCCCAGCCAGGCCCCAATGATTCCGAGTGGGATTAGATCTAATAGATTGTAAATAATGGTCAAAAAATACGATTTCTTGGTCAAAAGATCGAAGCATGCTCCACATATAAGAAACGCTGCCCCAAATGCAAAGCTTGCAGCTATTAGAAAAGCGGCCATTTCCAGTAGTAAAGCTGCCCATCCATGTAGCGACGTCAAGGAGTCCGAAACGATTGACAGAATCCCTTCAAATGGTCCCCAAGGGACTTGGTCACTTCCAAGAGCATCTGCGATGGCAATAATAGGATCAATCAATCTTCCATAAAATATACGAGTGATAAGACCTCCAAGCACACCTCCTGTTAAACCGCCAATGGTGTTGGCGATAACTGCCTTCCTACTAACCTGTGATTGCTTGTCTAAACCAGATCGGAGAAAAAATCGGTAGCAACCTGCCATTGAGATAAACGAGAGGAATATGCTTGCAACTAACAGGCTTGAGATCAATCCCGCCCCAAAAAATGCGGCGATTCCTCCGATAATGATATAAAACCACTTGTTTCCGCCCTTTACCTGACGGGACTCTTTTTTGGTTGCCCTTTCTTGTACATTTCCGGGTGAACTATCCTCATAACTCTCTGATTCCACCTTCTGAGGATGTCTCGATTCTCCAGTATCGTCTTTATCTGATATGGCCTGTGTGGGCTGGTTATTCTCCCTAATTTGACTCCACGATTCTTGGGTCATCCTATTTAATCCCTCCAGGTTTATATCACGTTCAAGGTAACGGATGATCAGGTAAACAACAATCGCTGGGCCCACCAAAATCCCTTGCCATGCCTTTGTCATAATATTGAAAGCATTGACAATTCCTGTCAGAATTATCAGGATATATCCTTTTTTGAGATTCCTCTCCACAAAAACAGCATCTATCGCCCGAATGGCTAGCAACATAACGAGCGCCCCCATGAATATCACAAATGGATCAATGTAGGCTGTTCGCGAGTAAAAGGAGAGAAAATGGGAAATCGCCACTAGGAGTCCCGCTATCACCCCCGCACTTTTGTTTGTTTTTTGATGGCTAAACAAAAGGTAGATTATTACCGCGAGCCCGGTTCCTCCCAACGCTACAATCCCTTTAGCCGCAAAAGTTGTTCGCCCGAAAATTACCATCAATATGGCACCACCCCAGAACGTCACCGGGGGTTTATCGAAGAATTTAATGTCCCCTCCCTCCGCAGGGTAGTACAATGGTAATAAGGGATCTGATAAACCATCTGCCATCCGACTAGCGATTGCTACAAACCATCCTTCGTCCCACATCCCGATACTCCCACTAAAAGCAACCTTTACAAGAAAAGCGAGCAACCCAATTAGGAGGGGAAACTTGATGGCACGAATCCACGCGGAAAACCGGGTACCTACTCTTTCGAGCTTTTGTGGAGGATTAATGTCGCTGGAATCGGGCTTTTGTGACCCCATCTTTGAGAACACTCGAATAAGCTTGTGGTTCTTGCGAAAAACAGTCCTGATGTAAGAAAGAACTATCTGAGCTAATCAAATTCTGATATGGGGCCTGATGACTATCGCATTATTAACACATCTCTTACTACCTGAAATTGGCACGAGCGAGAAATGTAGGTAAGCAATTGGATAAAAGTCCTTGAGATTTCATTATCCTCATTATGAAGGGGATTTATGAATAATTTGGGCTAAAATGGGAAATTTTAGGCCCGCTAAGACACAGCTTGAGAAATACCATTGGAGGCAGTGCTTCTGGGCTGGAAATTAATGCATTTCGTAAGTTCTTATATGAAGGTCTCCGCTTTACCTCTCCTTTTCAGAAAAAGTTTAAAGCCACTCTTGAGAAGACCTAAATTGGAGCGAAAACCCTTGTGGGATTATGAAATTCTCAATTAGGTCTTGTTTTCTCGATACAAACGCCCACACCGAAAGAAACTCCACAGTTCAGTTTTTCTGCGGTCCATGCTGGGCAAGAAAGGCTGCCTACTTTTCTCGTTTTGCTTCTTTAAAGGAAAATTTGAAGGTATCAAGGATGGATAGTCAAATCACCTGATTTACGTAAAAAACCTGAAGCGAAGTCACATGGACTTCCGAACAGAGATAAAGACGTGATTTCCGCAGCTCTTTTCGAGCTTGTTCAAACATTACCCAATGTTCGCTTTCGCACTAGGAGGAGAGATGGTTAATGGCTGGATCAGTGGAACTTTTTACTCCCGTCGATTCAATGTTTGACTGGCGGATAGTCGAGGAGTCGGTTCTCCAATTCTGGAAAAAGCACCAAATCTTTAAGCGTCTCCAAGCACAACTTTCAAATTCCCAGGTTCGACGCTTCAGTTTTATTGATGGCCCCATTACCGCTAATAATCCAATGGGGGTTCATCACGCTAGGGGGCGTGCTTTGAAAGACATCTATCAGCGCTATATGACTATGTGCGGTTACTCGCAACGTTTTCAAAATGGATTTGATACACAGGGATTATGGGTTGAAGTAGAAGTCGAAAAAGCATTGGGAATCAACTCAAAGCGAGAGATAGAGGAAATCGGAATCGATAAATTCGCACATCACTGTACGTCTCGAGTAAAGCAATACTCTGCGCTAATCACGGAGCAATCTAAACGCCTCGGACAGTTTATGGATTGGGAACAGAGTTATTACACGCATTCTGACCGGAATATAGAACACATTTGGTACTTCTTGAAGACATGCCACCAAAGAGGGTGGCTTTACCAATCACGCCTTGTCATGCCATGGTGCCCCCGGTGCTCCACCAGTTTATCGTCTCATGAAATGGCAGACTCATATCGTCTCGTTAAACATCCCTCTGTATATCTACAACTACCTGTTGAAGGAAAACCTAATCGATATTTTCTGGTTTGGACAACAACTCCTTGGACACTTCCAGCGAATACCGCGTTAGCTGTACATCCTAAAGCCCCGTACTTGTTGGTGAAACTAAAGGAGGATAACCGGGAGATCTATATTTCTGAATCATCGACTAGTGTTTTAGGAAAAGAATACGAGGTTCTGGCCAGAATCCAGGGAGATGACTTACTCTCTTTAAGGTATCATGCACCTTTTGCTGAGCTCCCTATCCAGAATCAAGTTATGCATCGTTTAGTATCATGGAAGGATGTGACCACACATGAGGGTACTGGAATCGTTCATATTGCCCCTGGTTGCGGTGCTGAGGATTTCGATCTTGGTAAAAGACATAATTTGGCTGTTATCGCCCCAATAGACGAACATGGAAGACTTGTTGCAGAAACCCGACAATTTGCGGGACTAACCACAAGTGAAGCAGCGGGTCCAATCTTAGAAACGATCAAACAGAAAGGACTTCTCTACAAGCAAGATATTGTTAAACATAGATATCCCGTATGTTGGCGTTGTAAAACTGAATTGCTCTTCAAATTAGAAACAGAGTGGTTCATTAGAGTCGATGAAATAAAGCCGGCTCTCCTTGCAGCCATAGATACTGTAAACTGGATTCCTCCCTACGCAGGAAAAAGAATGCGTAATTGGCTAGAGAATATGGGAGATTGGTGTATTTCGCGGAAACGGTTCTGGGGTCTCCCTCTCCCCTTTTATCCATGCAAGTGCGGATTTATCACGGTTATAGGTAGTAGATCGGAACTTATTGAATCAGCAATTGATCAGACTCAAGTCGATACTCTCTATGAAATACATAGGCCTTGGATCGATGATATTTTGGTGAGATGTCTTGAATGTGGGCAACCAGTAAGGCGAGTCTTGGAAGTGGGGGATTGTTGGTTGGACGCGGGTATAGTCCCGTTTTCGACTCTCGATTATCTAACAGAACCAGATAGAAAGACTTGGAATCGCTGGTTCCCGGCAGATCTTGTGTGCGAAATGATAGAGCAGGTCCGATTATGGTTTTATGCGCAGCTCTTCATGGCGGTCACCTTGGAAAAACGGGCCCCGTTCAAAAATGTGGTTACATATGACGAGGTAAGACATGAGGATGGATCGTCGATGTCTAAATCAAGCAAGATGATCACATTTGAGGAAGCCCTAGAAAAGAGTAATGCGGATGTCCTCCGATGGAATTATGCTAGACAACGGTTGGATTTGTTTCTCCGGTTCGGATTCAATATCTTGAGCCAAGTGAAACGCACGTTCATCCCGTACTGGAATGCAGTTCGGTTCTTCCTGAACTTTGCATCGTTGGATATCCAAGAGTTGGACCAGTTAAATCATCGGTCACAGAATGTCTTTGACCAATGGATCAGTGTACGCCTTAGAAGATTAATCATAAAATACCATGACAGCCTTTCACGATGGGATGTTCGAACACCTTGTCTCCTTTTGGAAGAATTCATTGGAGACCTTACCAAATGGTATATAAGAAGTTGTCGGCGAAGATTTTGGAAGGAAAAAGACAGTCAAGACAAAAATGCAGCTTATTCGACCCTATATCATATTATACTGAACTTAAATTATCTTCTTGCTCCTTTTGTTCCGTTTTTAGCCGAATATGTGTATCAGTTCCTTCGCCAACCCTTCCTCAATTTGCCGGAAAGTGTACATCTATGTAAACTCCCCACTACAAAGGAGGAACCAGAATCCCATTCCCTTCACACCGAATTTATGGTATATCAACAGCTGGTGGAACTTAATCGGACGCTAAGGGGAAAAAACAAGATCAAACTGCGTCAGCCGTTATCAAGCGCCGTAATCATTGGAGATGTTCCATTCAAATCCTCTGGCAATACCAAACAATTCATAGATGCACTAAGGAATGAGTTCAATGTCAGAAAGCTCCTCTGGATTCAAGATTCCGCCCAGTTCCAAGCTGATGGGACAGGATATGTTCATCAAAAGCTAACTGAATCCAATTTGGATGTATTTCTTAATACCTCCTTAACTACAGAGCTTAAACAAGAAGGAGTCGCTCGTGAGATCGTTAGACTCATCCAAAAATTACGAAAAAAAGCGAATTTAGAATGGAATGATCAAATTCGTGTTCAATACGATGCCCAGGCTCATTTCTTGGTCAAAAGCATAGAGGATTTCACTGAGTATATTAAGACTGAGACTTTAGCCAGATCAATTGAGCGTAATCACCTTAACCAAAATCAAGCATTCCCTATAGGAAAGGCCAAGCTGAAACTTGCGATAGAAGCTGTGTTTTAGAGATCTTCAGATTTGGATGATCTGGAAAGCACCTTTACCGTTACCCAACCACGGAAGTCCAAAGGTGAAAGCCGATGGAAAAACGAAAGAGAAGGGGCTATTTCGATTTCTGAATCTTTCCAAAGATTTATAGGTTATGAGCATACTTTTGATCCACCTTGCCTCCTCATTTTGTTTACATGCTTCTTGTCGGAGAAAAAAGCCAGGGTTTCAATCGAAAGATCTACACTGGTTATACCCATCGACTTGGCCAGAGAATTGCTTCCCATAGTGGATTGATTGCCACGAAAGGTGCTCGACTAACGAATAAACAACCAATTGAATTAGCTTATCTCGAATCCTATCATTCCCGCAGAGCAGCGCTTCAAAGAGAACGTCAATTGAAGAAGCAGAGCCCATTCAACCAGAAGAAGAATAAGATCCAACTTATCAAAAGCTTTCAACAAAAATTCGGGAGCTTCGTTGAACCTATCAATCTACAACTTCAACAGCACTATAAACTCATTAAAACTATCGGCCTCTCAATGAATGCATTGGAGAAGGATCTGAGGTTCATTGGAAAGGAAGCGAATAAATAACTTCATCATAATGTTTTAATTTGCGATAAGGTGTTTCTTGGTTATCGAAGTATGTGAGGATAATGGCTCTGGTGGAAATCATCGTTGGATTTGCAGGTTTGTCATTAATCACTATCATCATTCTTCGCTACTTTGAGATAATACCTCACCTTTTGTTCTGGATATTTGCCCGGGAACAAGAATTCCCTTTTGTTCATCCAGATGAATGCAATATTCAAGCAGAATTGGTGGAGATCCCATCAAATGGTTCGCCACCTCGGCACGCGCTTTTTTTCCCAAGTAATGAATCTAGGGCAAGTATTTTAATGGTTCCAAACTGGTTTTATGGATCCGATTATAAACGGAGTCTTCAAACTGGATCCATCATTCAATCGCTAGGATATAATGTTTTAATGCCCTTCTATCATCATCTGGATGAGGAGGAACGTAAATTCAAAGTATTAACGCTCGCTCCGAGGGCCTGTGAAAACGTAATACAGGCAGCACTTGAGTACATGATTACACGGCCAGAAATAGATAAACGTCAGATAGGCATCTATAGCAGCGGTTTTGGGACCTACCTTGCTTCTCAATTGATCCGAGACCAGCCGATTAGGGCCGTGATTCTGGAGGATGGCCCCGTAAGTGTTTGGAATTATATTGCAGGAACGCTCCAGTTCAGTAGGGGGATTCCGTTTCGGTTAACCAAGTTGATCCTAGCTTTGGTACTTTGGCCTGTTCTTTGGGGTACCACATGGCAAAAAAAGGAAATTGTTGTTAATAATCTTCATGCCTGCCCCACACTTGTGATTGCCGTACGAGAAGATCAGACGTTTCCCAATACTGAAATTTGGAAAAACTATAATGCCATGTATTTGAAGTGTCCAAACCAACTGTGGTGGGTTCATGGTGTGACCTCTGGCTCAACACAAAAAATATGGCCAGACGAATATATATGGCAAGTAAAAAACTTTTACGACCGTTACTTGCGCGGGGTTCCACGCCCCGACTTCCATTCCGATTTTAAAGTCAGTAGAAGGGCAGCAGGCAGATACCCCATTAGGTTGAAAATCACCGCCATTCCTCCTCAAATGGATGAAATCCCACTTCAAATCCTGCTAGTAGATCGTAGCTTGAAAATCACAAAAGAAATCCGAATTTTCTTCAGTGGTGCCTCAATGACTGTTTCTATAGAGGCTTTTTTTCGACCACGAGCGATTTCTGTAAAACAATTTTCATTTGTAAATCGAATCGGCAAGGATACAGCGAACCCACTAAGACTTTGGATCCTCAAAGATGCAGGGGACGCTTTAAAACGATCCATTAAACTTTTGGCTGATTTACCGGCTAACCGCAGTGGACTGATGCTGGAGGCATATTTATTTCTGAAGGGAGTTCTTCTCAATGAACTAGGACAACGTAAAGAAGCTCTAAAGGTTTACGACCAACTTCACTCTGGTTATTGGAAACTTTTTTTGACCCAAGATTCTGATGGACGCGCAATTTCTCAAATGGAAGCTGCCGACCTAATTACATTAACTTCTGATGTATTGTTTGATTCGCATTAATCAGAGGAGGTAGCCTGCAAAAAAATACTGGCTTTCAAATCGGTTTCTTTGGAATCAAATCACAATTTCAAAAAATGATTCTTTTTCTGCCTATTTCAAGCTCTTTTCTTGGATCGGAAATGATTCCTTGTGTCATCATGGTTATTATTAACTGACCGTCGGTTACAAGTCTATTGTATTGGAATTTTTCTCTTACATGTTAGTCTGGGAGCACTTCGTTTTATATTTCCTTTTCAAATAATTTTGATGGGAGGATCTACTTCCTTGGTCTCAATAGGGAGTTCTATTCTCGCAATTGGCCAACTTGTTGTTTTTCTCGTTTTAACCTCTCTGTTGGTTTCTATTCGATCCCGTTTTTTAATTGCGGGATTATGTACACTCAGTACTGCATCTCTTATGGCTTTTATGACAGAACCTTCCGTTTTTGTCTGGGTGCGGTTATTTGAAGGAATGGCATACGGTTTATATTTCCTGGCTCTGATCAAAATCGCAATTCGCTTTGCCACACGTCAGGGGGAGGTTCTTGGAGGGTTGTTCGCTTCGGTTTTTTCTGGACTTGCAATAGGTCAGGTTCTTGCTGGAATCGGGTGGCAAATGATCGAGGTAACAATTCCTATGCTATCTTCCCTTCAAATCTTGCAAATCATTGCTGCAATTGGATTTGCCCTTTCTATATTAGCCTGGGGCATGCTTATGCCGTTACTGCCTAGTTATGATCAAAAAAAGCAGATTTTCTTAAAGCAAAAATGGGCCCTCCCACATTTCCACCTTAACTCATGGATAAAGAACTTCATGTTTCTTCCTGCGGTTCTTTTACTGGCGCTCATATATGGAATTTATGACTTTGCACACGGCTTTTATACCCCTAATTTATCGATTTTATTAAATCAAAATGGTTTTAACACCCCTAGTATCAGTTTGGGTTATTTTTTTGCCGATCTTACCTGGGGGTTAAGCCAGATCCTGGCAGGACGTCTGATTGATAAAATAGGTTATTCTATTCCCCTTGTTATAAGTCTTATATTAAAAGGGTTCATCATTCTTTTTTATCCAGGAGTTACTCTTCTTTTTCTCTTATTTGGTGTCTTATTCCTTGCAGGCCTGTCTGAAGGCCTTCTTGAGCCAGCAAGAAACAAGGCAGCGCTGGCATTTGAGCTTGAAGATCAGAATTACCGCCATTTACATGCTCACCTTGACCTGGGATTCACCCAAGGCACAGGATTCGTTTTAGGTATACATTCCCATGAGCATGAACACAATCTCCAACCAGAAAACATAATCGGCGTTTTTAAATCTGTGGGTCTTCTTTGTTTTGGGATAGGATCATTACTAGGATCTTTCTTATTAGAAGAAGGGCTTTCCCTGGCCCAAGTTACTCAGCTTGGTGGATTTATGCTGGCTTTAGCAGGCCTTACGGCCATCCTCTTCTCAATTGTTCAAACTAGATCAAAAAAGGAACCTTAATGTGGAATTCTGTACTCGTCGGAATTTCTGTTAGTAGATGAAATTCTCCTTGATTCCTTGTTTCTGGCCTTCCACATTGCTTTTCAAAAAGACCTTGACTAGACAACCCATTGTTCAGGAGAAAACCATCCATGTGCCTTTTTTTCTTCCAACAATTCGTCTCGATAGTCTTGGAAATAATAGGTGGCTCCTCCCATAAGTTTCTCAATACTCTTCAATCCAGGTATCTCCGTTAGTGTACTCTGGATTTTCTCCACTTCAGTATAAGAAGAACAAAAGAATCCCAAAATCAAGATGTTCTGATCTTCCACTTTCCAAAAACTAGGAGGCCAAAAACAGGAATTTCTTTTAATTTCGCCTTCGAGTTCTTCCAGAAGAAGGGAGGTAAAAAAAGTTAGTTCCATCTTAAATAAGGTCCAGGTGCCCCTTTTGTGGGAAAGAGCGGGATTTAGCCAAATCGTTTCGTCAATTAATTGGTGAGTTCGGAGAAAATCCAACCGTTCGACGAGAGTTTCGACTGGTAAACGCGTCCTTATTGAAAGATCTCCTAATGGGAGTCGGCCCTGTTCTCGCAGATGGGTGAGAATTAGCCAATCAACCTTTTCAAACTCAAGGAGACTCTTCTTCGGCCTTTTGAGAACATCATGGGTCAAAGCTTGGACAGGAAATGCGGCTAGTTGGGCAAAGAAGGGGCAAACCTGACGAAAATGAGATACTACCTCTGCAAGTTCGATTTCTGATCGATAATGAACGATCGCAAACCCTTCGGTAAGAGTGCCAGTTGAAATCAAAGTAACCGGTGAAAAAACCCCCATTAGGGTAATCCGATCCAAGTCTATTGGTTCGGGATGATTTCCATCCGCACTCGAAAAATGGACGACAGCTTCCTTTGCCCCAAACAACGCCGGGGTTGGGACAACAGTGAACTTCTGAATAATTCGTTCACGAAGATAGCGATTCATTCGGTCTTTTATCTCTTGTACGGGCAGTTCAAGCCTAGATGCCAATTCTGAAAATGACGAACGGCATTTCTGATGTAATTCATAGAGTAGCGCTAAATCTATTGAATCCAGCATAAGTCCAACTTGACTCCCAGTCATTGGTCAAAAAACACAAGGGTTAAAAAAATCCGGCCGCTAAGATATCTCCTATCTAGATTTCTATTGTGCCCCTAATCGCCAGTAAAAGTATGTCAAAAGATCAGTACTATCATTCACAAGTTTAGTGAGGGATCGCCCCACGCCATGTCCAGCGCTTGTGTCTACCTTTAATAGAATAGGTTCGGATGTGGATGAAAGACTCTGCATTAACGCTGCCATTTTAAACGCATGACTAGCATCCACTCGACTATCATTCGTAGCTGTTTTGAACAACACTGAAGGATAGGTTCCTTTGGGGTTTACATTCTGATAAGGCGAATATGCATGAAGCCAATGAAAGTGATCAGGGTTATCTGGGTCACCATATTCAGGAACCCAGGTTTTTCCCAACAAGAAATGATGATAACGAAGCATATCAAGGAGTGGCACAGCACAATAGACGGCAGCAAATAGCTCAGGACGTTGAACGAGAACTGCTCCTACTAGAAGACCTCCATTGCTTCCACCCCACATTCCTAGAGTTTCAGGAGAGCAGATATTGCTTTTTACTAAATATTCAGCGGCAGCAATGAAATCGTCAAAGACGTTTTGTTTTCTCCCAAGCATTCCTGCTTGATGCCACTCTTCACCATGTTCACCACCACCACGGATGTTTGCTACCGCAATCACGCCGTTTCTTTCTACCCAATGTAGAATATTTGGGCTGTAGGTTGGCGCAATACTGATCCCGAATCCGCCATACCCGTACAATAATGTTGGATTTTTTTTATTCCTTTCGACATTAGGGCGGCTTATAATGAACATATGGACTTTGGTTCCATCTTTCGAGGCGAAATATTCTTCGGTAACCTCAAATTCATCTGAAGAAATTCGGATGTCATATTCAAAGAAGCGACTTAGGGTTTGAGACGGGATGTGATACTGATAGGTCATGGGAGGCTGGAGAAAGGTCTGAAAATTGAAAAACAGGTTTTCCGCGTCTAATGACCCAAATAGCATCGTTCCTGGAGGGGAAGTCTGGATCGACCCGTTCTTTGGAATCGGAATCCTATCGACTTCTTTTCCATCAACATCATGCAGAGTCAGCTTATTGCTTACATTATGCATCCAAAGTGCCACAATGTTTTGATAAACTAGATTTATGTCCTGCAATACATATTCTCGCGGTTCTATAACTTCTTCCCAATCACTGATGTTTAGTTTACTCCTAGTAAATCGGTAAACGCCATAATTGGGTGATCTGTAATTGCTGAGAACATAAATATGCTCAGAACTCACATACGGGTAGAATAGCCATTTACTTTCTGTTACAATGGGAATCATATGGTTATCATTAGCTAGGTCTATTAAATGAAGATCTGATGAAACGAAACGATAGATATAGACCACCATATACGTTTCATCAGGGGATAGCACATAATCAGGATATGCAGTTGGTTCTTTTGCATGTCTGAATATTATGGGATCCTGATCCGGATCGCTTCCCAAGCTATGAAAACGAATATGTGAATGAAAATTCTCCTCTCCTTTAGGTACCTCTCCAGGATTAAAGAATCGTGTATAATAAAATCCCGTTTTGTCCTTTTTCCAGGAAACATACGAATATTTAGCACGTTTAATGGATTCTTTTTCCCCAAAATCCTGTCCTGTTGTAACATTCATAAGATACAGGGTTGACCACTCATCACCTCCCTTGCTAAGGCCATACGCCATCAATGTTCCGTCATGCGATGGATACACGTAGTCTATTGTTGTTAAACCAGAAGGGTCGCGCACATTAATGTCTATCAAGACCTGATCGTGTGTTGGATTTTTCTTTGAACGGAAGTATAGGACGGGTTGTTGTTTATCCACATGTTTCTTTCGAAAAAACCAGCCATTCTCCCGTTCAATTACATCCAAAATCTGCTCGAATTCATAAAGTTCCTGAATTCGTTCCCGAATATCCTCACGAACTGGGATATTGTCGAGATAGGGTTTGGAAAAGATATTCTGATTTGTAATCCAGTTTTTAACTGCTTCACTTTCGGTATCTTCAAGCCATTGATAATTATCGGTAATTTCAATCCCATGGAGAGTGTTTGTTACAGGGATCTGCTCTGTATGGGGATATACGGGTCTATCTTCGTTTGCCATCGTTCACATCGCCAGATTACGGTTTTCAATAACGCTATGATTAACTTCGGGGTAATTAATTACGTATTATAACGGTACAAAAAAATTATTTTACCTTTTCTTCATTTAGCCGGTTTTAACACGCGTTTGAGGAAAAATATCGCCCCTAGAAAGTAAAATAATCCCCCTCCTAAGAGAAGGAGAAAAATTTCCGGGAGCACCTGTATAAGTGAGTATTCCGATAGCAAAATCTTTCTTATAGCGTCCACACTTGGCGCAAATGGGAAAAAATCCCATAATTGAAGGGCACGAAGCCCACCTACCCCATCAGGAATTATATTAGCCACTAATGGAACCGCAGGGACTTCTAGAAAGGATCCTGAAAGGAACCCAATAGGCGCGGAAAGAATAGCAATGACTGAGTTCGCATCTCTGCCATTTGGAATATACGCCGCAACGAAGAATGCAAGGCCCAGGACGGGAAAAATTGTCAAAATGCCTATCAAATAAGCTGATATAACATCTCCTTGGCCCCTAAATCCAAAAAATAGAGCAGCCAAAAACATGAATGCCATCTGCGTTCCTACCGCTATGATATGACCCATTGTCAATCCAACAAGCATTTCTAAAGAACTAGCATCAGAGAGTTTTAATCTGTCCAAGGTTCCCTCTGCCCTTTCTATGCCAATGATTCCTGCGATTGAAGACGCACTTAAAACGATACCAAATGTGAAAAATCCTGCCACGAAGTTATCGAAAACTCGCAGTTCTACGCTTTGTACTAGTTGGTAACGAACATCAAGATTTCCGCCTGCACGTTCTATACCGTAATAATGTACCTGGAACACCTTGAATGCAGCTTCAATCTCCGTTCGTGCGGTCTGGAAGGTCTGATACGTCGGATCACCTTCGATAAAAATCGTGGCATTCCAATTATTGACTTGAGGATCTGGGGCGATTGGAGTTCCATTCAAAGTGGCAGCCATGGAGTTGATTCCAGATAGAATACCATACGAGAAATCATTTTTGATTTGTACTACCGCTACCACCGCTCTTGCTTGAACCGCTGCCTTTGCATCGTCCAAAAAATCGAACGGAACTAACCTGAATGTCAGATTCGATAATTTCAGATTTGTATTTCCCTGTAGACTTTCCAAAAACAGATGACCAAAACCATGAACGAAAGGATTGATTGTGTTGTTGGATGCTTCAGGAACATAAGGAGAAAATTCATTCTGGAATGTACTCAGATCTACATCCTCGTTATTGACGATCCCGATAGAAAAGGTTTGTGAACCACCAAAATCTGCAAAAATGAAGGCAAAAACTGCAATAAAAACGAAAGGGAACCCAACAATTAGGAGGACGCGTGAGGGATCACGTATGGTTTGTTTCACCGTTCTAATGAGAATTGAGATAGCTACGTTCGTTATCATCACCTAACTATGTAATATCACCCGAAAACCTGCGTTTTGAGTAAAAAACCATACTCATTCCAAGCAAGAGCAATCCCGTAATTAAAATCATCAAAAAACTAGCACTCTCTTCAATCAAGTTGAAATCATAAAGCAAGATTGAGCGTAAGGCGTTTACGGCATGCGTTGGAGGTAATAGATCCCAAAGGATGAAGTCTCGTGGTATACCTGCAGCTGTTGGGAAAAACCCGGGAATTAGGGTGATACCTGGGATTTCAAAGAACGCACCAGACATGAATGCCAATGGAGTCATTATGAATCCCGCGGATTGTCCTGCCATATCGGCCGAACGAAAAATACCTCCAAAGAGAAAGCCTAGTCCTGTTGTAAAGGTCGTTAAAGCCAGAAGAATAATAATCCCCTGAATTGCATCCCCAGCGGGATTAAAACCTAGGAATATAATTGAGACAGCGAGCAAGACGACAATCTGAATGAATGAGCCCAAAAAGTTTAGTAACGCCACTCCCAGTACATATTCCCATGGGGAAAGCACACTCAGACGAATTCGACCAATGGTTTTTGATTCCGTGACTTCACCAACAAGAATGGAAGCAATCATACTGGCTTGCGTCAAAACTGCGAAAACGAGTATTCCAGGCATAACGGAATCAAAAAGACTATAATCTTGCAAGGTTATTCCCCCAATCTCCAATTTTAGATGACCTCCGGTATAGTCAAGGGACGCAATTGACTCCGCATAATTTGTGAAGAAACTGGTCAAAATGTTTTCCACAATAAAATAGTTAAAATTATTCTCGTCTCCCAAGAGGGTAAGAGAGCTGTTGTAATTTTTCGGGAATTCTGGACCATTAAAAGAGATCCAATTCGGATCCTCATCTATATAGGATCCATTCTTGATTTTTTGAACCTCATTGATGGCACTTAAAGTCATATTGGAAAAATCAGGATTAAAGATCACCAACCCATCAATCAGCTGATTTTCAACCATTCGTTGTCCTTCAGATAAATTGGTGAACTCCTGTACCCTGAAAATTCGTATTGAATCAGTATTACTCTCCGTAGGGTATTCTGTGGTGTTTAAAATTGCAATAAAATCGGAAGCAAAACCTAACTCGAGAGTAGATGAGGGGATTCCGGTATCATAGCCGAAACCTTTGGCTGCTTCTAGAAAAGCTGCCAGATCCTCTGCTATTCCTTCATCATTGTTAATTACGCCGATTTCGTGGGTTGTGGCCCCCTGTAAGCCTGTATTTCCAAAAGCAAACCAAAACATGAACCCCATGAATCCAGGAAGTACCAGAAAGACAACGATGGTCCATCTAGATCTGAGAAGCGCCTTTCCATACACTCCTGTAACACTAAAAAACGTTAATTGAACCAAATTTTGCACCTGTGAGATTTCTGTTCAATTACGAAGGGCACGTCCGGTTAAATGGATGAAGACGTCCTCTAGGGTTGTGCTTCGAATCGACATGTTCTCCACAACTGCACCTTTGTCTTCTATTGAATTGAGGATTTTCGCCAAATTACGAACTATATCTAAAGCTCTTACCAAGATCAGGCCTCCTGACACATAGGCGTCTTCTATGGGCTTGCCAAATCCCTTTAAATCGTTAACAAAAGTTTCAAGCTGTTCTTCAGTAGTATCAGCTAACTCAAGCTCTAACAAATCCCCTTCCCCAATAGAAGCTTTGAGTTTTGATGGATTATCCATCACTAACACCTTTCCGTGGTCTATGATCGCTACTCGATCCGAGAGACGGTCTGCTTCCTCCATGAAGTGAGTTGTCAGAATCACAGTTTTTCCATGTTTTTCTTTTAGATTCTTGATGAAATCCCACACTACAACGCGGGATTGAGGATCTAAGCCTGGTGTGGGCTCATCACAGAGGATAATGTCCGGATCGTGTATTAAAGAGACAATCAAGTTTGTTCGCCGTTTTAATCCACCTGAAAGATTCTTCACGTAGGTTCTACGTTTGTCCTCTAGGCCCAATGCTTTGATCAACTGGTTAATGCGTTCTTTTGCAACATCTTTTGGAATTTTATAGGCATCCGCAAGAAACTTCATATTCTCCTCAACGGTCAACTCTGGATAAAGGCTGATCTCCTGCGGGATAATCCCCAGAACTCGCTTAATCTCAGTTTGGCCTTCTTTGGGATTCTTACCTAGGATTTCAACCTCTCCTTTCGTTGGTTCCAAAAGGCCCACCATCATTCTTAGGGAGGTTGTCTTTCCTGCTCCATTGGGCCCCAAAAATCCAAAGATCTCTCCTTGATTAATCTGCAGGCTAATATTATCGACTGCTTTAACCTGTTGTTCCCCTTTCCCAAAAATCTTTGTTAGGCCAACCACTTTTATCGCGATATCATTTCCCACGAGTATCCGCTCGCTTCTTGGCGTTCCAAGGAAGTTGTTTAAATACGTTTTAGTCAGTCACTTCAGGATTTTTTACAGATACAAAATCCCTCGGTTTCTGTTTCTGCCATTTGTGACCCTCTTTTTGGTGTCCAAATATATTTCTTGATGGGGTACATTTCGTATCCTTGTGATCAACCTTCTGTGGTTTCATGCTATATAGGTGGCCCAGCTTTAATTCTGACGAGGACCTCGTCCAAGGATTCGGCCATCCATTGAGATTCAATCCACCAAGTTGCTCCTGCTTCTTTAAAAGGAAGAACAATTTCTCTCGCTTTCAAAGAGTTTTCTGAGGTTGTCCCTTCAACTACAATGTCAAATGGTTTTTCTGCAATTCCTTCGATCATAAATTCTCTTATTTTCTGAATATGTTCAGGAGTTACTTCTTCGTGTTGATTTCGTTCATTCAGGACATTTGGGATAATGCCAGCATACTTCATAGTCCGTCTTAATGATTTAGTTCGTGGCCAGGCACCAACAACCCAAATAGGCAGCTCTTTCTGGATAGGTCTTGGTGGAGGAACTTGTTGAAAAAAGGAACACTCCTTGATATCATAATGCTTGCCACTGTATGTATATTCCCCCTTCCAAAAATTCATAATGATTTCTAATGCTTCATCTAGTAATTCAGCCCTTGTTTTTCTCTCTGTTACTTCTCCAAACTCTGCAAATCCCGTATCAAGTGCTCCTAAAGCAACTCCCAAGATTATCCTTCCATGGGAAATGATATCAAGGGTCAAAACCTCACTAGCTATCTTCCATGGTCGCATCCGCGATAATGGACTAATAAGGGTTCCGAGCTTGATGGTTTTGGTTTGGCTGGCTATTGCTGAAAGCGTTACCCACGCATCAGCTCCATAGATCGGTTCCCATACAAAAAACCCGTTCCATCCACATTTTTCAGCCTCTTTGGCGAATTCGATGGCCTTCCGAGGATCCGATTTTGGAAAAACACAACCAAAGTTCAAGAGATTACACCATCAATCAATAACGCTCTTATCAAATTAAATATATCGAATGTTTTCATCAAAACCATGGTGAGCCCAAAAAATCACACGAAGAAACAAGATAGAAGAAGCGATGGGCAGGTTGTGTTATACAGATCGTTTCACTTGATTTTCTCCTTCAAAAGCACGATACGGGCTCATACATGAAGCTGTATGACTGTTACATCATCAACAAGATGGTTGCCATAGATCAAAGCATTCGGTGAGAAATTAGATAAGAGTAAGATTTTTAAAGGCACATCATCAAATCATCAACAATAATCAACACTTGGAGAAATTGGTATGGCGATTGATTCAAGAGATGAGCTAGGAAATCAGCTACATGAAGATAATGATACTCGGATTACGCATCTTCCCAAATCTGCAAGGGAAGTTTATCAATTACTAAAACTAAATGGAGCCCTAAAACCGCAAGAAATCGGTAATCACACCACCTTAAGTAATCGAACAATTAGATACGCTTTAAAAATTTTGATCGAAGACGCACTGGTACGAAGAGTACCGGATCTTCGAGATCTCCGTTCTCATTATTATGCCCTGAACTAGTGGACGAGATACTCTCGTCTACGTATAGTACAGGGTAAATAAGGGCGATTCTAAATGTTCCCCGAGTTAAAACTTCCGTTTTGTCGGTTGGAATTTTCGTGGTGTCATGAGTGCCGAGACTTGGAGATCGATTTTCCTTAAGGAAAATAAATAAAGTTGAATACTCTCCAGATAATTTAGGTTTTGGGTTTATGGATTCCTCAGATGGAACAAACGCGGATCGAAAAGAGAAACCCATTCCTGATGAATTATATATTGCTCTAAAGAAAGAGTTACAAGAGGTTCATAATTCGTTTAAGAACAATCTCGAGTCGACACGGGCCTCAATCGAGGTATTAATTGCGGGGATTCATGGGGAGATCAAAGGAATCTTTGCAGATATTAGAGAAATAAAGCATATGGCCAAAGTGAACCGTAACATGATTGAGAAAGTGTCGCTCAAGACTCCCGGATCGGCCACCAATTCTTCGAAGATATCGACAGGATTGGATATATTAATGCAGGTACCTCGTCATTTACGAGGCACCTACGGGACTGTTATGAAGGCTGAACGCGGTATAACAGCGCAAGAGGTCGCCGCCAGAACGGGGAAATCAAGACCGACCGAGTCCGATTATCTCAACCAACTTACTGATAAAGGACTAATTTATAAAATGAGAGAGGGGAAGAGGGTACTTTTTTATTCCGGAGAGGGATCTAGAGAAAATGGCAACGGTTCTGATGATGATTTAAATCATGCCATGAAAAAACCACGGATGGCAATCAGGATATCAGATGAAGAGGAAATTTAATTCTTACGTATATTCAGGATTAGAAATCGATTAAGGTGTGATCAATGAAGATTATTGCTTTCCATAGCTATAAGGGCGGAACAGGAAAAACCCATCTAAGTGCCAACTTGGCAACGATTCTTGCTCGCCAGGGGCATAAGACGTGTATCTTGGATCTTGATTTCCGAGGGCCAAATCTTCAGACCTTATGCGGAATTGACACAGATGTCACGATTAATGACTTACTCTTTGACCCAGATCTAACAGGCGAGGATATCTTGAAGTCGTTCGAGAAGGAATACAAGATTCCATTATACGCAGCTTTTGCATCCACGGACTTTCGTAAAATGGGAGAAATCGTGCGAGCGGACAAGAAACAACGACAAAGGTCTTTGAAACGCATTCTCCGGCTCAGAGACGAGCTAACTGAGTCTGGATTTGACTATACAATAATTGATACAAGTCCAGGGGTACAAATGGAGAGTATTGACGGATTGGTCATCTCTGATGCCACCTGTCTCGTTTTGAAGGCCGATGATTTTGATATCAGTGGAACAAAGAGTATGGTAACCCAGCTTTATTCGTTACTTGATGCCAAAAATTACGTGGTACTGAACCGTGTTGTGGCCGAAACCTGTCCGCCTGAACATGGTGTTTGGAGCGAAACTGACCTAAAATTGGTGAATGAGTTTCAATCCACCATAGAATCTGAGATGAGAATGCGAGTAATTACCAGTATCCCATGCTATTGTGAAGTAGCTCGTGAGGGATCACGAACGATCTTTTCCCTTAAGTATCCTGATCATCCCTTCACACAGTATATTGATAAGCTCGCAGACGCCATAGTGAGTGGATTCTAGGAAGGAACCCGCCGCCCCTGGCTAGAATTTTTCCATTGCTTTCCTCAAAGTAGATTGAGTATCTTCAGAGAACCAACAAGCGAGAAATTGCTGTTCCCTAGCGGCCAACTTCTCTTGAATACGATCCACAACTGGTTGAATCCGATTTTTCTTAATAACTTGAAAAGCTGGAGGAGGCAATAAACTGTACTCATGCGCTCTTTCTAGTGCCCTTGCTCTGACCTCGGCTTTTGGTACAATTTCATCTACCATCCCTAGCTCTAAAAGCTTATCAGGCTTATAGAACTCTCCGAGTTCCATGATTTCTCGGGCATGACGGGTTCCTACCAAATCACGTAGGATGACGTCTCCAGGATAGGGAACTGGAACCCCTAATTTGACTTCGTTCAATCCCATTAAGGTTCGGCCCTGGCCAATAATGCGATAGTCACAACAGAGAGCCAAAATACAACCCCCAGCCGTAGCATGGCCTGTTAGGGCGGCCACAGTTGGCTTGGGTGTCTTGTACAGTAATAAGGATAACCTATTGAATCCTTGATAAAATTCTTGGAATTCCGATCGCGAAAATCCTAGGACTTCCGGTAGGTCAAAGCCAATCGCAAAAAACTTGTCGTTACTGCTTGTCAGGAGGATAACTTTGATCTCTGAATCACTTGATATCATATTTTCAAGGGTGGCGGTTAATTCGGCCACCAATTGGAAATTGATCGCATTTGTAATCCCCCGACTAAGTCGAATGATTCCCACCCCGCCCTGTATCTCTGTTTCGAGCATAACAGACCTCCGTTATGGCGGAAAAGCCTAGCTCCTTTTAGGATTGTGATTTAGACAAATCGACCCGATGACAATTGATGGGATACATCCGAGTATTTTTTCAGTTCCTCGTTATGTGTGACCACCAGAATAGCAGTGTCCCGTTTTGTGAAGCTTTTAAGAAGGCGCATTGTAGAGGTGGCATTATCTTGATCTAGATTTCCGGTAGGTTCATCTGCGAAGATAATCCGAGGTTTTCCCACCAAAGCTCGGGCTATCCCCACTCTTTGCTGTTCACCCCCGCTTAATTCATCGGGGTAGTTATCCGCCTTGTCCCATAATCCGACTTGTCTAAGCAGCGCGGCCGCACGAGTCCGAATTTCCTTACCTTTGATTTTAAGGGGGTAGAGGGGAGATTCGATATTTTCGAGAGCTTTCATAGTGCGGATTAGCTCCCAATTTTGAAATATAAATCCGATATTTTGCTGTCTAAATTGTGATATACGTTCCTCTTCCCAATCTGCAATATTTTCATCTTCATAGAGGATTTTTCCTTCTGTAGGCTTGTCGAGACCCGATAGAACATTGAGTAGAGTACTTTTCCCTGACCCTGAGGGACCTGTCACCATCACAAGTTTTCCTTTGGGGATTTTGAGGTCTATATCATTAAGAGCAATAACAACCTCGTTTCTTCCGCGCATGTACTCTTTTGTAAGATCCTTTGCTTCGATTAGTATATTTGAACTACTCATTGACCATATCTCCTTATTTCTGTCTAAAAATTTCTATGGGACGAACGGAAAGAATTCGGGCCGATATCAAGATGAAACCAGGCACCGTGGATAGAACGACTGCACCGAAAGCAAGAACTGTGGCTGAAGAATAAGCAATTAGATAAAAATAAGATGTTTCACGTCCTAGTGGATTCCAAAAGTATGCCTGAATTGCAATTAATCCTATTAGGAATCCCGTTATTGCTACCACTAGGATCTCCGTCAGTACAACTGTCCTAACATCCCATTTCGAATAACCCATGGCCTTCAGAATAGCGACTTCTCGTCTCCGAAAACGGGTTATTAAGTAAGCATACAAGGTGCTCACCATGAAGGTCCCAAATAAACCAAAGAGAAGGGAAATTATTGCACTATCTCGAGTATTATCTTTCGCTATTTTTTCAACAAAAACAATTTTGTATAAATGGGGATTTCCAGTTATTTCATCCTGAAAGGTGGTTGCCAAAGCATCCACATTGCTGTAAGCCTCGCCTCCAAATATGTCCCCCCCTGCTATAATTGTTACTGAGAGTACACCGATTTCATCGGAATTTAAAGCCAGATGCTGTCCTCCTACGAGCTCTGCAAAGGCTTCCTCTGTAACCAGTATCCATTCTCGACTATCGGAGCTGATTGTTGGGGTTACAGGCTTTCGAAAAATCCCAGCCACAGTCAACTCGAAATCAGAGTCTTTACTTGCACCGATAGTGAGTTTGGTACCTATCACGGGTTTCGTGTAAATGTTTATAGCTCCTTCAGTATCGTTCAGTGCAACCAAAGCATCTTCAGAAACCAAAGCTTCATACTTGCCTATGGGAAATCTGCCGTTCACTAAGTGGTTCGGGTTCAGGGCATTGAATGCCCAGGGATAATGTGAATTTAGGCTGAAAATCCTCAAATTGGACCCGAAGTTTACATATTTGAAGAAAATGATGACTTCCGCCCCTGTGACTGCTTGGCCATCATTTGTTCCGAGATCTATTTGAACTTGGGTAAGATTAATCGTATCTAATCCTTCAGTGTCTATTACGACTCCTCTATGCAGTAGTAGACCTTCTCGTGAAAAATTATCGAAATAACTCAAGAGAATGATCGTGGCTCCCGAGAGAATAGAAAAAACAATGACGAATGTGAAGAATCGCCGCCGTGATCGGGTACTGAAGACAATAGATTTCATAAGTAACTTGTATTTACTCAATTTATGTAACTCCTTTGATTTCGGAACAAATTAGTAGCGTGGATCTGATGAATGCTTGGACTAACGTGATAGACTCTGAATTAAAGAGGATATTTCCCTTTTTCTAGTTTTTCTATGCTGAATATGACTTGGCCCGCCGCAGATAATAAACAATGCTGAATACCCCAGTAATTCAACCTTTAATAAGACTAACAGAGGGGGAGGGTAAAGCAAAGACATCCTGTTTAAAATTGCCAAAAAAATACCATAAACCGTCAAAAATGCATATTAATCCAATTATATTCTAGTTATTCTCCCCATAGAGCTTCTTCTTCAATTTATTAAACAGTTCAGAAAAACTCTACCACTTTATCTCTTCCATTTTACAAGGCCTTCCACCATTGTCAGATCGACCTTAACATTCCTGATTTCATCGGGGGCAATAGAATTCAGATCCTCTGAAAGAATCGCAATATCTGCAAATTTCCCGGGTTCGATAGATCCCTTGAGAGTTTCTTCAAAGGAAGCATAAGCTCCATTAAGGGTGTAGCATTTTACAGCCTCGGGTATTGAGATCTGATATTTTTTTATGGGATGGTTAACGGCGGCCCATAGGCCATAGAGTGGATTGAAGGGCCATGGTGGGCAATATCCACAATCAGATCCAAAGCAAACGACAACACCGGCATCCAGTAACTTTCTGTAAGGATTGTTATTGGCTATCCGCGGGCCTATACGTTGCTCATACATACCACCGGATTGTCCCCATTCTCCAACAAAGTTAGGTTGCATTGAGGGGATAATCTCAAGGCGTTTTATTCTTTGAATTTGATTATGGTTTAGAATTTCACAATGTTCTATCCTATGACGATGATTCTTCCTTGGATCTAGTGTCAAAGCGGCTTCAATCGCATCCAGCGCCACATCAATCCCTCTATCCCCTATAGCGTGGATTGCTACCTGGATTCCTAATTTATGGGCCCTGATCACTCTTTCTTCAAGTGTTTTGGGTGAAATAGTTAATAATCCCGAACTTGAAGAATCGTCAGAATATGGATCGTAAAAAACGGCTGTTCGTGCTCCCATTGAACCATCAGCGTATATTTTGATTGGACCTAATCTTAGAAATTCATTTCCAAAACTTGTTTTTATTCCTAGAACTTCCAATCCATCCAACATCGATTCTGTATCCCGAACATCTGGCATTAGATATGATCTTACATTAAGTATGCCCTTTTCCCATGCAAGCTGGTAAGCTTGAATTTCCGCTGCTTTCAAGCCAAGTTCATGGATGCTTGCACAACCCCAGCTCAACGTGATTTCGCAGGCCTTTTGTATTCCCGCAACATATTCTTCCTTTGAAGTGGGAGGTTTGAGACTCCCTATTAATCCCATTGCTTCTTCACGAAGAATACCCGTTGCCTCTTTAGTACTGGGATCCCGGTCGATCCTACCTCCTTTAGGTTCCGGAGTTGACTGCGTAATCCCAGCGAGTTTCAGAGCGCGGCTGTTTACCACCATTAAATGTCCATACATGGGTGTTAGACTGATTGGATTATCGGGAGAAACACTATCCAGATCCTTTTTCGTCGGATAGCGGCGTTCTTGCCAGTTACTTTCATCCCATCCATGCCCATATAACCAAGCCCCTTCAGGAAACGTTCTGAGTTTTCCCCCGATTTTTTTTAGTACTTCTGCTATCGATTTTGTTTGAGATAAATCTAGATGCGATAATGATCGGATTCCCATAAGCAGGAAATGAGTATGAGAATCAATGAAACTTGGAATAATCGTCTTGCCTGTTGTATCAATGATTTTGGAGGTTTTGGGTATATCAACCTCCATCTCAGTTCCCACCTTAAGGATCTTACTTCTAGAAACAACTATAACAGGGTTTTCCACAGGAGGTCTTCCTGTACCATCAATAAGAGTACCTCCAATAATTGTTAACATACCAATAACTCGTAGCTCGGGCTTTAAAATCTTTTCAACCATTCGATAACGGAACAGGTTTGAATCCAGATATAGCCTTTGAGCTGGAATTCAGTAAAAAAACGCAATAGATAACAACTGCTATTCAATCAAATAATTACTAAATAAAAAGATGATAAATATGAAAATTGGTCATATTGAACTATTTGTGAGGGATATCAATGCATCTAAAGACTTTTTTTGCGATATATTGAATTTTGAGCTAGTGACGAAACAAAAAGATGTAGTCTGGATAAAATTAGGGGAAACAGAGATACTGTTAAGACAAGGATTCCCTCATAAGGTTCAAGACTATCAAGAAACATCAGTAGGGTTAGTTTTGTATACTGACAACTTAGAAAAATCATCAAGTATGTTGAAAACCAAAGGATTAGTATTCAAGGGAATAGATGGAAGTAAAAACTGCCTAACATTTACGGATCCAGATGGTCATTGGTTCCAACTGGTGAATCCAAACGAACTTCATTAATGTGAGATGGTTTGGAGATTCATTTGTACCCAGATATTTAAATAAGATTAATTGGACTCTCGTTTCATATCATGAGGAATGGATTTTATCAAGATATTCCTAGATCAAAGGAGGACACACTATAAAATTCAAAAAGGGAAAATTTGTAGCAAATGATCTGAAGAGCTTTTTTTTGGATCATCTAGATCTGATTGCGATTCTAGCCATCATTTTCCTATGGTTATGGATTTATTTTCCTTTTTTCTTCTCACGACCAGCTGGAGTCGATTTTTCAGCACATCTTTTTCGATTAGTCTTTTTTCAGGAAAATGGGCTTAATGGAGAGTGGAATCCTAGTTGGTACACTGGAACTCCCTTTTTGGAACAATATCCTCCAAATACTACCTTCCTTCTTTGGATTTTGGGCTTATTTTTTGCATCAGATCAATCATACGTGATTTTCTTAATAATTGCTCACCTGATAATTTCTTTAGCCGTTTTTTTCGCCTCTACACGACTCGGGAAAAATAAAGTCAGTTCTCTGCTCGGATCTTTGTTCGTCATGACTCTACCTAATCTAAATACAAATTTCATGTTCTATTCTCGAGCGCCCACCCATATTGGAATTGCTCTGCTTGTTATTGGATTGGGATTCTATTATGATAACAAGCGAGCTAGCACTATTTTATTGGCATGTCTACTAGGTTTAACTCACTTCATGATGTTTGGGTTCTTTTTTGTTATTGTTAGCCTGACAGAGCTAATCTATTTCTTTGATAGAACAAAAAAAGGCTTGAAGCATAATTCTGATAACCCAAATCCCTTACAAACGTCATCAGAGGAAAAAGCCAATAATATTGATCAGAATGAGCCCGAACAATTATGGAATGTTCTTAAAAGTGAACTAACACGCCTTATTAGAAGAAACAGTACCTGGCTTATTCCATTTGGCTGGATATTCTTTTTGATGATTGATTTTTTTCAACAGCCTATAGGGCTAATTCTTGTCTCGTCTCGATCCTTATCTGTCTTTACAGATGGACCCGGAGAAATATATTGGTTCTTAAGAGTTTTACGAGATATAATTTACAGCTACCTGAGTATTTTCATATTCATGTTCTTGGCACTATTTGCTTTGTCCCTGAAAAGCGAAAAGCTGAATACAAATGAAATGGGTCTGGCAATTGCAACTTTCTTTATTGCTTTTACAGGGATTTTAATGTTTTATCAAGAGACAAATGCCATGTTGCCCTTAATGCTTCGAGGGATGGACGTATTGCGTTTTATTCTAATAACTCACATCCTGGTGGTGTTTATCGCAGTAAGAGGGGTCAGGGGGTGGGGATCATCGGTATTTCTATTGATCGTGCTGCTTTTACCATTGGCAGAAGCTCAGAATGGAATTGTCAACTATGGTTACCAAGATTTTGATGATAATCAATGGAGAGACCTAGTGCCAGTGGCGGAGGAATTGAAAAACCGTGCGGGGCTATACTACGCATGTCCCAAAGGATACCAAGGTGATCACATGGCTTTTCTGCCAATCTTGGCAGACAAACCCTATTTTGATGGATGGAACCCTCCCGGCGTACGACTAAACTGGTTTCAAAATACTCCTCCTAGTACACAGAAATACAGGCCAAACTCTACACTTATTGCCGATGTAATAGGTAATCCCCAGAAATATGGTGTTAAATGGATGATAGCGGGAAAAAACGACTATTCCTTGGCTGGAGATTGGAAAAAGATTACCACTGATGATGAACAGAGTAAATGGTTATGGGAAACACCTGAAAATATTACATTGGTGGATGTCTATCCGTCTGGGAATGCAAACCTAGAATACCTTTCTCCAGATAAAATTTCGATATCCGTGGCAAGCAATCAAAGTACTGTTAATCTTACAATCAAGGTGGCCCATCATCCAAAATGGATTGTGGAATCTCATTCCGGTCATCAAGTAGATCGAGAATCTGAAGTTGGCTTTATGGAAATTAAAGACATAGAACCAACAACAGTTATTCTGCATTTTCAAAATAATCATTTGAAAATACTTTTTATTGCATTCATCGGTAATTTTGGTGCCCTAACAATAGCAGCATTTCATGATTACAATCTATTCAAGAAATTAAAGCGATTTGTGGGCAGGTAGAGTGATTAGACAGGAAATTCCGCTTACCATTTTTCTCGACACAAGGTGTTACCCCCGTTAGGGAAATGGGTTCGCCCTTGTGGTTAATCTGAAAACAAAATCGCCCATGTCAAATTTGATCACTCTTTACAACTCGTACTTGACCATCCTTATGGATCAACAATATTAAAATCGACCATTGCGTGACTAAGGTTTCCGTTATGACTGGAAGAGCGTATCGATTGCACATACTCTATTCCTGCCCAGATTAACGAAATGGCATATCCTAGGATTATGCACCCCAAGAGAACTACTTCCTCTGGATAATCCTCCCATGGTTTTGGTAGAAGATTCGGGTCAGGAACAGTTGACAAAGTTGCGTACAAGTTTGTCAGTAGCAAGAAGTCGAATAAAATAAGTAAAAAACCAAAAAAAAGGATACTTTGAAAACGAGAAAGGTGGGATCCTTTCGTCTCCAATTTGAGCTGGACCTCGCTTGGAATCGTAGGTAATTTGATTCTCCAGCCTCCAAATTCTGCAGCGACAGGATAAAGTCCAATTAAAACTATAATCAATACAAGAATGAAGGCAATTGTTAAGAAAACCGGTATTGGGTATTCCACAGGGATAAACCAATCCCTTACGCTAGTTAGGGATGTGGGGGGTAATAAAAAAAGAAAATCAGAAAGACTCATCCCTTTAGAGAGGACATCTAGTAAGATGTGACCACCTATTAAGATAATTGTCACAAAGGAAAGGAAAATCAAAGGAATCTGGTGAAAAGGAATACCGGGTGACTGAGGAGTGGGTGTCGATTGAGAAATCTTCTGGGTAGGGAAATCTTGTGATTTCCTTTGATCTTTACTGGGGGTATTCATTAGAAAGGGAGTTAATGCAACCGTGACGAGTATTGCGAACACCACTGAATACACAATTATTGCGAGATTAGAGTAAAAAGAAAGATTAGAAACTTTAAATACGACGATATAACCCCATATTAACATATAAAGTGCAGAACTCAGAAAACTTGTTTTTAGATATGGCTGAAAGATCGAAAAATGATGCCAATATTGAGTCGGTATCTGACCCGCATTCTTATTGATCATGGGCTTTAAGGTGTTAGATTCTTGAATTTTATCCAGGATCTGAATCTGCCTAAAAGGAATCCAAGTAATCGTCGTTACAGAAACAAAAATCGCGGAGATTAACACTAAGGTTCCCAATGCAAATTCGACTGTTGATAAAAGTATCAATTTTAAAATGAACAAAATAGAAAATCCTATTCCGGCGAAGACATAGTTAATTAGCGGTATGTGTTCGATCTGTTTGTATAGCCTAGTCATTTCTGATTCAAAGATAAAAAGCGACGACCGACTAACCTGTCCAAGAGGAGCTACTAATTCTAGCGTAAACCATATTGTAAATAGTGCAATCATCCCTGCGAGAGCAGCTATAAATCCAGTTAGTAACCTTTTCTGGTTTTGCAACTGAGTCCAAGGAGCGATTCTTTTTGCAAGTCTATCAGCAATTTCCAAAGGAGATAAATAGGGGTTGACAAGAATTCCGAGAAATAATAGAGCTACAAAGACATTGACTTCTCCCCTTGCCAGAGACGAAGCGACAAATCCCGTAAGATACACTTTAAACCTAAATAATATGAAATCCAATTGAAAACCACCTTCATAGACCCCGTTTAAAACCTCGATTGATATTCGCCCATGGGTCTCGATGGATAATTGAAACCAGCTCAATAGAACGTCCATATGGCCAATTTGATCGGCCGTTCCCCAAATAGGATCGAGCATTCCTTCTCCACCCAAAGGATACACTCCTACCCATGCGCCAGCAAAAGAAATCAAAAAAGTTAGCAAACCAAGAACCAGACTTCCTATTTTTAGAATTAAAACAAAAATCGATGAAATCAGATTTCTCATTGAGGAGAATGGTGAAGGTGAGCGGCGGGCATCCAGTAAGAATGCTAATGGGATAATTAAGAAAGGTGTGATAGACACAAGATGGCGGGGGCCATAAGCCAGTCCTCCTGAAGGCAGGAAATATTTACTATATAACAGTAGTATCCAACATGGAATTGTAATGGTCAGAACTGCCAATGCTGGGGTACGTTTCAACATGAAGAAGAGCCCAAAAACAGACACCAAGAGAATTGGCATGAATGCTAAGAGGCCATGGTGCCGTGAGAACACTAAGACATCAAATCCATATTGTTGTGAGTTTGCGAAGTGTTGTTTGTCCCAGAAAGCTTGAGAGTAACTATAAGGAGTCGTAAATGGGTCTCCAAACGCCGCAAAATTGTAGAAAAGAACCAAGAAACCGCACAGTACTAATGGAATGATGTACAGCGTTAGAAATGAGCCATAGCTCTTCAGATACGCCTTCCAATATCTCTTCATATCTTTCAAATTCCAGTGGAAAGGTATAAAGATGTATAAAAAGAAGAAGGGCAATAAGAAAAGGAGAACATAATCACAAACAATTGCGAATCCCGAAAAAATCGAACTCCATAAGAGAGAGTTTGCTTTGAGTTCTTGACGGAAGGAGGTACCGTAATAGAGTACAAGAACAAGAAATCCCGCAGTTATGCCATGAGAGAAGAGAGTACCAATGTAAACGTAAAACAAACTTCCTAGTCCAAAAAAGACTGCTGTTATGTGGGCATTCCTATGGGATACATTGACCATATGTAATAGGTCGTACATTTTTACTGTCACAAATGCACCAAAAGCTAGGACACAAAACATGAACAGAAACTTGATGACATCGTCTACAAGTTGCCAGTTGTTCGGATCCACTCCCAATAGGTTTACTGCGAAAAATTCTCCTATCCAATAAATAGGGACTCCCAACAAAGAGATTCCCGGGGCTTTATCGGAAAAAATGCTGCCGTTAAAAACCGAGTAATCCAAGTAACTGTACCTTTCTTGATCCTCAGGGCGGATTGAAAATTCACCATACTTGGCAATTGCCTTCGTTAACATGAAACGCGAACCTGGGTTGGTATTAGTAACATCGAGCGTCGCCCCTGCAATATAAATTACGAAGATAAAGAGGAATAACCGAAAACGAAACCCTTTAATGCTCTGCTCTATAAATCCCCAAAAAGTGTTACCAGAATTGTTCATCTAGGTTCACTCATGTAATTAGGAGGCAACTTTGATGCAGAAAAGGAGGCACCGTTTCGATTTATTAACTGGTAGGCGCATGGGAATCTGAAAGCATTGAAGTACTTCAAATTCTGTTGTGTTTGTATTTCCAGAGTTAATGATGAAATATCACAACAATCGCCTGGAGAGAAATAATAAAGGACTCATCTTTCATGAATTCCGATGAGGATATGAATAGGGATCACAGCGCCTTTTTTAAGATCTAATTGAGATTTGAATCGATGTTTCCCACTCATACCCGTCGAAGGACCAAAAAACGTTCTTCATATCTTTAGTGCATATCGTGGGACCATTTGTGCAACAATTTCACCTAGTCCCAGTTCTACAGTATGAATAACAACGTTACGTCCCCGATAAGAAAACTGGAGCTCTCGGGGAGATTCAAATATCAAGGTTCCGATCCCTGTTCCCATGTCAACGGAGAAATACCTCCGTTTCTCCACAGTTTCAAAGATTTCTGGAACTGAAACTATATGTGGAAATGTATAACCGCCCCCGTGAGGTAAAATGTTGGCATTTAGGAGACGTTCTTCCAATCCTAAATGTTGACTTCTTTCTCGAAAATTTAAGGTTTCTAAGGCTTCCTCGGTAAAATTAGGGATCCCTCTCATCAGATAGCAGGGTAGATCTGCTCTTAAGGTTAATGGATAGAACTCTGGATCATTTGTCTTGAATACATGGCTCCCCAAAACGACTTCATTTGGATGAACCATTCCTTGATGGCAATGATTCGAGATAATTTTGTATCCATCTTCAAAAAGGAGATTCGCGGCTAATTCCCGACGTTTTGCTCCAAATTCTTCTGCCCATTTATAAAATTCATAATATTTTAATGCTGCATCATCGATAAGGTAGTTTATGTCACCAAAGGGGGTTTCAAAGACTTCTGCAATTTCTTGCAGACGCTTGCTTTTGTGATAGTAGAATCCGAGGTTTTTTGGATTATTATCATTCTTCAGCTCACTCGGTGAAGAATGGGTGATGAAAGCATGAGGGGGAAATTCTACAGAAGTTGCGACCGCGGGATTGGGTACAACATCGAATACATTAATAAAGTGATTTCCTGCTCCATAATTCCAGTGGAGGGGTACACCAGCAATTTCCACTTCACCAGATGAATCATTCATCTCATGGATTCTTTGTATCAATTTAGTAGGATCAGGAGGTTCTTCTAGAGCCCCTACCAGCATTCCACAAGCATTGGGCATAGTATCGATGAAAACGAGAGGGTGTGCGCCGTCTCCCCATGTAACCTTACCTCCGTAGCCGATTCCATTACGCCAGCGATGAACATTTCGCGAAATCGTGCAATCAGGGGCCGAAATAAAGGAAGCATCGCTTTGAAGTCCCAAATCCTCTTGGACAAGATGCATTTTGGCTAATCCAAACTGAAAATTAAGCCGACATAATTTTGATGCACTATCCCCAACAGCTGTTGAGAAAATGAAATTCTTCGCGCGGCTTAGCAAGTTCGACCGTTTCTTTGGTAATTGCTCCGCCAGCGATTTATTCACCTCGACCAAATGATCTCGTCCTCGAAAGTTGTCATCCAAAAGAATCTAGATAATTCTATAAAAACTAACCCCTCCTCATAATTCTCGAAAAACGTGTATCCTCAATTTGAAACTTAAAAAACTACAGTTCTTCGCTTTTATACTCAATGTGGTCACCCAGGGATTTCAAAGACATTTTAATTACGATTTTAGAATATTTTCTAACATTTAAGCCCTGATTCGCGATTATAGGTCATCGAACAAACGCAATAGAAATCTCTTCAGGATTTGAAAAAACTGAAAAACAAGATTCAATTTTTCAAATCATAAAAGGATTTACAGCTGTTTAAGGAGAAGCAAAAATGGCTATAGGTTATAGGCCGTTCAAAAATGAATCTGATTTTGACATTCAAAGATCCATTTTTCTTCAAGCAACCAAAGGTTTGCTATGGGCTTGGAAACCAAATAAAACCCAAGAAAGATTTTTCAGCAGACCAAATTTTGATCCGAACAGTAAATTGTTTGCTTATGATGGAGATGAACCCATTGGATATGAAAGTTGTGTTAATTGGAATAATGAAACACCAATAGGTTATCCTTGGATGTTACCAAATCTATACAAAATTAAAAGTGGTGAAATCCAAAACCATTTGTTTGATACAGTCTATAACTATGCTATAAACAATTTTAACTCAAGATTCTTTATTCAACGGTTCAGGAAAGAATGGATAGACCAGATATGTTTTTTCGAGGAAAAAGGATTTTCTCGCTCACGATCCTATCCAATTTTCATACGGGAATTAAAAACCCAGAATGAATATGATTTCGATCCGAGATTTGAACATTCGATTTTGGATTCTATTGGTCAAGATATTCTAAAGATTACCAAGTATGATTCCCGATTAAAAAAGGAAGATGACAATGACATTATCCAATATTATGATTCAGATTTAGATCTCGACTGTATAATCCAGACTAAAATTAAATCCAATAGCAAAGCAGTTGGAATAAGTGGAATGGCTAGTAGAGATGATACGGGATACTCAGAAATCATGCTATTTGCCATCCATAGTGATTTTCCTGAAGCAAGTTCAGAATTACTTCAAGCAACAATTCGGGAATTAGGGAATCGTCAATATCAGTACTGTAGCACTACACTAAATGAAAATGATTCACAAGTGGATTACTTCAAACAATTTAATTTTAGGGAAACTAGCGAATCAGTATATTATACTAAGCAACTTTAGGTTCTAATCTCAAAACCTTATTTTGGAAAACGCCATCCAAATGATATCCGTTATCCTTCATGTTATCTGGGAACCTCATTTGGACAAGGAAAGATCGAAAAACGATTCAGAGATCCTCCAGGTCACTCACAAGGATACGTTTCGAGGTAATTTTCGTGGAATTTGAAACAGTAATCAAAGAACGTTTTTCCTGTCGATCGTTTTTTACAGGAAAACACGTTTCTGACGATAAACTCCAAGATGTAATCCGATTAAGCCAACGAGCTCCTAGTGCAGGTAATTTGCAAGCCGGGCGATTAATATTGGTCAAAAATAGCCGTTTGCGTCAGCAATTAGCACGCGCAGCTCTTGATCAGGATTTCTTGAATCAAGCTCCCATTGTGATTGTAGTTTCGGCGGCTCCATCGATTTCGAGCCCGAGATATCATGAACGGGGTCGTACTCTATATGCCCTCCAGGATGCTACTATTATTGCTGCGTACTTACAGTTGGCTTGTACCAACGTCGGTCTTGCCTCTGTTTGGGTTGGGGCTTTCTCAGAACATGAAGTCATTAATATCCTTAAACCCCATGTTCCAGCACAATTTATTGAACGACCTATTGCGCTCATCGCTATTGGATACTCCGCTGAGGATAAACCTATTCCTAGTAGACGTATCCCTATTGATCAGCTCGTTGTCTCAGTTGACTGAGGTAACTTGTACGACATCCTTGCCGTTCTAATAGTATTTACTTTATCATTACCAGAAATAGGAACTCAAGAAGGCTTAAAAAAAAATTCAAGAGGAAAACTAAGCAAGTGTGAAACCTGAGGATCAGTGTCGTAGATGGAGTTAAGTAATGACATGCGCACGATTCTGGAGGTCCTTGCTCTTAATTACCTTGATCCGTCTGAATATTTGGTTACCGAAGAGCGTGGGAATGGAGTTTTCATTGGATTGCCGTACAAGAAAATCATGGAAAAATCCCAGCTATCATTTGAAAAAACTTTACTCTCTCTCGGTGGACTGGAGGCGAAAGGTTTGATCGAGCATGTACCTGCCATCCAGAGACAGACTATTAATTACCATGGCAGAAGTAACGTTGAGATCGCAGGCCAAAAAATCGTAAGGATTTTTAGGCTTTCTAGCTTTGGAAGGGAAACCATAAGAGAAATGGCGCTTGGATCCGACACTTAAGCGATCTAACCCTCATTTTTTCGGAATTGGAAAAGGAGATCCCTTCCCATCAAATTTACCCACATCATCAAACACATATCGAAGACCACAACCCGTGTCTTATACCCCTATGCTAGTTTATTAGAGAGAGGAAAATGGAGGTAACCAAACTTTCCATATTACTGATTGCAGTAATGCATTCACAAAAATAACCTATTTCGGTGGTTGGCAAATGTGACATCAATCAAAGACCTGAATATCGATCAGAAGAAGGTAATATTGGCATTAGAAAATCCTGAAGAATTTTATCGAGGGCATCATGGGGCCACCGGGATTCGTGGGGTCACTTACAAAAAAATCCAGGAAAAATCGGAGCTTACGATTGAAAAAACGCTGCTTTCCTTGGGTTGGCTGGAAGCTATAGGATTTGTTTCCCACGATGTTGCTATGGTAAAGAAAACTTTGGACTATTTGGGGCAAAGTATTACTGAAATCGCTGATCCCACTGTTATTCGGATGTTTTATCTGACCGAGGAAGGGAAAAAAATCCTTAGGCGACTTATCGAAGAGAGGAAATCCTCAGATTTACTATGAGGAAAATGTTGTGAGTCCTATGAATGGTAAAGCAAAAATCGGGGTTGTTGGATATGGAATTATTGGAAAAAGGGTTGCAGACGCAGTTTATGCTCAAAAAGACATGGAATTGGCTGGCATAGCCGATATCATCTCTGATGTTCGCCTTCGAATCGCTGTTGAACGTGGTTATCCAATATATTGCAGTGTACCTGACTTTGCTCCGAAAATGCGGGAAACAGGATTTGAAATTGTGGGATTTCTCGAAGATCTGGTCAAAGGCGTTGATTTAGTGGTTGATTGCACTCCCTCTGGAGTTCCCCGTAACAATATTCCTCTTTATGAGAAACATGGAGTTAAGTTCATTGTGCATGGGGGCGAAAGCCATTCATTAACTAACCGTTCCTTTTCAACCTTTGGCAATTATGCAGAAAACATCGGAGTAGGCCAAACTCGGGTAGTTTCCTGTAATACAACCGCTTTAACGCGAATTATCGCATCTTTAGCACATAAGTTTGGAGTTTCAGAAGCCTTTGTTGCCCTTGCACGGCGAGGTGGAGATCCAGCTCGAACAAACCGTGGCCCAATCAATGCTGTAACCCCCGTCCTTGGAGTTTCGCATCATGGTCCCGACCTTGTAACTGTTATGCCGCAGATGAAAGACAAAATCTATTCATTGGCTATCGCAGGGAGCTGGACCCTCTCCCACGTCCATATGCTGAAAGTTACCATGCCATCCGAACTAAACCGTGAGGAAGTAATCAACCTATTCAAACAGATGCCTCGTATTCTCATTGAACCAGGCCGTCAAGGATTGTACGATTCGGCCCAACTAGTAGAGTATTTTCGTGATTTGGGAAGGCCTAGGTATGACCGTCCAGAGGTCTTTATTTGGGAAGAGACATTGAATTTAGACTCTCAAAAAAACCTGTACCTGATTTACGATGTTCATATGGAATCGATACCTATTCCTGAAACCGTTGATGCCATCCGCGCCGTTTTAACAATGGAAACTAATGTTGGACAATGTATAAAGAAAACAGACGAAGCCTTAGGGATCCATAGAAGTGGAGATTATAGACCCGAATTTCTAAACGAACTGTTTTCAGCTTAAACGACATTTCGGTGTCCCGATGACATATTTAGACTAAATATGGTATGAGCATTATTAGTAGGAGAGAAAGGCCTAACCTAGGTTTCTACCGAACTCACAAAGTACTCTTCAATTGAGTCTCAGGACATTGAAATCGTCAGGTTTTTAAACGAGACAAGCCCAGATCTTCCGAGTCCGAAAAAATATCTTGCCAAAAGGTGAAATTCAGCATTGATTGATAATCCAGAAATCGAGAAAATCCTAGATAAATTGTTTAAGAACCAGCATGTCTATCAATGCATTGTGGCCGCACTAGATGGTTCCCCTCTCGTTGAACGAACCAGGAGGTCAACTGTTGGGGATGAACTATATGTTCTGCCCGCTGCCGTCACCAGTGCATTAGCCATATCTGAGAAATTCATGAATGAAAATTTAAATGACCATCCCCTGGATTATATTGTGTTTCAGGAGGATGCTATCGTTGTGGCAACTCTTGCAAGAGACACGATTCTTATTACAAGAATCATTGTTCCTAAGTCATCCTTTGAAGAACGACCGCCAATGGCGGAGCTCCGAACTCAGCTTCGAGAAGCCGCCGATCATATCAATGCGATTATAAAGACCCTTGACATAGAAGACAGCTTGATTGAGCGCTTAAAACGTTCTATTCCTGAAGCTGAAGCTATCCTTATCTTCACAACCGTCGGGGCTCCACTGAGCGAATTTTTAGCTGGGCTTGACGTTGACCCCGCGCAATTGGCCGCAGTCTCCTCAGCTTTAAGTTTACCTACAAAAGTCATGGGTGGAACTGCACAAAGTATTGCAGTGACTGGAAAAACTAATACACTCCTCCTCTACACCATGGATGCGGAGAGAATCCTTTTAGTTGCCCTAAAACCCAAACATAGCATCGAGACATATCTTACCCGAATTTCGCGCCTTGTAAACAGGGAATGACAAGCTATTTCCCTATTGAAAGGATTTGGAATCTGAAAGAACTGGGAACTTTATCGTTAGGTCACTACCGTACTTGATAGTCAATAGGAACGATTTTAGGTACCTCCGTATGCGCGGAAGAAGATTATAATGGAGGATCTAGAATTCCCCTAATAGCAGAAATTTATCAAAAACGGGATATGGTTTCGCTATAACCCGAGTTGAATTATGATGGATTTTGAATTATCACTTAAAGAAGCCAAGAAACTCATAGTTGCGAAACAGACTGAGCAGGCTAATAGGATTCTTACCAATGCTCTCGAAACTCTTAGATCTCAGCCTCCTGATGCACTCAGCCAGACTGATCGCTTATTGCTGGAATCTGAGATACAAGAAGGTTTGGCAGATACGAAGATTCTTGAGCAGCAGGATCAAGAAGCTTTGAGCCACCTAGTCGCGGCGATGACGCAATTAGAAACGTTAGAGTTTCCCCCTACCGCTGTCGACCCTAACGAACTCCTCTTCCGTGTGTTTCGGAAGATGGCAGGAGCATTTGACCGTTTGGGTCAACAATTTGAAGGAGAAAAATACCTACGAAAAGCAGGGGAGGTAAAAGCTAATTTATTGACCGCTGCGCTCCGATCAAGATTTTCTAAGGCAGGGTACAAGGTTCAAGTGAATGTTCGGGCGATCGCAAGCGAAGCTACTCCCGTTGATCTGATCGCCGAGAAAGGGGGATTCAAAAAGAAACGCGTGGCCATCTGGTTTGTTATGGATGAATCTGAAGTTGATACTATCTCTTACCTTACTAAAGGTTATAAAAAGTTCGCAAAAGACCGTTACATTTTTCTCCTCATGGGCACCGCCACGATCCCGACTCTTTCGGGTGCCCGTGTTGTGAACTCCATCGAGCAAATCGCTGTTTAGCTGCGGAAGATTTATTTCAAACAAATAATCAGCTTTAAATATCGACATAAAAGAATATGATTAATCAATACAATACCCCCCGGCAGTCAATTAGAACGGGGGTTTATCCCTCTGAACCATCCAATTCATACATTTCATACTATATTCTAATGAGGTATAACCATGTCATTCTTAATGAAGATAGTACTCGCTGGTGATGGCGCAGTCGGTAAGACCGCCCTTCGAGAGCGCTACCTTGGGAAAGGATTCTCCAGCAATTATATGATGACCATAGGAGCCGATTTTGCACTCAAAGAAGCTACAATCAGGGATAAATCCATCAAATTTCAGATATGGGACTTGGCGGGTCAACCCCGATTTGGAACAGTCCGGAGTGTCTATTATTATGGATGCCTGGGTGCCCTTCTGGTGTTCGATGTTACTCGCCCTGATACATTCACAAATTTGGAAGCATGGCTTGATGAAATTTTCCAACACAACGGAAAGGGTATGATTCCGATCGTTCTTCTGGGGAACAAGGTAGACTTGCGAGAACAATTTCCTAACCACGTTACCGATGGCCAAGCAGAGGAATTTTCAACAAATCTTTCAAAGAAAACTATGGAATCAGGTTTTCCAGTAAAATTTATGCCTACTTCTGCTAAAACGGGTTTAAATGTATCTGCAGCATTTGATATGCTGGGGAATACATACCTAGATTATGTGGAGCGCCAGCAACAACAGACATAAGGAAAAATTTCCGAGACGCGCCTCCCAGGTTTTCTTGTATTCCACTCTTTTTCTATAAATATATACTCTCTTAGTAATTCTTTGCGTTTGCTGTTTGAACCTCTGATTGGGGCGCCCTATAGGCAACTAAACCTAAAATTTTAATGTGTCAACAAAAGCGCATTTTCGTTCGTAATCGATCCTTGATACTATTCCATTGATACCTGATGGCTTTAGCTACGCGAGCTTTTGCAGCTTAAAATTTTGAGTTTCTTCCCATAGTTCCATTGTTAGCTGTTTCCATCGAGTTGAGATCTTACCCTGTCGGCGGGCAATTTCGGCCGCCATCCATATCCATTTTCTGGTGAGCAAGATTAAACGCTCAATACCCATAAATTCGAGAGGAGGAACGCTTAAGATTTCATTGAAGAGCGTATTGATCAATTGCTCATCTATTCGATCTTCGTGAACAACAATCCACACAAGTCCCCCAGTTTTCTGATCTATCCCAATGAGATCTATAGTTCCTGCAAGATGCTTGGGTATAATGGAGCTAATATAAGTACATCCCAACGTCTCGTGTTGCATTAGCGTCCGAATAACTAGGTCGACACGGCGATGCTCTGAGCGAGTGATCAAGCTGTTGTGAAGCGATCTAATAATCTGCGGCTTTTTGGCAAATATATCCCATAGCATACGTCGTTTTTCAAGGTAGGCTTCAGGACGGTACGAAAAATCTGCGTGGTACATCAAATCCGTGAGCTGGGAAACCCCCAAGCTCTTGTAATTCAATAAATCCTTTACATAGTTTTCAGAAAGGACTCCTTGGTCCGAAGGTGAATAAAACCATGTTCGTTTGATTTCTTCTACTGGACGTCTTTCAGGTTTAATACGGGTGAGCTGGACTCCAAAGGCTAGGCCCATTTGTTGAGCACGCTCTAGGGTCATTTCCGTCAATTTTTCAGAACATTTTGGACATTGATATTCCCTCCCTCTCGCGGTAGCTGGTAAGATAACGGGACAGAGATATTTTTCTTGACAGGAGCGACAAAAGTGGAGGATGTCTCCTCCTTCAGTACTTACATCCTTCTCTCTCTTTGCGACACATACTCGGCAATCGGCATCACAAACGATTCGTGCCTCGTATTCCACTGATCTTTCCATTCTAATAACCATCTAAATTCTGTTTGAAAAACCGAAGTTTTTAACTTATTGCGATTAAGAGCCAGTTCATTATCTGTATGTTGGAAAACAAAGTCCAAAGGTTATTGGCCGAAGGGGATTAATTGTTGAAGTAGGCTCAACATAAAAACCTGTATCTCGTCTGACCGAAAAATCTCGGTTGGAGCATATGAAAAAAATGAATGAAAAATAATTCTTTTAAAATGTGATTCGAAAGTCGCCAAACTTTCGTGTTGGTAAATCTTCCCAGATTTCTTCCGTTCCTTGTATCTTAGATGCTGGGGAACCCTCGATCTTAGCCCATTCTGCAAGAGCACGAAGAGAAGCTTCGGATCCTTCAGCATAAATCTCTACTCTTCCATCATGCAGATTCTTCACATAACCTGTAACGTCGTTAAGTCTTTCCGAAAATCTCTTGGTATAAGATCTAAAGAAGACACCTTGGACTCTGCCTGATACGAAAATTTTTAATGATTTCAACACCTCAAACCCAAACTTTGGTTCCTCGATTTGACGTGGATTAATATCAATCTGGCCTCTCACCTGTAATAAACTGCTCAAATCGAGCCACCGCATCGTGCTCTCCGATATGAACAGGAGGGTACTTGAATCCGTATGCTGATACTGATATGAGTGGACCATCAATACCTTGCCTCAATGCGAGTTTGGTTGCCCGGATAACATCCACCAGAGTTCCCGCACCATTAGGGCCGTCTAATGTCTTTACTGTCACGTCAATCTTGAATGGGGTGTCCAGATAATAACTACCATATATCCAAAAATATCCCGTCCGTTCATTTTCCAAGAAATCCAGATAATCAGTGGTACCTGATGCAATATCGTTGTCTGAAAGATAAGGAAGGGTTCGTTTAATTGATTGCGTTTTAATTTCCCGTTTCGCTTCCCGTCTTTCAGTATACAAGGTATTCATTCCTTCACTCCCTCCTGAGACATCAAGCTGGTAAGTGTTCTTTATCTTTGCGCCAAATGAGTCTAGCATCTCTAGAATTCCTTTATGAATACGGGTTCCTCCGATCTGAGACTGAAGATCGTCTCCGACAACGGGCAAATTAGCCTGCTTAAATCTCCTAACCCATTTGTCATCGGAACATATACGTGTTGGAGCAGCTTCGATGAAAGCCAGGCCGGCAGCTATGGCAGCTTCCGCATAAACGTACGTAGCCTGTTGAGCGCCTGTGGGTAATAGAGAAACCATTATATCAGCCTCAGCGTTTTTTAATTCCTTAACAATATCCACATCTGATGCAGAGCTTAATTCGATGGTTTCTGCGAGTAATGGTGATATCCCATCTAGCGTAGGGCCCTTTTTTATTTCAACCCCAGTCGGGCGTTCGAAATCAATAAATTTCGGAGCGACATTTGGTTCTGCAAAGATCGCTTCCCCCAGGTCTTTCCCGACCTTTCCTTTAACGACGTCAAAAGCGGATACGATTTCAATATCACCTATCCGAAGATCTCCAATGGTTTCATATTTTGTCCCACTGGGACGATCTTTATAATAAACCAAAGATTGGGTAAGCGATGAAGCGGCGTTACCAATCCCGACCAATACTATTCTAGCTGTGGACACATGTAATACCTCAGTATTTACGATAATTCAAGGTGTTATCCTGTGAAATGGTTGGCCCTAGTTTCTCTTTTTAACTTTTGGTGTTGATTATTTACGCCTTCAACTTCCTTTTCAAGATGTGCAGCAGAGAATAATGTAAAACTCTAGAACGTTTATTTATTGCTCCTTTCAGTAGTTCATCGTGAATGGAGAATGTATAGGATCTTTAAACAGTAGAAGCGGTCGTACTAGATGATTAATTGTCATAGATGGAATTTTGATATCTTTGTAGATTGGATTTCCGGGAGGATAAGGATGTTCAAGTGTGTCCTAATTCATTGTCTTTAGGTATGGGAGATAGCGCGAAAAGGTCACAAACAAAATCAATCATTAGATAAACACGCTTTAATCTTAGCTAGAAGAATAATGCACCTATTCAACCTTAATACTGGAAGAGGAGTAGCAGCACAATTCGAATGTATAATAATAAAAGTATATAATTATTAAACTCTCTTGATGATAATTGGATGGAATATCCATCCTAAGATTTAACGTCGAGAAATTGAACTATACCCTTTCGTCGGTATATTATAGGCTCGAGGATTGACCAACCTTGGTAAAGCTGTTTAGGAGAAAGACAGACAAGACGCAACGAGATTTTCGATTTGATACCTCCCTCAAACTTCGAGACCTCCCTCTTGAAGAGTATGCCCACGTGGTATATGCATTTCAAGTTAACGCGCTCCGATTTGAACATATGTTAAAGGAGAGCCTTCTTGAAGGCCATATCACTTCTACGACACTTGAAAAAGTTTCCCGGGAGTTTCAATTTGAGCAGATTAGAGACTTAGATATCCCAACATTCGATTCAGTGACTAGGCTTTTTGGAGGGAAGTCAAAAGAAACGCCTCGTGAACGGGAGGTACCACCATCTGAACCTTTACAACCCGCTCCAGTTCCAGAACCGACTCCTAGTCCTTCTATTCCAAGAGCTGCAGCACCTGAAACCAAAATTTCCCCCTCGACTACTTCCACCCCAGCTACGTCTCGACCCGAAATTAGCTTTTCGTTTCCAGAGACTCCCCCTATCTCCAAACCAACCACTCCATCGCCTACTCCTTCATCACCACCATCAAGCCTTTCAAAACCTCCCATGCCAGAAAAACAACATTTAAGTCCTTCAATACCAAAAATTTCGTTTCCTGGTGTCACCAAACCGACCCCTCCGTCCCCAGTTAGTCCTCTTAAAAGCTCCAAGCGATCAGCTGGGGAGGAAGACAGAGCGACAGGTATTGCGATTCTTCGAAAACAGATGTTGTCTGAATTAAAGAAGATCAGATCTGTGGTATCTGAGGAAAAATAGGAATTCTAGATCAGAATTTTGGGAAATTATCCAGAATTATTAATCCGATTTACGAAAACTTCGTCTTATGGGTAGGGACACTAATAACGGTTATGGGAATCCACAGGATAGAGGTGTAAAATTATTGAAACCTAAAATAGACCTTATATCGGTAATTACTGATGATCTAGAGGGAGCCACGGAATTTTATAAAAACGTGTTAGGATTTCAGATCCAATTACAATTGGAACAGTATGTGGAGTTTCATGCTGAAACTGTGAGATTTGCATTGACAACCAGATCAGTAATGAAAGAAGCCACAAAACACCAAAGTTACTCCGAGGGTCGTCGTGGTCAATCTTTTGAATTAGCATTTATTTTGGACTCCCCAGAAGAGGTTGACATAGTTTATGATGATATTACTAAGAAAGGAGCGATACCTGTTAAGGAACCAGAGAATATGCCATGGAATCAGCGAACCGCTTTTTTTGCAGACCCCGATGGCAATATTCATGAGTTATTTGCACATTTGGAAAAAGAAGTTTAACCTGATTGAACCTACCGGACGTTTTCACAATATCTTCTGGGATTTCTGCCTGAACATAGGCATCTATCTCAAGTATATCGCATTTAACTGACGACCTGAAGACAATTCTGGCCTGAAATTGATCCTGTAACACCTTTCAAGTACGTATTTCAAAAATGTCACTTTATCCAATTTAGATAACCATTCGGAAAATGTAGAATGGGAGGTAGGCAATATATCAAGGCATAAAGAAAATTGGGTGGGTTGATGGCAAATCCTTTATGGCTACCCAAAGGAAGTATTCGAGCTCTACTTACTATAACCGTCGCGCTTACAACATTATTTATGGTGTTAGCGGCCAAGGAACAGATACCTCGAGCGCTCGGAAATGTATTGATCGTTTCAGTAGCATTTTACTATAGTACTCGAGCCAGCACTCCCCTCTTCACAGAAAGGTCTAATCTAACTGATTTAGAGTCTCCCCCACCTCTTTTCCTCCCCACTCGAACTGTACGCGCAACCTTAGCGATCATAGTGATCTTAAGTGTTGCTATCACATTCCTTAAGCAACAAGAAATCCCTATCTTCATGATCACAGTGATATTAACGATTTTTGGATTCATTCTGGGCGTGATTATCAAAAAAATAGTAATTAAAATCTTTCCTCCCGAAACCGGTCAAAAAGGCCAAGTAAAGGAAATTCTCGAACACTTTCAAGCAGGCGTAATTCTCCTGGTGGTAATCGGTGTATGTGGAATAAACATTGCATCCGTGATCATTTCAATGAACTCAGGGCAATTAACTATGTTCAATCAAGTTTTGGAACTCGCCATAGGATACTATTTTGGTTCACGGACAGTCAGATGATATTCCGCAATATCTATATTTTCATAATCTCTTGATACCGAAAACAATAGGTTAGATGATCGTTCACCACCCCAGTGGCTTGCAGGTGTGCATAACAAATCGTTGGGCCTACAAAGGAAAAGCCTCGTTTCTTTAAGTCCTTACTAAACCGTTCTGCCAGTTCTGTGGTTGCGGGAATTTCTGAAAGCGTTTTAAAGGAATTTTGTATGGGTTGGTGATCTACGAATCCCCACTGGTAATTGTCAAACGAACCGAACTCTTCTTGAACCTTGATAAACCGTTGGGCATTGATAATGGCGCTTTTTATCTTTAGTTTATTTCGGATAATGCCTGAATCTTGTTGAAGCCGTTCGATGTTTTTGTCATCAAATTGAGCTACTTTTTGGATATCAAATGCTTCAAAGGCGTGCCGATATCCTTCACGGCGCTTGAGTATTGTGGACCAACTTAATCCAGCCTGGGCTCCCTCCAGTACTAGGAACTCATATAATACCTTATCATCGTGTACAGGAACCCCCCACTCCTTATCGTGGTACTCAATCATTAATGGGTCAGTTCCCGTCCATTCGCAACGTTTAAGCGGTCCCATGATACGATCTTCCTAATAACCAACTCGTTATCAATCATTGTCAGAGATTAAAACGTTTCCCCTCATTTAGCCAGAAAGCCAGCTCTGTTCTATTGGATATAATGATTGCTGTTACTTAAAGCCACTGACGCTTCGTCAACAATTCGTTCTATAATGTCTGAAACCGATTCTATTTGGTTAATCAATCCGATCGATTGTCCTAGTAGGACAGCACCATCTTCTACATTACCCTCATAGGCTAACTCATAAGCACGTGCTGTTTCAATAATTTCATCCTGTGTCAACATTTTCTCCTTGGCTATCTTCTCTTCTTTACTTCTAATGAGGGACATGTGATCGGCATATTTATTTTTCCATAGACGTACAGGCCCCAGAAATCCTGTTACCATCGTAGTATCTTGAGAACGAGCAGGAGGGATAACCTCCTTATATTTCTGATGAAATTCGGATTCCTTTGAAGCAATAAACCTTGATCCCATTGCAATAGCACCTGCACCGCTGGCTAGAGCAGCAGCAAGACCATAACCAGTGGCAAAACCACCACATGCGATTTTAGGAAGGTCTGGGTATTTCTCCTGTATTTGTTGAAGTAGAACCAAAGTACTTACTTTTTCATAAGATTGATGACCACCCCCTTCATTTCCTGTCACCACGATACCATCTACACCTGATTGGACACACTTATCGGCGAGCCAAAGAGCGGGTGCCACGTGGAAATGTTTTATAGGAGAACCACTGTCTTTCAGATCTTGAAATGATTTAGAGACCGGCAAAGACTTGGCCGATCCAGCGCTAGTTAAAGCATATATGCATTGATCCTTGATTTTCTCGTGTTCCATAATGAATTTGGGTATTTCGCGACATAGTGAATCGGATGCAGGTTCCATCCTGCTAGTTCTAATGTTGAAGCCGAACGGTTTATCCGTATGTTCGACCACTGAAAGCATGTTTTTTTTCATTTCCTCAACGGGGTTCCTGGCTATTAAACCTGTGTGAGAGAGTACTCCCAGTCCTCCCGCCTCCGATACACCAATCGTTAGTGCTGTTGTATAGAAGGGACCCATGGGAGCCGCAAGGATAGGGTGGCGGATACCTAACATTTCTGTGATTGGAGTCTTGATGGTCATGATGCCCCTGTAATGAATACTCCCAGATAAAAAACTAGCGCTTGGAGAGAAGGAGATTACTTTTTCACTTCAATTCAACTATTGTACAGTACAATTGCATAAAGACTTCAATTTATTCAAAACCAGACATTTACAATAGTTTAACCATCATGGGGTTAATTCTGAGTAGCTGGAGCGATTTCTCACTCAGATTCAAACTCGCTAAAGGCCTTAAAGATAATGCTTAATTTATTGGCATACCCCTTGGAGATGTTGAACTTTTGTCTCACCTTATACTCGCCTTCTTTATTTTTTTGCCATCCATACAGTCTGATTTGGTGTTTACCTCCTGTTTCAACCAGACATACCGCTTTAAGCCAAGTGGATGTCTTAGCTAAGCGTTTTCCCCCTATAACTTTGATATTCTTACTCACGGGAAATTCTTCCACGGGATCGGTTAAAAATTCTAAGACTGACATTATTCACACCTACCAATTGTTAAACTCTTGTCACGAAGACTGGCATCTCAGTCTTCCATGTTTCAATTTGTAAGTAAGTTGAAAAGACCATTTTTTAAAGGGTACCTTTTAAATCAGCCTATTTCGTGGCTTTTGCATAATGGAATTAAGCAATCGAAATGGACGTTATCTCAGCCTTTTCAGTGCGTTCATTATTCACGGTTCAGTTGAAATTCCGTTTTTCATATACCCAGTGATCGTCTTATTGGTCGGTGATGACTTGTTTCCGGGGATTGGAGTCGATCGCTGGTTAGCTTTGGGTTTCTTGGGAACTATTGCCGCCGCATCCGCTGCTTTGCCTTCTCCGTTATTTGGTCGCCTTGCAGATCGTCACCGTCGGGGCAAACTAATGTTATTCAGTTTATTCCTTGCAACTCTGGGATCTTTTTCAATTGGGATGTGGGGGGACTCATATATAATGATGATGGTGGCCCAAGGACTTTTGGGGTGTGCTTTAGCGCTTTATCATCCTCCAGGGCTTTCTTGGGTTACTACTGCTTTTGAGGACGAGACTAATGCACAAATTTCTCCAAAATACGTCAGAATCCTTGCAACACATGGCATTGGAGGAACTTTAGGAGCCGCAATTGGCCCCTTATCCGTCTACTTCCTTATAAATCCTTTAACATGGCGCCAAATTTATTCGTTCTGGGTTTTACCACTGATTGTTGTAGCCTCCACATTTTGGATTCTTGTTGGCAGACATGAAGCTCTTCCAGGTTCTTCAGACACCAAAGATCATTCCAATCCCCTCTCAACAAATCCTGTTGACCAATTTAAGGGCCCATCAATCCCACGATTTCCGTTAACGCTGGTGCTTCTTTTTGGATTTATTATTTCTATTTCCATCACTCGAGGTATAGTTAACTTCATATTATCTCCGTACCTGGCCGAGGTGAAGAATTTTGAGGTGGGGACAGCGGCGCTTTTTGTTGGACTCTCTACCCTTGTGGGGGCCTTCGGAGAAATCAGTGGTGGTTTTTTTGCGGACAGATATGGTGAAAAAGTTGTTCTTGTTGCTCTAGCCTTGTTACAAGTTATAATCCTTGCCGGAATATACGTTTTCACTGATCGTACGCTTCTATTGGCCCTCTATCTCTTACTTGGAATTTTGCTTGCTTTTTTCTGGCCCTCTACAAATTCATTGGTTGCCAAACAGACGAAACAACGTGGAGTGGGTTTCGGTTGGGTCATGCTTACGGCCCATCTTTTTGGAGCTCTCGGCCCCGTCCTTGCTGGCCAACTTCGAGTTATCGATCCGACTCAGTATTTCCTAATTTTTGCAACCGCTTGTTTTTGCTCAGTAATCGGATTCTTCTTTTTAATCTTCTTCCATAAGAGCTCTTCAGGGATTAAACTTCGAAACCACTTCTTGTGACCGAAATTCTTTCAAAACAGCAGTCATTTTAGAAACCATTCGGCCGTTCCCGTTGAAAAATCCTATTCTGGCCCCCCGTTTAATCCTCCTGGTTGTGGGATTCAATCTCTTTCCTGGAATCAAATTTATTTCCCAAAATGGAGTATCTTATTGCATTAAGATGCGGTAAAAGTGTTTTAGGTGCCTTTAAAATGCCAGTCATATGAATCTCTGAAATGGTACGCTCGATCAGTTCAGGAGTCACATCATTCGAAAAGGAGAGCCTCCCAATGATCTTCAAATCAATCTTTTTTCCTAATCCAGCCACTTTTTCTAGATCAGCTCGTGAATAATTGACGAAACCTATAACAAAGCTATGTTGTGTCTCAAGTTCTTGAAAAGTCTCGGCATGAAGATTTAATTGAGCTTCGATGGCTTTTTCGATGAACTCCGTTCGACTCGGATAATATTCTTTCTCAATTAGAACATCAATCTTGGCAGCTAATTCCGTGTTTATCTCCATTAATAGCCTGTCTGTATCTTTTTCTGTCATAATTAAAGATTAGCACGATGGTCACGATTTTAAAGTTTTTATAACGGCAAATTTCCTTGAACCAAAATAAAGAGAGCGCCAAATTTCTGATCTTATGGATTCTTGAGAACTAGAACCCGATCGAATTTCTTCCTTCTAGATCGACTAGCGACCTTGTTTAGCGGAATTTCATCATCTACGATAGAGAGCTGCTTGAATCCAAGGTTTTCATACACCTCCGAGACCCTCATTGCAGTATTAATGGAGGACTTTGTACGATGTACGTCCCCTAAGACATAAACAAGTAAGCCCTTAGGAAGTAGTACTCGTTGGAGTTCTTTACCTACTTTGGCCATTTCTAAAAGATAGGTCTTGGAATCCTGGATATGAGACTTTTTCAGCTCAAGCTGAGCGTTTCTATCAAATCCAAGAAAATATAATCTAACTCGGTTTTGGCCAACATAATCAAGGGTATTATAGTAGGGAGGACTAGAGATGACAACGTTGACCGAGTCAGTTTCGAGAGGAAGTGCCCGAGCATCCCCATGGTAAATTCTAGCTCGACTATGAGAGGGAATTCCGGTAGAAAACATCCTCATTACTTTTGCAGCCATCCGGGGAATTACCGCCCGATATTCGGGTTTGTCTTTGTCAGGACGATATTTTGGATGCGTAACTGGTCTCGGAGTCATTGGGATAATACACCCCGTATAGACAGACAGATACCCCGGTCTATTACCGTGTAAAATACCCATTAAACAGCCTAGAAGAAACCATTCTTCATCGGCTTGGAGAAGAGCATTTAACTTCACAATCTCTTTTAGTGTTTCGGGATCATAATAGGCCTGAATCCAATCGGGTATTTCTCCAAGATCTATGTCAGATGTATTGAGATCCTTTAAATCCGTTAGATAATCCAGATAATACTGAAGGGATTTTCGTTCGAATTTACCCTTTGTTACCACCCAGGCATACCTATTCAGATCGACTCCAAAGGCCTTCCTTTTAAGAAAATCTGCTTCAAGGAGAATTGTTCCGACCCCCATAAAAGGATCCAATACGGTATCATTAGGTTTGGAGAAGATTTTGACCAGCCAATGAGCAAACGACGGCGTAATTCTGCCCTGATATGGCGATAAGGAGTGCAACCAATTCCCCCAATGTTGCTTATCGTATGGTTCATTTCGCCATCCCACGCTCTCCAAATGCTTAAGAGCGTTTGGAAGGGTTCTTCTACAATTTGAATTATAGAACTCTTGAGAATAACGTTCAGTAGCAAATCTTTTCTTAAATTCCAAATCAAAAGTGTCAATTAATCGCCCAGATAAGAGGTCTCGCCATATGGTTTGATATCGAGAATATAATTCTTTTTCGATAAAACCAAAGGATGGCTCGAGTCCTAAATATTTATCAAGGGTCAAGAAGTTGGCTCCGTAGTTTTACGTAGGCAAATTTGGCTTAAAACTTTTTCTTGGCTGAATTAAGGTCTAACACATCCTACTTTGCGTTGCAAGGTTTGCACAGCGAAACATAAAGAGGATACCACCATTATCGATAGGGCTATTTGTGCTAGAATGGAGAGTAGGACTGATCGTCTCCCATAAAACGGCAAGACTTCTCAATTCTCAAACCATGAATAAATTCTTTGGAGAGGGTTCTCCATTCAAAGAATGGGCACAGGAAACATTATTTGAGCACTATAAAAAGCACAAAACTGAATTGAACGAAGTATATGAAAACTGGAAAAACTTATTCATGGAAATCTATCCAGAACAGTTTCTCACAATTGATCTTTTTATTCAACACATTTACTTCATTCTCATAGTGAAGAATGTTGTCTCCCACCTCATTCGTCAAGATTTTTCATTAATTCCGTTAGATTTCTCCGTGTGGGCCCAAAAAATTAAGGAAATCGAGCAACGTATAGCTACCTTCCTTAGAGGGGTAAAAATTAATGTTGGGGACATCTTTAACCGACTTTATGAGGAACTAATCTCTCCTAATACACGATTAATGCTTGGAGAATACTATACACCATTTTCCTTAGCGGAAAAGGTCGTGAAAGAGACATACACGCCAGGTGCACGCGTATTAGATCCATCCTGTGGTAGTGGAACCTTTTTGCTTGCCTTGGTAAACAAGATATTGAATTCTCGATTGACTCCCAAAAAACAAGATACTGCACTTCAGAATTTATTTGGAATGGACATTAATCCAATTGCAGTTTTTACTACCAGGGCCAATCTCACGCTTCACACGGTTAGGACAACCTCACAATCTTTAACAGACAATGTGGTCTGGGATAACTTTTTATTTCCGAACGATGTTTCTAATTTCTTTTCTCTGCACAAAACCAGCACTGATTTCCCTTCAACCAAACATATGGGCAATGAGAAGTTCGATCTCGTAATTGGAAATCCTCCATGGGTAGTGTTAAGTGGAATTCGTTCTTCTAGCTACAAAGCAAGTCTTAGAAACTTGGCACGTCATTTCGGGTTACTTCCTCGCGCGAGGAATTTACCAAACATCGAGGTGTCCGCTCTTTTTCTCTATCAATCGATAGCTCACTCATTGCGAGATGGTGGGATCGTTGCCTTCTTAATCAGTAATGCAATAATAAACGGGAGTCAACATAATGGAACGAGATCTTTTCTTAATATGGATCATATTCGCATATGGAGATTTTCCAGGGATCTTTTTAGAATTCATAATATCTGTTTTATCGCTAGAAAGAACATTAATGCCTCTCGTGTCAAATACCCTTCTGTCATCGTAACTCACTATGATGTTCTTAGTAAAGATAGATCGATCGAATTCATCGAAAGTAAAAACGAGGAATACACTCCAATCAAAATTCTCAGACGATTGGATGGGATACGGAAAGGAGCAGAGAAATTAATACCTGTTTCCTCCCACAAAAATCTTCTACCTCGTTTAATTAGTAAAAAGAACTACTACTTCGCCCATTGTCGCAAAGGTGCTGATCTTTACCCTCGGTCATTGATCTTTGTCAATATCCTGAACCAAACCCGAAATTTGGTACATATCGAACCAAAGGTACAGAATCATGTCAAAATGCCCTGGAATTTTCGTCCGTTTGACAAAGCTATCGTAGAACCAGACCACATATTTTACACAGTAAAATCTGACGTCTCCGTTCCTTTCGTGATATTGGACAGGACCCCCGTGTTCTTACCTATAACCTTCGACACCTTCTTGGATTTCGATGGAACTTCCGCCAAAGTCCCAAATCTAAAGGCACGAAAACATTACGAACAATTAGCCTCCATCTATAAAACCCGACAGCTGCAAGGAAAAAAGCCTAAAGAACTCTGGGAGAATTTGAATTTTCGAAAGAAGCTAACCCACTCAGACCAGTTAGCTCCATTAAAAGTGGTTACTCCTGCGAGTGCAGGTTTTGTTAAGGCCGCGCTTATCAGAAAACCAGGCACAATTATAGATGTATCACTCTATTATGTCCCAGTACCGACAATAGAGGAAGGGCACTATCTCTTGGGAATACTTAATGCACCCTGCGTGGCAGAAGATGTTCGAATACGTTCATCGGAAGGCGCTGGCGGCGGAGTTCGAAACCTTCACAAACGCCCATGGGAAATCAATATCCCGATTTACGATTCTGAAGACGGATTACATGCGGCAATTCAAAAGCTAGGAAGTGAAATGGAATTAAAAGCTAGAAAAATTGCATTTGAATGGCGAAAAAAGGAATATATGAATACTAAAGGTAAACAAAAGCCATTCAATTCCATTAAAGAAGTGAAATGGAAAAAACTGGTAGTTCAAAAGCTAATAATCTCTGATCTTACTCATGAGTACAATGTCTTAAATAAGCTAGTTAGAGAACTCCTAACTTCAACGACAAAGGCACAATGACGGATCCCAAGAGATCTAGGGACTCAAGAAAGCTAAAAAGGAAAAAAGAGGAGGAATTAACTTCAATTCCATGTAGATTTACGTCTGACAAAAACCGAAGCACCGAGTCCAGTCAGGAAGGCTAGGACCACCAGGCCAATTATTGGGAGGAAAGGTATCACAAGATCCCTAAACTCAACATAATAGGACATTGAATCCGTAACCAAGACATTTCCAGCCTCGTCCATAATTTCAACATAAAATTGGGTTTGTCCTTCTTCCAAGTTGGATGCAAGAATGGACCAGGAGTCAGGTTGCTCTTCACAGTCTAGAACAATCCATTTACCCACGTTAGAGTTGCCTGCATACACTCGAACACTACTAATCCCCCAATTGTCAGTAGCTTTCACAGATATCGCAACGGCTGGAGAAAACTCGTGTAAAACCTCTACAATTGATAAATCCTCCAGGACAGGTTTTTGGAGATCTCTCAAAACACTGTTGGTGACAGGATCAATTCGAACGCGGCTAGCTCCTAAAACGGCCGAGCTACTCTTAACAATCCAGTCATCATACATTGATGCTAGTTCGGCTGGCGGGGCTAAAGATTGACGAGGGTTATCTGCAACTAATCCATACTTAACAATGGTATCACCCATCTCTAATGCCGAGAAAAAGAACGTAATCCCAGACTTGGTTCGTGTATAGGCTACCTGTGGGTGTTGGATTGTACTCTCGTCTATTGAGAAGCCTACGGGGAGAAAATCTTGCAACATAAGGAAATTTTCCGGTCCTTTCGTGTTTGAAATCGTTAGGGTAACTGTAACCAAATCTCCGAGGCGCGTTTTTCCTGTTGTTGAGTACATACGTGTAAGTCGTAAATCTGATGCAGTAGCTTCTTGAATCTTGGAATTAAACCCTGTTGAACGATGTACAGGAGGAGGCGGACTGAAATCCAACGGTATGAAGAACTCCGAGTTTTCGTTTACAGAAATAAGAATAGGACCATAGTAACGTGATATGATCCCTGGAGAGAGTACAGTCTGAATCGGATTTGTAAGCTGATACGTAATTTCAAATCCTGGGATTTCATATTCTCCTATCTCGCTTGGACTTTGAAATGTAAACACAACTTGGGCCGAACCTGCAAGTAGGTCGATGTTCTGGACAGTCGGAGTTATTGGTATCATACTTCCGGGAAGGGGTGAAATTTCGACTTGCGTTGCTAAAACATAAGAAGATGATGGAGCCAGATCAATTGTGATTGCAGCCATGGCTCCAATGCCGCTGATGATCTCTGGGGGGATATCGATTATTGGTAACGCTCTAAGGATTTGGTTTGCTTGGAAGTAAAAGCTTATGTTCCCACTTCCCGCGATTTTTGCGAGTTGAAGGGTGTTTACCCCGTTAATTAGATAAGGTTCGATGTCGATGTAGAAGGAGGAATGATTATTGATTGAGAGGCTGAAGTTCCTTATTGGCACGCCATTGATAATTAGACTCGCGACTGTGTCTGCATCTGAACTGATAGGACTTTCACTTATGGCAATAATGCTGGAAATAGCTGCAGCTGTATCAGCTGTGTTACCCCACCCATACCAGCTCTGTCTTTCTAACAACCAGTGAAGTGCTCCTCTCACAACAGGCATAGATACCGTTGCATCATGTAAAACAAGACCTTTTAATGCCAAGGCGGTGATTTCTGTATCCCCACCCAAGGCTCTCCAGATAGAATTATCGTCAGATGAATATTTCCAATAATAACCTGTTGATGTAAGGATGGCTTCTTGGTACAAGTAGGTGATAAGTGAAGCGGAAATTCCTGGCGTTTCGTACCCTGATCCAGAAATTGAGTCCAGGTACAGACCTGCAAGATACGGAGATTGGTTTGTAGGATTACTCCAACTGGTTTCTATGTAGGTAACTGCTTTTTTTATCGGTGTATCGTCCTTTAAAAGATTCTTCCAGGCGAAAGCTGCTCGTAGCACAAAACCAGTGAAAGCATTTTTGTCGATATGACCCCAAGAGTCCTGATTCCAGCTGCCGTCTTGATTTTGTTGCTTAACGATAAAGGCAAGCGCATCTTTGATGATATTCGAGTCTGTGTAAATTCCGGTCCGATTAACCTCTATAAGGCCATTGAGTACGATGGCCGTCATATAGACACGAGACGTATCACTCGACCACCATCCCCACCCCCCATCTGGGTGTCGTTGGCTATAAAGGCGAGATAAGCCTGATGTAATCATATCTCGAAGCATTGCTTTGGTCTCATCTTGTAATTCTCCAGTACTGTCAAGATATTGGTATATCAATGCATCGGGTATCAATCGAGAGATAGTTTGCTCAGTACAACCATATGGATAGCCAATCAAGCGTTCCCACGAGGTTAATGCCACGGAACCTAAACCTAAGGAGAGCTCGAGAAACTCACTTGTTTTAACGCTCTCAGCATACCGAGTGTAGTTGATAATCACGCCATTTGATATAAATCCGCTTTCTTGGACCTCCTCGGTAATTCCGTTTGGACTGACAAAGACTGGCTTACGTATCGCATCTGTGAATAGTGACTGATTAATCAACCTTGTACTGGCATAGAAAGTGACATTTTGGTTTCCTGTTTCCAGCGCTAATGTTGTCCAGCTAATGGCACCAATAAATCCTGCAGGGAGTCGTAATTGCTGATCTGCATTTCCTAAAAGAAGGAGTCCCTTCGCTGTTTCAATTTTTACCTGAATAGTGACAGTTTCATCCAGATAATTATAAACCACTCCCTTTAAAACGAACATATCATCCTGAAGGACTTGGGGAGGTTTATCGAGATCCACAAAGAATGGAATGAAGGTTTTTAGGGTTGTTTTTGCCAGAATACCTTGACCCGTCTGAGTTGTAACTACCGCCCTAACGGTCCATTCTCCAATAGTATCTGGAAGAATCAATTGGAATGTTAATTTTCCTCCATCTAAGATCGCTTTGGGGTTCCAATAGGCATTTTCTGGCAAATAATCTCTTACATCAAAACTATTGGATGGCAGGTTTGTAATCTTACTCTCCGTATTAGATTGGGATGATAATTCCGGGCCTCCAGCGTCTCCAAAAGCTGTTGGCTCTTCTCCCCTAAGAACGCCGCCGCCGAAAAAAACATCCCCTTCATACCACCAGAACCACCAGAAATGTTGCCTATTTTTCCAAGATGCAACAGTATAGACCGATGGCCAGTATTGCGAGTCTTGAAAGAAGTTACGCTCTGTTTCGGGATCGGGCTCAACTCCAAATACAGAGCTGTCTACAAATGAAAGAGCTGCAAGCGTCGAAATTGGATTATCATGAGCATCAAACACATCGATATCCAGTTTTACGATGTCTTTTGGTTTGTAAATATCCTTGTCTGATTGAAACATTACTTTCAGGGAGGTATCAATCTTGATCTCGAGATAGGTCTCTAAGATCGTGCCATCTGATAAGATGACAAATGCGAACGCCCAAAACCGAGGTGCTAATGCACTCACGTCATTGAGATCCAGAGTGAAGCTTGTCACAGAATCCTTAGGGATGAATTCTGTTAAGACAATTCCACGTTTAACAAGTTGAACCATCACTGGGGTATTAGTGATTCCTTGAACTGAACCTGTGATTTTTATTTGATCCTTCAGCGAATACTCTGTTCTTTCTGTCACCAAACTGACCGATTGTGCTATTGAACCAACTGAAAATTCAAAAGTTCCCTGATAGCTATAATAAATCCAATTCCACCAGTTATCCCTAATCCTGGTTTCCAGGTAAGTGTGAATATAATACTTTCCTCGTGGAGCGTTCATAGAGAGGGAAAATTGTAATTCACGCGCTCCCGAAGCTAGTTCTGCGGTAAGAGAGCCAATTAAATCATAATCAGGATCAAAAATTCTAATTTGGATTGTTCCGCCGATTCTTTTCTGGGTGATTCCATTGATGATTTCTGCCAAAAATTCAACGTCCCCACCTTGATTAACCGTATCAGAGGAAAGAGTGATGTCTAAGTAGTTGCGGTTGACCGAAAAGTACGTATCTGTAGCTACCTTACGGCCATCGCCAGGATCAACTTCAACGGTTACACGGAAATTCGAGTAATATCGAAGGATAGACGGTGAGATTTGAAAAGTAACAGAACCTTGCCCGTTGTCATCGGTTTCGCCCTGTAAGGTTGAAAAATAATAAGAAGTTCCAAAACCGGAAAGAGAATAGAGTTTCAATCGTACAGTAGCATCAGGAAGAGGTACATATCGCCACCACCCAAATCGATAATCTTCGGACTGTTGAAAAGCCCCATAGTACACGGTAATATTCTCATTAGCCTTGGGAAACCAAGGGTTCACATAAGCCCAAGCATAAATATACTCTGATACCTGTACCTCAGTAGAGGTCTTTACTTCCCGGCCCACTGTATCTATCACTGTCGCATTTAATTTAATGGACTCTCTTCCTTCTAGATATGATGCACTAGGCAAAGGATACTCAAACTTCCAGACTCCTTCCGAATCAGTTACCCCTGTTAAGGTTGTGATTGCATCAATGGCCAGTGCTATCTCCCCATTTACCACGGGTTTGCCAAAATAGTATTCCGCACTAAGGGTGCCAGTTATCAATTCTCCTGGTGGGACATAGTCTCTGTCTAGAAGAAGATCAACTCGAAAAGCAGGTTTTTCGTATCTATCAACTCTAATTTCTTGAAATGACTGGATTTCGCCTTTTTTGGCTTCTAGGGTATATTTACCTAATTCTATATCAGTGTCAAGCGGAAAAGAATAGGTGGCTACCCCAAAGGTATCAGTAGCCAATTCACGCTGGACTAGTATATGCTGTGATGGAGATAATAACCTTAGTGTGAAGGTTTCTCTCACCGGTTCTTTGGTAACTTTGTAATAATCATTCTTCCATACCAATATCCGTGCCTGTATCGATTCACCTGGAGTGTAGATCGGTTTATCGGTTGTTATAACAAATTCATAGGGATTATAGCCTTGATCAATACCCCACCACCACCTGTTATCCCCTTGTCTAAGCTCCCGAGATACATAAACCGATCTACCGTTGTAGGTAGCACTTAGGTTTGCAAGCAAATAGCCTGAGGAAAAATCACTTAATGGAACAAACGATATCTCGACTACACCAGATTCATCAGTTACCCCCGTAAACACCAAGTCTGTATTTACTTCATAATCCACATCGCCTGGAAGGTATTCATAGGTAATGGTAGATAGTTCCACAGCTACGTTCGTAACAGGGGAAAAATCAGTTGTGTTCAAGACGTAAGCCACTGAATAATGTTCTTCACCGATTATGTATTCCCATGGTACCCTCCAGAAAATCCCAATATCAGCTACAGTGAAGGCCCGACTCTGAAGAACATTTGAGCTCAGGTCTCGGACAACCAACGTGAAAACACCGTCCTTTGGGGGTTGAAACGTCCCTTGATACTCCCCATCTGGCCCAATTGTGATTTGTTGTGTCTTTACAATACGGGCCTGATAGTTGTAGTATTCCTCTGCCCACCAATAATAATACCCCCAGTACTCGCCCTCAACGATTTCTAGTCGAACTTCGGTTCCTTCAACTGGAAGAAGCCCCCTTGTAGCTTGAATTGAAAAATAAAGAGGCATTCCAGAAGGAATCGTATTTTTTTCTAGATCAATATTAACAACCAAGTCATCCTGTTCAGATTGGACAATCTTTTGATTGGTTGACACGTTGTTCACAACAAGTGGACTGATTTGACGAGGTAATGCTTCATCAAATTTGGAGAGAGATTCCAAAGGTTGAGATTCTATTTCGACCTCAAAAGAAGGGTCATCAAGAGTTTTACTGGATTTTGGGTTATTAACTCTCTCCTCAGATTGTGATTCTAGGATAGACAATTGAGAGGCGTTTACGGAGTGAAAAACTCCCATTATGAGAATAGATAAAATCGTTAAACTTACTAAACGGATTTTCATCTTGAAACATGCTCCAACGATCTTGATCAAATGATTTCCAACCGTGATCACTACTCTGGACGATCCGATAAAGAACCAAGCATTAGAACGGGTACGAATTCGTGTTCGAAATTATAGACAGCCGATTCTTTTCCGCCATAAATTAGGGAAGGGATTTAGTTCTGCTGATAAGGTTTTTAACTACGCCATAAATGATCAAAGAACCTTCTCGAGCCCACAATACTCATTTAATTGTAGAATTAATCAATGGCAAGAAATTCGGTTAAGGGGACCACAAAAATTCTATGTAAGATCTCATTTTCAGAAAAAGTAATTCCAAATCGCTCGCTCGCGCCCAAGATTTCTCGGACGTAATGTCTTCGATCTGGTTTATGTCTTTTATTATGAAAAACATCTGGGTGATAGGCGCGAAGATATTGTGGTTTTCCGATGGGGCCTTTAGCGATGATATAGGGAAACCCATCCCACCTTTTCCACTCCTCTTCAGGATCAAGTTTGTTTCTGGCACAATACTTTAGAAATGCACCAACGGCTGGAGTTTTTGTTCTGTATTTGCTTGGGGCTTTACGAAGTGGTCCTCGAATGGTTAAATCTTCAAAAAGTTGTGACATCGATTTAGTTAAAATGGTACGGCAAGCCTCTACTACCACATTTTGGGCTTTATGATCGCGGTTATTTGTGAAATCAGTAAGAAGGGTTTCTAAAAGCTGTCTTTGGGTTTTTTTGGCTAAGGGAGACCAATCAGATCGAACGGCCTCAAAACCTTTGATTATGATATCCCCCGAAAGCAGTGAATAATAAGCGTACGCCTTCTTTCGTCCCTCTTTCAAAATAATTCGTAGAGCAATATCCTCCAGTTTTAGTTCAAGGAACTCAGGTAATTTTTCCGCTAGAAATTTGCGATATAAATCAATAGCATTCAAAAGGGGGGTTATAGATTGCTTTGCAGGCCAAGAAAATTCTTGGGGATTCAAACCAAGTTGAAATTCGATGAATATAGAATCGGTATCACCATACAGGAGAGTTACCCCATAAGGTTGTTGAACTGCAAAATCCTCGGTCCATTTTTGTAGCTTCACCCCGAGCAATTCACGAGCAATTGCAGTTATACTATTTGACATTAGATGATGGTAAAACCGCCCACGGGGATAATTCGATGACCCATACAGAGAATTGGCCATGAGCTTAAGCGAGATTTCTTGTCTCTTCAACATCTTTTTCAAATTTCCCTGAATTTCCGTATCCAGGGTTTCCGGAACTTGGTCGAGTTCCTGCAAGACCTTATATCGTTGTTTCAATATCCGGTCCATCAACTTTGCAAGAGCACCCTGCGGTGTTTTTCGGAATCTTTCTACGGGTGGCAAGTTTTCGGAGCCATGAATTAAGGTCTCACCACTGATATTGTGGACACGCACCAGATTTGGGTAAAGCGACCTAAAATCAAGGATAGCAACGAAGGTTGCCTGGCTCACGGTAGGATCAATGACCCATCCCCCCAAATGTGGATGTTTGCGTTTTAGCTCCTGGCGTTGTTTAAGTTCAGTGTGGCTTGGCTTTGATGGTATCAGGATTTCGTTTTCATATAGGATTCTATAGAGCTCATATTCACCGATCTGCCTGGCAGTAGACAAAAGGCCTTCAGGCAATGGGTATCCCACCAAACGACATAGCTCTAAGGTATCAATAATTCCCAGTTCTCCAACCAACCGAAATGTCAGAATAGCATCTTGGAGAGAATAATTGTGAAACTGCTGCATCGATTCCTCATCGCCGCGAACACCCTTACGCCATAACGCTCCCAGACTGGTTGGAACAGCAATCTTAGATTCCCCAAGGACATAATTTGCAATCGTTTCCAGATTTTTTTTCCCAGATACTGGATGAATATGCCACGTCTTAGGCATTAGGTCAACCACTCCTCGACCCTTGAGACGATAACTTTCAACTGGAATATTAACTTTTAGAATGGTGTCTTGAAGCCCCTCAAACAAGGTCAATGACCCCAATGATTTTCCATAACGTTTTAATCGGGATTCCAAGTAAGGGATATCAAAAAATGTACCATTAAATGACACCATGATGTCTGGTCTGATTGTACTTCGGATAAGATAAAGAAATTCCTCAAGGATCTCACGTTCAGCATCGTCGGTCTCGGTTCTGAGAATAAGGACTTTTGAATCTGGGTGTTCAGTCGGAAATCTACCCCATGCCAGCGAGATAGCAGTAATCCGTCTCCTTTTTTCATCCATCAATTCCTGAATAGTTTCACCTTGTTCATCCACTTCAATATCAAAAGCTAGAACAAGGGGTTGGAAATCCATGTTAGATTCCTCAGCGGTTATATTCGCGACCTCGGTTTCCATGACAATGGAGCTAGATTTGGACTCTGTAATCCTCCCTGAGGCACGGATGGGGTGAAGTGCACGAAGATTTCTGTCGATCAAGAATCGACGGGTGAAGGGAATGTCCGCTTCATGTGTTACGACTTGATGTTCTTCCAGAAATTGTCTAATGAGGGGAACCTGATATGGGAGGGTGCCTACCAGGCGTACCAATTTAATCCTATCTCCACCGAAGTATATTCGTCTATCAAAAGGTATGATCTCTAGTACCCAATCCTTTATCTGTTGATTCGCTTTGGATAGAAGTACACGTACTTTTTCTACCGTGGTTTGAGCGTAAAAATACGGAAGGAAATTTATTACTCTAACTTCAACAATCTTATGCCCTGCGCGTCCCCAAAGTCTAAGTCGAGGTCGTTGCCCTAGTGGAGATGAATAGGTCTCATAATCTAGGTCGATGAGGGTAAAAAGAATTGTTTCTTGAGAGGATAGGCTCACCACAGGTCTCCTAGTCAGCTCTGTTTCCAAATCATTAATTAGGGAAAATGCAATGGATATTATTATTTTGTGCTAGTTATCTCAATTATGAGCGGTTCAAGCCCTTTTATACAATTAATGACCTATGCCAAACCTTTTCAAACGAGGATGGGTCTAGCAACTCTGTTTTCGATTCTCAATAAACTTTTTGATCTGGCACCGCCCTTTCTCATTGCTTCAGCCGTAGATATTGCTGTAAGAAAGGAACAGTCGATATTTGGGTTTTTGCCAGATGTTCCTTCACAATTTCTGCTCCTAAGTTTGTTGACATTCATTGTTTGGGGCCTAGAATCATTCTTTGAATATCTTTACGAGATATACTGGCGAAATTTGGCCCAAACAATTGAACATGCCCTTAGAATGGATGCCTATATCCATCTTCAGACATTGGAGGTCGAATATTTTGAAGATCGGCAGACGGGAGGTCTGATGTCCATTCTAAATGACGACATAAACCAGCTAGAACGTTTTCTGGATGTTAGTGCCAATGATCTCATCCAAGTCATGGTTACATCCATTGTGATCTGTTTCTCGTTTTTCCTCCTCTCCCCTGAGGTTGCATGGATGGCAATGCTCCCGATGCCGTTCATTCTCTATTTTTCTATCAAATTTCAGAAATATCTTGAACCAAAATATCGGAATGTCAGAGAGGCCGTAGGAATCCTGAATGGACAGCTGGCGAATAACTTAACAGGGATCACTACGATCAAGAGCTATACGACTGAAAAATTCGAAGAGAATCGGATCTCTATCGCGTCAGAAAACTATCGAGCCGCTAATCGTGAAGCGATCAAGTATAGTTCGGCATTTTCTCCGCTCATCAGGATGATTATTGTCATTGGATTCACCATGATGCTATTCTTTGGGGGACTCCAGACCTTAAACGGGGCACTTGAGGTGGCGGCATATTCAGCCATGATCTTCTTGACTCAGAGGCTATTATGGCCGTTGACCAGAGTCGGGGAAACGCTAGATCAGTATCAACGTGCCATGGCTTCCACGGTCAGGATAATGAATTTGTTAGATAAACCGGGAAAGATTGTATCTGGGGATGTGAACTTGCCAGTAGCTTCTATTGAAGGGAAAATTCAATTTAGAGATGTTACATTCCAGTACAAAGGACGAGAAAAAGTATTTCAGAAGTTCAATGTGTCTATTAATTCTGGGGAAACTGTTGCTTTTGTGGGCGCCACTGGAGCTGGAAAGTCTACACTTGTTAAGCTTTTACTACGTTTCTATGATCCCAATACGGGAAAAATCCTGATTGATGGCGTGGATCTTCGAGATCTCAAACTTCAAGATTTACGACGGGGAATAGGTCTGGTAAAACAAGATACATTCATTATTGATGGTACTGTAAAGGAAAATATCGCCTATGGAAATCCTGATATTCCCTTAGAGAGGGTTATTGAAGCTGCTATGATTGCAGAAGTTCATGATTTCATTGATAAACTACCAAACAAGTACGATACCCTGGTCGGGGAACGCGGTCAAAAATTAAGTGGGGGACAACGGCAAAGAATCGCTATTGCCCGGGCTGTGTTGAAAGATCCCCCAATCCTTGTGTTGGACGAAGCCACATCGAGTGTAGACAATGAAACTGAGGCGGCAATCCAAAAATCGCTGGAAAAGATAATTGTGGGGCGTACTACTGTGATTATCGCCCATAGATTGTCAACAATACGAAATGCGGATAGAATATTTGTCCTAGAAAACGGAGGTATTGTGGAACGTGGAACACACCCAGAACTTGTCATGAATGGGGGGATTTATGCCTCCTTATGGCGTGTTCAAACTGGCAAGACATGACATCTCGAATTCGGCTCTCCGTAGACCTCTACGTCTTGTATTTTATTGCCAAAAAGTTCATGACCTCCGCCGCATCCTCTGCGGAATCGGCGGCTTCTTCAATCATATTGACCACATCCCTGATCGCGTACCAGGTACCATAATGCATTTCATGGGCGGAAATATACAGCTGCCTATTCATCACTCGGTATAATAGATCAAGTTCCGTTTCACGTTCTCGAATTGTTCTATAGATCACTGGAACCGCATCCAATTTTAGTTCCAGTACCTGGAGCCCGTCTACAGCTGTTTCAACCAATGATCTTAATGCATATGCCGCATCATGGAGTTTTTCTTGAATTAATGATGGGATATCCTCAATTGGAATGACTTGGAGGCGATATAATGCGCCCAATGTTAGTCCTGCGACTCTATCCAATCGCCTGGAGATTCTGACAAATGTACCTGCATCTGGGCTTTTATGAAATCGCTGGAACGTTTGGACTGCGATCTCTTCGAGTTGTCGATCTGCCTCCACTTCGAGTTTTTTCGCAACGAGCGAATGATTAGAGAGACGCTTCTCCAGTTCCGTTCGATCTTCATACTCATTTTGCTCAAGATAAGCCAAGAGTCCCCTTGTAGCCTGTTTTACGGAACTTTCCACAGTTTGGGCATGAACAAGCACCGTACGAAACTGGGCCCATCCTGGCCGGGTTTCGCGGGCCAATAATACTATTAATGAGCCGAGTACCAACAAAAACGCGGCAACAACCAGCGGCAAGGCAAGAACAAGTTTCAAGGAGGCCCCCGTATCGAACCAAGTCTGTGCAATCATTCCTGCGATAAAAGGGCCTGTGAAGTAACCCAAATCTTTTACAGAACGGTACCAACCGATAAGACGAGCTTTCTCATCCTCAGGAGCCACATCAACAGCAATTGAAGGGAGGAGGGGATAATATAATCCCACACCCAGACCTCCAAGCAGAGCGAATCCAAGGAGGACTACAAAAGGAGCTATTCCCCACTGCAATGCCACCAGAGCCGTAGCTTCAAGCAAGAGTCCAAACAATATCGGCCGTTTCCGACCGATCCAATCGCTAAGTAAGCCAGAAAGGGGCATGGAAAGGGCCCACGCCAAAGTAAATGCTCCTGTTATCAGACCAGTTTCTTCTATGCTAAGACCATATCCGTAAACTGCATTATTAAGGACAATGGGAAGAAATAAAACGATTATGGAGTCTGCCATCTTGCTTATATGCCCTACAATGAAGGTAACAAATACAGTGGGTCGAATCAATAAATCTGTAACCGGGATCGCCTTTGGAATTTCGATTTCTGTCCGCAGGTGACTAATCTGAGACTCTGTTTCACTTACTTGCGTTTTTTTAATTGATCCCAAGGCAAGCATTAGTGCAATGATGGTTACAACGAAAGAAAATAGAAAAGATGCATCTGGGTTTCCCATTAGTGTACTTAGTAGTCCTGCTAAGATTGCGCCAACCGTGTACCCTCCATAAACTGCGGATTCCATGATCCCCATAACTTGAGCCCTTTTTGTCAAGGGAGTGATATCTGAGAGATATGTCATTGCGGCAGCATACAGTAATCCTTCGCCTGCTCCCAAAAAGCTATTCCCAATTGCCAGGAGGCTTGGGTTACCACCTGAGAATATTAGAGGAACTCCCCCCACGATAAAACTAGTACAACCTGCCAATATCACATTCCGCGTTCCAAATCGTTTTGTGGAAACTCCCGTCATAAATCCCGCGATTGACTTAAACAACCCAAATCCTGCTAGTGTAAAGGCAATGTAAATCCAGTTAAAGCCCGTAAACCATGAAGTTACCGGAACCTTTCTTTCAGCCCCTGTTGCTAGTATGGTTCTCTGAACTCCATATGCCGAAGCCGTAAAAAAAAGGACAGATAACATGCCTACGAGGAGGTACTTTGTTGAGAGACGTTCAGTCACCATAGATGCCTTCGCAAGGGAACCTTCCTGGAATAGAGTCTGGTATCGTGTGTTGGGTGCTCCGCCGCGCCAACTGTAGAAGACTATTGAGGTAACACGAGGGCAAAACTGCACTTATTAAGTGGATGAGGGAGCCATGTCGTATTTTCCACGAGAGACCCTATCTAACAATCTTACGATGATAAACATCCCCACAATACCGATTCCAAGGCCAAAGGCTGTAAGCATCACTAGAATCACGGTTATGAAGAAAACATGATCCTGGATATTCTGGGTTGCAATTACGAAGATGCCGCCCACAAACGTATACAAACCTAAGCCCAAGGTCAATAACAGTATCTTGCGATGAAATGCTACACTTCTTTGGTCCAAACGTCTACTTCCAATTACAAAACTACTCAGACGGGTATTAAATCCCAGATAGGCAGCGTTAAGTTGATTATATACAGCCCTTGGGGCGCCAACCACCTGACGAACCAGAGTGACAAATCTGGAAACCACAAATGTGACGGCTCCGGTTTCGGATACAAGGATCCATACTAGGGTGACCCCTATTCCTATTGCTCCAATCGTGAGAAAAAGTACGATAGGGTCCTTTTGCACAAACTCAAATAAAAATGTAAATATCGCCCTGATCCAGTCGATGATCCCGATAGTGCGTTCTTCTCCATCGACCCAAATATTGTAACCTGCGATTGATAGGTTCATATGATGGTTACCGAGGCCTATGATAGTGAGAATAATCTCCAGAATAAATGTCAACCACCACGCGATGCTTGCAATCAACGTGTCTAGACTAATTTCTTCAATGAACTCAATTATGGCATCACTACCCAGGAAAAATTCAATTATGGCGATAATTCCTCCAATAAATATGCCCGCAAGTATGAAGAACGTCGGAATACTTTCAAGAAATAGTCGTTCATCTCTGGTTAGTCTTCTAACTTTTGTATCCTTTACCCGGGCAAATCTTACAGATCGATTGAATATTCGCCCTAACCAAACAAGGGGCCAGAATATAATCTTCAGAATAAAAAGAATCGCTCGCCCTATCCCATAAATAATTGCAAATGCATCCTCTCGGCCGATTCCATCCGTCAAATCAAACTTATATCGTGGTTTTTCCTGCGAAGCTTCTTTAGTCAATTTGGATACCTCTGTGTTGTGAAACGTGATAATGAAACCAGTACACTAATTCGATGCCCTCCCATATAAAAGATTTGTCAATTATCTCCGAATGAATCCAAGGGTCATTCAATAGGGTTCAGTAAATTAACAAAAACGCCCTGAGGGATATAGATATGATAAGCATAAGAATGCTCGGATTTAGCTCGCCTAATCGCTCGAAAAAACCAGGTTTTGAATAAAATAGCAGATTTACGAAAAACGCATCATAAGCGATATATCTCGATGCAAACGCTTGTTTAGAGATTTAAAATGTCGTTTGATCGATCAAGATGGTTACGAATTGTCCTCACTGTTGTGACATTAGATTATGTGGTGGTAGGAATTGGATCTATTCTCCTTCCAGAAATGTTTAATCCCGATGCTACAGTCCCCCTCCTATACAACTTGATTTCTATTACCTTTGGTCTTTTTGTATTTGTCCTATCTTTGGACACCGACAAATACCATGATTTTCTTTGGGTTTTGGTAATCCAGGAGGTTGGTGTTGTTCTTTTCCACCTTTATCAGGTTGTCGCTCAGATTGGTGACCCATTTTTCAGTCTCACTATAGCAGGATTTCATTTCGTTTACCTCGTTGCGATTGTCTACCTAGAAGGCACTTCCCTCATTCCTAGCTTTGTGAAACAATAATACGAATCAAGGGAATTATTGAAAGGAAGAAAAGGCCAGACCTCCCAATGATGTATAGATAGACCAGTTTGGTTATTAGAAATCCCCCTGGTTACACAATGGTACCGCATAGATCTAAGCTGATGCTGTAGTTCGCATCTCTTGATCTTTATGGAGATTCTTTTTTCAAAACCAAACATGATACTTAAGGAGATCTTCGCTCTGCTGCAGTGAGGGAACCGAATGCTTTAATTGGTGTGGCGTCTTAATCAGAGTTAAGAAGTTGTAGTGGTGGGGGGGAAAAACGCTTTATAGGGCAGAAGGATGATAATAGCGGTTATTAAACTGAATGTAGCTGACGATACCCATGCAATTAGCATATTATTTATGGAAGCAAAAAAGATTAGTGATATAAGCCCAAAACTGATCGGAAAAAGCCACATTGTATACCAAGCCCATTTTTCATGCTTTTTAAACCCCTTCCAGGCGATAACGCATCCGAATAGCCCGATAGTACCTAATAAAACTCCAAATTGTAGACCAATCATAAGTAAATAGTCAGCCATTTCAGGATTTGCAGCCGCATACTGATTCCAGTTTACACCTGTATAATTCTCGATAAACTCATTATTACCTAAGAAAGCTGAAGATATTTGAAGGAAGGACTCCCCCACCATGATGATTCCCATAATGATAAGTCCTTTCCAAGAGTACTTTAGAAACGGATTTTCTGTTATTTGGTTTTGTGATGACACGACATCAAACCTCTTTTTAACCTTGTACGAACCGAACTCATCGGTATTTCTAGCGGAGATTTGATGATTCAAAAAACAGGCGTTTTATAATCTTAATCCTGCGATTTTCACATCTTTTTTTCCAGGATTCATCTTTTGATGATCCTTAGTCTGTATTCTCTCCTGGAATTCATAACTTCTGTTTATAATAAGAGAGAGAAAATAGACAAACTCGAATCAGTCAAGGACTCGTTGAGTTATTCTGGTAGGTCTCCAGTCAAACAATTGCTCTATTATCTGAGTCTTTTTTGAGTCCTATTATTACGGGAATTCAACCAGTTTGTCTTGCGGGACATCCAGAGGTGCTAGAAGGAATGACGGAAATGCTAGCCGAACAAGAAAACAAATAAGGTGGAAAAGCCTTTGGGACACCGAATGCTGGATAGATGGCATCGTTAGGGCATGATAACCACGAACCAAAACCCTAAAGAATAATGGTCTCTGGTTGAATGTTTCTCTGTTCTTTTCCTAGGTTTGAAACCCTAAATTTCTCCCCATTATACAATGTGGCCTCTTCTTCATTTCCAAATAATGCTCCCACAATACGCCCTATGGCATCTGCCTTCATTATACCACTTCCACTCAAACCTGATACATAAATCAAGTTTCCCAAGGACTTATCCTTTTCTACAACGGGAAATCCATCTGGAGATATTGCATAATACCCAGCGTCTCCTCCACTACTTCTTAAATAGTGACCGAAGATATTTGGAAAATACAAGTTGAGAATTGGTAAAATAGAGTGGACATAGAATTCCTCTTCCCATATTGGTTCATCTAAGGCCGAACTTCGAACTACTCTGCCTTTCTCATTAACTCCTATGCTTGGTTCGAAGCGTCGTCCGATATTATCAGCACATCCAATTGTTACACACCCCTCGTTTTTTTCAGGTTTAATATGAATTCCTGCCATCGGAAGGATGATAAGAGGGATTGTTCCCAATTCATTGAAGTTCTCATTGTTAAGCAATGTTAAAAGGTTTTTACGTGATTCTTTTGAGCGAGAACTATCCTTCTTATAGCAGAAATTAAATAACTGCCGTTTTTTCGGTTTGATCTGTGAGTCTATTCCAATCGGATCCAATAACTGATTTATCCATGCCCCTGTACAAAGTATCAAGCTTTTTGTGAGGAATGTGGATTCTATTTTCCTTTTCCCCCTCCTTTCGTTTCTATTATCAGATCTACTCTCATCTTTCTTTTTATCAATAAAGGTTATTCCTCGAACTTTAGGCTTTATCCAAACAGGGAAGGATGTCTCCGATATATCTCTTAATTCAGTCGTCTCGATAGAATCTTCAGCAGCTGCTCCCAACAAGATACTAGTAACCTCAATACGGTATCTGGTTATCCCTCCTTCCTTCCTGAATTCATTTTCATAGAATTTTGCCACTAAATAAGGATCCAAGCGTCCACATTTTTTACCTAGAATGCCGTATGCTATATTTATAGGATTTAACTTTGTTTTCATCGCATTATCTTCAGCATCAAAGTTTACTCTAATCCCAGGTAACAGTTTCACAAGATCCTCACTGGAATAAACCTCATGGTCGATTCTTAACTGCTTGAGCTTTGAAATAAGGGTTTCTCCTCTTGTTTTTGGTTCCAGAAAAAGATAACCTATCTCTTTCAAACCGAGATCAAAACCCAGCTCACGCTCAACATACTTGTAAAATCCGATGCTAGAGTCAGTGAGCATCTTGTTTGTTGGTGATTCGAATACGTTTCTGTACATTCCCGTGGAGTGAATGGAGTTACCGTAACCTGCGGAAGATTGTTTATCGATTAGGAGAACATTCAACTCCGGGGACTTTTTTTTAATATGATACGCTGTAGAACAACCAATGATACCAGCGCCAACAATAATGGCGTCCCACTGAATATCGGTCAGTTGAGGTTTGATGTGTATCACTTTCCTACTCATAATTCCATTTAAACATTCAGAAGAATCGTCTCCCAGCTCAAGAGCTTGGATCCGACTTCCGAAATGGGTTGAGGAGTATGATGGGGGGCTTTCAGGATGGTAAACTTCCTTGAATTGGGATGCTATAAAAAATGCTATACCCTCAGCGGTCGGCCCCACGCCATAACTCGCTTTGCTTTATCAATCGGGTTCTTTTTTTTCGCCCGCACGACGCGGAGATAAGGGCCTATTGATCGTCTCTCCCATCAACATGGGTTCTGCCACGCCATATCTTTGAATTGACACCTAGGAGAAATGCTGCCTCCAATACGCATGAAGAATTCTCTCAGAAAAACCTCGCTATAACCCCAAAAATCTCCCAAGTTTCTTACTACGCTCACTTCGAGGGCAGGCTCCATGGAGTTGAAAAATTGAAATAGTTGCATAAATGGTTCTCCTAGTAAGCTGTGCTACTACTATGTCCAGTCCTAGAATAAACATGCAGAGTTTAAACATTGTCACGCTCACAATATCGCATTTTCTTTGGGGATTTGTGAACATTGTTTTTTTTGTTGAGATACAGCCATTTTTATTGTCAATATACGGCACAGGGACTGATACAGCGAATATATTGGGTTTTATCGTTTCCCTAGGTACCCTATCAGCAGTCTTGCCCCTTCTCCTTGGATTCTCTGCTGATAGATATGGACGAAAGAATCTGATTATCCTTGGAGAACTTTTAAGCTTTCTTGGCCTTGTTGGGCTTGCCTTTCTTCCCCCTGAAAACCTTTCTCTCGTTCTGAGCATTGTCATTTTCAACCTCGGAACTGGACTTTACGACTCCCCCTTACAAGGGTTAATTCATGAATCATCTACAAAAAGAAGGGGATTAGCCTTTTCATTGATTTATAATTCCAGCTCCATCGCGGGGATGATTGCTTCCTTACTTATCCAAATTGAGGGTAGTAATCAGTTTATTTACCATTTTCGAGCATCTTTGGTTATATTTGCCCTATCTGTAATTCTTAACCTGATCATACTTAGAGACATAAAATCTAACCGCAAAAATATTGAAATACCTCTACGCAGAATTATTAATGAGCCAATCTCTAGACTGACGGTTATTGCTTTCATACTGGATGCTTTCTCATGGGGGATACCATTATCAATTGCGAATGGAATATTTATCATCTTGTTTGGAGTATCTACAAGCTTTATTGCAAGCTTAATGCTTGTACAAACATTTTTAATCGTTCTTCTTCAATATCCTGCAGGTTTTTTGGTTGACAGACTTGGACGAATCATTGGACTGCTAATGGGAGAACTTACTGGAATGATTTGGATTTTATTCGTATTATCAGCTGTTAACATTCCCTCAATGGCCCAAGAATTATTGATAATAGCTTATGCAGGTCTAGGAATTAGTGTTGCTTTTTGGCGGCCATCTACTACCATAAGTTTTATTGCCGTGGATCAGTCGGCACCGTCAACTAATTACGGAATTCTCGCTTTCTTAACTCGAATGGGATGGGTTCCAACTGCTGCTATTGGAGGATTTCTTTTTCCCATAATTGGCTATTCTCCTCTCCTGATCATTACGTTCGTTGGAACATTTGTTATTATTTTTATTATTTACCGAATAGATAAGTTGGAAAGCCGGTCTAAATCACAAGACACCCCTGTCTCAACACTCTAGTATGTTGGGAGTTTTTCACGATCGATCTCGAACAGCTTTTAGCAAGCAAAGTGAAATATGGCCACTGATCGGGTACCCAAAGCGGAGCGTTTCGGGTGGCATATGGGCATTGTGCAGGTTCGCAATTTTAAGACTCGTAGGTTTGCCAATTATCACCACATTGACACTTAAATGTGTAAGCTAGGTCGAAGAGAACTCCTTTGCACAAATAGAGGATATTTAACACTGGTTTTAGTTTTTTTTTGTCGAAAGGTTAGATTTTTAAATTAGAAAAGCCATGGATCTCTTGCTTTCGTTGAGTACTGACTCCAGATTTGACCGAAACGGTGTATGAGATTGCATTGATCGTTTCGGTCAAGATATGGTATATATATGCTCAATTCGAATTATACAACAAATAGAACAAAGGCGATAAACATGTCTGTAGCTGAAGGAATCACTGGTAAACCGCTAGTAATTGACAATGGTACTGGTTTAAGCAA
>JBHLSH010000001.1:0-204687 GCA_048881705.1 Candidatus Heimdallarchaeota archaeon | reverse complement strand
GTGTTTGCTATATTTCCAGAGTCATCAGCGGCTACAACATAACTTTCGAGTCCATTATCGAGAGCTACTGAATCAACAAAACCTGAAGATATAGTTCCTGTCCAATTATTTGTTAATCCAGATCTAGACATCGTAACTGGGTTATAAACATCTGAAGAACCACTAACTCGATGATACAGAAATACTGATTCAACTTCCGAAGCACCGACTACTTGGGTTCCTCCATCAAGTATTTCAACAGTTAAAGAAATACTTTCTCCTACTTCTCCAGTTTGGTTGTTTGGATAGGGATCGGTGATCCATAAAACATCTATATTCGGAGCGATATAGTCATTATCAATAACGAAACTGCCAGGTTCAACAACGGCTGACAATCCAGCATAATCATAGACTGTGATTCGAATATAGTAGGTTCCGTTATCTAACCCTTCGGTTGTGTAGTTAAACGTATTCCAACTCCATTGCCATAAAGATGAGTCAGTTATAACTTTAGTTTGATCAATAGATGAAAAGCTCGGATCCGCAGAGACCTCATATGTCACATTCTTAATACCTGCATTATCATCTACAACAGGGGAAATTGTATTCGTCTTACGTATAGTACCGATTGTTCCCGTGAACGAGATGTCGGGTTGGTCCTTGATCAGTCTCATATCGTTTGAAGATACCGTTTCTTCTTCAAGGCTGGTATCTAGTGTTGCTCCTTCATCAGTTTGAAGAGTTAGTCGGTAGAAAAGGGTTTGGTTGTCGTTCTCAACAGGAATTGGAAATCGAACCGATAAATCCTTGTCCGTGGTAAGAGGTGGAACTGTGTATGGATTACTATTCGAGATATTCTGGAAAGACGCTACTCCTGCTGTGATTTCATTCCAGGGGCCGCTCACAGTTGATCCCCAAAAGACCTTCATCGAGAGAAGATTGATTTCTCCCGTTCCTACATTTGCAACTGTAATCGTACCTTTACCGAATCCTTCCCCTTGATCTAAATTTTTGGTGTAATCTGCATCATAGATAACAAATGCGTCATTAATTTGCAAATTACTAGTTGGTGATAATAGGGGAAGAATAACGAGGAATATTGCAGCGGAAGCGGCCACTGCAAGCCCGATAAGTAGAATAACTGCAATAACAGGAGAAATAGCTCGTTTTTTGTTCTTCATCAATCTATTAAGCTGCATGAAGGAAACCTCTTGGACAATTAAAAACGCGGGATTCCGTTACAGATTCTGGACCGTTACAGATGCTGGTGTTAATTGTTTGTTAGAAGCCAGCTATAAAAGAATTTTGAAATGAAGTATGTATTCTCCTGAGACGGGGGTTACTGGAACGGATCCACAAGGGAAATCGTAGGATTTTACCCAGAAACCTAGGGGATAGGTTTTTTTTAACCGTACCAGAACGAATTTGAACCATTTACATCACTCCCGCTCCTGATGTTATATGAATAGTGGGACTACTTCACAATTAGAACTATATCGTTTGGCCGCTATGGGCTCGCCCACGAAGCTTAGTCAGAACCTGTGGGGAAAAGTCCCATCTTCATATCAGATGCTCAAAAAAATGGTGATCAATCAGCAAAAAACCGTAAATCTTGATAAATACCTTGATAATATTGAGGAACTCCGTCGAATCGTCATTAAACGACACAAAAGCTTGGGAACATTGACATTCGAGGTTCAAGAAGCCCTAAATCGGCTTAACCACGGCTTTTTAGATGTGGGACATCAACCCTTGATGCTTGGAGGGCCATCCTTCTTAGCGAATAAGATTTCTTTATCCTCGTGGCTGGGTGATCTATTGGGAATTGGAACGTTCTTTTATATTGGTGATCATGACGCCATTCAAAACGAATTAACCATTGCCCGTGTTCCACAGGCCAAATCTCCTACGGGACTGGTTCTCACGCCCTCCTCATGGGGAGTGCCGGAGGCCACCCCTATGTACAAGGTTCCTGCTCCCCATCTCTCGTGGTTGGAAGAAATCGAACATAAGATCCATGAAAACCTACGACAGTTGATGAAGATGGCCAAGGTTAGGCCAGATCTTCGCCTCCTACTATTGGAACGATTCTATCAATGGTACCATTTAATGTTTGAGAGCAGAATATCGGCTGAGAATTTTTCCCATTGGACCGAACTGATTTGGAGTAAACTTTTCAATATTCAGAATCGATTGGACATCTTTATCTGCCCTTCAAGTGATTTGAAATTTCGTACTCTGATACTGCCTGGATTCGAATTTCTTATGCAAGAAACCAACCGTCTTCAATATATTGACACCTTGAATCAAATACATGATAGCTTGATTTCTCAATCTATTTCTCCTGGGCTCCCTGTTAGGACGTCTGATTACGTTCCCTTCTTTCTGGAATGTCTTCAATGCCCCCACAAAACCCGAGTCGAATTACACGTAGTTAGACTAGGCACACTGGAGGGGCAATGTCCTGCCTGTGCGGAGAATTATAGCTTCTCATATAATCCAGATCACCCAGACTTTAGCGAGATGGCTCCTCACATAACACCTCGATCTGATTCTAGAGCCGTGATAAATAGTCTGATTTTCCCCCTGTTGGTTCATGTTGGAGGTAGTGGAGAAGTTCAGTACTATTCGGCAGTGGTTCCTGCAATGAAACGGCTTAAGATCGACCTTATTCCAATCACGATCCGTTCCAACAGGATTTATTACAATTCTCCTTGGGCCGAAAAATCTGCGATTGAAAACAAAACCCTATTGCTAGAAGAGCAAACATACTTAATTTTTGATCAATTTAACAACAGTACAGATGAATCTAGTCTTCAAAAATCATTAAATCAAATGCAACACCTACTAAAATCTAAGTACATTGACGAGACTACTCGACTTGAGGAAATGAAATCAGCATTAGAGAATCACCCGCAAAATCAGCAATTGAGGCAGCAAGTACGGAGAAGCGAGCTGATGCTGTCAATAAATTACGGGCGGTTTACACCTGAGAAATCTGCCCAAGAAACCTCTTGGAATTGGCTTGATTTAGCGGTTCTCACAGGAACACACAAACTTTGCAACACTTTCATGCGACAGCTAAGGCCGCAGGCGTTTCCGGGACATACATGGTATATAAATCCAGGAAAGTTTTCATAAGGTACTTTGCAAATAAGAAAGGCCTAGGAATGAACCAGATGCGTTTTAGGTTCGATTTCCTTCGTGAGAAGATTTCCCAGCTGGGACAAACCCTCTTCAATGGCCTTAGGAGAGGTAAACGAATAGCTAAGACGCATTCCATTGGTTTTAACTCGATTTCCAAAGAGTCCTGATTCCGTCGCATGAATGGAGTACCCCCGAATGGGATAAAAGGCCTGACCGGGTACATAGATGACATCATTTTGGATGGCAATGTCTTGGAGAAAACGAGTTGAATTGAACGTTTCGTCTTCTAACCTGACCCAAAAGAAGAATCCCCCCGTAGGGTTTGTCCGAGAAGCGGCTGAAGGAAAATGAGCATCTATAGTCTTTTGCATAATGTCGCGTCTTTCTTTATAGACCTTTAGATTATCCTTTAAAACGTTATCAATATATTTGGAATAATAAATCTCTAGAATCTTTTGATTGAGAGTTGGAGTACATAGATCCAAGTATCCTTTAACCTTAGTCATCCCTGGCATTAAAACCTCTGGAATTACGGAATACCCCAGTCTCAAAACCGCAGCTTCTTTACTGCTGGTACGGAGATATGCAACCCATTCATTCTCCGAATCGTAGTATTTGATAGGGGGCGGAACCTTCTCGAACTGGATCTCGCGATAAGCGGCGTCCTCAATAACTAGAATTTCCTCAGATGCACAGATTTCGAAGATCTGTTTACGTCGTTTTTCAGAGAGGGTAGTTCCCGTAGGATTATCAGAGTCAGGAACAACATAAAGCGCCTTAGGCGTGCGATTGAGAACTTTTTTACTAGTGTCAACAGCTTTCTGGACATTTTCAGGAGTAATTCCACCACTGTCACTGGGTACAGTGAGAACATCTCCACCAAGTTTGGTAACAGGTACCACGAACCCTAGATATGCTGGGCGGGGCATAATCACAACGTCTCTGGGACGTAATAGAACATCAAGAAGCCCATATATCATCTGCTGGGATCCGGTAGAGACAAGTATATCTTCTGGACCTCGAGGAATAGAAATTCCGTCCACCCGGATCAATCTCTCCTCTAAGGTACGTTTTAGGGAAGGAATGCCAGTTGTAGGACCATAGTTCAAAATATGAATTCCATTGGTCTCCAAATCATCTCCAATTTCCGTTAATATGTTCTTAAAGGTATCTAAAGGAAGACTACCTGGTAATCCTCCCGCAAAATAGTACTTGACCTTAATCTTCAGCAAACGCCTGATTTCACTCTCAGGAATGAATCGTGTCCAATCAGCTAATTGTGCATAATAAGGTACCAATAAGCGTCACCAACTAGAATTAATTCATGGAATGTGCTTCCCTCCAACAATTGCCTCCTCTTGACTTTTTTTAAATGGTAAAGGGCCATTAGATTAGCCCCTGGATTGAATGGGGATCTTTCAAAGAAGCTATGATTCTGAGAAATTGGTTTGTCTTGAAATATTTAACAAATTCGAATTAGAAACGTTGTAATTTCATTTCTTGCTGTAATATTCTCGAATCGTATCTTAGCGAAAACAGAAAAATAGATTCTTTCTCCGCAGATATTGATTGAATACCGGTGAACTGGAACAATGCTTAGTGATATGGTTTATCCGTTACTTGAAAAATCTATCAATACGCTGACAGAGATAGATTCGAACCTAAGGGAAACCATTCGAGATTCAATAGAAATCCCTCCCTCAATCGAATTTGGTGAGCGGTCTTCCAATATCGCGTTTAAGCTAACCAAAAAACTCAAACAGTCACCATTTCAAATTGCCGAAACTCTAACGAAAATTTTAAACTCTAAGCTATCAGATACAGGATTCATAGCCCGAGCTGAGGCAAAAAAAGGATATGTGAACTTTTTCTTTGATTTTATAACCTTGATACCTCATCTTACTCAGAAAATTCTGATGGCCGATGAGCAGTATGGGCAAAACACGAGTGGAGTCAACAGAAAAATAGTTGTTGAGCACACATCAATCAATCCCGTAAAACCGCTTCATATAGGTAACTTACGAAATGCGGTTCTAGGTGACATTATTGCTCGATTATACTATTGGAATGGATGGCAGGTAGAAGTTCAGAACTTAATCGATGATTTGGGAAGACAGGTTGCTACCCTAATTTGGGGGTACCTCAATAGTCACCATCTGGACGTCAAACGAGCCTTACAAGAAAAGTTTGATGTCTGGCTGGGTAGGGTCTATTCCTATTGTAACGATCTACTGGAGAAAGACGAGAACTGGAACGAAGTCGATAGAATAATGATTGAGCTAAAAAAAGATCCAGTTCTGTATCGGTACATGAGATCTATTTGTCAGGCCTGTGTTGATGCCAACTTGGAGACAGCCTGGCGCCACGGAATCACCTATGATTACTTGGTATGGGAGTCAGATATTTCCCGATCAGGTATCTGGGAAGAAACTTTTCAACTTCTTGAAAAGAATGATGCATTCATGTGGGAAAAGGATGGAGTGAATGCCGGATGTTTTATCGCGGATTTGGGTCGTTTGCCCGAATTTCAAGATAAAAAAAATCCATCCAAAATCTTCGTACGATCTAACGGTGTCCCTACGTATGTAGCACATGATGTCGCATTACAGCTTTGGAAATTTGGTTTGGTGAAAACTCCACTTCTTAGTAGCCCTCTAACATGTCAGGGAGTGGATATACATACCCAAAGACCTCTTTGGACTAGTACTGACTTGGATCTAGAGCGATCACATCAAAAAAGGGAATTTGGAAACGCAGATCGCGTGTGCAATGTAATCGGGGTAGAACAAGACTATCTACAGGATATTGTACGCTATTCATTGAAGCTTCTGAATCTTAATGAACAGTTTCAAAACTCATACCATAGATCCTACAAGCACGTATCTGCTCCCCACGCTCGGTTCTCGGGAAGAACGGGGAATTGGTTTGAGGAACGGGCTTGGGCTGATGCTGTCTTAGAGGACACACAGGAGGCGGCCTTTAAGGTTCTCACCTCAAAAAGACCTGATCTTGGGGAAGATCTTCGTAAAAAGGAGAAGATAACCAAAAGAATAGCTATTGGGGCCATCCGCTATTGGTTGGCAAAATTTTCAACGGAAACCGAGATTAAATTTACAATTGATGATGCGACCTCGTTGGAGGGTGATACCGGCCCATTTCTGCAATATGCATACGTCAGAGCATCAAAAATTCTTGAGAAGCTCCCCTCCTCCTTCATCCCGCGGAAATATGTCCTCATAAATTCCCAAATTACCTCTCATGAACAAAGCTTGGTCTTGAAGATGGCTGAGTTTCCAGAGGTTGTTGTTAAAGCTGCCTCGGCATTTCAGCCCATACAGATTGCCAATTACACCTATGAACTAGCGGCAGCTTTTAATCGTTTCTATGAGACTTCTCGTGTAATATCAGCGGATAATCCAGATCTTCAAGCCTTTCGTATCGACTTGGTTCGTGCCTTCCAAATCGTTATGGTTAATGCCCTACATCTATTGGGTATTCCAATAGTTGAAGAAATGTGATATGGGATGCCAAATCGGTATTACAACTTAGTGATTTACGCTCTGACGTTTAGCGTCCTGCTTCTCTTATTGATATGGATCAATCCGGAGACTCTTGTAGACAAATTGCTCCATTTAGGGATCTGGGTCGTTTCAATATTGAGCGTACTATATTTTATTGATCTTATTGTAAGAACATATCGCTGGAAAATTCTCCTTCAGGCCCAAGGAGTTGATCTCTCAATGAAAACGTTAGCTCCGCCAACAGTTTCAGCCCTGGCAATAAATTTGTTTACAATTGCCCGTGCTGGGGAAACAGTTCGATTATACGTATTGAAAAGATATCATGATACACGTTACGCGGATACTTTTTCGTCAATCGTTATTGAACAGGTTTTGAGCGTAATAAGCCTTCTTGTAGTTATCATCGGAAGCTTGATCGCCATCGGGGGCTCTTTACCTCAGACATCCGACTACGAAGTCCTTCAAACTCTAATCTTTCTATTATTCATTATTACTGGCATAGGGTTGTGCATAATTGCGATCTTTAGCTGGCACCCCGAGATAGGGATCAGGTTTATCAGCCTCTTCCCGAAATTTCTAGAGATACGATTATCATCTGCTTATAGATCATTTATTCTTGGAGTAAGTGACCTTAGTTCGACTCCGTCCTTACTAATCAAAGGGCTTGTAACCTCTATTGCAATCTGGCTACTAGAGGGCGTAATGTTATTTGTGATTGCCACTTCGGTTTTTCCAGTGGTTGAACTCATTGATCTTCCATGGGCAATTTCGGCGTCAGCCGCAGGCAATATTACCTTTTTCTTCCCGATATTACCAGGGTCAATCGGTGGATACGAAGTAATGGTAGCTTTTGTCCTTATTAACGCTCCCAATTATCCAGGAACGTTTGCTACCTTGGTCGCGGTGATCGATCGTGTAATGAAAACGTTTATCCTGGGCCTTTTGGGCGGATATTCAATCATTAAGCTTGGTGGTAATGAATTGATACGGGTCTCGAAGGATTCAACTTTTAGAGAAAGTTTTAAAGATATAACTCCCCAAAATGACGAAGACTCATCCTAGAGCTCCGAGGTTATCTTTTGGCACATATTCAGACCATTAATGTATCAAGGCTCGTTTCTTTCGGGCCTAATGCCATTTCTCGACTTCCCAATGTGTTTCATGAACTGGGAATTAAAAAAATCCGAATTTTTAGTGGCCAAACCCATACCAAAAGAATTACGGAAAGGATGATCATTCCCCTTGTTCAAGAAACCCCGAATTCGATCGAATTTTCACATACAGCACTTCCTGAGACTATAAAGCTATCTCAACTCCATTCTCTAGCCTCCTCAATCTCAACCGATCGCACAACATTCTTGATGGCCGTTGGTGGAGGTAAAGTGATTGATTATGTCAAGATCATTGCTGGAATGGCTAATACTGAATACATCGCTGTACCTACAAATGCAAGTCATGATGGATTCTCAAGTCCGTACATAAACTACATTTTACGGGAACAGATTTCTAGGTCAAAATCCAAAGAAAAACCAATTGAACTCAAGCCTATCTCTCCACTTGCTATTGTGGGGGATACAACACTAATAAGCGGGGCACCCAAAGGATCTCTAACTGCAGGGGTGGGAGATATTCTCTCTAAATGGGTAGCTGTGAGAGATTGGAGGTTAGCTCAACGATTAAAAGGAGTTAGTTTTGATATATATGCAGCAACATTTTCAGAGATGACCGCTACGATGGTAGAGGAAGGTATCAAATCCTTGGGGAGACAATTTTTCAGCGAACAAGGAGTTCGGGTTTTAATGAAAGCATTAGGGAGTAGTGGGGTCGCAATGTGCATTGCAGGGTCATCGCGACCAGCTAGCGGTTCAGAACATCTCGTGAGCCATGCCTTAGATAAATTGGCCCCTAAATATGATTTTACTTTAGCTCATGGTCACCAAACAGGCCTTAGTTCAATTTTGATGATGTATTTGCATGGCGGAAATTGGAAGAGGATTTCAAGAATTCTAAAAGAAGTAAATGCACCCGCGACACTTCAAGACCTCGGCATTGACCGTGATATTCTACTAGAGGCGCTCACAATGGCCCATAACATTCGTCCTGACCGATATACAATTCTATCAGAAGGCCTTACGCATCAGGCCGCAGTTAATGCAATTGAAATGACTGGAATAGATTGAATTGCCCGTAATTTTATCTGGCGTCGATGAAGCTGGAAGAGGGAGTGTTTTTGGGCCACTTATTATAGTAGGGGTTACTTTGGACCAAGAAAGTATACAAAAGCTTGTGGCCGCTGGATTAAAAGACTCCAAGCTTTTCACATCAGCCACAGCTCAAAAAAAACGCGACAAATTAGCGAATAAAATCAAAGAATATGCCCAACAAACATTGATAACCGAAATTACAGCCCAAAACATCGATCAAACTCTCAAAAATAGACCAAGAGATAATCTAAATCTCCTAGAACTACGGGAGATAGGTAACCTCATAGTTAAATTGACCGCATCAGAGCTGGTAGTCGATACTATTGGGCCTCCCATATATGCAAGAAAGCATCTTATGAGAATTATTCAAAGCAGGGATGACCAGATTCAAGCTAATCCGATTTCATGTACCAACGATCTGTGTGTTTTTGATATAAAACCGCATAATGGATTCGAAAAGCGTGTAATGATATCCACAGGCGGTGATCGCAAGTTTCCAGTTGTATCCGCGGCTTCTTGTGTGTCAAAATCTATCCGTGATGAACGACTGCGGGAAATTGAGCAGGAGTGGGGATTGCCCAGTGTGACTCTGGGAAAGGGCTATCCCCATGCAACAGACTCAGCAATTACCTCATTCCTCGAAAATTATCGTCAAGAAATCCAAGATCGTTATTTTCCATTTATAAGGTACTCCTGGGCCTGGCCGAAGCTCCAAAACATTCTCCATCCACCTCCAAAAACCCTGGACGAGCTTTTACAACCACCTGAATCGATGGAGTGATACTCTAGTTGTCCCATTATGATCACCTGTTTAGAACTTATGATATCAGAGGAGAGTTTCCACATGATTTTTCATTAGAAACCGTTTTGAATTTGGGAAGGGCGTTTGGCGAAGCATTTGGAGCTATTAGCACAGTTGTTATGGGTGGCGATGTCAGAATCTCCACCCCAGTAATAAAATCGGCATTAGCAGCGGGTCTTATGGAGGCCCAATGCAACGTAATTGATGTGGGGCTCTGTACAACGCCAACCATTTATTTTCTCGCAGCCCATAATGCCGCTGTCGATGGGGGAATAATGATCACTGCAAGTCATAATCCTATATTGTACAATGGGATCAAGGTATGTGATGGGAATGGAGTCGCATTCCATATTGATAATTTCTTCCGTCACATTCAGAGGAGGGTTGAGCAGCTAGAAAAGAAGCATGTTTCATCCCATGAGATCAGAGAGTATGGGCAGCTTCTTCAGCCCATAGCGGTAACCACCGCTCAGTACTGGGACTATCAAAGGGAGCATTTCTATCCTGCACGAGAGGTTCGTGTCGGAGTAGAACTTGGAAATGGTACTTGTTTTCCAATAATAGATTTATTGAGCTCCGCTGGTATTCATGTAAAAGCCCTAAATCCCCAACCAGATGGTCATTTCCCCATTATGATACCTGATCCTGCTAAATCTGAGTGTATGATTTATCTGCAAGAATTGGTGAGAGAAAATAACCTTGACATCGGGCTGGGCTTTGATACAGACGGTGACCGAATCGGTGTCGTGGATGATCAAGGAAAAATCATACCTTCTGATCAAGTAATAATGTTAATTGGAGAATATTTGTTACATAAAAATCCCAATGCAATCATTATGATCGATGTAAAGACTTCTCGAGCAACTCTTGAATATTTAACCAAATTAGGTGCAGAAGTTCAATTTTCTAAGGTAGGTCATTCTTGGATTCACGAAAAACTACTCAGATCAGGTGCAATTTTTGCAGGAGAGCTCAGTGGCCACTTTTATTTTGGCGGCGATTATTATGGTTTTGATGATGCCGTTTATTCTGCTTTACGGGTTCTAGAGATTCTCACACATTCCGAGGAACCTTTATCGTCCCTTCTCAAGAATTTACCGTTCTACTCTGCTTCTGAAGAAATACGTATACCATGTTCTGATCACCTAAAATCAAAAATCGTTGAGAATATCCAAAACATCGTTTCTGAAGAGGCCAATGAAATTATAACGATTGATGGGATCAGAGCTGAATTCGATGATGGTTGGATTCTCGTGCGAAAAAGTGGCACAGAACCCGTGATTTCTTGTCGTGCAGAGGCCAGTACCTCTCAGCGTCTACGCTACTATCAGAGGTATATGCAAGAGCTCATCACTGGTGAAATAGAGAAGATAAGAGAAACATAGTTAAGTTATGAGGCAAGAAACAAAAAAAGTTAAGATTTTTTAAAGGGTGTAAGACAATGAAAGATTTGTTTGTAGGTACCATATTAATTATTGCAGGATTGCTAATTGCTGGGTTTGGCGGAACATTGGGTGATTGGACAGAAACCCTATTCTACATTGTTGGCTTCTTGGTTGCTTTTGTAGGCCTCGGACTTCTTCTCAAGTACTATCGAAGGACACAAACGACAGGAACATGAAGAATGGGGGTTCTAGATATCAAAACTAGGAGTCTCAAGTCGATTAATCAGCAGTTCTATGTTTTTCCCCAGTTTGGTCCTGTCGATTGCCTGCGCGATAAGCTGAATTCCTTCCAATTCATGGATAAATCCATTTAGGAATGAAAGAACGTCTCCAGGATATATCAAAAGCTCGAATTTGGTTATGGTCGTGGCAATTTGCCCTACATTTTTCCCGTCAAGACGTTCATCCACTATGAACCGCCCTATTTCCTGCTGACCGTGCTCACAATAAGGATTTTCGGGACAGGAGCATTTGAAAAAACTCTGAGTCCATTTGGAGAAGACATTGAGACACCATTTGTTCAGTTCAGTTGATTCTTTTCCCTTGAGGGACGCCATCATTACATCCAAAACAGGACTATTGATTAAACGCGTCGAAAACCTCATATGATACGTTTTTTCAAGATAAGCGTGTAACTTCCTCGACAAATAGATATTTCTTAGAGGATTCATTTCTAGAGCAATAGGGACAAAATGCTTTCCACGACGGAGCATAGTTACAATAGATAAGACCTTATTTGGAGAGAAAAACGAGAGAGTTGCAGCTCGTCCAAGCGAGGTGACTTCAAGGACACGTTTATCTCTTCGATTCGTTGAACTCACCCGTAAAAATCCCTTTTTAATAAGATAGTTTGCATGCTCCATAAATGGAAAGCTTGTAGTTCCGATCATCTGTTGGTAAATTTGTTTTGCATCATTGGGATCGATTTGTTTGGCAGAAGAACATATAGAGAGAATTTGTTCTGCACACGCATCACCATTATGATTTGGCTCGATTGGGGCCAGTTCTGAATTGAGTAGTTGAAATGCTATTTCGATCTCGCTGCGGGAATCTAATGAGGAAATTTCCTCTCCAAGGCATAAAAATATCACTCGCCCACGATCATGTTTCCCTAACCGACCCGCCCTACCCAACATCTGTGTGAAACTGTTAGGATCGAGGGGTTTGTTACCCATCATCATCGACTCAAAAATCACTTGGGAGGCAGGAAAATCGACGCCTGCACCTAGGGCGTAAGTACTGATGACAACTGGGCACTTTCCCGAGCTGAACTCTCTTTCAATCTGTCTTCTTAATGTGTAAGAAAGCCCTGAATGATAAGCTTTAGCCTTCATTCTACTTGATCCTATTTGTCCTAGGTAATCAGCGATTTCTGCGGTTCTGCGTCTAGAATTTGTAAAAACGATAGTTTGACCACGTGATCCAGATTTCGAAACCAGGCGGCTTTCTGATTCACAGAGCTGACGGATCTGACGCATTTTTTCCTCAACACTACGTGAAATAAGTAGATGTTCTTCGAGAGGAATTGGTCTATGATCGAAAGTGACTAGTTCCAAAGAAAGGTCAGATGCAAACTGTTTCGGGTTTCCAACAGTGGCCGAAAGGGCCACAACTTGAACACCACTCGCATATACTCTGATTTTTGCGAGCAGACAATCCAGCATCGGCCCCCGATCAGGATCTGCGAGAGATTGGGCTTCATCTATTACTATGGTTCCGACTTCATCAAAGTTCAATTGGCCAGCTCTAAACAAAAGATCTAGGCCTTCATAGGTTGCGACTATTATATCCGCCCCCGCTAAAGAATACCTGTCCCGATAGAACTTCTTTTTCTCCTTGAGGCTATCGAATATACGAGAACGTCCTACTCTGATCCCAACGCGAATTCCTTGTTGTTTCTCATATAAACGTTTGAAATCATCAAATTTAGTGTTTGCTAAGGCCACCAAAGGGACAGTAAATATAAATTTTTTATTCTTTGCTTTTTTAATATTACAAACTCCCGCCATTTCCCCTATCAAAGTTTTTCCTGCACTTGTATTGGCTATAATCAGCTGGCTCTTGTTTTCCAGGAGACCAGCGCGGAGCGATAGAGTTTGCACTGGCAGAAATATTGTTATCCCCCTATTTCTTAAAACTTCGACAAGGAAGTCGGGAAGGCCGAACTCAGTAATGGGAAGGGATAGGATAGGAAGCTCCTTTTTAGAAGATTTATCTAACTTTTGAACCAAAGTTAGATCACTGACGACAGGTTCCTTACTAGTCAGAACTGTAATCACTTGTTCAGTGTTATGAAAACGATCCAATAAAGATAATGCATACTTCTTAAAGCCCGGGCTGCTAAGCAAGGAGACTTTTCTGGCATTTAAATCTTTTTCAAGCTCTTCTATAGCGCATGTTTTGCACACTTCTCGCTTGTATGCCAGGTACGTATTATTGGATTTAAGAATGGAATATTTATCGGAAGCGATACAGAATGGGCATAGAAGGACCTCGTTAATAATGGTGTCAATGTTAAAATCCTTGCAGAACTTTTGAATCCCTCCTTTTTCTTTTGTTGTCAGACCAGAGTCCAATAAGATCTTACGTGATTTTTGGAGTAACTTCTGAATCATGTCTTTGTTGGGCGGATATGGTTTCCACTTTCCGTGTTCTTCCCAATGGATCCGCCATGGTCGCCATAAATTTCCATGCTTGAAATTATACTCAATTTTTCCACGAATTAATGGCTTAGATTGATTTATTTTCCCACGGGAAAATCCTAATATTAGAATTGTCCGTTTTTGAGAGATTGGCACCATGATGACCAGATAAATTCGATTTATATTTTGTGATAACAATATAGACCCTTCTAATGGACAGTAGAACTTAAAACTCGCAGATATGGAGGGCGGTGCTTATTATCCACAATATAACGGAACGCTTAAAATATAACGGAAAGGAATGGAAGGGTAGGTAGTAGCTATACGAGGAATATCAAGTCCTATGAGAGGTTGAAAAGGTGCCGATTTGTACAAATTGCGGATCTTATTACAGTGAAAAAGTCTGTTCGTGTGTAAGTGAAGAGGATCCCGACTCCCCCGTCAAAACCGTCTCAACTGAGCAGGAGCGTACGGTACGGATTATTAATCCAATTGAATTGCTAGATAAAATTGAAGAAGCTGAAGCAAAACTGAAAGAGCTAGATGAAGTGAAAGGAGCCAAAGTCAAGAGTATGACGGATGAACTCACCCTTGAGTCAGATGAGGAGGCGAAATTACAAGAGGAGATTGATACCATTCAGCTTGAGATTGCTCGCCTTGAAACGGCACTCAATAGCATCCTGATGAAAAAACAGGATCTAGTTCAACAAAACACGGGCTTGAAGCATGATTTAGAGGCCTCCAGAGTTAAATTTCTTAAATTGGTGGAAATTAAAACCCAGAAAAGAGTAGAAATCGAAGATCTAAGGTTGATTTTGAAAGGAAATGAGGAGGTAGAATAGAGTGCCCAAGTGCTCTCGTTGCGGTTCCTACTACATAAGGCCACCTTGTCCAGTTTGTTCCCCTCCAGGAACCTCCAACCAAATAATTGTGGACTCGGAAGATGAAAAAGGGAAAACCATTCAAGAATTGCAGCAGGAATTAGAAGAAATCCTCGAAAAAGTTGGAAAAAGAAAATTTGAACTAGACAATAAATCCCAAGATCTTGCGACCCAATTAGAATTAGTTAGGGGACGGATCAACGATTTAGAATTAACAAAGGTGTCTTCTAAGGAGAAAATCGCTTCTTTAGAGAAACAACTATCAGTGTTGAATGGGGAAATCGCCAACCTCGAAAGCGAAAGACGTGCTCTTGTCGATGAAAAAGCATCTCTCGACACAGAGATCCAGTCAAGCGAAGATGAGGTTAATCAAATGGAGAGAGAGGTTTTTTTGCTTAGAAAACAGATGGAATCTCGACAGCAGGCTCAGGTAGAATCGGCGCAGCAGAATGAGGAAGAAAATCGTCCACACGTCGAAAATCGATCCGATTCTTCTATTGAAACGCCTAGAGAACCAAGTGAGGAAAGTTGAGACTCGGGTTTTCGTTATTGTTGTTACGATGCAGTTTAATTCCTATCGTAGCCATATCCACGACCTTTTAATCCAGGCAATTCAGGGATGAAAATTTTTGCAGGTATTAGCAAGATTTCGTTCAGAATTTTCTTCCCATGAATTTAGCGCTACCGTATATACAAAAGGCCGTCTTTCCGCAAAACAAGGTCTAATCATTAATATAACATCGCCAAATGACCATTTGGGAGGACTTGGGATTGGAGTTCCCTATATTAGGAGTAATGGCAAAAAAAGTGCTAATTACAGTAGCTTTTCATTCCCTTCCCATCGAGACGGCGAATTGGCCGGCAGAATCGCCCAGATCGTTGCAAAGTATACACGTCGGCATACATTGGTTATACTTGGTATGACTCTGCCTCAACTGACTCCCTCTCGACTCCACGATTTGACACGTTTTTTTGAAGATTGGTTCCGAGATATCTGTCAAAAATTAGTTAACGAGGCCTTTTTACATTCAAATACAGGAGAATGATTCCAATGATAGCGGCTCCAATGATAGCGGCCTCGTGCAGTTGAATAAAGCCTTGTGGTGAAAAGGTATCAACCACTTTAAAGCCGGGTGATAATTCTCCTATTTCAAGGTGAGCGTGAATAGCAGTCCAAGTGAATATTGTAATTTGATAGTCTCCTGGGTTAAGTGCAAAATAAGGGACTGTGATCCGATAGGTCGTGAGCCCGCGGGTGCTTGGGCTGGTGGTAATACTAGGTAGAGATTGATTCAGCCCTCCTACACTCCCCTGAATGTCCAATATGCCATAAAGATTCAAATCCGGAACCGCAATATCGGTCTCATAGGCAATGTTGTAAACCTCAAACTCAATTGCCAGAATTGTTGTTGAGTCCCGGGCATAGGTAGGTAGCCCAGAGGCCACTATTGTTTCAGGATAAACCACATTTTTCAGCGTTAAGTCTCCTAAGAAAGTAAAATTGTAACTTGCATCCAAGGAATTGTCCGTAAAATCATGTAAAGAGACGTATGAATTATTCCAGTCTGATTTTATCTGAAAGCGCGTTCCATAGGTTCCAGAAGCTAAATTTGGGTTAATAAGACTACTAAACACTATCAAATTACTGGAATAGGAAGTTTGAAAAATTTGAAGATACACCGAAGGTTGAGAATTGTTGACTAATCCTGCTTGAACAAAAACAGTAGTGCTTGTGATATTATTGATGCTAGAAGGTGTTTTAAAACCTACTGTGATATTAAGTGAGATTTCTTCTCCAACGTAGATGTCATTGCTTTTAAGTAAAGTCAAGCTACGGTAATCTGTTTGGAAAGATTTTGGCACCAGAACTGGGACGCCACCGATGAAAACCGCTGAGAGACTTTCATTCCGTGCATCCGTTGGTTGGATCGAAGTTGATGTATTCCATGTGAAATGGACCGAAGTATTATACCAGCCATAAAGTAGGCGAGTTGGACATGTTCCACTCGTAGAATAAACGTTTCCTTCGAAAAATTCCAAGGAAAGAGAAAAAACTTTCAGATTAGAAGAATTACTGGTAAAAACTAATGTAGCATTGGCTTTGGGAGTAAACCCGCCATTAGTATACTTTAAGGAAACATTCAGGTTCATTACTTGCCCGGGATAATATTCCGTAAGTTTTGAGATGTTATAAAGGAATACAGTATCGGTGACTTCGATGAGTGCCATTACAGAGAAACTGAAGGCGGCCTGAGTATAAGTAATTGTAATCTTCCATGTACCTAATAGAGCTTGTTTTGAAAAGTTCAGAAAGAAGGATACCGCACCTGTTGTTACATTGATAGGCTCAGATGTGATAACATTCGTCTGAATGTCATCAGGAGTTGTCAGATCTACACTTATGGTTCCTGTAGTAATGTTATAGGTTTTAAAGTCTAGAACAGACTGATTTTGGACAAAAATGGTGGTTGTAACGTTGTCACCAGGTTTAATGTCTGAGGTAGTGAATTTCACATTGGGCAAATATCCCACAAAGACGGAAGTGTTTAGAAGATATACGGGAGCTCGGATAATAGGCAAATTCCTAATAGAGATCATATTAGTAAGACCATGGTTTCCTAAAGTCCAATTAAATGTACCAGCGGAATCATTTTCAAGATTGGAAATATATCTCGCTTCCGATTTTCCCACAAAAGCTGGATTCGTTTCTGTGTAATCCCTGTCAGTAGTATTCCAATTATCCAATGTGGTCCTTAAACTTAAGGCACCATGACTTTCATAATTGTATATTTTGAAGGTTTGTGTTAACTCAGCCGTTCTTCCCTGAATAATGAAGTCAGATCTATTCAATATGGGATCATTTTGAAAATGAGAGGTCTCTAGGGAGATATCGATGGAATTAAAAATATTTCCGGATAAGAGAAGAGTCAGAACGGCGTAAAATGTATCATAAATGTTCACCAATTTGTTAGATTGTCTGACACCAAATGTGAGATTATTCGGTGCAAACCCTCCAACCTGATTCAATTCTGATTCAGAGTAGGTCCGGTTCTCTCTCTGGAGAAACTGGGAGGAATTAATAAAGATCACGGTGTTAGTGTGGTTGATCTCATTGGTGGCATTAAATAGATTCAAAATAGCATATCCTAGTCCCGTTTCTGCCATTGTAGCATGTTCAGAATCGCCAAAACCACCCTTAGTGGGACCTGTTGTCTTTATCTGAGTTTTTAACCAATTTTTAGTAGAAATTTCAAAAGTTGTAAGTGCTGTTGGTAACGGCGGACCAACAATCTTTGAATAATACTCTAAGATCTCGATTGAACGGAGAGCATACCACGTATCTTCTATGGGCGTTCCGTAGGGATGAGGAATGTAAAAGAATGAATTATTTATACGATTACTCGAAATAAAATTGAAGATGTCAACAGAATAATTCGTCATGAAATCTAACACCGTTTGATTGACAATGGGCGTAATAGTTGCGTCGAAGAGCTCCGGCACAATGACAATTTTACGAATTAAATCCAAAATTGTCAGAGCTTGAAAAGTGGCCTTTAAGGAGGCATTTTGCCCTACCTCATGAAACCGAATCGTGTCCCTATTGAAAGTTTTGTTGTATACGAAGTCTAGTAAACCCACGGCCCATTCCATCAGTCGTGGTTCATCCATAATCCATAAAGATGTCGTAACCCCAAATGATCCCTCCAGGGTGGGTGTGTTCACATCTGAGGTTAAACGAAATCCTCCTGACTCAGCCTCGTCTTTGAGGTCGAGTGTAAGTTTGGTAGCAATATTACTTTCTTCATTCTGCCAATCTGAACCATAAAAATAGTAGTCTAGGCCGAGATATCGGATGATGGCAAGGCCATTATAGGTGGCAGTAGATGTCAAAAATCCGTCCTTGGTTTCTGAAAAAATCCCATTCTCGGAATCGTATAACGTGTGCATATACTCGTCAAGGCTTTCTATGTCAAAACCAGTAAAATCTCCATTTGAATTCGATTGATGGCTTTGAATTTGCCTTTTACCAGTATTGGGAACGGGAGTGACAAGAGGTTTTTGTTTATGCTGACCCATTGGTGAGGATGATCGTGAAATCCAGGTTTCGCCAGGGAACAAAGAAACAAGAAGCAGAAAAACGATAATCGCCGTGATGAATCGCTGAAAAGCCCTACGGGGAGCTTTATTCGCTGCCATGCTAAATTTACACCGGATATCTATCATGGGTCTGGTTAACTTGGTGAACCCAGCCCAAAAAAGTTGGCTTTCTTTATGTTTATACAAGTTAAGGGCCAGGTGGTTATAGTGAAAAATCTTAAGTAAATTGCCATTGTAAAGTAAAATGACCTGGTCGTCCAAAGTATTGCGAGACGAAAAGCCGTGAAAGGTAGAAATCTTGAAGAGCAAATGCGATTGTCCTTGAGGGCGATTTTATCAAAACAAATGACCATTAGGAATAGTAATTCGCAAGCACATCGTGTCGTGGCCTCATTTGTATCCGATGAGAGTGGGTTCCCTTTGACTGGGTTGAAAAGGAGTGAAAACAGAATTGTAGACATGGAAGTGGATGAATTCGAACAAATGAGCGCAGTTATTCCTCAGATATGGGAACAATGCCAACCCTCGCTACAAGGCCTAGATTTTTTATCCGACACAAATGAAGAAGGAGAGATCAACCATTTAACAATTGGGTTCAAGAAGAAACAAGAGGGATCTCCTCTTCTTGAATTAATGGTGACACGCCTGGACGAACTGTTTCTCTCCTCCGTGTATTATGCCAAATAACAAATCAGTAGACACAGGTGGTTGAATGGCTGCCATTGACGAAATTGTTGATCATATTCGGATAGTAGAAGATAGAAAGAAGGACGCGATAAATAAAGGGTACGAGCAAAGCCGAAAACTTAGACAGGCTATACAGAAAAATAACGAAAAAGTACTGGAAGGGATTGAGAAGAGTATTGAGGAGACGGATCCTCAACTGACTGAGGAAGGCATTCAAAAAATCACAAAAAAGGGGAAAATCTACTTTCGTTCTCTTCGAGCCATGAATAATCTAGTTCATTTCTTAAATGAACATTTTTCTAAATTCCAAATTCCCGAAACGAGCCGAGATCTGACTTATGCTGATTTATCGCAGTTTATAAGGGTAATGTCACGATTGTTGAACAACGTGAACGAAGAACAGGCGAAAGCAGATAAAATTATGGGTCTCGACTTTATGCTCAAGAAAAGATCTTTTTATGTACCAATAGGTAAACTCGGTGATGATTTAGCAAAGCTTCGTGCCCTGAAAGATGAGGAATATCAAGCGATAAAGGCCTGCGAAGATCTAGAAGGTCTGAGGAATGATGTTGAGGATATTTTGGAGAAGATTGAGGAGAAGAAATCTGAGATTTCGATGCTACAAAAGGAGGTAGAGGTCCTACTAACGGAAAAGTCAGAGATAGATCAAGAGTATTCTTCTTTAATGGAGAATCCCGTCATCCAAGCATCACATCAACGATCTGTTCGTATGACCGAGCTGGAAATCCAGATGGGGAGACGTTTGAACTCTTTTAAGAAAATTTTCAAGAAATTTGCTCGGGAAACTCAGCGGGGCTCAATCTCGAGCGATTTTGGGATAGTAAGTAGTGCTCTTGCTTATGAAGAAAATCCTGTACACCAGTTTCTTCAGGAAGGAGAAGGAAATCCAGAAATCATAGTTTTATTTGAAGAATTGATAAATGTCGCCTCAGATCTTGGATTAAAGCAAAAAGAAATCAATAACGTGCGTCAAGTCCTCAAGGCCATCGAAACAGGAAAACTAGATTCGGAAAAAAAAGAATGGCGTAAGCTATCCAGTGAAAAACAAGAAGAAGCGACATCAGTAGAATTCAATGAAACCTATAGGAAGCTGAAAGATACCGAAACCCGTATTAAAAATCTCGAAGCTGAATTATCAGCCAAAAATGATGAAATTTCCTTAAAAACCCGAGAAGCGGATCAACTGTCTCAGGCATTACAGGAGCGCAAAGAACGGGCAGCGATAATAAGAGAAGAGGTTCTGCAGGGAACGAGACAAGCTTAATGGGTTTCTCAGATCAGGTCAATTATTAAACGCTTGAAGAATGGAAAAACCTTAAATTCCAATATATTTTGCCTGTACTCCCCTATTTAGCAGTTTAAACGCAATTTTGCTTCCAAGTCCCATTTCCTTCTTGATATTTAACATATGGAAGGGATAATCTAAGATTAAGGCATCTAGTTTGGTTATAGGAAGCTCTCGTCTAGTTCTCCCTTCTAAGAAATCAACAGAACTGTCCGTAGCGGCATTAATCTTAATTGGTGCTCCTATATCAAAATCTTCTTTGTCGTATAAAATAACTGGCTCATCCAATTGTTTTAATCTATCAAAAAACGTTTTTTCTTTTTTCCAATTCTTCTTTTTAATCATCTGGAGAAGTGGGGGTGTAAATACTACCAGTTCATTACCATACATCCGATATTGGGTCTGAGTATTATCTTCAAACAAGAAATTAGATTCTGAAAATGTTTTACCAATGTTAACCTCTTTTAGGATCCAAGGTTGGAGTACTCCCTCTTTGAAAACCAACCAATACTCTTTTCGATCCAAATCTGCTAAATCCAAGCCTAGGCCTGATCGCGTAGAAGATTTCTCTCCATTTTCATTAATAAAATGAAACTTCTTGAATTTACCATTACGAAGCTCTATATTGTCTAAAATTACTTTGCTCCCTCCTTTAGTAAAATATTCGTGATTTGGCTCAGCAAAAGTAATGTAATAATCACCTTTAGAAAGAGTAACAGTTGTTCCGTCCCTAGTATCCATTTCCAGTTTAATAGGGGATACAATATTATCTGTGAGCTGATATTCTGTAATTTTCCCCCAAAAAGCTGGTCCATCAACCAGCCACGGTCTTGCGAGAACATAGCGATCTACAAAATATCTTGCTGTCGATTCCTCGAAAGTGATTTCGAGGTAATCTCCAACAGTGCCGAAATCACGCATATATTTTTGTGTAAGTAGCTCTGCAAGGCCCTCATGGCTCCTTTGGAGTTTCTTGATAGCACGCTTACGAAATCCAGGCAATAGCAATAACCAAACCATCAGGCCTGCCTTGAACGCTCCAATGGAGTGATCGATCTGTAGAGCCAGGCGGAGACTGGTCAATGGGTGAGATGCAATAAGATTCATTACACAAGTCATACGACTAGGGGCAAGATTACGATAGAGATAGTAGGCTTGGTCTCCCATGAAACGGATATTCTCATCCTTGGAACGTTTTTTTCCCGTCATCAATTGAGCATTAAATCCGATTTCTCCTGCAACTCCATAATAAAATCCCTCCAGACGATAAAGCGATTCTGCTAAATCAATACCGTAACCCAAATCTCGGGTTACGCAATCAGCTTGGCCTTCTAACATCTTTACAAAAGTTAGAAGAAATGCAAAAAGAATAATATTGAACAACCAAAAACTAAGAAAGTCCCACGTTTGATTTGACCCAAGTACATATTCCCAATATGTTGAAGGGGCATCAATTAGGGCTTTTATGGCGAGTTCGATCGCAGTAATCACAAGCAGGATTAGTGTATGCTTTTTCTTCAGATGAACTAGTTCATGAGCAGTGATTCCCCTAATCTCAGCGTCCGTGAATTGAGAAAGATCTGTGGTGATATAAGCAATCCGTTGGTCAAACCATGGGCCAAAAGCAAAAGCATTAAGGATCGGGGCTTGAACTACACCAATTTTTCGTATCGTAGTGGGTATCTTTTCCTGAACCTCCTTAATAATCTTTTTGGCACGTTCGTCGTCCAGGGGTTTTATTCCCAGCAAAATGGTCAATAAAGGGCCAGAAAACAAGTAGATAAAGACATTAGTTGTGAAGATTGCGATATACTTTGCTAGGTCGGGGAGGTTAAGCTGTAAAATAACGAATAATGCAACGAGATAAAGTACCAAATATACCATTTGAGGGCTGATAAATCTGGTGACTATAATGAATTTTCGGCCAAAAACAAGAAAGGCTGTTGCCAACATTATCCAAATAATAAGATTATAGCCAATACCAACAAAGAACTGCTGGATGTTGATATCAGAATTAAATCCCCATCCTATCAAAATATTCTTGATGGTTATTCCTGTGCTGGGGAATACCTTTGTGGTAATATGTCCTAGGAGAGTCATAAAAAAGAAAAATCCGTAACTGACTGTAAACGTCCCCATCATTCGAACCCAAATGGCATTTTCTCTCACTTCAAAGGTTCCAATTACCATTAAGCCAAGAATGGCGGCAAGCCCCGATAATAATAGATCTCCAGTAACAGTAAACAATAAAGTAGCCAAAAGACCGATACCTGAGAGTTCTAAGAGATCAGGATAACTACGGTATTTGAGATATTTTCGCAATTCTAACACGAAAACGAGTAGCAGCAAGAGACTTGCAAGGCCAGCCAGAAGTTGTTCGACTGAAAGGCCTCTTAAAAATTCCTGTAACTCGTATTGATAGATCATCGGAGGAATTCACCTGTATTCTACCGAGACATCTAAAGCATGCTTTTCCCAGGGTATTTAAAAGCTAAAAAAAGGGGATTTAAAATGGCTATTGAGGATATTCTGGTGAAAAGTAAACCAAAGCCCACCTGGATCCGAGCAAAACTACCAACCCGCAGACAATATCGGACCGTCCAGCAACTCCTAGAGCAACAAAGCCTTCACACCGTATGTGAAGAGGCCTTTTGTCCGAATATAACCGAGTGTTGGGAATCTGGAACAGCAACATTTCTTCTCATGGGGGATGTCTGTACTCGGGGCTGCAGATTTTGTGATATTACAGCGGGAAATCCACGGAAATGGCTCGATCGAGAAGAACCACGAAAAGTGGCGGAAGTAATCAACAATCTTTCTTTGAAATATGTTGTACTAACCTCAGTCGATCGTGATGATCTAGAAGATGGTGGAGCAGCACATCTTGCCCAGTGTATTAATACCCTTCGTGAATTGAATCCAGATATCCTAGTAGAGATCCTTATACCAGATTTTAAAGGTAACCTTGCCTCTTTACGTACCATTGTGGAAGCAAAACCAGATGTTATTGGCCACAACATTGAAACCACTGAGGAATTGACTCCCAAGGTTCGAGACAAAAGGGCAAGCTATAAACAATCACTGTTTGTCCTAAAAAGTATCAAAGACATGAATCCGCATATTCTAACCAAATCATCGATAATGCTGGGATTAGGAGAGAACATGACCCAGGTTCATGCAGCCCTACAAGATCTACGGAAGAATAAGGTGGACATCGTAACTTTCGGACAGTACCTTCAGCCTTCCCGACGGCATCTTCCAGTAGTTGAATATGTTACACCCCAGATGTTCAAGCAATGGGAGCAAATCGCAAGCCAAATGGAATTTCTATATGTAGTCTCAGGTCCGCTTGTTCGTTCTAGCTATAAGGCAGGAGAGTTCTACATAGAACGATACTTGAGGGGACGGGAGCATCCACCAAACAACACCTGACAGATGTAACCGTCCAATTCCAAGCAGTTCCGGAATGATTTCGAAGCTCGAAAAACGATGCTTTTCTGACGCTGCCAAGATAACTATCTAGTAGTACGATCTAGTAATTCTCTCCGTATTTCGGAGGATTTCTCTGGATAGATTTTAAAATTTTTTAATCTAATGATTCACTGATGGTTATGCGAACACAACCGAATCAGTTTCCTGGTGAACCGAGAGGACAAAAATGTCCAGAGTGCGGAGCTGAGGGTGAAATCGTTTCGGATCAAAGATCGGGCCAGGCTATATGTGCATGCTGCGGCGTTGTCATTAATTCTTTGATTATAGATCGAGGACCGGAATGGAGGGCATATGATTATTTTGAGGAACAGGATCGATCCCGAGGTGGATCCCCCTTAACTTTACTGCAACCTGATTTAGGGATAAAGACCCAGATAGGTCGTAGTCGGAAAGACGGTAAAGGGAGGAAACTATCTTCATCCAAACGACTTGTTTTTAATCGGTTGAGCAACGTAGACAACCACGCGAATTCCGCTGAAATCCGTAATCTTCGCATTGCACTTCGGGAGTTAAAACGATTACGGAGTCAAATGGAGCTACCAGATCGAACAGCCCAGACCGCAAGTAAAGTATATCGTGAATGTTTGAAAAAGAATCTGATCCGTGGCCGCTCGATTGATGGAATGATTGCGGCGAGTCTTTATCTAGCATGCAGAAAAACAAAAATCCCACTTACTCTCAAAGACGTTGCCATAAATGCCAATGTATCATCTAAGGAATTGGGACGATGTGTCAGGACAATTATACAACATCTTCAAACCAAACCAGACAGCGGGAGACATGAAGCTCTGATCCATCGATTAGGAGGGGAATTATCCCTTTCAATGCCCACTCGCATGGCAGCGGTGAAAATCGCAATAAGAACCCGTGAATATGGCATTACGGTGGGTAAAAACCCAATGTCAATTGCAGCCGCCTGCCTTTACATAGCAGGAGTTAAAACAGGGGAACGCCGAACGCAACAACAGATCGCTCGTGCGGCGAAAACCACCCCCGTGACAATCCGCAATCGTTTCAAAGAGATCGTTCGCGTACTAGAAATGCACGACATTGAGGTTAAACGAGGCGCTGCGGCTGTCCCGGTTTTTATTAAGGATCCCCGAGCCCATTTTGGTGCTTATTCGCGATAAATGATTCACGACCGCATTGCCCTAGATCCTTTCAATTCCCTGATGACCAGAGGGCCTGCCAATAATGCCAAAAGTTCCGTGAAGATAACAAATCCGACCGTGATTAAGCTAGGGATCATCAATAGCATTATCATCGGTACAATTTCGAACATAATAAAAAGAATTAGGTTTGCTAAAATATAAGGAAAATCAGCGAAAGAGGGACGGGATAAGAATCTGATTCTTTCTTTTAATAACCTACGTTTAGAAAAAATACCAACCAGTAATCCGCAAAATGAAGTTACTATGAGGACAATTATACCAGTATCAACTAGGATTTCGAGGTCTGCAAGACTCGCGAGGGAAATGATCACCGAGAAAATATTCCACGCGCCGTGAAAAACGACAGCATAGGAGAATCCCCATCTTAAATATACCATGCCCAGAATTAACCCTAGGATGAATGTAACTGAAAGATGGAGAATAATGTACCTCAGCGATCCAATCTGAAGATCTCCTGGAAGGTGTATTAGGCTAAAAATGAGTGCACTCGTGATTACCACAAATTCATCTGACCTAAGCTGAATGAGCAACATTGAAATCGCATATCGACGAAATACTAGTTCCTCAAAAATAGGTCCTACGAGTCCAGCTAGGATGATAAACAATAGGATATTTACTTGATCCAAAAAAAAGATGTCATATGGTGTTTCTTGGATCTGGTCTAGTTCTAGCAAATCCAAACCGAGTTCGATAAGAGAAACACTGATCTCAATAACCGATACCGTGATCCCAAATAGGATCCCAAGTAAAAATAGAGTTTGGAATTTGAGTCCATGATGCTTTTCACGATCGAAGGAAATGGGGATCCCCCTTATGAGAAGGGCAATCATAACTAACGTGCCTATAATCACTGTTAAAAGGATAAACAATCCATCTTCTGGGGTATTTGGGGCGATAACTGTTGAAACTATACCCGACGCTGCAAGGAGGTAGCCCGCGATAAGTTGAACTAATGAACTAGCGGCAAGCAAAAAGATGATTAGGAGGCTGGGATAAACAATTCTCAATTTCCTGATTAGCTTTCGAATTCGAGATGAACTTGTAGTTTGGGAAATGCTTTCGTTTAAGGCGCCACAGAAGGGACAAAATCCCACCCACAATGGGATTTCCTGGTAACATTGGTAACACTGTTTGGTTTCGGGTAGTTTATCACCGCAAAAAACGCAAAAACGGCCTGCGGGGGTATAACGTCCACAGTGCTTACATAGATGCATGGACAACTGTTGACTCATCCAGTATCATTTTAAATAATCAGGATTTAAAAAAACGCTTACAAAAACTTCACGCTCATAATATATGTCTGTAAGCCATATACCAGGTATCCAAATCTTAGATCAGATAAATTTGGTATTTACTTCTTCTAAGAGATATAAAGCCGATAAAAACAACATTCCTTCGAATAGTAGAAGAACAAAATGTATTAAAACCAGTAAAACTACATAATATTTGAAAGAAACTTTTATGACAAAAAAAACGGCCAAAAACAACTTAAATATCGGATGGTAATTAACCCCGTTCCGAACCCATTCCAAAGAAATTGACATAGATATCCACACGCATTCCTCTAATCAACGAATCTGTCACAGATGGGCATGAGGTTTTTTTCCGTGTCACTATTGGCTAATTTTATTGATGACGAGATCATGGCGGTTCTTAACGTCAAGCTCAATGAGGCCATCAATGGAATGACCAGTCCTACCCGCGAACGAATTCGTAAATTTATTTTCAACTCCAAAGGAAAGCAGCTGCGCCCTGCTTTGATCGCGGTAACAACCAAGATCTTAGTAGATAATGTAGATTATCGGGAGGAAGCTATGGAACGATCGTACAATGCGGCAATAGCCATAGAACTCTTGCATAACATGACCCTAATCCATGATGATTTGATTGACCGTGCGCCGCTACGAAGAGGGAGGAAAGCCTTTCATATTGTACATGGGACGGATCGCGCGCTTCATGATGGAGATATTCTTCATGCTTATGCATTGACCCTTCTGAAAGAGGAGCCCACACTAGACTTGGTGCTCGATTATTCTTATCAGGTCAGCCTAGGTAACGCGATAGAATTAGAAGATCGCTTAGATCAAAACTTTGGGTTTGATCTCGATCATGTGATCCGTATCATGGAGCTTAAGACCGCGATCGTATTTGCGGGTTGCGTGAAGCTCGGGTGTTTTGCTGGCCGTCGAGAAGATCTTTTTACCGAACGAGTTCATGATGCTATAGTAGCGGCAGGGATAGCATTTCAGATTCAGGATGATTTTCTAGACATTCAGGGCGACCAGGAACAATTTGGCAAAATTGCTTACTGGGATATCCAAGAGAGTAAACGAAATCTCTTTCTATACTTCGCATTACAAACAGATCACGCAGAACTGGTTAAAGAGATCTACAATAAGCCTGTTGGTGAAAAAACCGATGAAGAGGTGCGTGAAATCCTTAAAATTTTTCGTGGCGCCAGCCCCCAAGTTCAAGAGGTGCGAAACAAATACCTGGAATTTTCACTACGTGAATTGGCCACTATTCAAGATAATCTAGATCCAGAAGATACAGCTGCGCAGGAACTTTTCGATTTCCTTCAGATTCTTGTACGAATCTTGGTTGAAAGAGAAAAATAATTATGTACCAAACGTACGAAAGGCAAAATTTTGCTCTTTCGCACTCTCTCCGTTAAACACCAGGACATGTGAGTTTTTCATTCACTTATCTGTGTACCTTTCCTCCTTTCCACACAACATTTTAATACGTAAAATAGACTGGAGTCCGACTTGTATTAAGATACTGCCCTTAGAGATCCGAAGCCGCAAAGATGGCTGCTTCCTCATCCTAACGCATTTGTTGAATATTTTCCACAACTCTTCAGAAAAATGAGTCAAGAAAAATGAGTCAACGTACACCTACACATAAGTACACGATTGAGTTCGATCAAAGTTTGTGGGCAAACCTCGTTGATGTTGCAGGACACGGTAACATCAAACAGTTTATCATCCAAGCCCTTACAGTTGCTTTAGAAGCCTATACGGTGAAAGCCATCATCTTATGCGGAGGGAAAGGGACTGGGTTTCGACCATTTTCAATTGCTACACCTCCCGTGATGCTACCAATAGGTTATAAGCCCATAATAGAGTATTCAATTGATTTATTGCGGAAACACGCGTTAACTGACATTTTCCTGGCAGTAGGTTATCTTCGGGAACATATTCGCACTCAATTTTCGGAACATACAATCCCCGAAGTCATCATGCGCTATGTAATTGAAGATAAACCTCTTGATACTGCTGGTGCGCTGCTAAACGTGAAGGCCCAGCACAAATCTAAGTTTCAAACCACTTTTCTTGTAATGAATGGTGATTTGGTCACCAATTGTAATTTGACGGAATTGGTAAAATTTCATCGTGTGATCGTCGATAAGGGTGGAGTTGGTTCCATGTTTATCCTGAAAACAGAACAAGGCGGCCAAGTTGAGATTGGAGATGAAGATGAACAGGTAATTCGATTTGTTGCGGGTGGGAAGAAGAACTATACACTAATTAACGCTGGAATCTATGTATTTGAGCCCGAGGTATTTTCCTATATTGAAAAAGAGGTTTCTTCCTTAGAAAAAGATGTATTCCCGGCCATGGCCGGAGATGGAGTTCTATATGGATATGTCCCCGATACTCCAGTCTATTGGAACCATATTAATTCTCTAGAAAAGTATACCAAAGGTTGGGCGGATTTCTTGGCTGGCAAGCTAAATTTTTGATATTTCTCAGCAGGCTGAAAATCTTGCTTATTTTATGGATAAACCGTATTATTTCATGGATTACCCTAGGGATATCCCTTCTGGTCTTGGGCTTTATCCCACTTTACCTAGCTTTCAGTTTTAAAGAGATCTTAACATATCCTGACTATTTTGGCATTGTTTTAAATCTCCTCCTCCTAGCCATTGAAGCATTTGGTTACCTTTTTGCGTTCTACCTCCTTTATATGATTTCTGGAGCCTTCAAGTTTAGATCTCAACCCCCATTCCCCCCGACAGTTACCTCGTACCACCCTTCGTTTAGTATCGTCGTTCCATCTCATGGGACTCCATTCCCAATATTGAAAGAGACTCTCCTTGGAACCCTTGCCTTAAAGTACGATGACTATGAGATAATTGTAAGTGACAACGGAGTAGATCCGAAAGTTACGGATCAATTACGTGAGTTTTGTCAGGAACATCAAATTCCGTTTCATTGGAAACCAGATTCACGGGGGTTTAAGGCGGGGAATATAAATGTGGTACTTGACAAAACGCATGGGGATCTAGTTGTAATCCTGGACTCAGATCATATTCCAGTTCCCGATCTTCTGGCACTGTTTGCAGAAGTCATGGGAGACGAAAATATAGGTTACATTCAAACTAAAGTATCTTACAGAAATTTGACGAAGGTTTATCAGGCTGCAAACTCGATTCTTTATTCTCAATTCTTTGAAGTGTTTGAAGCGGCGAAAGACCCTCGGGGCGTGGCTTTGTTCAATGGAACCACAGGTTGTTTTCGTCGGGATGCCTTATTAGCGGTTAACGGATTTTCGGAAGAAACCCTGATCGAGGATATTGATACGTCTATGAAAATTCTAGCTCAAGGCTACACGGGCCGTTTTCTCAACGTGGTAGGATCTCGTGGTCTGGTTCCCGAGTCTGCGAAGGGACAGATCATTCAATTATGGCGTTGGGCCCATGGAGCATGTAGTCTCCTTCGGCTTCGGTTTCGAGAATTGTTTAAATCACCACACCTGAGCTGGCCCAAAAAACTGGAACTCATACTCAATGCAATGGCCTTTTTCTCTGGAATTAGTATTGTCCTGTTGATCTCATTGCTTGCGCTTTTGGTTTTGTTCGATATGCCCTTTATCCGGCCATTCTTTTTCCAATTTCATTTGGGATATCTATTGCCTGGTTTAGTAGGTATTTCCTATTCCGTGACTGCTTTCTTGGCCATAATTTGGGAACCTCGACAACAAAATCTGGTGATTCGACTTCTCCAGCTGATTCCCTTTTATTTATTCTCTTTAGGAACGTTTCTTTATTTAATCTCGGGAGTGGTGGAAGGTCTTCTGTTAAAGAACACTCCACTAACTGAAGGCAGTGTTTGGAATCGTGAGATTCGAGTTGTCCGGAATTCATTGCTTGCGCTTCTCTTCTGTGGAATCTTAGTCCTAATTGGGATCTTGGGAGTAACTCATAATTTCGGCCTTTTTGTTGCAGGTGCAGCTGCATTCTGGATGTTGGCACCCCTTGTTCTACTCTATGAAGAATTTAACCCCCCGAGCAATAGAAAGTGAATCCTGCTTGTCCAGCCAATTTATTGCACGTTATTCCTTACGTGACGAAAAATACTGGCCCCAATGAAATGAGCAATTCGTAACGCTTCTGGAATTGTTCCAATAGTCGTACACTTTTCGGTCAACAACATCGCATCCTTTGTATGTATTCCAGCTACTTGAAGAAGGATCAACGGATCTTCTTGGATCTGTATCGGGTTTCCAGCGCGTTTAATGCTTATCCAGCGTTGTTCTGCGTCAGGAAAAGTTCTCTCAAGGGCCTCCCTGATTCGAGGGTAATCTGGATATTTCCGAAGGAGGACAACAACTGGAATCTCCGTGAGACGAAATAGCTGATCAATGTCAATTACACCAAATCCTCCAACGGTAATTCCCTGGAGAAAAATGGCCTGGAGCTGGGGTTTATGAGAGGACTTCAGAATCATTTCGCTGATCTTATAGGTAGCCTCCGAATCGTCCCGATGAATCTGGCATTGTATGATACCATCGACATAGGCACGTCCCTTCATAATAACACCAAACACGGGGATCTCCAGATATTCGTGGAGATCAAATCGATCAAATCCACCGTCATCAATTCCAATTATAGGGGTCTTCGATTTTACGATCCGCCAGCGTTTGACTGGTTTTAACACCTAGCTATCAACTTCTGTGTTCGTTTTACGGAGTCATACGGGTCATGGTCTCGGTATTCAATCTGTTGTTTTCAAATCGTGCGGATTAAAAAATGCTGTCTGGCTGAGAAAGCTAAAACATGATATCGGAACAAATTCCTATGAAAAAAAGAGGAAGGAGGGATGAACTATAGCACAGCTAAAATGAGTCCCGAGAGTGAGATATCAGAGTTCCCTGAAGACTCCATAATTCATCTTTCAACATATCCCGAATGGCAAAACGGATGGCTTCACTACGATTCGGATAACGACCAGAGCGAACTAGTTCGTCTAATCCTTGTACAGCCTCAGGTGGTAGGTGGACCGTGATAAGTCGCATGTAATTTACATCTCCAATAGGATCTGACCTTCATCATCATTCTATTTTTTTAAATAAGATATAATATCACCATATTACGTTCATCGCTGGATATTACGGAAGTAATACATCTTCCAAGACATATTACGGAAGTAATACGTAGGGGCTATTTCCAAAAATATCTCAGGATCAAAAAGGCGTTGTTTTTTACTTGACCCCTACTTCGTTGAGGTTCTTATGGTTTGAACGGAGGGAATTCGACTCAAACATCGTTTTCAAGTTTCTAAATTATCTGCTTCTTTCTTTAAGGCTTTATTGTGATGATTACTGAGAAAATCTATGGTACAGCCAGTAACCATTTCATCTCCTCCTACAAATGACACATGAAAAAGACTAATCGGTTTGTAATAGTATTTCACTTGAGTTATACGAAATAATAATTTGACAAAGCGGATACGAATCCTTTTAATACCACTCTCCTAATCTAGGGGTGTAAAACTAGACACTCTTGAAACACCCGTCCCTATTATCCCGTATCCTTTGGTAACAATCCGAAGATATGTTCAAAGATTTAAGAAAAACCTGATGATTCCAATAAATATCTTCACACCGGTCATTGGCACGATAAAGGTAGGAAGTATGATGATTGCTCGCGTTACAATATAATGGAACTATCTCGATTTGCAAGGATTTGATTTGGTGGTAATTCGCTCCTATTTAGCTATTAGGGGACTATTGAAGAATCTAATGGATTTTGTCGGATTTTTCCATTACTGTGAACCCCACAGGAGAACCTAAATAAACAATGTAATGATACCATGAAGTATTGTCTAAAAGGGATAGATCTTCTCGTGAGAGGATTAATTATTGGGTCTTGAAGTAACTTTTCGATATAACGAGATGACGTCCTCCGAATTAAGGGGGCCGAGATGTATGGTCTCTTCATCCTCTTAACCGACAAAATCCCGCCCTCAAGGCATCAAGTAAAGTGACTAATCATGACTGCCGTATCAACCGCCACAGAGAAAAAACCAGACGAAGAACTTGTTTTAACACCTAATGCCAAGATTGTCCTCGAAAAACGCTATCTCCTGCAAAATGAGCGAGGAGAAATTATTGAAACTCCTGGTCAACTGTTCCGTCGAGTTGCGCGGGCAATTGCCGCAATGGAGGCCCAGTATGGGGGAAATCCTGCGGAATCTGAAGAGCAATTTTATGATATGATGGCCAGATTGGAATTTCTTCCCAATTCCCCTACCTTGATGAACGCCGGGACATCCATCAATCAACTTTCGGCTTGTTTTGTACTTCCAGTTGAAGATGATATGGATAGCATATTTAATGCAATCAAGAATGCTGCTATCATTCACAAATCTGGCGGAGGAACTGGATTTTCCTTCTCGCGGCTTCGTCCCGCGAACGATAAAGTCCAAACCACGGGTGGAGTAGCTAGTGGCCCCATTTCGTTTATGACGGTTTTCAATTCGGCTACAGAAATCATTAAACAAGGAGGACGCCGACGTGGTGCGAATATGGGTGTCTTACGAGTAGACCATCCTGACATTCTTGACTTTATTGAATGTAAGACTGATTTGACAGCTCTAAACAATTTCAATATATCAGTCGGTGTTACCGAAGAATTTATGGAAGCTGTTCGCAACGATACTGATTATTCATTGATCAATCCCCGAAATAACCAAGAAGTAGTACGGTTGCAGGCCCGTCATGTGTTTGAAAAGATTGTGAGGATGGCGCATGCAACGGGAGAACCTGGAATCATTTTTCTTGATCAAATCAATGCGGCAAATCCTACTCCCCAAATAGGTCTCATTGAATCAACTAATCCCTGCGGAGAACAGCCCTTGCTCCCTTTGGAGTCGTGTAATCTTGGTTCAATTAATCTGGGGAAAATGCTTAAACTAGATGCCCTGGATCCTGACAAGTATCAGGTAGATTTCGAAAAGCTCGGACGGACAGTCTCTCTATCAGTTCGCTTTCTTGATAATGTAGTTGACGCTTCAACTTTTCCATTGGATGAAATCGGTGAAATGACACGTGCCAACCGTAAAATTGGCCTTGGGGTTATGGGATTTGCAGATCTATTAATCAGACTGGGTATCCCGTATGATTCAGAAGAGGGTCGAGATATTGGCAAGCGCCTGATGAGATTCATTCACACGGCCGCACTTCGCGAATCCCAACAGCTGGCGCAGGAACGAGGATCATTCCCAAATTTTAAGAAAAGTATTTTTGCAGACAAGTATTCTGGCTTACGTAATGCCACCTTAACTACTGTAGCGCCCACAGGTACCCTTTCTATAATTGCGGGATGCTCTAGTGGAATTGAACCATTATTTATGCTCACATATGAACGACGAGTTTTGGATGACGACATTCTTGTTGAGGGTTATCCTTTCTTTGTAGAGACCGCTAAAAGGCGGGGATTCTACTCTTCAGACCTAATGGCCAAGGTAGCAAAGACAGGCTCTATTGCGAATCTCAATGAGATCCCCGAAGACGTACGGGAGGTTTTTGTGACTTCTCATGATATTTCCCCTGAAGCGCACGTCAAAATGCAAGCTGTTTTTCAAACATCAGGCGTAGATAGCGCGGTTAGTAAAACCATAAATTTCCCTGAATCAGCCACTGAAGCCGAAATAGAAGAAGCCTATTTACTTGCACATCAGCTGGGTTGCAAGGGCATCACCGTTTATCGATCCGGCTCGCGCACTTATGATGTGCTATCGAAAAAAGGAACAAATGCAAGTGAAACCGTCGAAAGCGCACCTACGATTGAAACACCGTCAATCGTTAAAAAGAAACCACGCTATCGTCCCGATGTTACACGAGGAATTACTGAGCGGCTTCGTGTAGGATGTGGTACCAATCTTTTTATCACTATGAACGAAGAAGACGAAGAAGGGCTTACAGAAGTATTCTTATCCCTCGGAAAATCAGGGGGGTGTGTTGCCTCACATATCGAAGCTCTAGGTCGAATGATCTCTCTTGCTTTAAGGAGCCGGATTGAACCTGAAGAGATCGTCCTACAATTGAAATCAATCCGCTGTCCTAGTCCTACATTTGGTTCTGATGGTCCAATTCTTTCGTGTGCAGACGGTGTTGCTAAATCCGTTGAACGATTTCTTGCACAATACAGTACCAACGGGAATCACAAGAGTCCAGCGACCATAGTACAGTCGACACCCCAACTGACGCCTAAGGAGCAAAATGAAGCGGTATATCTCACACACAGCACTGCGGGGTTACGCCCTGAATGTCCAGATTGTGGCAACATTGTCGAACATGGTGAAGGCTGCGTATTGTGTCGGGTTTGTGGATATTCTAAATGTGGATAGATTCCACTGGTACAGCTATAGATAGGAAAAAAAAGCCTGGTTTCTGATCAGTTTTTCACGGATTACCATATACAATTTAGCGGTCTAGCCTTTCACAGACAAAGAACTTCATTATGTCAGTCTTGGTCAAATTCTGATTTTTCGAAATTAGTACCTTCTCTTGTTTTAGAATCTCAAGCGTATCGCGATCGATATTAAAACCAAAAATCCCTCTCGTAAACGGATTAGCCAATTTTTGGAGATATGCAATGAGGGGTATTTTGCTCAACACATGTTCTATCAGGATTAAGTGGCCTCTAGGCTTTAAGACACGGAGCATCTCTTGAATTGCATTGGTAGGATTAGGAACAGAACATAAAACAAAGGTACACAAAACGATATTAAAATTTTCATCTTTGAACGATAGTTCCTCTACATCCATCAGTTTTAGCTCAATCCTTTTTCCGTGAAAAGAAGAAAGCTTCTGTTTGGCCTTCTTTAGCATATTAGGACTAATATCCACACCTATAACTTGAGTCTGTGACTGATAATACTGGATATTTTTCCCTGTACCTACTCCCACCTCAAGTATTTTCCCCCTCAATGATCCAATGATAAGGCTCCTTAGGTCTCTGAAGACCATTTGTTCCATTGGCTGTTCAAATCTGTCATAAAATGTCGAATACCAATCATATCTTCTTCGGACACCTTTTATGTTCATATTTAACACTGATTTCTAGATGAAAAGAACAAAGAATCAAAGCTTTTGTCTCCTTAATAAGAGCGCGTTGAGCACAACAATGATAGAGCTGGCGGCCATTGCCAGAGCGCCCCATTCGGGGCGTAAAAAGATTCCTAGCGGTGCTAACAATCCTGCCGCAATGGGAATGGCTAGAGTATTGTATCCCGTTGCCCAAACGAGGTTTTCTTTCATTTTTCGGGTTGTTGCCTGACTGAGGGATATTAATTTGGCTATGTCTAAAGGATTATTCTTGATAAGAACAACATCGGCAGATTCCACAGCCACGTCTGTTCCCGCGCCAATTGCAATGCCAATATTCGCCTGTGTCAGTGCTGGAGCATCATTAACACCATCACCCACCATAGCAACCGACATTCCTCGGTTTTGGAGTTCCTTGACCTTTGTTGCTTTATCGCCAGGCAATAACTCCGCAAAATAATAATCTAGTCCTAGTTGGTCAGCAACATACTTGGCGACTCTCTCATTATCCCCTGTAAACATCGCAGTCTTAACTCCCATGTGTTGCAAAGCTTCAATTGCTTGAAATGACTCCTTGCGTATAATGTCCGCTAATGCAATGATTCCCTTGAGACGATTTTCGGATGCAAGCAAAACAACCGTTTTACCTTGGGCGGATAAGGTGTTTATCGTTTCTTCAAATTCTCCTAGTTCTATTTGGAGCTCTTTCATTAAGCGTGGATTGCCAACATGAAGTTTCTGGTTCTCTAATTCAGCTGTTGCTCCTTTTCCAGTGATACTTTGAAAATCGGACACCCTCGGGATAGACAAGCCTTCCTGTTCTGCCCTCTTAACGATACCCTGGGCAATGGTGTGTTCGGAATTTTGTTCTAAAGCGGCGGCTTTGATCAATAAGGTTTTTTCATCCCAGTCATCCGTCAAAATAATGTCAGATACCCCAAATTCGCCTAAGGTCAAGGTTCCCGTTTTGTCAAATACAATTGTATCGATATTTCGTGCATCCTCAAACGTATTCCCTGTCTTGATTAGCATTCCTGATTTAGCTGCCAAATTGGTGGCGATTGAAGTTACAGTCGGAATCGCTAATCCTAATGCATGTGGGCAGGCAATCACGATGACTGTAATTGTTAGAGTCAAAGCAAATGCTAGGTCAGCCCCCATCAGTACCCACCAAAAGATAAATGTTAAAGAACCCACGCCCAACGCTGCTATGGTTAGATAATTAGCTGCCCGATCTGCAAGCTTTTGGCTCTGGGGTTTAGAGCTTTGGGCATCGCGAACCATTCGAGAAATTTGGGAAAGAGTCGTATCAGCACCTATTTTTGTTACCTGCACCCGTAATGATCCTTGTCCATTTATGGTTCCCCCTATAACATTATCGTTTACGCCTTTTGGTAAAGGTACTGACTCTCCCGTGATCATAGATTCGTTAACCGAACTGTGTCCTTCTACAATCATGCCATCCGTTGGAATACTTTCTCCAGGCTTCACTAAGATGATATCATCGACTTTCAGTGTCTGTGTTGATACTTCTACAATATTCTCCCCTTGTACCATATTCGCCTGCGAGGGGACGAGCTTAACTAGTTCGGATAATGCGCCCGAAGCGCCGCTAACTGCTCTCATCTCCATCCAATGACCAAAGAGAAGAAATACTACGAGAGTAGAGATTTCCCAGTAAAAATCTGGGGCTTCGGATAGGAACGGGAGAAATGTAGTTCCAAGAGAATACAGATAGGCAGCAATGACTGCAACGGAAACCAATACCATCATATCAGCCTGACGATTCTTGAGCGATCTCTTGGCTCCTAGATAAAAAGGGAGACCTCCATAAAAAACAATAATACTGGAGAATAACAATAATAGCAGCTCGTTGAAGAATTCATTATCCAAGAATGTCGGGAGGGTCACCCCAAGCCAGGCTTGAATTGTGGGAGATAACAATAGGACGGGAATGGTCACGATTCCTGTAATAAAAAAGCGGTTTCGCATGTCTTTGGCCATCATTCGATGGTGCATGGACGGATCCTTCCCCGCATGATCCATGCCTTTATGAGCCATCGCTTCGTGTGTCATCTCTTTGTGATCCATTTCGTGATCCATGGATTTTCGATTTGAAGGTTCAGCAGGGTGATGCCCCATTTTCATCTTATGCATAGGGGGTATCGAGGAACATTCATACCCACATTGTGCTAAGATTTTCTTTATTTCATTAGATGAAATATTCTGACTATCATACCTTACATTGACAGTATGTGCCAACGTGTTTACATGAACTTCAATGATATGCTGACTTTTTTTCTTGAGAACATCCTCGATGTGACAGGAACAATCAGGCCCCATATATACTTCTGAAGCGAACATTTCTGATATATATCGTTGATTCTGGGTCTTAAAATCCTTCTCAGAAGGTGTTGAATCTGAATTCACGGCGAAAAAAACTCCTACTATCAATGCAAGGCGATATTAGTCATTCATTTGTTTTGTTTTTTGCCCATGATTAGATTTACTTACCTACCTTCACTGAACTTCCACATTTCGGACAGAAGCTATCGGTTGCCTCAAGCTTGGCACCACAAACCTCGCAAAAGTTTGTACCATAGCGTGACACGGGTGTGCGCTCAATGGGAGGGGCATATTGAGCTCTGGTTGAAGAACCATATGCAACGGGTTGGGGCTCAGCGGGATAGCTTCGGCCTACAGGGGCTGGATGTTCCGCAGCTCTAAAAATGAGATATAGGATGATACCCATCCCCATGGTAAAGAAAATCACAATTATCCACAACGCTGCATTCTCATCTCGATGGCTTGCATCTCGATAGGCCCAGATAGCGAGCAGAGGTAACAATACCATCATGCCAATCATCAAAATCCACATTGGATTTACGTTTTCGAAGATCCCAAAGATTCCGTGATCTTCTCCATTATGAAATATATTCTGGACATCAAGTATCAATTAAGATGACCTCCTTTTTCTTCATTAGTTTTTTTTTGCTTTCTGTTCACGGAAAAACGTACGTTTGAACCTCACAGCAACAGTTGTTCCGACAAGTCAGCTTTCAGTTACGTTGCTTTCATTGTTCTACGTTTTTTAAAATAAGTACGTAGGATATGATTCGGAGAGTCCGTAACACTGATACTTTTGCTTATTTTATAGATTGGGGGTTTCTAAGCGAGATTTTCGGTACGTTAAACCGAAATATTATCGCTCAACCGTTTCCTTTTTTTATACCGCATTAAAAATTAAAGTGGCTTTAGTGGAACCTGAAAAGAAAGTCCATTTTTTTTCCTATGATGTTCTGATTTTGTATCCCCCAATGAGAAATAGGTTGTAGATAATAGGTCTGCAAGCTTGCTATCTACGAAGTAGCCATTTGAAATGAGGTACCAGGAATATGTGAATAGGTTCATACCCAGGCCTAGCAATTAATCCTGGATCACAGTAGTGGTGAAAACATTTTGGGTTCTCTAGGAAACTGGCTTCGATGACACCTAGAACCAGGATCGAATAGAGACCAAGATCCTTTGAGTCATGAAGGTATTCTGGTTGTAAAATGTTGCAATTGCAGCGACTTGATTCAGAAAATATGAAGCTCTTCTATCGGTATGATCCATTAAGTTTGAAAATGGAGTATTATATTTCCTTAATTCATATATAGACAAGTTTATAATGGCCTGACAAAATCTTATGATTCGTTCCTAAAATATCTCTATTATCAATTTCTTTATTATTATATAGACATGTCTAAACGCATTTTTAACATAAACTCGGTGATTATTGGTGCCCAAAGGTTTCGGTGGAGATTCCGAAGTAACCGACTTTCAGCTCATTTCAAGGCTGGAACGGTTAGCTCAACCTGTGACCGTCAGAGATCTTGCAGCAAGACTGGAATGGTCGAGGGGGAAGGTAGATGGGGCCCTCCACCGAACACAGGATCAGGTAGCGATCGTTAAGGTCTCATCTCCCAAGGGACAATCTCGACGTTACGTGGGGCTCCCTAATCAAACCTATTGGCGAGAATTTTATGCACAGAAGGTTGAAAGGGAACAAAACATCATTGTGAATGATTCCCGTGGTGTATGCACTGATTACGTTCGTTCTAGTGGTCTGTTGGATGATTCGAGGTTTTTAGACTACCAGCGGTCCGTACAAAACCTAACCATCCAATTAAAAGAAAAAAAAAGCTACATTGAGAATCTGGAAAAACAGCTGGTTGAGATCCAAATCCTAGATCCACAAGTATTAGATACAATTAAGCAGAATATGCCCGCAATTAACCAAGCAGCAATTCGGCGTAATATCACTCCTGGTGAACTTCTCGAAGCAGGTATCCGCTATTTCATCAATCCATCCTTCGAATCCCTTGTAAAAATGGTAGCAATTATAATTGATGATTCAAAGAAGGGAGCAGATTCGTTCGAGGGAATGGCCGCGCGCTCTATTATGAAAAGGGCGGGATTGGAAATTCCAGATCGTGGTGAGTAGTAAATGTCAGATGGATTAGAAAAAGAAACAATCAAACGTCTCACTTCGGTCGTGAATGTTCTCAAAAATCCCTTTCAGCTGGTTGATGAAGTTCTCGCAGAATTGGGAAGTTTCCAAACGTCCCGTATCAGGGTAGATGTTTCTGAAAAACCTAGTCCTACCATTAAAAAACCCAAAAGGGGTTCATCTGGGCAAAAAAGACGTTCTCAACCTATAAGAAAAAAATCGGGAGTAAAAGGTAACAGGTCGCGTGGTATGCTTTCTGATTTAGCTAGTATGGTTCAAAGCTGCCGAACCTGTGGTCGAGGGGCCTTTCAAGATGAGCTCATTGATGGAATGTGCGAGTCGTGCATAAAACAGATGAGTATGGTAAGTACTGGTGTGGACGAGGGTCTTGCAAAACGTCTTAAAACGCTAGAAGCACAAATCGAAGAAATGAAATCCAAAAATGCAAACCAAGGACGAATCTCTTTAAACGATATTCGGAGGGAGATTCTGGCCACCATCCGTAAGGATTTGCGGTTCGAGATTCAATCAGTAGCAAAGGGGATGAACGCGAATAATCACCCTCCATCGCAGGGAATTTCAGGAGTTCCTCCTCCCCCCCCTCCGCCCCAGGCAAATTCTGTGAATATAGCATCTAATTTAGATGAAATTGATTTTTCTAGCATGAATTTGGTAGATCTAGCCAATTTCACACCCGAATTCCTCGACTCATTATCCCTTACTCAACGAAATCAATTTCGGGATCGATTGAGAGAATTACAACAATTAGAACGAATGACGCCGAAGCAACGAAAAGAATACCACGAGCATAAGAAGCGAGAAGCAGAGGAGCAAGCAAAATTCTCAGATCTGCAAGATACCTTAAAAAATTTAGAAGAATTAGCAAATCCGCTTTTCATGAAAATGAAAGAGCAGGCGGAGGGTTCAACATTATCTGGAAAAGGCACGCTAGGAAGATTAGACGATGTGAATGTTTACATCCTTTGTCACAACTGCAAAAACACAAACGAGGTACAGGAAGGGAAAGATCAACCTGTGTGTGCTTTTTGTGGAACCTCACTGGAAATGAGATGATTTTCACGGATTTAATATCGTAATCTAGGTTATAGTCTCTACTGCGAGCAACATAATAAACACAGAGGATCCTACTCGTGAATATCGGTGGTTGATCATTTTTTAACCCCTTACTAGTTGTAAAACAATATAAAATGTTATTTGGGTCTGAGTACACATTTCTGAGCGAAATAAAAGGTTTAATAAGACAGCTTGCATCCTCTATGGAGTCTTAATTGGGCAGTACGGACATTAAACAAACTGCTTCTTCGTAGGGATGGGTTTTTAGGAAGTGGTTTTGCAAGGGTATCCCAGCCAGACAGTCATAGGTTGGATGAACTCTCGTGAATTGGACAGATAATGAAAGCTCCAAAACTGCACAGGGCTTCTTAAACCGGGTATCTGGCGTTACACTCTGGGAGGAAATGGTTCGGGATCGGAAGGAGTTTTGTCTTAAACAATGTCAGAATAACAAAGTTGTGAACATGCTTCGGCCGAAATGTACAGAAAGGCGGTATTTGGACGTCCTATTACTGAAACGCGAGCCTAAGAAGGGGATGCCTACATTCTGTTATTCACAGCGAGTGAAGGAACTCACCCGTTCGTTCAAAGAAGGGCACACACTGTTGGCCGATGTTTATGTGCATACAGATGATTTTTACTCCATCATTCACGAGAAACATTCGAAATCCCGTCGTGCAGCCTCAGATTTGTTGAAAAGATCGTTTAGCAGGAAGCCGGCTGAGGTTGTAGGCAGTCAGGATTACCTTATCGAAACACATTACGTTCGAGGAATGCTTTTTATTCTCTGGCCAAAGCTAGATCTCTGCTTGGTCAATGCACAAGACACTAGTATTCATAGTTTAGCTATGTTCCAGTCTATCGCAGAAATCCTTGCGGAATCTTTTGCACTTGAGGTAGAGATGGAGAGCGAAGGCAGTTTTATCGAGCTTCGCTTTGCCAACCTGACCTTAACGGACTCAGTAATTATCGAAGAGAAGCTGCAGATGCATTCTGCATTCACAGGGTATTCAGGAAATGAAGTTTGGGCGGAAGTTCATTTACCAACAATAATCGAAGAAGAAGAACATGAATTCCGAGTCAAAGATCTTCATAGCATCTTCCAGACAGTGGCTGAAGTAACTGAGATTCGAGAGGTTCAGGAAGGGGAAACTGGAGAAAAAGAGGCGGAAGAAGTTCCTCTTGCAGATTTATCGGAAGAACTTGATACATGACAAATCGCCTTCATAATTCATTAAGGGGAGCATTGAAATAACCAAGCACCTCCCGCATTGAAATTCCTTTTTGCTCAGCTAGGGTTTGAGCCATGGCCAGTGCTGCCTCTTTCCACGGCTCGTCAACTCCATTTTGAATTTCAAACCGGCGTACCTTTTCACGTTCAGATTGCAGCTCACGTTTCAGTTCCTGGTTTTCCAATTCCAGTCGATTAACTAAGGAATCAAGGCCCGTTGTAGCTTCGGGTGTCACCGAAGGATGATTCCAATAGATTGTCATTCGGCCTATCTTTTTACTCATCAGTTTCCCTTTTTCTACAAATTGTGCTAGATCCGACCGTTTAATGCTTAAACCTTTCTTTTCTAATTCCGTAAACGAAAAAGGCTCCTCAAGTGAGAAAATCTCGTTATTCACCACAAATAAACCCCATACCAAGTTTGCGAGAATATGATCGCCAAGAATGTGGTGCGAACATACTTTAAAAAACACTCTCCGCGCCTCTGTCCAAATGCTTCTTGGGTGAAATTTTGATTCCCTAAGTTTTGGAAGTCTACATCGTTCATTCTTAGCGTTAGTATAAGGAAATTGGTTTTTAAAATGGATTTAGAAGAATTTCGTAAGAATGGTCATATACTAGTTGATTGGATGACTGATTATTTAGGGACAGTTGAACAATATCCAGTGAAATCACAGGTTAAACCTCGTGAGATCTATAATCAGATCCCAGATGAACCACCAACCGTGGGTGAGGATTTCAATCACATATTCAGTGAATTCGAAAACAAAATCATTCCTGGAATTACTCATTGGCAACATCCCTGTTTTTTCGCATATTTTCCTGCAAATAGTAGCCGACCATCTATTTTGGCTGAAATGTTGACAGCTACTCTTGCTGCACAGTGTATGATTTGGGATACCTCCCCTGCAGCCGCAGAGCTAGAAGAAAAGATGATGAATTGGTTGAGGGATATGATTGGATTACCCAAGTCCTTTTCTGGGGTAATTCAAGATACAGCATCGACTGCAACTCTCTGCTCACTTTTGACCGCAAGAGAGAAGGCTACTCACTATGAGGTCAATGCTACTGGATTGTATAACAAAAGAGCTTTTACAATATATTGTTCAAGTGAAACACACTCGAGTATTGAGAAAGACGTCAAGATCGTTGGGTTAGGAAAGAACAATTTAAGGAAGGTTTCCGTGGATCAGAATTATGCGCTACGACCTGATAAACTAGACGAAATCATTAAAAGGGATCTTAATGATGGATTTACTCCACTGGCCGTTGTGGCTACGATCGGAACGACTGGATCCACCGCGATTGATCCAATAAGGCGTATCGGGGAAATTTGTAGTAAGTATAAGATATGGCTTCATGTGGACGCAGCTTTGGCAGGAACCGCCCTACTTCTCCCTGAAAAGCGTTGGATGATTGAGGGGATAGAATATGTTGACACATTCACATTCAATCCTCATAAGTGGATGTTTACAAATTTTGACTGCAATGCTTACTTCATAAAGGATTCCGAGGCTCTTGTACGGACATTTGAGATCACTCCCGAATATCTCAAGACGCAGGCCAGAAATGTGAATAACTATCGAGATTGGGGGGTTCCACTTGGCCGAAGATTTCGGGCATTGAAGTTATGGTTTGTTATCAGGCATTTTGGTGTTTCTGGGTTGCAAGAAAAAATCCGATATCATTTAGATATGACAGACATGCTGAAAAAGAAAATCGAACAAGCAGATGATTTTGAATTATTAGCACCAGTTCCGTTGAATACAATTTGTTTCAGATATAAGCCCTCATCCATTAGAGATATGGAGAAACTCAATAGAATGAATGAGGAATTGCTTGTAAGAGCGAATCAAACGGGAAAACTCTATCTAACTCATACGAAACTGAATGGAAACTATAGTCTACGATTCGTAGTAGGCCAAACCGATACTCAAGAGAGACATGTCAACCAGGCATGGGAAATAATTCAAGATTTAGCCAAAAAAATAAGCTTTTAAATGGGAAAGCTAACATTTCAGAGAGGAAACGGCATCTTATGTATACTATTCGGAAAAAAGACGGGTGGGGTCGCATAGGCATGCTAGAAACCAACCATGGCAAGATGATGACCCCAGTGTTACTTCCAGTCATCAATCCCAATCGTCAAATGGTTTCTCCTCAAGAAATGGTTCGTCTAGGTGCGGAAGCATTTATCACTAACGCATATCTCTTGTTCCGTAACGCTGAAAACCGAGAAAGTGTCCTTCAATCAGGATTACATAAATATCTAGGGTTTTCGGGCCCCATAATGACTGATTCGGGGGCATTTCAACTAATGCAATACGGGGATGTCGAAGTATCCAACCTTGAGATTATACAATTTCAGGAACAAATAGGAAGCGACATCGGGGTATTTTTGGACGTTCCGGTCAAAACTGAGAAGTATGAGGACCATAAAGCAGCATTGGAAAAGACTGTTAAGAGAGCTGAAGAAAATTTAAAGCTTAGAAGCTCCGATAATCCAATTCTATGGGCGGGTCCTATTCAAGGGGGGATACATTTGGATTTAATTGAATCATCATGTGAAAAGATGCGCAAACATCCTTTTCATATTCACCCTCTTGGATCAGTTGTTCCACTCCTTGAGAAATATGATTATGAAAACGTTATTCGAATGCTTCTGACAATCAAGCAGCATCTTCCCACCAATAGACCGATTCATCTGTTTGGGGCAGGACATCCCATGATTTTTGGGATTGCGGTACTTCTTGGTGTTGATGTTTTCGATTCTGCCGCCTATATGCTTTATGCCCAGAAAAATCGCTATATCACGGTAACTGGTACTGAATACTTGGAAAATCTGGAGTATTTCCCTTGCTCATGTGAGGTGTGTGTTAATTTTGTCCCTGTAGAATTACGTCACCTCGATTTGGAAACCCGTACAATTCTGTTAGCCAAACATAACTTGATTGTGAGCCTGGAAGAAATTCGGAGAATTAGACAAGCGATCACAGAGGGGCGATTATATGAACTAGCACTGGTCCGCGCAGCGGCTCATCCTTCATTGATGAAAAATATCAACCTTCTTTTTGGCAAATCAACATCAAAACTCGTCGAACCCTTTGAAACAGCTTCAAAGACTAGAGCATTACTGATCACTCATCCAATCTTGATTAATCAGCCTCTGTTACTTCGTTATCGCCAAAGAATAATGGAACGATTCTTTTCTTGGAGTTCTAAGTTGGTTATTACCCGGGAAAATCAAAAATTGCATTCCTCGCAGTCTTATCAAGTTATACGCCTGTCTCCCACCTTTGGGATTATCCCCGATGAGTTGCTAGGAGTATATCCCTTGGTACAACACGAACGGATTCCAATGGAAATTTCTTCAGAGATCATTGAATATATCGAGGTTTTTCTTAACAGATTTAAATCCAAATTCAAAGAAATATTGATCCATCCATCAGTCTCCGTTGAAAACGAACTTCTTCAAGGTTTTGATTTTTTCGAACGCCCAAGATCCTTAAGCAGGCGGGATGACGTTTATATCATAAAAGCAATTGTTGATTATCAATTCGGAGCTGGTTCTCATAAATTACTTGAGAATATTAACCTTACAATTGAAAGATCGCAAAAAACTGGGGTGTTACGGCGTTTTACCGAAGGTGATGATCTCTTAGGAACTTTTAGGGCCTCCGACTTCATTATTGTACCGTCGCCTAGATTTGCCGAGATGCTGTACAATTTCCTTCCTAGGCCTCAAATGCGAGTCGAGGCGAGCGATGAAGCAGTACCATTTGTCAAACAGAATAAAGATCTCTTGGCAAAGTTCGTTATAAAAGCGGATCCTATGATTCGATGCGGCGAGGAGGTTCTTATCGTGAATAAACAAGGTTCGTTTCTGAATTATGGAAAGAGTGTCCTTTCTGTCCCTGAAATGCTGGATTTTAACCGTGGAGTAGCCGTGCGAGTCCGACGTTAGAAAAACTTATCTAGAATTGATATTGATACCAGTGTGGATACGGCTGTGTCTCACAAAAGAACTCGAAAAACATTATTTGAACTGGCCAATCAGCCAGAGCTCTGGATATTTTCCAATGTTTTGGCAGAACCTTGGGTAAAGGTATCTGACCTTACAGTTTCTACCTTTGAAAAAACGGTCGAGATTCCGATTACGCTACCAAGCGGGACTTGTATCTTCAAACTGGAATCAGATGGACCGCTCGGACAAATTATCTCTATGTGTGTAGCACATGGATCCGAAATCTGTTTGTTTCATCTAACAAATAATACCCGCTTTGAACAATTTAAACGGAGGGTGTTGGAATATATAACAAACATTATCCCCAACTACTTGGAATTTTATAGCTATATGGGATCATACTATAATCCAAAATTCCGTGATATTGGTCTAGCTGACATTCTTGGTCCCAATATGGATGTTAAGGATTTGGCCGAATTTGGCACTAAGTCACGAATTCTTCAACGAGTTTCTGATCCTATCGAAGGCTATGAAATTCCTCAATATTGGCGAGTGCTTGATACATTAGGTACTAGTATGTCTGATCGTCCCTCTGAACAAAAAAGACTGGTTATGTCTCTCCAAGTTAAAGCATGTGATATCCTGGCCAAACACGCGGTAATCGATACCTTAAGATGTGCAATCATTGCCCTAAAACATTATGCGGATTTACTCGATGAATTGCAGTCTGAGTCCAAACGAGATCCGTGGAGCGATCATCATGCAATAGCAGAAGGGCTTTTCAAATTAGGGAATTTTCAAGATGCCGCCGTCTTTTATAGTAAATGCCTCTCCCAGCCCTCATTTGATAAGCAAGACCAACGGCAAGAACAGATTCTAAAGGCGTTAAAGGCCTCAATCGACCAGCTAGGCAGTCGTGAATTTTTGGAATATGCCCTGATGGCGGCGAAAATCGCGCGTTCCCGTCATCTCGAAAGATAGGTTTGGAATAGATTCACGTTCAAAACCTTGGTTCCATAGAATATCTCGCCATATTTACAACCGATCAATGAGCCGAAATAGCGCCCCATGCCCTCAATCCAGTCCAAGATAGGTGGATTATATGAGGGATGAGCTCGAAATTGGCTTTTGTACTGCAAAAGAGCTTCCTTTTTTCTCTCGAATTGATTTGAAATATCAACAATAAACTGAAGGGGAAAAAAACCTTCGCTATGGATTTCTCGAGCAGTGTAATAGTAAAAGGTTTGAGGTATACGCCAGGGAGGTAACCCATCAAAGTGATGTTCCCACTTTGATAGGCGACTATAGAAGATTGCCGCGTCAAAAATCAATTGGCTTTGATGGTGATCTGGCGAGGCATTAGGGGTGACCCCCTGCATTCCAATTACGATTCGTGGCTGGGTTTGACGGAATGCCCTTGCCAGAGCTAAACGGGCCTTAATGGAATCCATAAGTGTACGATTAGGCAGATCAAGTAAAATTCGTTCGATTCCTAATGTTTTTGCAGATTGAAGCGACTCTTCAATTCGAATTGCGGGGTCATCATTGAAAGGCGTGGGCTCCCCATCTGTAAGGTCAATGATTCCGCAGCGATATCCCTCGTTCGATAGCAGTGCTAGAGTGCCGCCACATCCGATCTCAGCGTCGTCTGGATGAGGAGAAACCGCTATTACATCATAATGCTCCGTCATCTGTGTTTTCCACCTTCACTTGTACCTAAGATCCTCTGATTTTGTTTTATTGTCGGTTTTGAGAGCGTTCCCTAATCTTTAAAAAAAAGCAAGCAGCTTTTAAGATAGACACATCGAAAATTTAGAACCACACTGTTACCACGTTCTCGAGCAGATCCGTCATCGGAACGATCACGAATCTCATTATAAACGTACTATACAGGAACACGAGGAACTGATATTGAGCCAAGAAGAGGTTGTCTTTGAAGAGAGCAAACAGGGAATTAAGATCGTCTTTTGGGGTGCAACGATGGCTGGGAAGACCACGGCGCTCTCGCTTTTCCACGCCATAAAAAAACGGGAAGATCCCGAGAATGTCTATAATTTCCTCAAACTTGAAGACAAGGCTACGGAGCGTACCATCGGATTCGATCAGGCTACCTTCGGTTTGGGTACAGGTACGGGAAGAGAATTTAAATATCACCTCTTTACGACTCCTGGACAAGATCGTTTCAAAAGCATGCGTAAGATCGTTGTGAATGGCCTTCATGGCATCATAGTCGTGTTGGATTCAGAATCTGCGCGGTGGGAGGAGAACAAAACTTCGCTTACGGAATTGTTTGAGATCTTAGAAGATAAACTCCTCAATGGAGAAGTCAAATTGCAGATAATGCTAAATAAGATGGATTTACCCGTTGGCACACGTATTTCGGCAGCAGATGTTGGGCGTTTGATGGTGGAAGCAGGGGTCTCGGACAAGTTACGAGACACTTTTGCCAGTGTGCATGAAGTTTCATGTTTGGAGGCTTTACAGGCATTAAAGGAAACATGGAGTAGTGGAAACTGGAACCCGAAATCTCGACCTCAGCCAGTACAACGAATCATCATGCCCATCCAGCAAGTCATTCGGGATATCCTGGTGGCCGAACTTAGTAAAAACTGAACATTCCGTATTACTTCGTTCCCTATCCTAAGACCCTACTTCTTACAATGGATAATAAGGAAAAAAGAAAATCCTTCATTTTTATACAATAAAAAGCCTACGGCATCCAATCGCGTAATCGGGGAAGCCCAATAGTGGTATAATCGTGTTTGATTTGCTTTATATTCTTAAAGATCTGAGCCCTCATTTCTTCTAACTGTAAGGTACTCATAATCTTTCCTAACGTTGGTTTAACGTTTTTTAACCCCGCAGTAATTCGACTGTACTCAGGTATTTGTTTTTCTGTTAATAATTCGTTCTTGTAGATTGAATGTTCTGCAGATAACCCCCCTGATAAAATCTTAAAGCCGTCTTCCTCTGAAAGTGTCGTTTTTGATTTACACAAATTTTCTAATAGATCAAAGATTTCCTTATTTGGATGCATTATATTCCTCGTTACAACACCTCGCATATACATCTGAGTTGTTTCTCGTTCTAAAAGAAAAGTAAACGGAATCTTAGTCATGTACTCTGTCATTTCTAATTTTTGAGAGTTGATTGTCGAGCTGGCTTGATCCTGAGCTCGAATAAAAGCTTCAGTGGGTAATACAATCCCGCAGATTTCACGAAAATCTGTAATGATTTTTCCCAAAGAGATAGAGAATTGAGCATAATAAACACCAACACCTACAACAAGGATAAAAGCTTCACCAGTTGTTTCGTCAGTTCCTGTGAGAGTAATATCCGGGATTAACAAGACGGAATCTCTTTTTAATTCCATTACAGGCTGATTTAAATAAAATCCCTTAAAATTCGTATCAATCAATTGATTCCAGGAGGGGAAAAACCAAATTTCCTTTAGAATGCCCAATTGACCTTCTTCTTGTAGCTGAATTTGACTTATATCACTCTCAGAGTTGGCTTGGTCCCTGATTTCTTGTTCACGGCCTGCGATTTGCTGTTCAATCCGTTCCTTTTCAGTTTCCAATGCTAAAAGTTTAGTTTTCAGTGCGTTCAGTTGTGTTTGAATATCTTTCAATCGCTGCTTATCTTGCTGCTGTTGTTCTATCAATTTCATGCGTTTGCCTTCACTCATTGTTGAATAATATTGGTAAATAACTTGCTTTAAATTGTCACCGTCATTATAAAATATAGAAGAATCGTACGTTTTTGTTCAACCGCCGCAATGTTTTCCAATGTTGAAATCCAAGATTGTTCAAGGAGATGTCTTTGAGGTAAGAAGATTTCATTGAAAATTGATAGTTCTTTGATGCTACCTCTCGTAGGATGATCAGTTGTTTCATAATGTTCGGCTTGGGCGTCCTCATGGTACTGAAGGAAGCATGGAGTAGGTGATGCGTACCAGTGTGGAATCCTTGGCCGTCTTGAAGGATGTTTTCATATACTGGGGATTGAATAGAAGATGACTCCCTGACTTTAGGGCGGCTTAATGAATCAGCAAGTACTTCGTGAGCAGAAGTATCATTTTAAATTCAGAAATCAATCCTGAAGAATTAAAGCCCACTATTCTCTCAGTCGTTTGGTGGTTATCATATGAAACAGACTCGCTTGAACGAGATTGTGCGGGGAAAATTTAGGTTACCCGAGCGCGAAAGGCTGCGTCTGGATTTAAAACCTGAAAAAATACCTCCATTACCAAGTGGAGCGAATGCACTTGCACCTAGTACAAAAGCTGGTTGGCAGACCGAGGGTATCATCCGAGCAATTCTGTCAAATCTACATAATGGCAAAGATTGGGAGACGTTTTTCATTTATGGAGGGAGTGGGAAGGCAATGCGCAACTGGAAAGCTTTTTACGATACTATTGATCTTTTAAAGAACTTAGAACAAAATGAAACGCTTTTTATGCAGTCTGGGGTGCCCTATGGCAAAACCATCACCCACCCTTTGGCGCCAAGGTGTGTAATCACCAATTCCATTATTGTGCCCAACTGGATCCAATCTTTCCAAGAGTTTGTAGACGCGGGTTTGACCGTTTACGGTCAGATGACGGCAGGAAGCTGGATTTTCATTGGCCTTCAGGGAATTATACAAGGAACGTATGAGACACTGGTAGCCGCCATCAATAAAGCTGAAGAAAGACCGTCTTATGCTACTCTATCGCCGTTTGAACAAAAATTGGTTGTAACAGCGGGATTGGGACTTATGGGAGGGGCTCAGCCTTTAGCTATTAAGATGGCAGGGAAGGTGGCATTGATTGCGGAAATTGATCCATCAAATCTGGATAGGATTTATGCCCAAGGACGTGACAAGGGAACCCCTTATCTTGACATAAAAACGACATCCATTTCTGAAAGTATCAAGCTTGCACAAGAATACTCCAAGAAAGATGAAGCTATATCCATCGGCATTTTATGCAACGCCGTGGACTTGTTAGAGTATTTGATTTCGGAGAGCATCACACCTCACGTATTGACCGACCAAACCTCTGCTCACGATATGCTAAATGGATACATTCCTGCGGAGATGTCCTTCGAAGAAGCAATTGAACTGCGGAAATCCGATCCGGTCAAGTACAAGAAACTGGCTCATAAAACTGTAAAACGCCATGTACGGGCAATGTTGACCCTGCAAAAACGGGGAGCTGAGACATTTGACTATGGTAATAACATTCGTGCTCAAGCGCATGCAGCTGGACTTGGTGACGCGTTTGGATTTGCAGGATTCGTTATTAATTACATTCGTCCTTTGTTTTGTGAAGGAAAAGGACCGTTCCGATGGGCCGCGTTGTCAAATGACCCAGAGGACATTCGTACTACAGATATTTACGCGAAGAAGCTATTTCACGATGACCCAATGTTGATAAACTGGATTAATTTGGCTTCGAAGTACATCCCCTTCGAGGGAGGGCTTCCTGCGCGAGTTTTTTGGGCAGGCTACAAGGGCAGGGCTGCGTTCGGCATGCTTTTAAACAAACTGTATGCAGATGGGTTGATTAAGGCCCCAGTTATTATTGGTCGGGACCATTTGGATGGAGGATCAGTAGCCAGTCCTTATCGCGAGACAGAAGGGATGGAAGATGGATCCGATGCTATAGGGGATTATGCTGTTCTTAATCTTCTCGGAAATTCCTTATGTGGCGCCACATGGACAAGTTATCATGGCGGCGGCGGTGTAGGAGTGGGATACTCACTTCATGCTGGCCAGGTCTGCGTAGCAGACGGCACCCAAATCTCTCAAGAACGGATATTCAGGGTTCTGACATGGGATCCTATGTCTGCCATCTTAAGACACGCAGCTGCCGGTTACTCTAAATCTATCGAGTTAGCAAAAGTTCACGACATTCTGATACCCGGAATAAGCGAACAACGGGATCCATCCTATCGGAAGTTGTATCTGGAACTAATTCACCTTGTGGAAGGTCGTACAGACATCGATCTCTATCCCCCTTTGGAAACATACGAAATACAATTAATATGAACTGGATCCCGTTTTTACCTTATAATTATATCATTATTCGTGCGGGTTAGAATTTCAGTGAACCACTCATTAAAAAGGCCCGAATTCTCGGAGGAAGAGGCCCAAGCAATTGTCATGAAGCTGTACGGAGTTAACGGAATCGCACAGGAGTTTCCTAGTGAACGTGACCAAAATTTTTATCTAAGGGCATCGGATGGGCTTGAATTTGTTTTAAAGATTGCTAGTACACTTGAGAAGAGGGAAATACTTGATTTTCAAAATCAAGCCTTGATTCATCTATCTTCTGTTGCTTCCGGGATCGCGCCACGGATAATTTTGACGAGGAATAATAATCTGCTTGGGCATTATAAAAGGGGAGAAGAGAATTATTTCATAAGATTGCTCACTTATCTTCCTGGAAAGGTTCTTGCAAGAATAAATCCTCACCATGAAGAGCTTGTTGCGAAATTTGGCCATTTTATCGGAGAACTAACTAAGGGTTTGTCAACTTTTTCTCATCCTTCATCAGAACGTGAGTTTCACTGGGATTTAAGACATGCTCATACTGTGATTGAAAGATATAAAGAATATATCCAACTTCCTGAAAGAAAGGCGCTTTTAGAATATTTCTTGACGTTTTTTGAAAATAATACGAAATCCAAGGTAGGCAAGTTACGGAAGAGCGTGATCCATAACGATGCGAACGATTTCAACATTATTGTAAATTATCGGCCCACGCCGTTTAGCTACGATTTTGGTATCATAGATTTTGGAGATATGGTAAAGAGTTGTACCGTTTTTGAGCTGGCAGTTGCTATTGCATATTTGATGCTTGGGAAAGAAAATCCAATTGGTATTGCTTCAGTAGCCGTTACAGGGTTCCATTCCGTATTTCCATTGACTGACCTGGAAGTGGAATGCTTGTTTATTTTTATTTGTCTCCGTCTCTGTCTAAGTGTGACTATATCGGCATATCAGCGGAAAATAGATCCCGACAATGAATATCTGAGCATTTCAGAGGATTTGGCGTGGAAAACATTATACCAGCTCAAAGAGATTCATCCCGAATTTGCCCATATATCCTTTCGTATAGCATGTAAAATGATCCCCTCTCTGAAAACACAAAGTATAGGCCAATGGCTTGCTCGAACTTCACATACTTCTATTATAGAATATAACTTCTCAAATCAGCCGCACATCGTCTTTGATCTCAGTGTGAATAGTTTGGAATTCAGCTCATTTTACGAACTTCAGAATAAGGACCGGTTACAGCGTCTTATCTATGACAGAATGAAAGAATCAAATATCAATATCGGTATTGGGAGACATAATGAGCCGCGTCTATATTACACCATTGATCTGCCCAGTTCTGTTGAAACCCCAACAATACATCTAGGGTACGATTTATTCCTAATATCCCGTATACCAATTTACAGTCCTGCTGATGGTCAAGTTTACTGGAAACAAGGTCATGAATCGTCTGATTTTACTTCTCTCTTTATCCTCAAACATATTCTAGATCTAGACAAGGGAGAGTTAACTTATTTCACTATTTACAGAAATTTAGAGGCTGATTCGATAAAAAACCTTGAAATTGGTGATGAAATCAGCCAAGGGGAACATTTGGGTTATATGGGGAAACTAAAGGGTGAAACCCCTCTTTATTTCCTTCATTTTCAGCTGTCAACCTGTTTATTCGGAACCACAAACAAGTTCCCCTTCAAAATTCCAGCAAATCAAAAAAAAGTCTGGTTGTCGGTGTGTCTCGACCCTAATATTTTCTTACGGATTCCTGATGAATCGTTTCCCCAAGATGGGCTATCTATGGAAGAGATTCTTATGTTAAGAAAGCAGAAAATAGGCCCATCTTTGAGTATCTCATATATAAATCCCTTGCACATTGTAAGGGGGTACGGACAATATCTATATGACCAAAATGCACGTTCTTACCTTGATGCGGTGAATAATGTCCCACATGTTGGACACAATCATCCGAAGGTAGTGGATGCTTTACGCCGCCAGTCAATCGTTTTAAACACTAACACGCGTTATCTGCATGAAAATCTAGTAAGATATGCTCTACGTTTGTGTGCAACATTCCCCGACCCTCTCAAAGTGTGTTTTTTTGTCAATAGTGGCAGTGAAGCGAATGAATTAGCCTTGCGGCTAGCTAGGACGTATACAAAACAACATGACATAATCGTCATCGATCATGCCTATCACGGGAATACTGGGGAATTAATCAATATCAGTCCCTACAAACATGAAGGCCCCGGAGGTCAAGGTTCACCTCCCTACGTACATAAGGTGAGTATGCCAGATATTTTTCGGGGATTATACAGAGCTGGTGATCCAGAGGCATCCAAGAAATATGCTACAGAAGTAGAGCAAATATTGGTAAGCTTGCAGGGAGCTGGAAGAGGCCCAGCGGCCTTTATTTGTGAGTCGTTACCTGGAGTTGGAGGACAGATTGTTTTTCCCAAGGGATACTTGGAAGAGGTTTATAAACATATCAGAAGTTGCGGTGGAGTCTGTATTGCAGATGAGGTTCAGGTGGGCTTTGGCAGAGTGGGCAGCCATTTCTGGGGGTTTGAACTTCAGAATGTGGTGCCTGATATTGTGACCCTGGGAAAACCAATGGGTAATGGACATCCTATAGGTGCTGTTGTGACAACACCAGAAATAGCAAGGGCATTTGATAATGGAATGGAATATTTTACAACCACAGGAGGCAATCCCGTCTCATGTGCAGTTGGATTAGCTGTTCTTGAAGTCATTCAAACGGAAAACCTTCAAAAAAATGCACGCGAAATCGGAGCCTATCTCAAGACGGAGCTTCTGAAATTAAAGGAGAGATTTCCGATAATTGGCGATGTCCGAGGAGAGGGACTCTTTCTTGGGGCTGAATTGGTTATAAATCCGGAAAAAAAGGATCCAGCGCCGCTAAAAACCCGATATGTTGTAGAAAGGATGAAAGAAGAAGGAATATTGCTTGGTTTCGATGGTCCCTTGTTGAATGTGATTAAAATTAAACCTCCTTTAATATTCACAAAGGATAATGCCGTTCACCTCATAAAAAAGCTTGAACAAGTTCTTGCAGAAGATTATTTACAGATTTAGCTGTTTACCATTTAAAAAATAGAATTTTCAAGGCTGGGAGGACATACCTATCGTTAATCTGTCTTTCCAGAACTTAAGCTTAATCTGGAGATTCTTAACTTCCTCCATCCCAAGAACCTGATTGGTTCGTTTTATTACGGAGAGTTTTTGCTTTATTTTTGACACCCACATCGGATTATCTTGCATTTGAGGTTTTTCTTCTTCTAAACGTCTTCTAATCTCTCCATACTTTTCGCCCAACCGCTGGACATACGTATCAATGTCTTTATGCACATCGTCGGCGAATTGAAGCTGGGATAGATCCGATTCTAGATTTTTCAACGTCTCGTATACATATAAGGCCCTAACTAGAACTCTTTCTCGCTTGGGTGTCCGACTCGATCTTTCAATCGCCAGTTCCAAGTAACGAGCGAGTTCTCCTAACTTGTATCCAATGATAAAGGCAACATCATTACGGATCAATGCCCATTAGCTCGTTTTTTGTTAATCAGGAGTGCGGGCAAATAAGCTATCTGATAAAATAAATAGTACTGGCCTGTGGAAAAGTTCCCGGCAAGATATGAACTTAAGATAAGAGAGATAGGGCTTCATTCCCCTCGAAATAGGCATGGAACAGGTCGGGTTGACAACTCCAGAAACCCCACTCTTCCTTTCAAATTTTTTGATCGTTCGTAATTGGGCTCAATTTTTCGTTTATAAATGTAACATGTGTCAATTCTATTATAATGGCAAAAATAAACCCCACTACGACCCATAGGATAAGGTTTCAGAAATTGGGAATACAACTTTCTCCATCGGTAGAAAACCTCTTGGTTTATTAAAATTGAAGTATACACCTCATTAACATTAATAATTTTCATGCCTTACTCCATAATAGCGTCCACTAAACGCTATAAAACTTATACATTTGTCTTAGAATACCCAACGACCTATAAAAAAATGATGACAAGGAGTAAATTACCATGGAAAAGCCAGTCGTTACATTAGATGGAGAATCTCTTACTATTTCAGATATAATTTTGATAACACGAGACAAATATGCAGTAGAAATAGCGTCCGAGGTTGTTTCAAGAATAGAACAGGCCGCAAATATCGTTCAAACTGTTTTGAAGCAGAATAGACGAATTTATGGTGTTACAACGGGATTCGGACATCTCCAGGAAGTACCGGTGTCTTCTGATGATGTATATCAACTTCAAGAAAACCTTGTTCTTAGTCACTCCGCAGGGGTAGGGTTGGAACTACCCTTAGAAGTAGTTAGGGGAATGATGGTATTACAAATCAATAAACTTGTGCGTGGACATTCTGGGGTACGATTGGAAGTGGTCGAGCTCCTTGTCGATCTATTAAACCACGATATTGTCCCCGTAGTTCCCTCTCAGGGAAGTCTTGGAGCGAGTGGGGATCTTGCGCCGCTGGCACATCTATCACAGGTTTTGATCGGTAAAGGTTGGGTGGATTTTGGTGGCCAACGGATTACTGGTAGAGCAGCTCTGAAAAAGGTAGGGCTTACCTCCCTTCGATTGGGAGCCAAAGATGGACTAGCCTTACTCAATGGAACACAAGCAATGACAGCGATCGCCGCATTAGCAGTTGCAGACGCAAAATATCTAATCAGGATCGCTAATCTAGCAACTGCGATGAGTATGGAGGTGCACAGGGCCAATATTGATGCTTTAAATCCGTTGATACATCAAGCTCGCCCACATCCTGGTCAGATAGATGTAGCGAAGGAAATATTGGATATTTTGGATGGAAGTAAGAGCGTTCGGCATCAGATACCTCACCAAGATGCTTATTCCTTGCGTTGTGTTCCAGCAGTCCACGGAGCTATCTTAGATGCAGTTCGATATACCGAAAACGTGGTAGAGGTGGAAATGAACTCTTCTACTGATAATCCCCTGATTTTCTCGGTCGATCAGATTTATTCTGGAGGAAATTTTCATGGTCATCCTGTTGCGATCGCAATGGATTTCTTGGGGCTAGCCATGACAGGGATTGGAACGATCTCAGAACGACGGGTTGAACGCTTGTTAAATCCAAGTCTTAGTGGTTTGCCTGCCTTTCTCGCCCCTACTTCGGGGCCTAATTCTGGTTTAATGATCGCCCAATATACTGCCGCCTCATTGGTTGCTGAAAACAACCATCTCGCGTCTCCTGCCTCTGTTGATTCAATTCCAGTTTCTGCAAACCAAGAAGATTTTTCTTCTATGGGTACATCCGCAGCGTCAAAAACTCGAAAAATAATTCAAAATTTGCACAACATCCTGGCCATTGAATTACTATGCGCGGCACAAGCCATAGATTTAGCCGAAAATAAAGACATTCTTGCACCAAAAACTGAGAAAACCCACTCCACAATCCGTGAGGTAGTCTCCTCTTTAATACATGACCGAGAATTGGCCCCAGACATTTCCAAATGTGTTCAACTGATCCGAAAACGAAAGCTGTAGATAAAAATCCAACCAGATTTCATGGTTCAAAATCCGAGCTGAAATAATAATAGAGGCCCGAAATGGCATAGATCGCGGTTCCTTTCCAAAGTACCGACTCGTCTACCTGAAATTGAGGATGATGGTGTGGATAAATTATCCCTTTTTCTTTATTGTAGATCCCTAGAGTGAAAAAAACTCCTTTGGTTCTTTGTAAATAAAATCCGAAATCCTCGCCAATCATACTCGGGGGTGCTGGTTTTACTTCATCTAGATCATGGAGTATCGTAATAATCTTCTTTGTGGTATCTTTGTCATTGATCAAGGCCGGATAGCCTAGGGGATCAATATTGACTGATCCCTTGCAACGCCACGCTCGTGAATATCCAACGACCACCTCCTGAAGGCGATCCAAGATACGTGAGCGAACCCTGGGATTTAGTGTTCGAAGCGTTCCATTTAGGATCCCAACCGATGGGATTATATTGTGGGCACTACTCCCCACGATCCGCGGCATGGTTAACACAACTGGTTCAAAGGGATCTATCTCACGTGAAATTACCTTTTGGAGTGCATTGTATATATCGAAAAGTACAGGAATCGGATCCACAGTTTCATGAGGCATTGCGGCATGTCCCCCGATCCCAGAAATTCTAATTGTGAAACGGTCTGAGGAAGCAAATAAAGCCCCGTCCGCCCCAGTTGCTATTTCACCCGATGATGATGCTTGCCAGACATGAAGACCAAAAATCGTGTCCACATTGTCAAGCTGCCCCTCTTCTACAATTTTCTTTGCCCCAGCTTTGCCTTCTTCCCCAGGTTGAAATATCAGCTTCAGAGGACCTGATAAAACCTTTCGGTACTTGAAAAGAATTTTGGCCGCACCTAATAACATCGCTGTATGAGCATCATGTCCACAGGCATGCATCTTTCCAGGTACTTTACTTCTGTATGGGATATCATTCTCCTCAGTAATATTTAACGCGTCGATATCAGCCCGTAAGGCCACAGTTTTTCCTTGAGAATCATTATTAAGGATTCCGAGGATCCCAGTACCCGCAGTTCTTTCAGTGTCATACCCAAGGTTCTTTAGTTCATTTTCAATATAATCTGCAGTTTTATGTTCTTCGTATGCTGTTTCTGGGTGCATATGGAGATGACGACGTGTTTGGACGATGTACTCCTCCAAGTCTCTGGCCTCTTGGATTATCTGACGTTTTAAATCTCGGTATATCAAATGCCATATCTCCTTGAATTCATTCCGTGGTCAGGCTTCATAAATAACCCCTTAAAAGATGGTTTTAACCATCCCTGTAAGTTAGTAAATCGGATAAGGAAGCCTGATCCATGCCTATTAATGAAGTTGAGGAAGTAATGGAACGAGAAAAGGTTGAAGAAATTGCTTTACAATTCACTGATCTAGTGGGTATCCTTCATACGCTTTGGGTTCCCGTCAAGCATTTTTCGACTATCTTTGAGGAAGGAATGCATACGGATGGTAGTTCATTAGGAGTGGTTGATGTCAGCAAGAGTGACGTTAAGTTGATACCTGATCCCAGTAGTTTTATTGTGCTTCCACATGGTTTGTTTCCACAACGGGTCGCAAGAGTAGTTTGTGATTTGTACGAGCCAGATTCAACCAAACAATTCGAGTTAGATCCCCGTTTTATTTTGAAAAAGGTTTTGAAGAACATTCAAGGCACATTAGGGGCTAATGTCAACAGTTATACGGCGAGTGAAATCGAGTTCTTCCTGTTTGAAATGAGAGAACACGATAAAATCAAACTGATCGATGAAGCAGGATATCTAGCTTCTCCCCCAGCAGATCGTGGTGCAGAGCTTCGTCTTGAAATGACCAAACACTTTAGCCAAATAGGAATTGCAATTGAAAAACATCACCATGAGGTTCCTCATGGAAAAAGCGAGTTCAATTTGGCCTACGATCAAGCATTACGAATGGCGGATACTATTTATCTTGTTAAATTCCTAACAAAAATAATTGCTGCCAAAAAGGGAGTCATCGCGTCTTTTATGCCCAAGCCGTTCCACGGAGAATACGGAGCAGGGTTGCATACCCATATTAATCTACGGGATGATAAAAACAAGGTTAATCTTTTCGCGGATCCTGCTCAATCTCATGGCTTAAGTGATATGGCGTTAGGATTCATGGCAGGAATTCTTGCTCATGCAAAAGGTCTGACAGGCATAACAAATCCCTCAGTTAATTCTTATAAACGCCTTGTGCCGGGATGGGAAGCCCCTGTTTACATTTCATGGGCCAATTATAACCGTTCAACGCTGATTAGAATCCCACCTGGAAAAAAGAAAGCCGCGCGGCTGGAGTATCGTCCTACTGATGGTTCCTGCAATTTTTATTTATCTTATGCTGCCCTACTCGCAACAGGACTAGATGGCATCAAAAAGAAACTAATACCCCCTCCTGCTGTTGAAGAGGATATCTATAAAATGAGTCCCAATGAGCGTACGGAAAGAGGAATTGAAACACTTCCAGGAAATTTCGGAGAGGCGCTTTATCACCTTCGAAAAGATCGCGACCTTGAAGAATCACTGGGTTCGGATTTTTACCAAAAATATCTCGAGGTTAAAACTCGTGAATGGCACGATTTCAACGTTTATGTTCATGAGTGGGAAAGAAAGAGATATTTAGATGTTTAAGATCATCAATAGAAATACGGGTGGTAAAAATGGTTTTAGAAGCAGATTTCGTTATTATTAATGCGAATGAACTGGTAACGCTTAACGGGTCAAGTGAGGATCCTCGAGTTAAAACAAAAATGAGAGAATTGGGAATCATTCGTGATGGTGCCGTAGCGGTAAGAAACGGGAGGATAATTGCTGTCGGAAAGACGCAGGATGTTTTAAATCATCTTAATAAAGGATTTGAAGTTGTAGATGCCGCAGGAAAACTTGTGACTCCAGGATTAATCGATCCTCATGTCCATCTGGTATTTGCTGGTACCAGAGAAGATGAACTTGAAAAAATGGCTGTATTAGGTGTTCCATATCTGGAGATTAAAGCTCAAGGCGGAGGTATGAATAAATCGTTAAAAGAAACTGCAGCGACCAGTTTTAAAACACAGATTGGAATAACCTCCAAAATACTAGACAAGATGCTTATTCATGGAACAACCACTATTGAAGCGAAAAGCGGATATGAAATGACTTTCGAAGGGGAGATTAAACAGCTGGAAATAATTAACACTCTGAATAAACTCCATCCTCTTGACCTCGTTCCAACTTTTCTGGCACAGGGGATACCACCAGAATTTGAAGAGCGGGTGGACGACTTGGTCGATGAAATTGTCGAAAAATGGATCCCTGAGATCTCCAAACGAAAACTAGCCGAATATATAGACGTATTTTGCGAAAGAGGCTACTACAACCTTGAACAAAGCCGTCGGATTTTGGAAACGGGTAGAAAATACGGATTGAAATTAAGAAATCACTGCGATTGGTTGGCTCATAGTGGGGGAGCTAAGTTGGCTGCCGATTTAGGAGATGTAACCTCCGTAGATCATCTGATATTCACCCCAATGGACGAAGTGGAAGCTCTTAAGGATCAAGGTACTATTATCATCTTCTTACCAACTTCTCCATTCTGCTATGTAGGGACTTACGCGGATGCCCGTGCCATAATTGATAAGGGATTACCTGTCGCTTTAGCTACCGATGTAAGTGCAGCAAATATGTGCGAGTCTATGCAGATGATGATGACTCTTGGTGTTCTTCGAATGAAAATGACAACAGCCGAAGCGCTCACCGCTGCAACTATCAATGCAGCGCATTCTATCGATCGAGCTCATGACATAGGAAGCCTTGAGGAGGGAAAAAGAGCGGATATTGTGATTTTTAATGCTCCTAATCACAAATTTTTTTCTTACAATTATGGGATCAATCTAGCTGAGAAAGTATTCAAGGACGGCTGTTTAGTGGTTGAAAACGGCAACCTGATTTACTAAAACACCATTCGTTCATATTTACTAGACGGCCCTTTTGCTTGGTAATACCAAATTTCCCGTCTCATATCGTTTTGAGTTATTCTTATAAAGCGATAAATAGATTGAGCGGATAACATTCTGCGTAAACTCAATTTATAACTAATCATTACCGAGTATACCTTTAACAGGCGAAAAAAACGTGTCGGTCTTTACAAAACGTTTGAGTAAATGGTTTAAAAAACCTGATGAACCTACCGAGAAAGAACTTCTCGTAAATTTCATTCATGACTTAGACTCTGTCTTAGAATCGATGGAAGGAATGGCTGCTGATCTTTCGGGAGGAATGTCAGAACAAGTGGTCCAGAAACGCTCATTGACATCCAAATTACTTGCATCTATGCCTCGTTTTCTTCAACCAGGAGATATCAAAAAACAAAATGAAAAGATTAGGGAAATTGATGAAACAAAACGAAAAATGCAGCTACTTCGTGGAACGTTGGGAGAAATCAGCGAATCAATCGAAACTATGGATTTAAGAGCGAGCCCCCAAGAACAAACGGGTGTTGGTACCCGGATTTATGAAATTGCATATCCAGGAGAAGCAATTTCCTCTAAAAATGTGGGAACTCTAGAAGAACGCCTCCAAATGCTTGAAAATTCCTTTTTAACTTCTATGGATAGGATGAATGAACAGATAACCCAAATATCCCAGAATCTAGGTACCCTAGCTCGGCGTTTGGATGAACAGGGAGTTAAAATCGATAAAATCGATACAAAAATTAACGAAGTAAATTCTAAATTGCAGAAAGTTCAATCAACATTAGGGAAAATTTCGAGAAAACTGACCCAGAACCGTACATTATTGGCTCTGTTGGCGGGGTCAGTAATTGCCCTTGTAATTGTCATTGTTGTACTCTAGAATCCAACTTTGGTTCCCGATTTCTGTGCATCCTTAAATCAATAGGCAAAAGAATTTAAAGGGCACTGGCCTAAATGAGATTAATTGAGATTAAAGGGTGAATCCTGTTTTGCAGAAGAATGAAATCAACGCAGAACTGTCCCGGCTACTTAAAAGTGACACATCTATCAAGGTGACGTTACTCGGGGATCGTACAGGTCTTACTATTGCGCGTGCATCACGTTTGCTCGTTTCCGAAACAATGGGAGCATTTGATCTAGAGAGCATTGGTGCAATTGCTTCAGCAGTCTTCTGTGGTGCAGCAGAACAAGGTAGTGCGCTGGCACTAGGAAATCTGTCCGTCATGCTTGCTGAATTCACTGATGGTAAAATATTGACCGCTCAATCAGGGGATAGGGGGATTCTCGTCGTGGTAGCCGAGCCTGATGCCCAGCTAGGCCTGGTACGCGTTCGTATGAAGGAAACATCAGAGGCCTTGGCCATGTTGATGGGAAAATTAACGGAACCAGCAGTAAAGATTAAGAAGCCGGAATCTCAATCCATAATGGCGGCGTTAAAAGAGTTGGAAAACTTCTAGTAAGCGCCTTTGAAACGACTCCCTGTTTCTTCTGTTTTTCGTTACTTTTTGTGTGGGTGCAAAAGCCAACCAGAATTAACTAGAAGGATCTGGAAAAATTTATTTTTCTTCCTTCCAAAAAAGTGACACGGGTCATATTTATGCGTTTTTCGCAGTTAAACGACATAATGCTAAAACTCACAGATCCCGTGACTGTGAGTGTTCTTAATATCCTGCTAAACCAGAAGGAAATTATTGACGAACAAATCGTAAACCTTCTCAATGAAGAGATCGAAGAAAAATCGGAAGTTCCTTCATCCCAACCCGATGATGCCATAAATGAGAGTTCTCGTATCGCCCTAAAGGAAGTAAGAAAATCGTTGTACAAATTGAATGAAAGGTCTTTGGCTCGTTATAGGCGCGTGCGCGATAAGGAAACCGGCTATTTTGTATACTATTGGTCTCCTATCTGGGAGCGAATACGAGATCTGATTATAAGCCGCCGAAAACTTAGTCTAAAGAAATTACGACAACGTTTAGATTATGAACAGAGAAATCTCCTTTATGCTTGCCAGGAGGGACATTCCCCCGTAACATTTTCAGATGCCTTTGAAATGGGGTTCATATGCGCCTCATGCGGAGACGAATTGGCACAGAAGGATAACCAGACCACCATTGACTTTCTACAAAAAAAGATTAAGGAATTGGAAGGGGAGCTAAATCGGGGGCTGGAGGAACTAAAAAACCTGCCGGATATCAGGAAAGAAGTGAGGAAGACAAACTAAAATCGATTACCGCGAAGCTAGTCTTAATAATCACGAAAAAAAGGCCATTTATCCTATCAAAACGGACAGAAATGTGAGGAAATATCCCATTACTTATCGGATAGCCATATGAGGATTTTGTACATTTACGTTCTCCACATTCTTTTTCAGGCGTGTTGATCATCAGATTCTCCATTTCCTTTCAGATACGATTCTAGTATCCATTGAGATGCTTGTTCCAGGGAATCAAAAATCTTTGTTGGATGAGAAAATTGCTGGAATATTTCCCGCGAAATCAAACCAGTTGTAAGCCCAATAGTGGTTAATCCTGCTGCTGCTCCTGCCAGGATATCTGCTGGCATGTCTCCAATCAGTACAGAATAAGAAGCCGGAACAGAACATCCTTCAAGAGCAAGAAAAACCCCCTCGGGGTCAGGTTTCAAATTTTGCACATCATCACGGGATACGATCCCCTCCCTCGAAAAATATTGTATTAAATCATGTGTTTCCAGTGTATTAAGGAGGATTTTACGTGGGGCGAGTGTGTAAATGCCTAATTTGAATCCTCCCTCGTCTTGAAGTCTTTTTAGTGTTGATCGTACATCAGAAAACAATGGAGCAGATTTATAAACATCTCTCGATTGCATTGCGCATTTCATGGCAAATCGAAAAGATCGATATCGTGATAAACCTGCCTTTCGGCCAATATTCCAGAATAACCTGAGAATTAGTGCAGCTCCGTTTGATTGCGATCTAGAGTGAAATTCAGCGATCAAATCTGTACCTAGTCGGTTTATAGTTGATTCTGAAACTATTATCCCGTGTTGGTTCAGATTAGTAATTACCATATCATAGAAACTGCCCATAGTATCCACAAGTGTACCATCGAAATCAAAAATGACCGCTCGATCCAACTGATTTCCGTGAGTTTCGATGTATTCTTTGATTTCAGTTCATCTCCTCTATAAATGGAGGCTTCATCCTGCTCTCAAGAACATTGTTTTTCAAGATTCTCATATCCAAAAAAAAAATTTAAATTCGGGGCTCTTTTCCGTATCTTCGTTATTTATGGGGAATCTCTACTCATGATTCCAAGGCATGATAGCTTCAAGAACTCGTCACTTAAGCTAGATTAAAGAATTCAACACCGAGCGAACCATGATGGCTAAAGCGTTTGAAGTTCAAGATCTTCGTGATTTAAAGGCCGAAATCATGCAACTTCGTAACCGAAAATCCACACTACTTGATCAACTTCGTAAATTGGAGCGGGAGCGAAATCAAAATCGAGCGGCGAGAGATGAGTTAAATCAGGTTGCCTCTGAAAACTTTGGCCAAGTTAAAGAACTTAAAACCTTGCGTGACAAAAACAATCGTGCCATTCAAGAGCTCAAAGCCGTCAGACGTAGTGTCTTAGAAGAAATGCGATCTTTAATTGGAAACGTAAAGCTGATTCAGGAAGAAATTCAATCTATGGAAATTTCGGAAAGAGATATTAGGCACTCTCACAGTATCCGTAAAAGAATAGATAATTTGGATTGGCGAATACAAACAACCCCGGGAATGGGAATTGCAGAAGAGAGGCAGTTGACCGAGGAGGTCAACAAGTTAATGGATCAACTGGGGGATATTTCCGTTTCGACCGAGAAACTAAAAGCTAGAAAAGAACTCAATCGCGAGATAAATAACCTTCGTGGATTTCTAGATCATAGCTGGCGGGATTTTCAGGAACTCGTTGAGAAAAGCCAAAAGACGCATCAGCAGCTTACAGAATTGTACGATTCGGGGAAACGCGCTAAAGACGAGGCCGATCGTCAACACAAGGAGTTTTTAGACCGCACAGAAGAACTGCGCGAATTACGTGAGGAATTTAGAAATATTAACAAGATATTGAGAGAAAAATCCAGCATTTTCAAAGAACAGCGCCGTATTCAACGTGAACAGGTTCAGCTAGAACGTGATCGGGCAACCGCGGAAATGCTGGAGGAACAAAGTGAAAAAATAAAGGAACGATTGAGTCAGAAGAAGAAGAAAACCCTTTCAATTGAAGAAATGAGAATCATGATGACTCAAACCCCTGATTTTCTTGATTTATCTCTCTCAGATGATGAAGAGGAGTAACATATTTATTTTTGGGCTGGTTCGGGAGATTTCTCTAGGTTTTGAGACTAACTAGGATCGAGATAATCTAGTCAATACGACTTTATACTAGTGCAATATATAACTGAATAGCAAATGAGCGATTACTCGAGATAAAAAGACTTTTACGACGACTGGTGTCGGTTTGATGGATGAAGAAGACTTTTTCTGGCTGGTTGGGAATAAAACTCGGCGAGACATTCTACGTTCGGTTACACAAGAACCTAAATATCTCTTTCAGCTAGCTCAAGAGCTCAATAGATCAAATCAGACGTTACAAAAGCATCTTCATCTTCTATTGGATCATGAGTGGCTAGAATGCGAGACGGTTGAGGGACCACATGGTCCCGCTAGGAAACTCTATAGGATCGCTAAGAATATAGCTGTGCGAATTACTTTAACCCGTCATGCGTTCAAATTTGATGTTTTGGATATTACACTAGGACACCAGCCGATGAAGAGCCATGCTGAATCTCTGAGTCGAGATCTTACATTGAGTCTAGAGGAGGCTCTTGAAACGCAGAATTCCGATTTCGATCAGCAAATTCAGACGCTAGATGCCGCTCTAAATCAGGCTCAGGAGATTGAGAATTTTCTTCTGAGTAGAAAACTCTCGATAACAGGAGATCTAAACGAAACAATATCCATGAAATTAGAAGGGGATGCACATCGAAAAGACCGAGAATTGGCATACACGATTTTCTCTCGGAGTGACCCAATTACTCTTGAGCTAGTTCAGAAAGAGGTTAAATCTAAACGAGAGGATCTCCTTATTTCACTACGTCGACTTCAGGAGAAGGATCTTCTCCCTAAAAAAGGTCTTATTCTTCTTAATAAGCTTGAAACCGCCATAAACAATAAAAAAGGGTGAATTGATAACAATGGTCGAGAAAAAAACCAAGACTCCCGATGACAGTGAAAGCGAATATTTGGACATTGACGAACAGATTGAACAAGCTGAAACGATGTCAAACCAGAAGACGCCAGAAAGCGCAGAGCGTCCTAGCGAACCGCTCTTAGCTGAGATTAAAGGGCTCTATGAAAAGCTGGAAGAGAAAGATGATGAGTACAACAAGCTTCATCGACGTTATCTTCGAGCGCTTGCTGACTACGAGAATCTGAGGAAACGCTCTCAGGCCGAGCAGGCTCGACTTCTGAAGCAGGCCAACGAAAAATTGCTGTTGAAGCTGCTAAGTATTGCCCATAGCTTTCAAAAAGCTGAAACGAGTTGGGTTAAAGATCAGCTAGATCCTGATGAAATCTTAACTGGTTTTCAAGCGATTCATAAGCAATTCCAGAGTTTTCTGAAGAATGAGGGTGTTAAACCGATCCAGGCCCTTGGTGAGAAGTTCGATCCTAATCTCCATGAAGTTGTTTCGGTACGTTCCTCTTCCGAAGAGGAAGACACCATTTTAGAGGAAATAGAAACTGGATATCTGATAAACTCTTCGCTACTACGGCCTGCTAAAGTTATTATTGCAAAACAAAACCAAGAACCATAATGAGAAGGTGAACTTTAAGTGACACGACCTATCGGTATAGATCTAGGGACAACATTCTCCGCCATTGCTACAATGGAAGGCGGAAAACCTGTTATTATTCCTAACGCAGAAGGACAAAGAACAACTCCAAGCGTAGTGACCATTTCTAAAGATGGTGAACGCGTTGTTGGGGTATTGGCTAAACGTCAGGCTATTTCAAAACCCGAACGAACAATACGATCAATTAAACGTGAAATGGGAACCAATTTTACGATAGATATTGACGGAAAAACCTATAAGCCCCCTGAAATTAGTGCTATGATTCTTCAAAAACTTAAGCGCGATGCCGAAGCATATCTAGGGGAAACAATCCAAAAAGCGGTAATTACAGTCCCGGCATACTTCTCCGATTCCCAACGGCAGGCAACTAAGGATGCAGGTCGAATTGCCGGACTGGATGTGATGCGGATTATTAATGAACCGACCAGCGCTTCATTGGCGTACGGTCTAGATAAAGAAGAGGAACAAACTATCCTCGTTTTCGATCTAGGAGGAGGAACCTTTGATGTCTCGATTCTCGAACTTTCTGAAGGAGTTTTCGAGGTTAAAGCTACCTCAGGTAACAATCGATTAGGAGGGGATGATATGGACCAACGGATTATGGATTGGATTGTGGAAGAATTCCGGAAAGATTCGGGACTCGATTTATCCAAGGATCCCATGGCTATGCAGCGCTTAAAAGATGCATCAGAGCAGGCCAAAATCGAATTGTCTCAGAAAACAAGTGCGGAAATCAATTTACCTTATATTTATGCGGATAGTTCGGGCCCAAAGCATCTAAATCTCACTCTCACGCGAGCGAAATTTGAGATCATGATTGCAGATCTAATAGAAGCAGCAATGGGCCCAACACGGCAGGCGCTTTCAGATGCGAAGCTGCAACCCTCTGAAATTGACAAGATACTGCTTGTGGGCGGATCTACCCGTGTTCCTGCCGTCCAATCTGCTATACGTTCGTACTTCCGAAAAGAGCCTACTAAAGAAATCAATCCAGATGAATGCGTTGCCCTGGGAGCCGCAGTTCAAGCGGCAATTTTGCTTGGTGACGTCGAAGGTGTTTTGCTTCTTGATGTTACTCCTTTATCGCTTGGAATAGAAACCTTGGGTGGAGTTTTCACCAGACTAATTGACAGAAACACCACAATTCCCACAAAAAAGAGTCAAATCTTTTCTACTGCAGCTGATAACCAACCCAGCGTAGAAATTCACGTGCTGCAGGGAGAACGAAAGATGGCTGGGGATAATATTACTTTGGGGAGATTTCAACTTGTAGGGATCCCACCTGCTCTTAGGGGTATCCCTCAAATTGAAGTGACCTTTGATATGGATGCCAATGGAATTGCCCATGTATCAGCGAAAGATCTGGGAACAGGAAATGAACAGAAAGTCACAATTAAAAGCGATAGTGGGCTTAGCGCAGCTGACCTCCAACGGATGGTAGATGAGGCAGCGAAATACGAGACCGAAGATACAGAGCGACTCCAAGCAGCTGAAACTCGAAATAAGGCCGATTCGCTGGTTTATCAGACTGAGAAGCTGCTCAAGGATCTAGGAGATGCTGTTGACAGTGGTTTGCGTACCCAGGCCGAGAAGCAAATTGAGGCAACAAAAACGGCTCTACAGGGACAAAATGTTGCTGCTATTAAACAGAATGTAGAAGAACTTGAAAAGGTAACTCATCAATTGGCACAGCAGATGTATGCTCAACAAGCCCAAGCACAAGGAGCTGCTGGAGCAGATTTCCAAGGAGCACCTGGCTCAGGATTTCAGGGAGCACCTGCAGGCGCTGATGAATCTGAAGTAGTAGATGTCGATTACGAAATTGTGGATGAGGATAAAAAATAACCCTAGTAGGCGGGCATATATCTTCCCTGTTTCCACAAAGGTTTATAATATCATCAAAGTGACATAGATGAGCGAAAACAAGCGGGATTACTATGAAGTCTTGGGAGTTCCCAGGGATGCGGATCTCAAGACAATTAAGAAGGCATTTCGTAAGCTAGCGAGAAAATATCACCCTGACATGAAACCTGATGACCCTGACGCTGAAAACAAATTCAAGGAAGCCGCAGAGGCCTTCGAAGTACTCTCTGACAGTGAAAATCGAGCTCGATACGACCGATACGGTCACGCGGGAATTTCTGGTACACCTTTCACCGATTTTTCAGGTATGGGCTTTGAGGATTTATTCCGAGGTTTTGGTATCTTTGAGGATCTCTTTGGCGGCTTTGGAGGAGGGACTCGAGCACGAACTTCCCGACCACGACCTCAACGTGGGGCTGATGTCCATCTTAATCTAGAAATCTCGTTTGAAGAAGCAATGAATGGACTAACCAAGAAAATAAAGGTACCCAATTGGGCACAATGTCCGACTTGCCACGGAATGAAAGTAAAACCCGGTAAATCATCGTCCACTTGTTCTACCTGCCAAGGAACCGGGGAAATCCGTCAAGTTCAGCGGTCTGCCTTTGGCCAAATTGTAAATATTTCAACATGCCCCCGTTGCCGAGGAGAAGGTCAAACAATTCCTCGTGGTGCCGAATGTGAAACATGCGATGGTGTTGGCAAGGTTAAACAATTTAGAACGGTTGAGGCCAATATTCCCGCTGGCGTGGACTCTGGAATGCGAGTGATTATGCGTGGCGAAGGCCGGCCTGGTGAATTAGGGGGTCCTCGTGGTGATCTGCTCTTGGTTATATCCGTAGATCCTCATCCTTTTTTCAAGCGTAGCGGGGCAGATATCCTACTTGAGTACCCTATAAGTTTTATTGATGCCATCCTAGGCGTAAAGCTCACTGTTCCCTCTATTAACGGAACAGAAAGAATCACAGTAGCCCCTGGGACTGAGAGTGGGGAGATCATCACGATAAGGAAGAAAGGAGCTCCCATACCAAATAGCTCTCAAAGAGGAGATTTTTATGTTGGACTCAAGGTAAAAATTCCTCCAAAGCTGAAAAAGCCCGTCAAACAGACTCTTCAACGTATACGAGAAGAGATTGATGACAGTTATGTTTTCCATGATGCCAAGGAACTCCAAAAATTCCTTACTTCAAAGACGTAAGAGTGAGAGGTTAGTTTTCTAAAGGGTATGACTTTCGTAGCTGCGAAAGGTTTCGTGAGCGGAAAATTTCGATTGGGGTTTGTACCAAACGTATCCACTTGTAATGACAGGTACAGATGTCAGAAAGTTCAGAAAGATTCCGAGGGATGCTTTCGGAAGCTGTCATTCTATTAATTTCTTCAAGTACCTGTGTATCGCATTTTCCACAGTTGTGGGCTCCTCTCGGTTTTCCTGCAGCGACTGGATCACAGATGATAGGTAGTGATGGGTAAAGAGAGCGAATCTCTCGGACAATGTAAAGAACTGACCATAGCCAAGGTGGTTGGTATCGGTCCTGTCTATAAAGAAAGTCTACCAAGGTTCCGCTTTGAACGGTGCACGGACTGAAAGAAATGATATCAGTTCCGATCTTGGCTGCTTCGATAGCTGTTTGGATAGCATCTCTTATAGAATCGGCTTCGGTAAGAAAGGGGGGTTTTATAAGTATATAGGTCTTGATTCGAACCCCTAAGGGCCGAAGTAGCTGCACACTTTGGTTATACACATCCAAGGAGGTGCCTTTATTGTGGCAATCCCTTATGATTGCATCGTTTGAACTTTCTAATCCAATACCGATCTCTAGCTCTTTAGGAGCCAATTGTTTGGCAGCTTCCTTGATAAGATCAAAACAGGAGAGGATATATTCCGATTTACTTTCTACACTTAGCTTGAATACATTCGGAGTTTCTTGAATAAGCCTAATTAGCTGGTCACGAAGATTTTTCGGAACATCCCATTGATCAAAAAAACTTCCAGAGTTATAGATCTTCAGATGAATAGGTTTTTCCTCGTGATTTTCTAATAGTTGATTTCTTATATTTCTTAAGATTCGCTCAGAGGGGATAGGTTGATCCCGGGAGGAATCATTGACATATCCACACATAGAACACCCGCCATTTCCAGACAATGCCCAGCTACACCCCCTTGTAGGGATTACGACCGTCAAAGTATTAAATCCGGGACCTTTTTCGAATTTATCCCATAGCTTTTGATGAGCATCTTCTTTTTGGAGAGCAAGATATTCATGTCGAAGTTTTGTTATCGTCGAAGCCAAACGAAAATTTAGAGACGGAGACATTTTAATTCACTTTTTGCCGTATTTTTATTCCTTTTCCCCGATTCATTTCAACCAATAGGCAGCCTGAAAGATATGATGTTCCTACTGCAATTAGCTGTCCTTCCTTGTTCACAACCAAGACTTCATCATTGGGGCGGATGGCAGTATTGGCGTGAATTATACCGAGAGCAAAAATTGTGGAACCCTGGATTTTTTCACCGTCAAATACAACAATATTCTCAGTATAGTTCATTATTCGTTGCCCAGCAGCGAGAGATAATGTCAGTAATCCTGTTTCGGGGCGAAACGTAACAAGATGTTTTCCATCCATCGTTACCCGCAATCCATGATCTAGATGGCCTGATATTCTTGCCTGATCGGGAAGTAACAAGTTTCCCGTTCCTTTTCCAAATTGAAAATCAGCTATTGTTCTGAGGAATAATAGACGGCTGGAGGATGTTTCATTTATGGTAATCCCTCCAAAAGCCGCCCTTAAGAGAGTACTGAAGTGTCGGAGACTTTCAGGGGACGTTAAATGCCCGATATCGGGGTCGGCGAGATGAATAGTACGACCTTCTTGATCGCAAGCTTCGGCTAAGATTTCACGATCGGTTCCCCTTACAAAGCCAACAAGGGGTAAAGATGGATCAAGTTTCGCCAAGAGGTTTCGAATGTCTTCGGTTATATGACTTTTCTCTTCAATTGTCCAATAATCGGTCACCGGTATGTCATAATGTCCCGCAGGATATGTGTATTCTAGTTCTCGGGGCACCACTCCCAAAGGACTGGTTAAAATTATTTCCTGGATCAAGTGGCGCCGGCGTTTTATGGCCCGTTTTATTGTACCTTTAAATCTGGCATGCGATTTTGATGTAGAATATGGTTTTTTGGCCGAACACGGGAGAAATATTATCCCTTCAGTCTTGGGTGAGGGAAAATAACGTGAACGTACCCGTTCACGAAAAGAGGACACTTCGGGTCTAGTGAAGTCTGTTTCATCTGTACACAATAATCTTTGGGTTCTATAAAGTGGCGTACCCTCTACCGGGATATCTTGGTCAATTCGACGCAGGATAGCTTTAAGAGGTGGATATGCATTTGCAAAAACTCTTACCATATCCCTTAAGGTTCCTTCCATGAGTGCATTCTGTGTCTGTTCTAAAATATCAATGAATTTGATGAGGGAAGGGTTTTGCTCAAATAATACGCCAGGTCGATAAGGTGTGGCCCCTGAAATTAATTCCAGCTGCAAAAAATCGAAAATATCAACTCCAAGGTACACCAATATCGGGATGTATGTAATTGGAATACCAGGAGCATACAATAATCGTCGAGGAGACATCCATGACCTAATTCGATTGATATATTCGATGAGTGATTTGGGATTTGAGACAACTGCTGAAAGATCCCCTAAGCTGATCCCCACAATCGATTTGGCCATCAGTTTTGGAAGGTTATTATTGAGTATTTCCTTTCTAAATGGCACATTTAGAAAGAATTGTAAGTTGCTTGAAGGATTCTGTTCTTCAAGATTATTGAGAGTCGTAACATATTCACCAAATCCATCGAGATAGATAGTAGGTAAATCCCAGGGGATTAAATGAAAAGATCGATGAGAAGATGATTTATGGATCGTATTTTCAGGAAAAAAATCCGTAATCTGTCTGAGATCACGTATTGACTTTCCTTGAACCTGCAGCGAGGGATATACATAGCAATTAGGAAATTTAGTATCATCTCCTCCGTCTCGTGCTTTGGTATTACCCGAATGATAGAGTTCGCTTGTATTATGCTTTGGGATTTGTGTGAATCCAAGAAAATCGGATTGTGATGTCGGAAATGCCGATGAACAGAGATTAACGAAGGTTGGCGTTCCAAGGTTCCCTTCTTTCCAAATGCCTGCTCTTCCCTGACCATCACATTTGTTGATTTCAAAGCTCATTGAAAGTTCGTTCTCTTCAGTGTAATTTGTTTCAATGGAGTTCGAGTTTCGATGGTTTTTTTATTTTCGCCTCATCTTTTTCGGAAAATTAGTTAATCTGGATGAACTGTGAAGTAACTAGGATCTGATAACTCCAACATGATATGGCGGTTAATGAGGTAGACTCCCCCACTTTTAATCCGATCCTTGTTTTCACCCAATTCTATCAAGACAACAGCTAAACAGAAAACTAGGTTAACATTGAAGAAGAGAAATAGCTTTGAACATGACTATTGAAGATAGTGCCCTATTAGGGTATTTTCGACCTCGTGGAAAAATAGTCTGCATCGGAGATATTCCTTCCGCCTTGGATATCATCCGAGAGTACTTGGATGTAAGAGAAGAGGCGCGTCTGCCACTATTGCACCTTACCGCTCATCCTGTCTCGGATGATCTGTGTGATCAAATAATTGTTTTCAATTCTGAAGCCGTTTTGTCGCAAGTACATAATCTATTAAACGCCTATTTTTTGCTATTTATTTTTAATTCCTCTGATACAACTACACTTCCAATCCTGATGCGAGTTCTTGACTCAATCCGAAGTAATGGGGCAATCCCTCTTTTGATTGACATAGGAACGGGTTTCGAAAAGGAAGATCACAAATTAATTCCAGGAAGCTATTTCCACCTAGATTCCAAAGAAGAACAATCTCGTTGGGAATTTCTAGTACTTCTAGATTCCATTATCTCAGTTTTTCAATCTCCAAAGGGATTGGGTGTAACGTTTTCTGATCTCATTCAGATTTTTGGAAACACAGAACAATTATTCTACGGATTTTCATCATCTCCCGCCCTTGAAACTTGTACGATGGATGCAATAGATAAGGCAGGACAGATGTTGGCTATAAGTCAACCAGAAAACCTTGAAAAACTCGAAACTCTCTTCGTTACTGTCCATTCGCAGGATCCTTTAAGTTTGAAAGAAATGAACAGAATTGTTGGGCGACTCTCGACCACATTTGGAAAAGATCTCCAAAATCATTTTTCGAATGTAGTAGGGTCTTGTTTTCCCGAATATACAATGGCTCTCATGCTGACAGATAACCATCCGATCGAAGCAGTATTGCCAGCCCCGCTCCAAGAGATAGATAGCTTGATAACCTCGCTGGATACTTCACAAGGCGTTAATGGTGTCGATACTAGCGTTTTAGATATAGAAAACTCCCCAGATGAAGATGGGCGATACAAAGTACTAGGACAGATTTTTACTGAGTCCGAAGTCTATATCTTTGAAGATGGAGGGTTACCTCTTTTTGCTAGCCATCGTCCAGCTGGGCAAGAAGTTTGTTTGTACACGGGGTTATTTTCGGCAATTCAATCAATGAGTTCCGATCTCATTGGACATACTCCAGATCATTTGACCGCTGGCGACAAACAATGTGTGTTTACTTCCCAAACCGGCCCTGATAATGCACAACTTAGAGGAGTAGCCATATATGCAGAAGGTAATGAACATCATGCGCGTAAAGATCTCGAATTTACGATGAATCTAGTTAAAACCCTCCTGGGACAAGGAGAACCTGCATATGCCGTTAATGATCTAGTTCAACAAGTTTTGATCCAAGAATTCCAAAAAGGGTCAATTAACACCTTATTACACAGAGGAAATTACCACGCAAGTTGAATTCTTCAGCGTGATTTTGGTAAAGAATCATAGGATTGGCGATAGATTTTCTCAACGTGGGTAAACTCTTCAATCAGCTCGACGATCTTGTTTGGCTCGATATAGATTTCGGAAGACCATAAGACCAAGTAAGCCGTGATATGAGCTGGTTGTAAGGCTGTCATATCCTGAATTTCAGCAATGATTGCCTGACGAAGAGACAATTCCGTTTCGTACATATCTACGATCTTTTGGATAGTCAGCTCAGCCTGCTCAATAACCTCCAGATCATGCTCTCCTCCAACAGGGTTTTCACCTAAAACCTTTTTCTTGGCAAGCTCTGAAAAATCAAGCCGAAATTGTGTTTCGATTTTCCGCATCTCTTTTAATACATCTGAAAATTGAGAGAGATAGCGATTCAAGTCTGCAAGGTTTTTATTGATAATGTCAGCAAGTCGATATGCAAGGCGATCTGGTATATCCACGAATTCCTTTAATAACAGTTCAGAAAAAACCTCGGGTCTCGCTTGAATCATATTCAGTCGTGAAAGTACTGTTAGGATCGAATTAACTGTCCGTAATGAGTGGTTTTGGATTTGGTTCCACTTTTTTTGACTTAATTGAAGCCTTTTCTTAACAAGTCGAACCGAAGAATGCACATTTATCGCCAGATTTGCCTATTATGGTTTTTATGTTTACCAAACTGTGGTTTCGATCAGCGCGGAATGAAATTCTTTTTTAAGCTGGGAAATTGAGTATCAATCATTACTCGGTAGAATCCTGTCCCCCGAGTTTTTAAAACATTGTTATTGTTCTCTCGTTATCATATCTTTTATTCAGAAATCCTGATCCATAGAACCTCTAGGAGAATTAAATGGATAAAAAGTGTCTACAACAATGAAAAATCATACTTTGGCATTCATTGGTATCCCTAAGCGAAATATTTCGAGAAAAAATTCTCCTAAACTCTTTTTAATGTGGTTGGCGATAATTTCGGTACTCCTTTCCTCTTTTATAGACGTGATACCTATTTCTGCTGAAGAAGAATCGAATGATTTTCCCAATCAAGTCATTTTGACACACGGAATTCCTCAAATCGGAGTGTTTTCGAATATTTCAATGTCACATAACTGGAGAATTGAAAACATCCCTATAGAACAGGTAATCTATTTTTCTGTGGATCCAAAAGCTCCATATTCGAAATCTGAATTCACGGTAGGGCTTTACACCTCTGACGGGGTATCCTTCAATCATATCCGTAGCGACTCCAGTGGATTTTCTCCCTATTTGGGATCATTCACTACCCCAATCTCAGGGGATTGGATCCTCCAAGTTAATGATACACGAATTGTTAGAGACATGAATGCGACCTACGAAATCTTGGTCTCCATTCCAATGGTTTCGTATAGTGAGGATAAGGCCCTTGAAGTGGAACCAATCCCATGGATGGCTAATTTCACGATTCCCCATGAAATTCATTATTGGAAAATCTTTCTTAATAAAAACCAGAATGGAACCCTAGTTTTAAAGGAAGTTGACTCAAGTGTGCTTTTTAAGGCGCGATTGGGAATATATAGAGAAAATTTTCTCCAAAACCCTGTTCTCCCGTTTACGGAAATTCGTGGGGGGTATAACTTTTCTTGGAATGCTGGAACTCAAGCCACTTACATCATTGAAATCGAACATAACCAAGAGACCTCCCAGATAGGATTGTACAATATTTCTTTTAACGCGGCGCCGGCTTTATATAGCTTTCAAACGGCAGGGAAGCTACAGGATAACCATACAACACCTGTGAGAATTAATCAGGAGTGGACCGCCAAGGAATACTATTTTGCGTTTCAGGTGAATCATAGTCGGACGGGGATATTTATTTGGCTATTTGAAGATAATCGTACCACATCAGAAGTTCTTGATTTGGCAATTGTCGAAATTTTTGCTGAAGGGGGGCAAAATCCGATATTTAGGGCAGCTGAAGAACAGCAGGATCGTGATGGCGAAATAAATATAACAAACACACTGTTACTCGATATAGGAACCTATTATCTTGTTGTATCTCCCCAAGATAATGCCATAGGAGTGTTTTATATTCATTTAGAGATTCAACCACCCCGTCCTTTCGTTTGGGATGTCTCTGGACTTCTCTTGATAATCAGTACCCTAGTAGCACTCCCGGGCTACCTGATCTACCTGGATATTAAAGGAAAATGGTTTCGGGTCAACCAATGGTCCGTTCCAGCACACCGAAAGGAAACCTATAAACTGCTCAAAGATAGTTTTAGAGGAATATATAAACTAGACGAAGTTCCGGAAGATTCTATCCTAGTCAGAGTCGCGAGTATTCCTGTATCCACCTATGCTCTGATTAGTTGTGTTGAATCAACTGAAGAAGAAACCTTGGTATTTTCCAGACGGTTACGCCGCAAAGTGGAGTGGCTAATCTATTTTTTTATAGGCGCGATCCTTTATACGAGTCTAAATCTTCTAAGCTATCTGTTTCTCTCTCAGAATTTCCTCCCCTTCTATATAGACGGAATTACAAATCTTCTGCTTGTTCTGATTCTCCCCCTGACCATTCTGGTAATTCCTGTGCTATTCGTGAATGTGTCTCCAATTTTTGCATATAATCAGCTCAATAATCGCCTCTCTTATGTTATACAAAACTACCAGCGAGCTTCCGATTCTGGAATAGAACCTGTTCAGCAATTAGATCTTGATCAAATAATCAAGAATATCAATTATGTCCGGGTATTATGGAATCAAGCCAAGCGGGCCTTTAAGGAAAAAAACTACGAGCTTTTTGTAATAAAAGCTGACACAGCGGTCAAAAACCTCCTTTTTGTCCGTTACCAGCAGATTGTCTCGCTGAACCTCCTATCTAAGCCAGATTTTACAATGCAGGTTGAAGAACTCAGAACGCATGGATATGATCTACCTAGTAGCAAAAAGATTATACATTACCGAAACATAAGGAACCGTATTGTGCATTCTTCTGTGACACTAGGAGAGAAAGAGTCGATTGATTGCTACGCGTATTACAGCACATTTATTACGCGACTTGGATTGCGACCAACTTAGAAGTCGATTTTTTAATCCATCCGCACTCGAGTTCCCATTCTCTACGATTGCACTAAAAGACAACTTTATTTAAAAGAATGAGCATTTGACAGTTAAAGAAGCCATTGAAGCTCTAGGATGGTTATCTAGTGTCGGAGACGGTTTTAGCCAATTTACCACGATCGGCCAAAGAAGTCTACAGTATCATCATTAACGAAGGTCCTTTGAGCTCAAAAGAAATCGTCAAAAAAGTCTCGTGCTCGACGCGGTCTGTCAGGTATGCGTTAAAATTGCTACTTGATCAGGAATATGTCAGAAAATATCCCTGTTTAAATGATATGAGACAAACGCTCTATTCTGTCACACCCCACCTTCCGAGGGCTACGATAGAGCAGTTGAAGGGGGAATTAATGGTTATAACGCGGCTTAAGTAACATATCCTGCCTTTTCTGTTCTCTGAATGAATGAAAAAGGTTCTACCATCAACTACCGCCAATCTTAAGAGAGCATTTAGCTAAGCGTTTATTCTGGATATATCCTGCAGCTTTAAGGATATGTCCTTCGAAATGCGTTCGGTCCATTGAGAACTGTACCTTTAATTCATAAGAAAAGACTTCTCCTTGGCCTAAGATACCAATGGTTTTCTGCTCTGTACCGGTTCCCAATTCAACTCCATCTGGAATTTCCAAAATAATTTTAAGATCCTGTAAACTAGTTTTACCTATGTTTTCCGCACTAATAGTAATCGTGTATTCATGATCTTCTTCCATGGTTTCATAGACCATCGAGAGTTGTAATGCAGGGGGTGCTTCCTTGATGGAGGCGATTAGGGTTTTTGAGACCACAGAATACTCCTGGCTCGTATTATGGTCAGCGGGGATTCTGTAAACGACAGTTAATGGGCCTATGGTCCATTTGCCCGGTAAATTAGGAATCAATGAATAATGTACCATTTGGCTTGCGCCTTCTGTCATGGTAATGGGTAGTTGTGGTAAGTTTGACGATACTATTCTTCCGTGTGAGCCAATTCTCAGGCTAATGGATACGATTGCTAGTTCAGCGTGTACGGTAAAAGATCCGGAAATTGAGAAAGGCGTGCCTTTTTCAAGAGATTTTGAGTTATCAAGCGTAAGGGACGTTACCTGGCACAGGGAAAGGCGTTGCATAAAATGCTCTGCTTCCTGCCTCACAGATAAAAACTCCCTAGGCAAATCTATTTCAGGCAGGGGTTTTTTCTGTACATACGTATCTTGTGTGTGAATTAGTTCCCAAGTGGTGTCAATAGCCGCCTTATATTCATCGTTTACCTCGTGATTCAGCTTTTCATAAAACGGGATTAGCTTATCAAGGTCGTTCTCGCCCAGGAATATCAAGAATTTCATCAACAAAAACTTGGAAATGGGAATGATGGGTTTTGGACTTAATCTGGCTACCGCCATGGCACGGTTAATGTCCGACATAACCAATCTAGATGGCTTTGTAGTTTTATGGGATAATTTTAGAAGAATTAATTGATAATATAGTTCTGTGGCCTTCTCAAACAGGGAAGCCTTTTCTGCACAAAGCGCAGCGTTATCCAGTGCCATTATCTGCATATCAACGTTACTTAGCCGTTTGAAGGCCTTTTCAAATGATTTGAGAGCTGATTTGAAATTTCGCTGGTCAAAGGCTTTTTGTCCTTTTTTCAGCTCAATACGTGGATCAACACGAAATATGCGACGAATAAGGTACATCGGATCATCTTCTGTCAAATAAATGATGTTAGAGTCGCTTGATAACCAAGATTCTTAACATCCATCCCCTCATCTTCGTACAGATCTCTCCAATACCATCCTAAGCTCTTTTTCGCGCTCCTTAAGTGTTTCAATCACTTTTTTCTTTAATTCTCGTGGGTTTTTTTCACGTTTTCCAATTTCCCACACTCTTCGTGACAGCTCGTCATCTCCCAGAACGTAGTTTATCCACAATGCGATGTCTGACCTTACAACAGGGCCATTTAATTGTTCATCAAACAGGCCCGACATTGTTTCCCGGAAGACATGGAAATGTACAATCGTGGGAGGGATTTCGTGTAATGTAGATATTAATTCAGAAAGATTTGAGACCGTGGCAAGTACACTCCCTTTACCTCCACGAATTTTGAACACTAAGGAGGCAGGGCATTTTCTGAATGCATCTTGAGCGATCGTTTGAGCCATTTCACCCGTACTCGACACTAGAATCACTAAAAGCCTATGTTAAGGACTTTCTCTTAAAGGTTTTCTTTTATGTGATGATTTTGGGCGAGTAATATATACTAATATCAGAACTATCGAACGCATCGAGACATTAGCTAGGCTTTAACTTGAAAACACACTCTTAAAGTCTGTCTTAATGCTTTAAAATAAAATTCGGACCTGAATATCGGAGGAATGATGATATCGCTTAAGGGTCGGGATTTTTATTCTTGGCCATATAGTTCAAAATATCGAGTTATCTCAGTGAGTTCTTTCATTTGGCGTTCTTCTGCGCTATTTTTTGTTTCGCCAGTCCCTGTTATTACGCAGATGGGGTATTCGTGGTGAGAAAGGCTATTTGCAAGGTTTTTCTGACTGCAGGCACCTTCAGGAAAAGAGGGAACTTTTAGCGGGAACCTTGAATAAATTGGAATTCGATAAACAAAATCATTAGGAGGGGAGATTGGATTGGATTCACGTGAAGGCGTCATCAAAAATTTAACAACTAGATTGGGGTGATTTCGGCCCCACAACCTTAGATTCTCATCTGGGAGTAAACTACAAGAGAGGGGTACGAGTTGCTGATCGGTTTTACAGAAGTAAAGTGTGATCATACCTGAGAGATCTAGGTTGTTAATTAGTTCCTGACCAAACTGTTTGACTTCTAATATAGGGGATGTTTCTGAAGCTGAATAGGGAATAAGGCTGTTTCGCTCTAGGAAATTTGGAAAAATCGGGTGATGATATGGGGGAGCAACGGTTTGTACCCCCCAGAACTGGCTTTGATGGCCTGAGTCCAAAAAGAATGCGACATGAATGTTTGAGGTACGTGCATAGAATCCTTCTAACTTTTGAGAACTGATGGTATTCAAATATGATGGAGTCTTCAGAACGAAATTCCCCTTCTCTGTAATTAATATGCCAGGGAGATCATCATTTACTATTTCGGAGATCAAAATCTTATTCTTCAAGGCACGAAGAAACGAAGGGCAACAATCTTCAAGATTGGTGACGAAATGGAAGGCAGTCGTTACCTTTTCTAGTGTAGATACCTCAGGCATTGAAACTTCTGTTTGCTCCGAAATTTTCTTCAAATAATCCAGTTTGGTTTGGAAGGGGGAAGACGGAATAACTAAATCAAAGGATATTTCTTCCAACATTACCTGAGTAAGTTCAAAGAGGAGTTCCTCGAGACTTCGGCGTTTGGGTCGATATATGGATTGATCAGCCACCTGTTTTTCTACCGAAAAAGCCCAATCAACATATTGTCGTGTGTCTATGTTACCTAAGACATCTATTGCACCTATTTGGAGGTTGGGAACGGTTTCTTTCAGAAGGTGTCCTAACGGGCCAACTTCACGGCCTACACATAAGACACGTTTTCGGCTGGTCACATTTTTCACCCGGTTTCAATTTGAAACACAAACCAATATTAATATGGATCCCATTAATCTTCTTAACGTTCTTTAAAGGTACAGAAGGTGACAAAGAGGATGAATGGTTCCCGAATTTCGCCCGAGGATCACAAGCGATTCTTGTATCTACGCATTATTATTGATTGGTTGAAATCCAATGGCCATAGGATAGCACACCATGTGTTATCGCGGACTTCTGGGCCTTTAGCTGGGCGGAGCGATATAAAATCGTTATTGCCACTTATCGATGGAGTAGTAGCTGATATTCTTACCTTAGATTCCGAAAGCAGGGTGACCCTAGTAAAATCGGTGGAATCCGATGAACTAATTGCCCATTTTCCTGGAGACATGTCTTTAAAGGAAGGTTTGGATGGAATTCAGGCTGCAGGACTAAAAAATATCCATTTCATTTTTGTTTCAACTGGAATTTTAGCTCCAACTTTACTCCAGGAAAATTTTGAGCCCAAATACCCTGAAGTAACAAAAATAACCTTTTTAGAGACTAGATTTGAGGCTGAACCACTACATCGCATTGGAAACCCCACGATTTACATGAGGAAGGCCATTAGCCAAATACGACAGATGGAAACAAGTTTTACAGAAAATTCGGATTTAGAATGTGATTGCGGGGGTACCTATTGGCAGGGTTCCTACAAAATCTCTTATTGGGGTAAATCAACAAGTTTGGATTACTCAATTTGTCCAAATTGCGCCACCCAGATTGAACCACCAGGTAATGCAGATACGATAATGAACTTTGTCCAAGGATTTTCCGCAAAATAATGATAAAAAAGAATAAACTGCATATATTTCCATATTCTGTTTTAATTGGGCAATCTATAATATCTTCATACCTTTATGGGAGGTTAATGTCCAGGGGAGAGCAGAAAGGTTCAGTTTAGGTTTTTAGACAAGAATATGTTCTATGTTCTAGATCTAATTCTAGCGGTGTTCCTATATTCAATGGCCCGTTATAGGCCATCCGTAAACTTCGGGAGCGAAAGCTATCTGAATGTAAATGGTGATATTAAATCCTTTCACTTCTTATTGGCCTATACCGCCTCACTCGTCCCCTTTTCCGATGAAAAATGGAGAAAAGGTGAAAGAAAAGGCTGGTGCAGTAATCATACTAGATTCCAGGCATTAAGCCTTTCCTTTCCGTGTATAGTTTTATTCACCAGAATTATATAAGCTTTTAGATATAAAACATCCGGTTTTTTGCGAAAATAGAGCCGTACATACTGTTCTGTTCATCGACTTCCCACTTACGTTTCACCGCGCTAGCTTGGTTGAGACGAGTTGATGAAGTGTTGCGTACCTTGATATGTAAATAGTTGACTTCCCCAGACATTCGAATGGTCTAGAAGTGAATCAAAAAGTGGCTTTCAATACTCAGGGCTCATAACAAAAATCGTGTGATTCACAGATTTTTACGCTTTTTTTTTCTTTTACATGATCTTGAAGATCATTCAGGCATTAGTCGTTTTTTCCAATCATTAATAGCCATTTTAATAGCCTGCTTGATATTTAAGACACTTTCGGGATCAATTTGTTTGTTACGAACCAATTTTTCTAATTTTAGGGCGAATCTATTCATTTCATAAGAGATTGTCCCCGAATTCACCAATGTGAACAAGTTTTCCTTCTGAGCCCGAATGATGCCTGCTAGAATGGCTGGTTGGTTCGCCTGTTCGATCTTATCAGTAAAAGATTCGAAAAAAGCATTAATCTTTCTCTCATCAGGACGTTGCAACTTTTCCCTCTCCTTGATTTCGATGGCAATTCCTTCAATGGCATTGGAGATAATTGGATGAAGGCGCTGCATCTCGTGAATAATTGTGGTCTCAAGATTCTCATCGACTATGGCCGTCAACATAACTTTTGGGTCTGCATCGATAACGCTAGATAGCAAAAGACCACCAGATGTTCTTACAGTCATATTGACAAAACTCCCATCCAATTCTCGAGCAATAGTATCCCCTGTTGAGACCACGAGGCTGCTCAACGCGCTGAGAGCGATTTCCGCATCTTCGGTCTCAATACGTGAGCGGGTAACGATTGGTAATCCGTTTATATCCGAAAGAACGCAAATTTTTGCGCCGAGGTCAACTAGAGAGGAGATGAGAACAGATAAAGATGCGACATCTGTTGCTGCCAAACTTTACACCTTTTTCAATAAGAATAGACATTTCTATGATTTCTGAGGCTCTCCTAAAAATTGTTTTGTATTTATGGCTAAAAAAACCGGCAATGCTGTCAAAGTTGTTTTATCTATTTAGACTAAATTTTTAAGAAAGAAGCCTAAATTTTCAGAACGAGAACGTACGACGTATTCTTTCTCTAATAACCAATTCAGGAAGATCTTTTCTTGAAACTCTCACCTAATGCTTCCAATATTAAGTATGCGATTCGGGATATTGTGATTTCTGCTAAACAGGTTGAGAGACAATCAGGCATAAAGTTATACTATTTCAATATTGGCGATCCGAACAAATTTGACTTTGATACCCCTGATTTCTTGAAAGAGGCTCTAGTTCGCGCAGTTCAGGAAGATAATGCAAATTACTATAGTGACTCTGCGGGAGATCCTAGATTGAGACAGGAAATCGTCTTGCGACAAAAACGACTCTGGGGGACGTCATTAGACACCGACCACGTGCTAGTGACCACAGGAGTGTCTGAAGCGATTTCATTTGTTGCTGCCAGTTTGGCACCTGGAACAGAAGTATTGGTCCCCTCCCCTCTGTATCCCTCGTACTTATCCTATTTTCGTTTCTACAATGTTGTGCCAATCCAATACTATACACGAGAAATTGAAGGATGGCAACCCGATGTGGATGATATTGCTAAGAAAATAAATGAAAAAACTCAAGCTATTCTTATTATCAATCCAAATAACCCTACGGGCGCGGTCTATTCCTCTAAGGTCATTAAACAGATGGCCGATTTAGCTGGAGAACACAATTTATTAATTTTATCAGATGAGATTTATGATCTTCTCACATTTGACAACTCGTTTCGCTCTGTAGCGTCTTTGACCGAGATTCCCGTCCTTGAATTGAATGGTATTTCAAAAACCCTTCTATCACCCGGATGGCGGCTGGGTTGGATGACCCTACGGGATGATCAAGCTCAATTCGAGGAATTTTGGGAATTGCTGGCAAAACAATCGAGAATTAGGCTTTGTGCGAGCACACCGATGCAAGTAGCGGTTAGTAAGGTTCTAAATCGGGAAATGAGCCATATTCCTGGCTTTATAGAGAAAATTAAACAAAGATCAGATTATTTCACAAAAAGGATTAATGACATCGACGGCCTTTCTGTATCTCCCCCTAAAGGTGCATTTTATGCATTTCCGAGAATTGAAAAAGATATTAATGATCAAAAGTTTGTCCTGGAACTTCTTCGTTCTACTGGGGTTCTTTTCGTCTTTGGGAGTGGTTTCGGAGAATTGGGTGTAAAGCATTTCCGATCAGTCGTACTCCCTCGTATTGAAATAATGGAAGAAGCGTTGGATCATGTTGAAGCCTTTGTTCAGAAAATTAAATGATAGTGGAGGTCTTAAATGACTCAAATCGATGAAGTAAAGAAAATCGAAATTTATCCAATCATAGAACCAAATGAAAGTCATCTGAATGTGAAGGGCCTCAAAGATGATGATGGTGGACGAGATCGGACTGGTTTCTTTATCACGGGGATGAAATTCATCAGTATAGAACAGCCTGAGCCACGTCGGATTCGGGCTCGAATTTCGTGGCATTCCGATAATAAATCGATTGAAATTGAGGAGAATGTTTCTTCTATGATGCGTAGGGGAATCGCATTATCAGTTTTTCATCTCAAAATCAAAAAAGGGGAAGGCGGTTCACTTGAATTTCAGAATCCCCAAACTATGAGGGGTAACCCCGAATTTTCAGACCGTTCCTTTGAGGGAGCCTCCATTCGTTGTTCCTGGTCCAATAATCCGCTGATGCTGGAACTATCCTCTGCGGAAGGTCGGTTTCTCTCTTCTAGAATCCGTACAAAACAACAGACAGTAGAGATCCGTATTGGGTAATTATGGAGTTTAACTTATGAAGTAGTTTCGCTGGTTTTTTGGCCTGATTTTACGTTAAGGCAAGGATGAACGTATCTTATCTAATTAGATAAAATTTCCTCAGATTACGAAACAGAACAGAGCTATGTGGTTAGGATAATGAATCCAGATGACAAAGGTACAATGGATCCTGCCTTGCGTAGAATAATGCAGATCCCGGATGATCAGGAATTGCCAGATGATGCACTTTGTGATGTGATGCTTAGAGCATTGGAGAGTCAACAACTCTTAATACGGTCATCTGCGATACATCAACTCATAATTCTTGGAAAGAACAATCCACAAATGGCTATCCCTAAAATCCTCAACGCGCTCGATCCTTCGATAGATTTTTGGACAGTGAGATTTGGCGCGGTCGAAGCCCTTGGCGAAATTGCTAATCCTAGTTCGGTTAGACCATTAGTCAATTACCTAAGAAGTGATCAAGATCCTGACTTTCGTGCCATGGTTGCAAAGCAGCTGGGAGTAATGGGTGCTGCCGCCTCTGAAGCGGGGCCAGATTTGATAAATGTACTACAAGATCAAGAAACATCAGAAATTCGTGAGAATGCTGCCCGAACTTTAGGCATTCTTCAATTGAAACAATCGGTAGATCCCCTTATAAGCGCATTAAACAACGAAAAGGATGAATACGCAAAGCGTGCCATGGTTTGGAGCCTTGGAGAGCTTAAAAACTCTCAGGCCACTCCAGTATTAATTTCAAGACTGCGAGACCCAGACAAAGAGACTCGTGCTAATGCCGCAGAAGCCCTTGGTAAAATACAAGATGGTGACAGCGTTCTCCCTCTTCTGAGTGCATCTAAGGATAGTGATGTAGATGTCCAAAGCAAGGTTATTGCTGCACTGGTAAAATTGCCTGTCAACCTTATCCTGTCTGAGGTGGAGAGCGCAGCGAAAGATGACAGGCCTTTACTAATCCAGTATCTCCAAGATTATTTGTTCAATGTAGATAATGAACTCATAGCAAAGAAGGTGATGGAGATTAAGGCGCCTATTCTTGCTAACTGCAAGGAGGAATTGGCCAAAATCAGGATGAATCTCCTCGCGTGTAAAGTATTTATCGAGGAGACTTTTCAACAGCTGCGATCGATCTCCAAGAAGAAACTTTCTGAAACAATACAGCGGCAGATCCCATCAGTTGAGTCCCAAATTGCCAGTATTTCGTTATACGAATTCCGAAAACATAAATGGCTCGCTGATGATCTGTTTTTCGATCTGGAAGATATCAATGTTCTATATCGTGAAGCAGGAATCATGGTTTCAGAACTACGGGACAACGCAACCGCCTTGCTTCAAAAGAAAAAAATCAAACTGAAGCCGCAGCCACCTGACTCAGAAAAATCCTAATCAGACACTAATTCATCTCAATAGCAAGATTTCAATCTTCTGATCCGCGTTGTCTAGTAATCGGATCCATTCTAATTATTTTTACACGGCACCCAATCCAATGGGGAGGTAGATAAACACGGCCACTATTTCCGCTCTTTTTTACTACTTTTTCCAGCATTTCTTCCCCGAATACTTCAAATTTGCTCTGTCGTGGATTAAATTCTTCCATGTTCGTTTCTATCCTAGCTAGTTTATCCAATGTTCAGCTCTAAGGTAAGATAATCTGATAGCTTAAATCCAACAGAATTAAAGAATTCCACCAGATCTCCCCAGCTCCAATATGCGATTGTTCTGATCTGTTTGACTCCTTTCTGAATAAAATATTCTATCATCCTTCGGGTTAAAGCCGTTCCTATTCCACGGTCTTGGTAGTCGGGATCTACCCCTAAAAGAGTGATCCAAGCACTAAGATCGTCAGATCCATAGATATATACCTTTGTTTCCGCCAGAATGTAACCAATGAGCAGATTACCCTTGAACGCTCCCATTGATTCATCACCGTACTTAGAAATCTGTTCCTCCAACTTTTCTCGAAAGAGTGACGATCGCGCTCTTTGGACGATTTTTTCATCAACCTTGATCATGGCATCAATATCTGCTGTGGTTAGAGGACGAAATGTGATACCATCATTTTTTTCCTTTGATGCATTCATGTTTTAACCTTCATCAAGTGAATACCTAGCACGCTACATTGTTTATCAGAGATTATACTGCTTTTCATCTGTGTTTTAGGGGAAATGTCACCATTTCCACTGTTCTTCTTTAATGCAGGAAAAATAGGGTTTCTGATAAATACTTAATGGCTATTATCTATTTAACTAGTGTCGAAAATGACATCTATTCTTTTTGCACTAGAAAAGGTTCTCATCCTTTTTGTACAGTTGGGCCACACCTTTCTCCCCATTTAAATATTCTTTTTGATATTCACGGGCGTCGTATTAGATGATGTCACTATTTTGGTTTCTTCCCCACCAATTGGCTGTTCCGTTCGTATGGAATCGAAAATCAATGGAAAAAGGTTCAGAACGCGATTTGATTTGTTTGAAAATATAATGGCGACGAATTCAGACGCTAGGGCATAATCCTCCTTTGAGATATAGTTTTTCCTGAGATTTATTTGGTGCTGAAGCTGGAATATTTGAGCAAAACACTCGGTAAACTTCCGGAGTTTTTTCCTAACGATTGGAGTATCCCTCGTTGTGATAAGGACGGTCAGAAATTGCTGATGCTGGTTTTCTTCAACCAAAACCTTTTTTGTGATGAAGTCAATATATCTTAGGTGGCCTTTGCTATCAACCACCTCACAAAGCATTCTGGTTATTGCAGTGAATCCCATACCGATTAGCTGTGGTTCATGCAACTGTGCAATTCGGGCAACCTGAAAATGATGAGCAAAGAGACACAGCCCATCGTGGTTACGGATGCAATACAATGAGATTAGGTCATTCTTCCACGTCTCGTCACCTGGCAATTGTTGCTCTTTGATCTGGGGTTCCTCATTCTTCTTTTGCAGAAAGGTGCCCAGTCGGGATTTCATGATTTTCATTGTCTAGTATTATTTGAATAATTCACTTTTAAACTCCAAATTTATGGAAATCTTCCTCAAGGGTATTTTTTTGCGTTTTCTTCTTTTAAAAAGGGAATAAGGAATTTTTTCATGAACATTAAGACCTCATTTTATTTTTATTATCAAAATAAACTTTTTGGTACCAATGGGAGTTATAATAGGGAAGAAGAATCTTTTAGAGGTTATTTTTCATCAGATTTCCTTCCTTTTTTAAGGCTGAACAGGGTAATCAATATGGACATTCCCAACAGAATATCACTACCGAACGTTAGAAAGGGGGATTGGTAAGTAAACCTTGTTGCATTAAGATTTTGGACTAACACCGCTTCCAAGGTCTGACCAACAACGCCAAGAGTCACAGGGCTTATTTGAGACAGATCATCCGATGTCGTGTGCCACGATTTATAACGGATTGAAAAATCATCGATAATATCTATTACGGGAATTCCCTTGTTCAAAAATGGAATGTGATCATCCTTAATTGATCGTCCCGTGACATTAAGAAAATAATCGGAATATCCCAAAACATGCGCGGTGCTCCACACTGTATCAACCAAGTCTTTTGAATGTGTATCAGAGTTTCTTTCTCGTAGGAATGTCGCTCCTTTCGCTCCTACCATGTCAAGGAGGATACCAAACGAGAAATCAAATCGACTGAATTCCTCCGATTCCACGAAGTGGGTGCTTCCTAGTATCCAATCCCATCCTCCAATGTTACCCTGGTCTTCCGCATCAACGAACAATAGCATAAAATTAGTGATGTTGTACTTAACGAGGACACGGCCTATCTCCAAGCCTACAGCTACGCCAGAGGCCCCATCATTAGCTCCAGGAACGGGTAGTGTACGTTTTTGAGGATCAGGATCGGCATCAGCCCATAATCTCGTGTCATAATGAGCCAATAAGATGAAAGGCTCCCCAGAATCATTGAAATCCTTTGGAGTGCATATCACATTAACGATTGTAATATTTCGATTATCAATCCAAATTTTCGAAAAATTTTGGTAATTCACGCTCCAGTCCTGTTGATTGAGGAATTCAGTCCGAATTAGTCGTCGAACCCTCTCAATCCCTGTTGACCCGGGATAACGAGGTCCCAAATCTACTTGTTTTTTGACAAGTTCAAATGCCTTGGATTGATTAAACTTGAAATCATCGGAAAAGATATGCTGTATTTTAGGCTTATTGGGATTTATAAGACCATTCGCTCTTAATTGAACAGTCAACGCACCCACAATGCAAATGACAAGAATTGCACTATATGGGATCTTTTTCAGTCTTTTCCGCTGTTGATTCCCAATCTGCCACAATTTCACGAGCCTCACTAGCGTATTTCAGAGCTTTTTTATCCAAATGCGGATTAAACTTCTCAGTGGCTTCAGCTGAGTCGACCTCTTTCAAGTTCTCCTCGACTAGCTCTGTGTATTCATTTAATTTAGCGCTCTCGGCGGCGTCCCGTGCAATCTTAAGGGCATCTCGAGCCTCTTTATACCGCTGATCTTTGGCGGATAGTAATGCCTTGGCCATGAGCCCCGATATTATGGCATCAAGTTTGCCCGATGATAAAGATCGTTTTAGAATCTCATCAATTTCCGAAAGATCAAGGTTACTGGTATCTGTACCGCTCCATTCCGATTCACTATCCAAAAGATTTGCCGCTTGAGTTGACTCCTTGATGAATTGCGCCGTTGCCTGGGTAAGTTGCGTTAGTTCCCGAGACGTTGATTCTAGTACGGCCCCTACTTCTCGTACAATCTTTTGGCCTTCCTTTCCTATTTTTTCTATTAGTGTACCTACAATCCCCGGTAAAGAACCTTTACTAATATCGTCCTGATGCTGTTTTATTTCTTGGAGGAGGTATTCGGGTGTTATATCAATTGGTTCAAGATATACGGCTACCCTTGCACTTTTCTTGGCGAATTGAAGCACAGCAACCTTCTTTCGTCTCAGTCCGTCACGAACGGAACCAATTTGAACATCGATCAAGTCCCCAAATTGATACACACGTTCTTTCAAGGGATCCATAGAACTAGGACTAAATAACAGATCCTTCTTCTGGAAGTATAACATCCCTTCCTCATTATATATATCAGTGTCCGGATTTTCCTTTTTCACGATAATTCGGTATCTTTTGGGATCGCTTGTCTCCACAATAAGACCTCCTTGTAAGTCCGTGTTACTTGGTTCGCTTTTTAAATATACTCGGATCCTAAACACTTGGGTTTAATATGACTACCATAGCGGATTCCTCGTCTGCGTTTGATGAAATTTCTTGTGGAGGGGTTCCTTTTTATCTTAAAAAGGATGAAGAACCGTTATACTTATTGGTTTTACATAATGGTCCATATCCCTATTGGGCTTTCCCTAAAGGACGCCAAATCGAAGGGGAATCTTACGAACAGACAGCAATCCGGGAAATTCGGGAAGAGACTGGACAATCGCAATTCCAAATTGTCAAACGGCTCATCAGTGATTCCATTTACTTTCCTCAACGTGGAAAGAAGACTATCGTTAAGAAAGTGGTCTTTTTTCTTGTCCACTTCAGTTCTAAAAAAGTTGTACTCTCTGCGGAACATTCAGATTTACACTGGGCAACCTATGACGAGGCCCAAGCCCTGCTGAAGTTTGATGGGTACTTGCGTGTCCTAAACGAGTCTCATGAATTTCTTATGAACCAAAAAAAGCACCTAAAAGATTCCCAGCCCAAAAGCCGTTAAAAAAAGGAAAAAGGGAAGTAGAATCAGGTTACCCGACTCTACTGGAGATAAATCGAACTTTTGCATCCTTTTGCTGTTGTTGACGAACTACTACCACACGTGCCCACTTTTGAGTGGCTCTTTGCTCAAGATCCGGAATTTGATCCTTATCCTTGACAAACCAACCCAGAATAACATCTATGGGCAAAAAGAAGGCTTTTCCTAACGCAGATAAAGCGATTTGACCAGGAGTCGGCCGTTGACCTGTTTCTTCAGCAACCACTTCTAATTTTAGTATCATTTTACCGAGGGTCTGACCGTAGTAAGTTTCCATAAACAAAAAATACAGAAACATGAATACTGATGTTGGGGTAAAAGAGACGAAAAGGGGACCAGAAGACCATAAGGACCAATCCCTAATTCCGAAGAAGAAAAGAAAGGTCAAGGTATTTGCGATCGCACCAACTATCAAGAGATCGATTAGCCAGGACCAAAATCGAGACCATCCATCGGCTACAACGAGCTTCTCACCCGTAGGTTCAAATACTTCAAGTTTCTTTTCTGTGACCATTTTGTCTACAGTTGTCCGATCCTCTGAGAGTAAAATTTCACCGCATTGGGAACAAAAGGCACTATCAGGCTCGTTTAGCGATCCACAATTGCTACATTGAAGTTGATACTTTGGTTCCGTCCTAGCTATCGGGTCTACCCTCTGTGTAGGGGCTCCGTAGTAGTAGCGAACCCGTTGAGGGTGAGCTTTCTTGCTGCGGATTCCACTCCATAGAACTATGACCGCAAGTAATGTGAATAGCCCACCTACTATCACCAAGATCCATCCTATGGCTCCAACAATAGGTACTCTGGCGCCAACACTGAACGAAATCTGCACATGACTAGCTAATTGGCTATCGAAGGTATTATAATTGGCGTGCATAAGAACTACTGCAAGTGAACCGCCTGAAAGAGCTTCCAGCGTGGGAGCCCACTCAAAAGTCTGATCTGTATCTCGTAATAACCAATTAACTGAATTGGGGTCAGGAGCAGCCCAAGTAGTAGCATTAGATACTGTATTCATCTCTATTGTGGTGGTCGGTCTCGAGCCAAACTCAAAATCTTCAAGAAATCTTAGATTCGTAATTTGAATGTAATTTACGCTTGCCAGTAGCTCATCAGCTTCAGATGCGAGCAGTATTCCAGCCAAGACATCATTACCACTGGCATCACGAGCATTCATTTTTAGTGTGATAAAGTTTGATGGATCAACACCAACTCCTATTTGAATATCATCTAACGGTATATCGTAACGAACAGCGGCATATCCGTCAAATGGACCAACGTTTATTGATGAAGTCATAAAGTAACCTTGACTATCAGTAAAGATGGGGACAATTAATAGGATTGCACTTCCCGCAAGAACGATCGGGAGGCCAATGATCAATATGAATAGTCCAGCAACTATTTTGATTGCGCTTGCCATTTTTTCATCCTTCCAAGTTGTCGATGATAGACTCTGAGTTCTTGTATAAAATAATAAAGATTTCGGCAGATCTTCTCTCCTGACCACGGGTTCCCTTTTCTGTTGAAGGTAATTGTACGGCTTTTTAGTATCTTATGAATCAGCACGGGTGGAATATTTTTCTAGCGATTTAAGGAGCTCGGCCTCCAAATTAATCCCAAGTGAATTCGTGAGACACAATAGTGCAAATAAAAGGTCTCCACATTCTTCTGCCATTTCCAGGAGAGCGTCCTTTGTATGCCGCTTTTTTTGATATGCACGGGGGTCGGGAGGTACTCGCAGGTCTCCGTAAACTTGAGCGGCTCGCGAAAGTTCACCTAATTCTTCAGTTAGGGCTGCCAACATCCATGGAAGATTCCAATAGCCTCCTTGACGCATAATGAACTGATTTACTAGCTCAGATAACTCTTTCAGCTGCATTGTTCTCCTCTTTTACATATTCATCTGTTCTTCTTCCTCCTCCAAGATGTTTTTAATGCTTAAAAACTCCCCGCCTAAACGTTTATGGGCATTCCGAAATGATAATGCCATCACGATAGGTACAACAATCCTGTTCAATTGGAGGCAAAAAGTGTGAGCTATGTAGAAAAAGCCTTTTGGGACTATTTAAAATCAACAATCTTCGGTGGAATCCGCATTCTCCTATCACGTAGGCTAATTTTATTTTCAATTGTACTGTTCATCACTTCCCTGATTACCACGGGAGTTATTGTGTTCCAAGACCAAGCTTCGACAATTTTAACCCCTGAAGTGCTAGAATTCATTGTTTCTTTTCAGATTAGTATCGTTATCGGGTTTCTTCTGGCAGGATTGTTCTCAAAGAAACTTAGTACCTCTATCAGATTCGGTATGTTAATCATCGTCGTAATTATTGTGCAGGCCCTTTTTTTCTTGACAGAACAGATGAATGAGCTGCAGCCAATTTCAGATGCATTCCTACAATTCATTCCGTTGATAACCTTTTTCAGTTGGACCCTTCTAATTCCATTGGCATCCTTTGCATTTGCGAAGGGCTTATTTGCCAATAAAGTTACTGGCAGCATCCTATTCCTTGGTAAACCAAGTTCAGATCGTAAATCCATTTTTTCTGGAATAATGACTCTTGTGGCGGTTTTTTCTATCTTTTGGAATATAATTATGATAGGGATTGGTATTGAGCAAGCGCGGCTTAGTTACATCGGTTTGGGAATTATTGGAGCTGGATTAGCAGTTTTAGTTATCCTGGTCGTCCGAGGATTTATTACTGGGGACGATGTTTTTAATACATCCCTCGGATTCTTTTTCCTGGTGAACTTACCTAATCAAATCATGATCTTTCTTACCTCCGTTAGTGGATCAGAAAACATTGTAACCAGTTTCGATTATTTCATGGTAATTTTTTCCTTGGTTTATAGTGCCCAGAATATATCTAGACGAATCAAAATGAAAGGGAGTGAGACAACGGATCCGAAAACCGAGGATCCATTCCGTATTGGGCGTTTCATTGGATTCGTAGGGGGTGAAGGTGTCGTCTTAATCTATTTGGGATTAGCCCTCGGATTTCAACTTGTCCAGCTTCAGGTTTTGAGTGGAATGGCAACTGCATGGACCCAACTTTTCGGAGGTCTCGCTAGCTTTTCTGAAATCTATCACGACCTAACAATGGCTAGCATGGTATTTATCCTCGTTATCGTGATTCTTATCTACAAGGTCCAACGTGGAAAAGGTTATTGGGAAGCCGAAATTTATCGTTTTGACTTTTTACCACCCTACGAGGATCTTGTGAGCTACATGGAGAAAGTCAAGTCAGGAGAGATCTCTAAAACAGATATAGCTGTAAGTGTGGGAAGGAAGGCAGTCGAGGAAATTGGGTTACTATCTGCTGCTAGGAAATTTCGTGATACCGTATTTGGCAGGAAGAAAGACTCAGGCCGTTAATTCCATAGGAATGAACATCCTCGGGCACTACTTGGTTTTACAGCTGCCTTTTGATAGAACGTTATGTTTATGAATTGATTCCTGTGAGATGGTTTTTGCTCTAATTTCTAGGGCTCTATCTGCAAATTGGGTAGAAACAAGTTCCAACAGGTTACGAGTAACATCCTCGACAAAAAGGGGGTTTTTCCACATCTTATTCACCACCCATTGTTCATCTTCTGCCTTAAGGAGGGAAAAGGTGGGTGCTGAAAAGCTTTGGTCCAATAGTTTTGATAGATCTTCCATATCTGGAATATCACTTGTCTTACCTCGTAGTTGAACTTCAGCATACGCCCGTTGAATATGCGTGTGGTGGGTTGTACTCTGGGATAAAGCATGTGGACAGAGAGTACTTCCATAGGTTCCAAGGGTCAATTCATGCCATATATTACCCTGATCCCACCAAGTTGTCAAAGTAGCGTTATAATGCTCAATGGATTCTAGTTTTGAAACGGGTGTTATACGAGTGGAGAAGAAAACAAATTCAAGACGGACTGATCCATTTTCAAACGGATGTCGTTTGTTTAATCTTTCAAGTACTTGTACAGACATTTTTTCCAAAGAATAGTATGTTTGAGTCTCACTCGCTAAAATTTCAGAGATGCTTTCGACAATGCGTGACATATGCGCACCCTTACGGTGAGGGGGAAGATCAATGACCACACTGGCAGTGACAGTGTAGTGATACACTTTGGTTCCCCTCGTAATCGAGATTTGTGTCTGAAAATCGGTGATTCCTACCTCGTCTAAGGACAGTTGGATAGCAGGGAGTTGATCTTGAGTCTCCGTCATTTGAATCCGACCATTGCGTGATAATCGCCTTAAGTCCCATAAAGGGGCAGCTATAAGGTTGTCAGCGGATCTTATTTAGTGAACCTACTCGAAAAGGCCATATCCGATATTAGGAAGAAAGAATATAGCCTTGCCTATTGACGCCTAAATTATGGAGTCTACCCATTAAATATTGTAATCTGCTAGTTGTAATAGAATCTGGAATAATTGTGAAAGAACTTTGCCCAATTAGGTGACATTATTTAGAGGGAGTTTCAATACATTTATGAATTCAACCAATTCCTAAACAAAAAAGATAGGCTAGAACCTCGCCCAACCTCGATTCCTATTCGGCATATGGTTTAGGTCAAATCGAATTGCACCCGATGAGCTTCTGAACAAAATCTGAATGCCTTTTGCATTATTCTTAGAAGTTAAACGGGACGATGCAATATTTATCCGCAATTCAAATAGAAGGTTTCTTTGAAATCCAAAGACAATCCTTCAATCGGAATATAATCAGATCAATGGATAAGAAAATGTCTCCTCCACGAGTAATCACGGTTTATTCCCGAACTCCCAGGTCTGGGAAAAAAACAATCGCCATAAACACATTCTTGGCTTATGCTAAGCTGAAACCCGGTCTTAGGGTTCTTATTGTCGATTTTTCTACTACGGAGGAACTTCAATATAGTCTACAGAGTTATGGGAAATCACCATTTACTAGCAGTGATTTTCTTTCTGAGATCCCAGAAGATACCTTGGTAAGAGAGGCCCTCGTTGTAAGTGAAGATCCCGACAGGGATACTTTCGTCCGTGTTCTTCCATCTTCCGGATGCCCACCTCCATCAAAATCACTTCTTGAACAGGTGAAATACCGGATCAACGCTTTGTTTTTCAAAGATACAATCGATATACTTGTATTTATTGTCCCAGTAGACCTGGAAGAAAGCAGTATCACCATGGCCACCATTCTTCAGAGTGATGTGGTGTGGATTATCTCTACAGAAAAAAGTCCTACACTGAAAATGACCCGATCAACCATTCAGAACTTTTTAGCGTTTTTGACGGTCCCTACTTTCCTTATTGTAAATATGGCCAAACCTCCCGTTGTTTTAGGACAGTATGAGCAGAAGATAGAGGAATTGAGGGGAAAACTTCGACATCCTATATTTTATTATATTCCTTGGCTACCCGATCTCAATCTATTCTCGGATGATGGGATTTTTAGCATTGAAAACCCCCACTCCCCCATTAATTCCATTTTTCATGACTTTGCTAGGCTGTTCCATAATTTTGCTGAAACTGAACGATTTGAGCCGGTCTCCTTGGAAGATCAAACAGAAGCACCTCCCAACGCAATATTTGTTACAGATCGCAGATCAGGAGAATCTATGTTTTATTACTTCTTTGGAAAACCTGCAGATGAAATGAAGCAACCTGCACTAATTACGGCCGCCTTGAATAGCATTGCACTTATGGTATCAGAAACTGCGGGGCGTCGTGGTGAATGGGATTTACGAAGCATCGATAATGGCAGTACCAAGATTATTTTGAGGAAAGGAAATCGCGTGGTCGGAATCCTTTACAGTCCAGTTGAAACAGAGACTTTAAGTAATCTCCTAAGCCAATTTGTTTACCAGTTTGAGGATCAATTTGAAAGTGCAATAAACGACTTCTCTAAGACGGGCCGAATTGGAGGGTTTGCTCTGGCAAAAGAACTGGTGAAAAAGGTCTTTAAACCATACATTTTCGATATAGATACGGTAAGAGACGATTTACGCCAAATATTGTTAGCATACGCCACGGAGACAAATCGATTAAACGAAAATCCAGAGGAAATTTTTCGTCAATATGCACAAGAGAACATTTCTGATCCTAAAACAAAGGAACTCCTATTATACGAGTTCACTACCCCCCACAATTCTCGTCATAAATTTCTCTTAGATCTAAACATCAATCCCCGTTCTTTGGCAAAAAAATTGGAAGAAGAAACCGGCAAATCTTTGTGTGATTGTACACTCCCCCCTCGTTATGTTCAAATCCAGCGATTTGATGCATTGGGGATACTCGATCTTCCTGAGGAATTGCGACCTACTGCCCGAGCGCTTTTCATTTCCGATGTTCTTTCTCCAGAGACTGCAGCTAAAATAACGAAGAGAGAACAAGAATTTGAACATCAATCTTTAGAAGCGTTACGAAAACTTGGGTACGTGAAACGAATCTCGCCAACTCAGTCTTAAAAAGCTAGAAATATGATCAGCCAAAGCCAAAGAGCCATGCATTCCGTCCCTAGGCCTCAATTCTAAGAATTTACACCCAATCTGCAAAATATTATAAATCTACTAGATAATTTGCTATAAAGCCCAAAATGAAAGGAAAACAACCTCTACTTGGACTTTCCGTCATTTACGAAGAAAAAAACTCCTGAAAGTCACCCCTCTTTGATATACGGTGTGCAGTTAAGTGGAACGTACTTTTGGTGACGCCTTGTCAATTTTCCCTAGGATTCGTTCCTGAGTATCGGTATGACAATTAAAAGAATAAATAGGCAGGTATAAAGAAATGAGCGATGATAGACGATTATGGAAAATAGTGCTTGTAGGAGACGGAGCAGTTGGTAAAACCTCACTCCGAAAACGCTATTTAGGAGAAGGCTTCGAATCCGATTACCTCTCGACGATGGGCGCCGATTTTGCGCTCTATGATACGACAGTCGGGGCTACAGAAATTCGTTGGCAAATTTGGGACCTAGCAGGTCAACCGGTCTTTGCTGATGTCGTGAAGGCCTATTATACCAAGATTTTCGGAGGAGTTTTAGTTTACGATGTTACCAGACGTCACACGTTCAAGAATAGCGAAAACTGGTTGAATGACCTCTGGACGAATTCTGGACGTGAGCGAAAAGTCCCCGTGGTTCTCCTCGGGAATAAGATCGATCTCCGTGATGAAGAGGGTGCAGAAGCTACATCCACTGAGGAAGGTCAAGCCTTTGCGGATCGTTTAGATGTTCCTTTGATCGAAACTTCCGCAAAGTCGGGAGAGGGTGTTCAGGCGGCCTTTGAAGAATTGGGAAAGGCCATATTGAAGTATACTTCCGAATAAACGTTCGACACATCATTCCTCTTCTTCCCTCTATTCCAACAAAAATAATTGATTTAGTTAGAATCATTCATGCTTGTAAAGATCTTTCAATTCTTTTGGAGTATAGAGAACTTCCTTAGCCTGCCGAGATTTTTCGACCAAGTCTCTCTTAAATAACTGGTTTAAATGATCACTGATTGTACTCCGCTTTCTCCCCCGTAGATTCGCCAACTGATTGGCCGTCATTGCCTGATTAGAGTCGACTAGTGTCTGATAAGTTTCTTTTAAATGTTCTTCAAGTCCTTCAAAATTCAATATGAGGTCTCCTGGATTTTTTTGGCTTTGACTTGAAGAAAGTCCAGGTATCTCCACAACTTGATAGGTTAGTTTTTTTGATGGATCTGGTAGGATTTGTTCTTCTATACTTGATATCCTATGCTCTAATAAATTTAGATCATCCTTAAGGGCTTTCACAATAGTCAGTATCTGCTCTAAGGTCCTTTGAACCTTTTCGCCCTCGGGATTTTCATCGTCACTCGACACTCAAATTTCCTCCTTGAGGCATTTACGTTTATTTTCTTGTTCCTTAAATACTCACCTATTCCGGAAGATCGCACTCGATATTCATATGTTGTATTCTGATTGAGAGTATATCCAATTCTTGGTTAAAATGTGAGAAATGGCATGAAATTATTCAAACGGTGAAAATAATGTTTGACTACGTTTTAACCTAACTGTGGTCATCATTTTCGATGACGATAAGCCTGCTTTTATGGGGTGACGGGCAACTAGTTCTTTTTGCTGAGTAGGTACTTATAAACACCCGATTGGTTTCTTTGATTGAACAGTTTCGTCAGTTTTCGTTTTTACATAAATTCTTGGATTCTAATTATATCTAGAGGCACTTAATAAGCATGTCACGAGGGCCAATTGTCTATTAGATTTTTTTGGCTCAGTTTATACTGATATATTAGAAATCAGCATTAAAAATCTGGATTTTAACAATATCCGATATAATGGTTTCACAGAGGCCTCTCGTACCATTTTTGTTGAATAAATAATATCTATATGACTTCAGGTTTGTACCAATTGTTTTTGTATATACATTATTGATTCAATATCCTTCCCTAGGATTTTCAGTCATCTCTGGTGATTTCCTTGATTTAGCTTGATGTGCGAACAAACTAAAACCGCTACGGCCCAATTGAGGTTTCAAAGAAGTATCTCTTGCTACTTAAAAGCAAAAGGTTTTAAGATGGAATAAGAGAAAATGGGAATCAGTAAGTGTGACGGCATTATTTCGGCTGTTAGGAATCAGATTCTTCCGTAATCTGTTGAACCTAACTTATATTCGAGGTTGTCTTTAGTCTGCATCCTTGATCCCGTGATATATCCGTCTGAAAGAAGGATTTCAATCATGTCCCATGAAGCAGGATACCTGTCACAGCAAGCGTTAGAAAGAGTAATTAGTAGCGTCGGTAAACATAAGGGTGTCTATGGAGCAGTATTAAGCGATACTGACGGTTTACCACTACAAAGTAGTCTTCCCCCAGAAGATACTGAGAACGTAGCGGCACAAGTGGCGTCCTTGGTTGGTAGGATCCGATATATTTCGCAAGAAATCTCCCAGGAGGTTGCACGAAGCATCAGATTGGAACTAGAGGCAGGAGATGTCGAAATTATACCTGATTATGATTCTGAGATCATTATAATTGCCTTGGTGAAGCGAGATAGCACCAAAATGTCATTGACAGCCAATAGATAGAGTGTGATTGATCTAATGTCTTCAGATAAATATAGCATGCCGACCATCCTTCAAAATACTATCAAACGACTTGCAGCTCGCCGTGGGGTTAAGGGAATACTAGTTTGTGATGAAGAAGGGCTTCCTCTGCAGTCTAATCTTCCTCAATCAGATGCAGAACGGGTTTCAGCTCATGTAGCAGCTTTGGTAAAAAAGGTCAGGAGTGTCTCTGATGCTCTTGAACATGGAAAATTACAAAGCGTTTATGTCGAAATGCCCCAATCTGAAATCATCATTACACCAGATGAGACAGCTGGCTTTACTATTGTGGTTTTAAAGGAGCGTGCTGTTTAGTTCCTGCGCCTCTGGTAATTGATTCTATGCAGGACGATAGGTGATTGTTCGAATCCTTGTGATTATTATCGATATAACACAAACTGTTGTTACCAGCATGCTTTGAAAGTGGAACTATGGCGATGAATTCCGATACTACCTCTCCCAAATACTGTGGATCTTGTGGAAAAGAACTCTTGCCTGGTGCCGCTTTCTGTGCACACTGTGGAGCTCCAGTACCAAAGTTAGGACCCCAATCGCTTTCTCAAATTCCAGCATCTCCATATTACATTACCTCCAGGCCAGCAATGAGCCACACGGAACCCCCTCTTCCGTTTTTACAATATTTTCAAGGTGTGATTATCACCCCTCAAAAAGAAATGCCGAAAATCGTGGAAAGACCAAACTACAAACACCCCTTTTTCTTGAGCTTGTTGATAGGAATTCTTGCGGGAGTATCGATGGCTGTTTTCCTCTCAAAGCTTAGAATGACTATTTTTCCAGAATTCTATCAAAATATAGCCGGAGTTGATCTACCAGCCAGCTTCTATGATGAATTTGATTTTGAGTCCTACCTACGGTTCACCTTTATCATTCTCTCCGTACTTGGCCCTATTATATCATGGCTGGTTGATAGTGTAATTCTCTACCTGCTTATGGCTGTAGTAGCCCCTGCAGTTTCCTCTCATCGACGGAACTTTAAAACAGCAGCAACCATTACAGGATGGGCATCTGTGCCACAATTCGTAGGACAGATAGTTGATATCGGTTATAACTGGTTTTTTGTCTCAGAAATGACAGTAGTCCTTAGAACTTCTGAGGATATCCAAAAAATCGCTATACCTGCCGTTTCGGGCTTCGCTGAATTGATTCTACTCGGGATCGGTATTGGTGTGCTCATTTGGGGAGGTTTAATGGTGTACTGGGGGGTTAAGTCAATGGTTCCAGAAGGAAATCAGCCCGTGATAATCTCGGTCATCTATTCTGGAGCGGTGCTCGTATTAAACCTCTTTCTCATTTAATTGAAATTATAAGCAGATAAGCTGCCGTGGAGTATAATGAACTTTAAAGTGGATCCAGAGCATGTCATCGATCCGTCTAGAAGTGATTATCTCAAAAAATGGGGATTCAGAGAAATCTTGAAATGATTGGGAAAATTCGAATAATGAAACACCGTTTCCCGCAATAACCGGGGCATATGCTATTTGAAGTTCATCTATCAATTTTAAAGACAGCATAGATCCATTCAGTCTTCCTCCACCTTCCAACATTAAACGATTCACCATAAACTTAGTTTTTAAGATGCTCAGGAGCAGAGACAGATCTACAGAGCGTTCATTGCCACAATGGATGACCTGACATCCAACATCCTCGAGTTTTTTAACCTGTCTAGCAGAGCAATTTGATGTAACGGCAATTAACGTGGGAACGATTGGATCATGAGTGATCACCCTAGCATCGAGGGGGATATTCCCTGTTGCACTGACAACAACGCGAATAGGTTGCCGTGATATTGGAGAACCTGATTTTTTTGGATCAACAACCAATTTAGAGTCATCCTTTCGGATTGTCCCACCACCAACCATGATTGCATCAGATTCCATTCGTAGGAGATGAACCCTTTTCCAATCGTTTTTTGTCGAGAGGTTTGTGTCTCCCGCGTCTGTTGCCAGTTTGCCGTCCAAACTAGCGGCTGCTGAAAGTATGACGTACGGGCGCCACTTCAATGGTTTGTATGAAGCCATTATTTATCCACTGTCCATAATAAAAGCTCTTATTGCCACTTCTAGATATCCAAACATGAATGTCACTACTAAGGCAAGATTTTTACCTGAAACCGCTATGGAAAATGTTTTAAGCCACGTTATTTGAAGAAGATCGCATAATCTTTGATTTAAACCATAATACTTCCTCTTGAAAAGCGCAATTCTTCGGTCATTGGTGTAATAAATTACATTATCAGGGATTAATTACCCATAAATATTTAAATATCGTAATGTATTACATCATTACCTAGTGGGAAGTTCTTTCCTACACGGCCAACCCGGCATAGGTTTCCCGACTGACGGTCGGCGTGATACAGTATATCTGTATCGGAAAACAAATTCCTCGAAGGAAGGTTTTCCACCCTCATCAAAACAGGAGGTTAAACCATGACAGTTGAAATAGAAGAAAATGTGGATCTGCACCATCAAGCAGAACGTGAGTTAGTTTGTCCGTTCTGTACAACTCATACGGTTTCGACCATCGTTAACCACAATACTCTACGCCTCAAGTGTAGCGAATGTGGCATGGATGCGTTTGTGACCCGAACTCCGAGAAAACTTTCTGATTTCATATCTCGCAGGCTGATTTCCTAATCATTTAGAGTGTGATTTAATCAAGGTTTTCGGGGAGGAATTGCTTGAGGGTAGAGACATTCTCTCGCACTATAGTACCATGCAGCGTTCCGTGACTGCTTCCCTTTTTGTCTGAAGGGAGTAGATGTTAAAGATAAAGGAAAGACTGTTCTACGGGAACGCCACATGGTATAGAATCCATACTCATCCTATGACTTTTCGGGGTTTCCTTTCAAACCAAGGATCTCTGCATACCCGTCCATATCCATGAAACCATGACCACTGACGTTAAAAAGAATCGTTTTCTCCTCTTTTTCTTTCTTACATTTTATTGCCTCATCAATGGCACAAGCAATGCTGTACGCAGATTCCGGTGCAGGTAAGAAGCCTTCGGCTCGAACGAATTCTTTTGCTCGTTCAAACACGTATTTCTCTTCTGGTGGATATGCTACGGTATCAATATATCCATGATGCCTTAATAAACTCAGAATTGGAGCACACCCATGATATCGTAAACCGTCTCCTTTTATGGGTAGCATGGTTACTTGATGACCCAAGGTATACATTTTAAGCATAGGGGTCATTTCGGCGTGGTCGGCGAAATCGTATTTGTATTCTCCTTGTAAATTGGGAGCTGTTTGGCTTTGAGCAGCAATGAACGTTATTTCTGACTTTTTTGCGAGAACATCATGCAAAAAAGGAATAGCGATACCTCCAAAGTTACTACCTCCACCAAGACATGAAATCACCATGTCAGGATATTCGCCCGCCATCTCAAACTGCTTCTTAGTCTCGAGTCCAATTATAGTCTGATGCATTAAGACATGATTCAAAACTGAACCAAGACAATACACCGCATCCGGGGATTTCTTTGCTTCTTCCAGGCCCTCTGAGATGGCAATTCCGAGAGATCCGTTGTGGTTGGGATTTTCCTTATAGAGCTTGTTACCGAATTCCGTTTTTTTACTGGGTGAAGCATATACATCCGCTCCGTACAACTGCATAAACTTGCGTCTTTGCTCTTTCCACCGATAGACGGCCCGGACCCAAAAAACCGTACATTCTAAATCATTTAGACTTGCAGCATAAGCGAGCGCATTTCCCCATTGTCCTGCCCCTGTTTCAGTTGTAAGTCTTTCAAATCCTTCTTTTTTGGCATAATAGGCTTGCACCAGGGCGGTATTGACCTTATGGCTTCCTGTTGGACTGAAAAACTCGGATTTGAAATAGAGCTTGGCTGGTGTTCCCAGTTTTGCTTCCAGATTCTTTGCCCGGTACAAAGGTCTTGGTCGACCAGCTGCCAAGAAGAGTTCTCGTATTCCATCAGGAATGTCAAACCACCGCTTATCTGACATTTCTTGGTTCAGGCATTCCTTTAAAAGCATATTTGGCAGGTCTTTAACTCTTGAATACCCCTCTGGGGGATCCTTCGGTGGTGGAAGAGATTCTGGTAAGTCTGGCACAACATTATACCACTTGGTCGGCAATTCGTCAGCTTTAAGGATTAAGGCTCTACTTTTGCTCATATTTTCCACTATCTGCTCTTGTTCAGTAAGGTATACTGATTCCTTATCTGGTAAGTATAAATTCGATTGTTTAAAATGGCTGAGGATGGGATTTGATTGAGACCATTTGGGAGATTTCAACCATTGGCAAACACATCATGGATGCGTTTTCCTGCCTCATTGATTTCAGATACTTCAAGAAATCCATAGGCCACTCGTACGTGGTTTTTTCCAATGACGCCAAATTCCTCGCCTGGAACAACCACAACTTGTGCATGTTTAAGAAGATATTCAGAAAACTCTGTTCCATCCATTCCTGTACCGCTGACATCAGGAAATATGTAGAAAGCTCCCTTTGGAGCATAGTTCAGCTCGATTCCATCTATCGATGTAAACGCATCAATGGTGGCTAATCTTCGTGCGGCCAGCTCTTGAACCAAAGTTTCACGAATGGACGGGGGAGATTCCAAGGCTATTTTGGCAGCATACTGGGAAACCGTGGTCGTACACGCTGTGTTGTGTTGATGGAGAAGCAAAATATGGGGAATTAACGTCCTTGGCCCAACAACATATCCAACTCGGAACCCAGTCATTGCATAGGTTTTGGAGAAAGATGAGACTACGAGCACATTTTCGAGAGAAAATTCCGAAGCGCATGTATGTTTATGCCCTTCATAAGTAATGTATTCGTAGGATTCATCAGAGATTACAAGGATGCCTTTATCTGCTGCTGTTTCTACTATTGCTCGAATTTGGCTACTATCCATAACACTTCCCGTAGGATTATTTGGGAAGTTAAGTACCAAAGCTTTCGTCCGTGGGGTAATAGCTTCGTTGACCACATCGGGATCCAGTTCAAATTTACTGTTTGTTTCAATGGTACGGGTTTTTCCACCAGCTAATCGGATGTGATTAGCGAAGTACCCGAATGCCGGGATTGGAATTAGTACCTCATCTCCAGGATTGATCAAGGCGAGAAAAGTATCCATTAATGCTTCCAAGGCTCCAGCGGTAACCACAAATTGATCGGCAGCATAAGTAATGCCGTAAATATCGTCATATTTCTTTACAAGCTGTTCTCGAAGTTCCCATATTCCAGCATTACTGCTATAACGATGGGAAACGGGATCATCCAAAACCGCCTTCAATTGCCTAATTATGGCATCGTGGACTGGAATATTCAAATTACCGAGACCAAAAGATAGAACTTTACGTTTTATTGAAGGCGAAATCTCTCTTTCTAAATCAAAGAGCTTTCGCAATCCCGATGGTCGTATCTGGGACATGCGATTGGCAATGCGGCTAATATCCAAGGATTTTTTTTCTGTGATCTGATCAGTCATACAGTTTGCCATCTATTCCGATAAGTTAGCCGTTTTATACTATATTAATCGAACAAAATGTATCTAGCCATTTGGGCACTGTACTATAAAGACAGGTCATGCTGTAGGTAATAATTGTAAGAAATCACAAATAGCTTATCTTTTTTCTTCCTGACCTACTTCATAATAGCTCTGCGAAATGCCTAAATTACATAAGAGGGCCATAGATATTGACTTCAACTCCTGTACTTATTCTGGCCAGTAGATCCCCAGCCCGAAAAACCCTTCTTTCCCAGCTTGCTATACCGTTTCGGGTCGTTCCGAGTCAAATAAAAGAAGATTCTCCAGAGATTGACCCTAGGACCTACCTACTTCAGCTTTCCTGCAAAAAAGCAGAAAATGTTGCCGCTCAGCAGTTCACGGTGGAATCAGGAAAGATTTCCTTTGCTGTGATTGGATGTGATACAATCGTTCTAGATATAACAGGCCAAACGCTTGGAAAACCGAAGAACCGTGACGAAGCCAGGCAAATGCTAGCCCGACTTTCGGGAAAGCGACATAATGTGTTGACAGGGGTATGTATAGTTGTATATCCTGGCGGAAAGCGCTATCAGACCGTGGAATCCACGGAAGTTGAATTTCGCTACCTTTCGCGTGAAGAGATAAGACTTTACCTTGATACCAACGAATGGCAAGGCAGAGCGGGCGCCTATGCAATCCAGGGTATGGGAGCAATGCTTGCAAAATCAATTCGCGGAGATTTCTATAACGTGGTTGGACTGCCCATCAATTGGGTTTGGAAAACCCTCTGGGATTTATACGGAATGAAACTTTTTAATACTTGATGACCCAATAAAAAAAGTAAATACTTAATGAAAGCTTATGTGCCTAAGCAGCTGGATTAGAAAGAACATGGAAAAGGGAGGTGCGCATATCTTGGAAATTTGCAACCTTGCGTACGACTCCCAAGTTAATCAAACGTTTCAGAGCGTTTCGGATCGTTCTATCTGAATAAGAACAACGTGTTTCAAGATCTCCCGAGGTAAGGGGACCTTCTCTATGAAGAACTGTATACACCTTCTTTGCACTAGGGGGAATAGGCAACTGCTCTAGCATGCCACAGAGATCAGTTTGAATGCTTTTTTCGACAAATTTGGCTTGATTCAAATCGAATTTTCACCCAAAACACAATAACATGTGGATAAATTCTCGTGTGTTGGTCGTGACGACCAACAACAACAACACTTAAAAAAGTTATCTCCCCCAAAGATGGGGTGGCCATTGACCATATTATAGTTATATTATAAAACCACTTCCAAAAAGGTGTTAAACGCGCTCGATTTACGAACATTACGGAACAGTAGGCGGCCAGGGTAGCCTCCTGGCTATATCGGAAGGCTATAAGACGAGCGGAATCCCAGATTGAGGGATTGAATCAGTGTGAGGTTCCTTGGAATTTGTAATGATCGGCTCCCCGGACAGGTGGGCTCTTCCCGAGGCTCTTCTGGAGAGAAGAGCAAGAAGGGTAGATTAAACTGGGTCAGGGCCGGAAGGCAACAGCTCTAAGATCGCGGGTTTACGCTGTTCGGACTCGGGTCGTGAACAAACCCAAGTTCAGCCAATCATTCGTGGATGTCTCGAGATCTGGTCTGTTCCACTAATAAACCCTTTCTTTGACAGGTTGAAAGGCCGTGCCTCTCTCCAATAATAATGCAGGTTTTACCAAAAATCTCCAGGATGTTCTTCAGGATATCGTAAATTCGCTAAATGGGATTCATGCCGTAACCATCATTGATACAGATGGACTATTAATCGAGGAAATAAATTTAGAAGGAACTTTGGGGAAAGAAAGCAGTTTAATTCTCTGTTCCTTGGTAGCGGGAATAAACGCCAATATGGTAACGATTGGTCGGGAAATAGGGTCTTCACCTTGGGTTTCACTCACTTCCGAGAGCGAGAATTTTAAATTCTTCATTCGAGCAGTGGGGAGTATTGCTTTTCTCGGTGTTTTGACGGACCCTTATGTAGATATGGAATTACTAAAACTGGTTATCGGTCCAGGCGTGAACTTAATACTCCAGATCTTGGAAGAGCACCAGTACCCGAAAAGTCGGCCCTTGTTTTCACTATCATCTCTCCATATCTCTCAGGATAAGATCGATAAGATTCTCGAAATGTCATAGGAAAGTGAAAATCATGCGTGATTCACGAATTCCTTGTCGGGAATGTAAGGATGGCACCCTCCATTGGAATAAGGAGGAGACGATCTATGTCTGCACAAGCTGCGGAGTCCAGGAAGACGCCCTTCCTACGTGGATAGAGGCGGCGGAACATCGTCAAAAAAAGGGGAAACAGAAACGTGAGAAAGAACGGCAGTGGGCCTTAGATGTCTTAGGTATAAAGGACAAATTAGTTTCTTCAAAAAAAACCAAGAAGGAAAAAGAGTGGGAGGAGTTAATTGAAAAAATAAAGTTGATAGACCCAGAGTCCTAGTGCAAATACTTGGACTCCCCCTGTTTCGTCAAATTTATGAACGGGGCTGTGAAGAGTTCTTTTCATAGATATTAGATTGCATTATAATATCAACCCGGGTTATTCATTTGGGGATCAGATTAAACGCCGAACCTGAAAAAACAGAAGAAACAGAATTCTTCCTTGCACACATTGTTTTTGATGAAGAAGCGGGACCTAGTTTAAAGTCATATCTTGCTCATCGTCTCGAAATTCCCCGCATTATTCTGCAAGGAGTCACCACCACATTGTTTACAATGGCAATAGGCGTTGGAGAGCCTACTGGTGAGCCTGACACGGCAATAATCCCGATTAACGTGACTGGAATCCAAGGAAGGGTTTTGATTCACTCATTTTCATTACCTGATCCCAGCGTACGTGGAAAAAATCGAATTGAAAGTCTTATGTTGTTTGTTCCTCGAATTCATCAAGATAAGCTCCTTCAACACTCACTATCGTTTTCAAATATCCTTCAAGAAGCGATTCGGGATATTAAGACACACGAAAACGGTAATAAAACCGCATACCCTTTAGAAAAGGTGTTCAATAATATAAAAAAGGTTATTCTAACACAAATAGATAATATCACACAAGATCGGATTTCCGAGGTATTGACAGAGAAAGAAAAAACTGTTATTGTATCAAATGGGACTATCCGAGCATTTCACAATGTTTCACTATCTCCTGAGATCATATCCTTGGTCAGTCAAATTTCTTCACTTCTACGTGATTGGGGTGAGGAGATAAAGACTTCTGGAACGTTTTTCGATACAATCCCCCTCGAAATTCATGCTAATACTTTAAATCAGCAACAGTTTTACTTACTGGCAGTCGAAAATACCTTTATTTTAGCGTTTAGTTCAGGTAAGGGTCGACTCGGGAGTCTTTTCCGCGTCTTTCGGGAAATAATCTGGGATTTAAACCTCCAAAGTTCCATGGTTCCAAGCACCATTTTCCCACGTTTTCGGATCCAGTTTCGAGATGCTTCCGAACTGTTTCCCAATGACCCATTCTTGGATAAGGCTGTTGAGGTTCTAAAAAGTTTTCATCCTATCATTACGGAAGTGTCTTTAATAAGATGTGCCTGCGAACGCCGAACATTAGATATGCTGCGGACAACTACTCCTAACGGCGCTCATAGACATGCTTTAGTTTGCCAAATGTTTTCCCTAATACATAATGTAGCTCGAATACTATCCAAGGATGCTCTAAGACAACTGGTTCTATCACAACATATCATGAATAGCCTCGTATTGCGTGTGGCCCAAAATAGTGAAAAGAGTACTAGTCTTTTTCTTGTGGGTGACTCCTCTCGTGGAGTGGGACTGCTGAAGTTGGTAAGTGAACAGCTCCTTGAAACGAAAATAACTTCAGAAAGCTAATACTCTCGATAAACGGATGATAAACTGAGGAATTTTCTTGGATCTAGCTGTCGATCTTCATGCGCACTCGATTTTTGCAGGGGGTACACATTCATTGAAACTTACTCCAGAAAGAATTCAAACTAATAAAAAAAAGGCTCTTTCCCAGCTAAAGAATATTACGCAAACCATGCCGCTCAAAGGGATCGATATAATCGGAACAGGAGATTGTCAGTTTTCTTTTTGGAATGAGATCCTTAAGAAGGCGATGACAGAAGATCAACCAGGTTTTTTCTACCTCAATGAGAATGATAAAACTCGCTTTATACTCCAAACTGAGCTCATTTTTACCGCCCCAATTGGGCGTAGATCCAAAATAGTCCATATGGTTTTTCTGTTTCCCGATTTTTCTTGTGTTGAAGTCTTAAATCAATTTCTTAAAGAATGGGGGGTTAAATACCAGAAGATGGCCCGTCCGTTCATCAAGTGCGGATCGATTCGGGATGTAGCAACGCGAATACATGCCATTCTAGACATAAATCCATTAGTGGAAGCTATTCCAGCACACATTATGACCCCTCAAGGGATTTTCGGTTCAAATATTCGTGTTAACCATTTATCTGATTTCTTTGGCTCGGTTACGTCGCGCTTACAGATATTTGAAACTGGCCTGTCAGCGGATCCAAACTTTCTGGGATTAATTCCCGAGCTTGATGATCGTGTTTTCATTTCGAGCTCTGATGCCCATTCTGGAGCCCTGCATCGAATGGGTCGTGAATATACCATCGTATCCTCGGGAAAAAAAGATTACAGACATTTAATCCATTCATTGCGCAATAAAAACATCATTTACACGGCAGAATTTCCTCCCGAAGAAGGGAGATTTTTCTTGACTGGTCACCGGAGCGGAAGAAAGAAGCCTGGCTTTCACGGAAAGGATGAATGGTGCTGTTTTTCCCCCCAATATGCGCCCCAAAACGATATTTGTCCGATATGCCATAAGGCGCTCACCATCGGAGTTTATCAAAGGTGCACTGAAATAGGCAAAGTTCAGGGTGAAGAAAGGGATTTAACTAGCGTAATTCCTACCCAGAAGTTCATTCGAATGGTGCCACTTGTTGAGATTATTGCACATGTCCTCGGTTTGAAAACAAAAACAGCCAAATCGATTATTGAGATATATCGTAAAATCGTCGACCATATTGGACCTGAGCGTAATCTTTGGACTCTTGCTACTGCGGAAGTTCAGGGACTACTAAAAAACATAGAAAATCAGATCTCATCATCTCTACTGGATGCGATTCTTGAGGTAAAAAGAGGAAATTTTACATTCGTTCCATATGGTTTTGATGGAGTCTATGGTACTCTCCAAATTGGTAATAAAGGCAATTATCGCGATGTCAACGTAGTCAATTCTTCCAATCCCCTACAATCCACGTTGCCGCACTAGAGGATATAGGCGAATAACATGGTTGCAGTACCTGCAAGTGACCAGGAATGTTTACGTTGTAAGGGAGGGAAATTACTATGCGGATTAACTTATTGTCCCATTGTCTTAAAGATTAAGGCCCTATCGCCAGTAAAAAAAATGTTACCTGAGATGAAAAATGAATATTATGGCCCTAGTCCTCCTAGTTTATTTGTCGGACGATTTGGTTATCCTAAAGTATTTGTCGGGCCAATGGCGGCGTTGGATCACGATAACATTCAGATCATTGATGAACCTGACCAATGGGGAACTAGTGTTACAATGGCGGAGGTTCTGAACTTTCGAGCAAAATTATTACGTTTTATGGGAACAGAACCTCACAAAGTTACTGATGTCACCTCTCCCCCAAAATTGTTGGAGTTAACTCAAGAACAAGTACAAGCTTCGTCCCCAGTGGATTTAGAAATTAAATTTATGAAAAAACCAAAGATAGATTTAACCTTCACTAGAAATATCCAACCTATGGGTGCCCGTGTTCAGATAGACACTTTGCAATTGGCGTCAACCCCAAAGATTGAACACAAGGTAGATCGTATTGTCCAGGATTCAGACCTAATAGCATTTTCTGCCGTCAATGAACTATATAAAGCACAAACTACTGTTACCCAGATTACACGTATTCTTTCTGCAGGCCTTCTTGGACTAAATAGGCAAAGACGTCTAGTACCGACACGTTGGAGCATTACAGCTGTTGACGATATGGTTGGTAATGATCTGAGGAAACAAATCAAAGACCATCCCCCAGTTCAAGACTATTTGGTCTATCATAATACATATTTGGATAACGATTTTTGGGTTCTTTTCATACCGCGTGATGCTTGGTTTTTTGACTACCATGAGACATGGAAACAGAAAAGTGCATGGAATTTAACTGGATCGATGCCTCAAATTCTATCTGATACCGAAGGACCCAAGGGACGCACAACATACGCTATTAATACAGTAGGAGGGTACTATGCAGCACGTCTAGCGGTTTTGGAAAAATTAAGGCAAATACGGCGTATTGCGTCAGTGATAGTTTTTCGAGAAGTTGGATCTGGATATGCAATCCCTTTAGGCGTTTGGCAGGTTCGAGAGAATATGAGAACAGCATTAAAAAATGTGCCTGATCGTTTTGAAGGTTTGAGAGCGGCTTTGCGGTACATTGAGAGCCATTTGACAATTCCTATGCATCGTTATGCGCGTCAAAGTCCATTGTTACGTCAAAAACGTCTGACGGACTTCTTCAACTCTTCCAAGTTCCAATAAACTATCATCAAGGTCTTTTACGTTCCAAGTTGTAACAAATTTTAAGATGATCTGAAAACGTAGCAGACATAAGGCAGATGCAAATGGTTTACCGACCATCAGTAACAGCGGCTGTGACACGCTATTACGTGTTTTCTGGGCTATTTCGAGAGGGAGACGAGGATTTAACTTTTGAGGAAGTTGACGCTAACCTTATTGAAGTTGCACAAAACTCTACGCAAGAATTTGCGGGAACTGCAAGAGCATTCGTGGTAGAGCTGGAGCAATTTGATGAGGAAAGTCATTTTGCAGAGATAATTATTGGATTTACGATTTGGCCCTTCAAAGATGACGATTCCGAGATTGTTCTCATCTTGGGTACTGTACGGGAGGAGCTCGAAAAGGTTGGATTTATTGAGGATGATGCTTATTATATTGGGGACGGCCCCGACATTAGATGACCCACATCTAGAAGAAATGGAATCTAATTCGGATGTATTAAATGCTCATAATCTTTGATCTTATCCCCGTAGATCCGGTCAAAGAAGAGAGAAACTGTTTGTGGAGGTATCAATCCTACCTCTGTCATATAGGCTGCGATGTGGCCACGGTCTATGGTCTCAAAAGCAGGATTTTTAATCTTAATTCCAGCCGGTGCATCTTCTTTCCATATTTCGAAGGGAGATCTCATCTCAATTTCGCTCAAACGCCCGATGCTAGTAGTTTGGTCATATTTTAACAGCGAAGTACAAATATAGAGAGGGATATGTTCTTCTCTTGCAGCCAATGAGCAAAGACGTGAACCAATCTTGTTTAGGGCCACTCCTTCCACTGTGATTGCATCTGCCCCAAGAAAAACCATGTGGGGATTATATCGGTTCATGGCCCATCGCATTGCTGAATCAACGATGTGGGTAACGTGGATGTTGTTTTGAAGGAGTATTCGCGCAGTTTTTCGGCCTTGATATAGTGGCCGAGTTTCGGTGGTAATGACTTCGAAGTCCTTCCCTTGCTTTGCCGCTTCCAAAAAAATCCCAACAGTAATAGAACTATGGCAGTGGGTGAAAACAACGGAGTTATCACGAATTCGCTCGGCCCCAAATTTGAATATCTTTTGCTTGGCAGACTCAATTAGCCCAATATAATGTTCTCCATATTGAATGGCCTCATCCTTGCCATCGGTATAAACTCCCGTCATAACATACCTTAATCCATTTTTCAGTCCAGGTTCGGTCACTCTTACACTGCCAAGGTGTTGTATAACTGATTCCAAATGATCAAAAAGTTCTTTTCCATCCAGAGGAACCGTACTTGCATGCCGAGCAAATGCTTGTACCCCATAAATCGCAACATTCGTGGCCCCCTGAATGGTTAGGTTCTTGATCCGCGCCATCGTGTCTTTAAGGGCCTTAAATTCTTCTGTTTCTGGAAAAGAGCTTTTCACGTTGAATTCGTTCCATACCGTTTTTTAGATCCCGAACTACATGTCAAATAAGGATTTTGAGTGATATCAATGCCTTTAGTTCAGATCAAGAGAGCGTTTTATTTGGATCATTTAAATAATCTTATTTTCAAAACCTCCTCCAGTAATTTCATGATTGCACAAGACCATAATTGACCTTTTTCTAATGATGAGTAAGCCTAGATTAACAAGGTTCTGAATCATGTCGAGTATCCTTAGAAGGTTCTTTAAAGGAAAGCCAAAAACAGAAACAAGTCAAATCGTCATTATCGGATTAGATGGAGCTGGTAAGACTACGATTGTGAACCGCTTACTTCGTTCAGAGTTCATTCCTACAACTAGAACATTAGGGGTTAATTATCGTACAGTAAAATACCGACAAATAGAGTTTAATCTCGTGGATCTTGGTGGGCAACAAATTTACAGAAATTTACTCTGGGATGCCTCCCTAGATAAAGCTAATGCAATTGTATTCGTCCTAGATAGCGCTGATATTCGTATCTCTGAAGCTTCAGATGCTTTTTGGGATTCTATTAAACGCAACGAAAAAGCACCTGTGTTATTCATCGCGAATAAAATAGACCTACCTGGAGCACGTGCCTTTGAACTAATTGTCCAGGATTTGGATTTAACACGGGCCACTCGTTCTACAAATAGACCCGTGGGTCTATTTCGTGTATCAGCAAAAACAGGAGAAAACTTCTATGATGCCTTCGACTGGCTCGCCGACGTTATCGCGGGAAAAGAATCAACATTTAAGTGCAAAGTTCGTCAGGTTATCCTTATCGACCTTGAATCCCACAAAATTTATACCACCAAGTTTGTATCGGTTAATCCTGAGATTCTAGATGCGATAAATGCTGGACTCTCCGAAACGGTATCAAGATTGGATGAAAATCCAGTTGGAATGGAGGTAGTAACAGCATCGGATTTGCAGTTGGTCATCGTGAAAAACTATCCCTTGGTGGTAGGGCTCATCATTGGATATTCGGATTCGGTAGTACGAGCAAAGCTGATTTCAGAGCGGATAATGAAGTCAGCCGCCCAACCCATCGAAATTGAACAATTCTCGTCGGCTGTATTACGACGGATGTTTGAAAAACAATGGCCATTGGATCTCTATAAAAAGAGATCTTCCTGATCGAAAATGAAGACGGTTTTGGTAAATCATAGATAATCCTTCAAGCCAAGGACGTCTTTTCTCCCGATTTCTGACTTGCCAAGGAGTTTTCGTTCTAGTTCTTGGAATCGTTGCTCAATTTCTGGTCCAGAACTGGCATGAACAATCTTTTTTGCAGCTTCAAAATGCCTCATTTCAATTGTTTCAATATTTAGATCGTCTCGTAGTGCAATCATCACTGCTTCCCGGCATATAGCTTCAATATCGGCACCAACATAACTTTCAAGATCATCTGCCAACTGAACCAGATTAACGTCTTTTCCTAACCGCATTTTCCGTGTGTGGATTCGTAAGATTTTTTCACGTGAAGAAACATCTGGGGATTTAACCAAAAGCAGCCGATCAAACCTGCCTGGTCTTAGAAGGGCTGGATCAATCATATCTGGTCGATTTGAGGCTGCTAGCACTACAACATCTCTCAGATTCTCAAGACCATCTATCAATGACAGGATTTGATTTACCACGCTTTCCATTACATGACTTCCGCCGCTAAAAACCCCTCGACGTGGAGCAATGGCATCTAGTTCATCTAGAAATATAATCGAAGGGCTAGCTTGTTTGGCCTTACGGAACACATCTCTTATAGCCTTTTCACTCTCACCCACCCATTTCGAAAGAAGCTCTGGGCCGCGAATTGCGATGAAATTCGCTTGGCTTTCAGTGGCTACTGCCTTAGCTAACAAGGTTTTTCCGGTCCCAGGGGGGCCATATAACAGAATTCCATGCGGTGGGGTGACCCCATGTTTTTTAAAGATTTGAGGATATGTGATTGGCCATTCCACCGCTTCTTTCAGCTGTTGTTTAACATCCTCAAGGCCTCCTATATCCTCCCATCTGATATTCGGTATTTCAAGTAATACTTCTCGCATGGCTGAGGGTTCAGTTATTTTTAATGCCTCATCAAAGTTTTCATTGGACACTATTAACTTTGACAATATTTCTGGGGTTAGAGGTTTATCAAAATCGATCTTAGGGAGGATTTTACGAAGAGTATGCATAGCAGCCTCTTTGATTAGCGCAGCAAGATCAGCTCCAACAAATCCATGCGTCTTAGCTGCGTATTCTCTTAGGTCAACATCTTCAGCCAACGGCATACCTCGTGTATGGACAAGAAGAACCTCGTACCGTCCATTTTGGTCGGGTACCCCAATTTCTATCTCCCTATCAAAGCGCCCAGGCCTTCGGAGGGCAGGATCAAGCGCATTAGGCCGATTAGTTGCCCCAATCACAATTACTTTACCTCGGCTTTTCAATCCATCCATTAGTGCGAGAAGTTGTGCAACGACTCGGCGTTCGACTTCTCCAGTCACTTCTTCGCGTTTGGCCGCTATCGAGTCAAGTTCATCAATAAAAATGATGCTGGGGGCATCTTTTTCGGATTGTTTGAAGATCTCCCGAATACGTTGTTCGCTCTCTCCATAAAATTTGCTCATTATTTCGGGGCCTGCAATGGAGACAAAATTAACTCCAGATTCATTGGCCACCGCTTTAGCCAACAAAGTTTTTCCTGTCCCTGGGGGCCCGTGCAACAACACCCCTTTTGGCGGATCAATACCCAGCCGCTCGAACAGTTCGGGGTGTTTCATCGGTAACTCAATCATCTCCCGTACTCGCTTAATCTCTTCTGAGAGACCTCCAATGTCCTCATAGGTTACACGTGGTAACATTCGAAGATCCTTTGGAGCCTCTTCAATGATCTCTACGATTGTGGATTCCCCTACCGTCACAATGCCATCAGGGTCTGTAGATACGACTACCACCTTTATTTCCCCGAGACTTACGGGGCGGGAAGCACCAAAAAACCTTGAAATAAAGTCGTCCATCCCAGTACCTGTACCCGGTCCGCCTGAGGGGGGAATCTTCCGAATTTGCCCCATAATGACCAGTAGATCACCACGCGATAACGGGTGATTCTGAAGACGTTCTTGGATGATTTCAGGTTTTACTAATAATCGTATGCGTTCCTCAGCAGGAGCAATTACAATTCGCCGTGCAATACGTTTTTTGATTGGTCTAACGCGAACCGTTTCTCCCAGAGACGTTCCTACATTCCCGCGAATCAGGCCATCCATGCGAATAATACGCTTTCCCCGATCTTCTTGGCGTCCAGGAATTACTAGGGCACCCGTTTTCCGCCCATTACCTGGATCTTTACTAATCTCTACTATATCACCAGTCTCAAGATTGGATTCTCTCATGATCTTATAGTCAATCCGAACTAATCCTCGACCAACATCACTCTGATTTGCCTCGGCGACCTTTAATAGGAGTAATTTACCATTAGTTGACAAATGTTCCTCACTATCCATAAGTGATAGTAGATCTTTCTATTAAGATTGCTATAATTTATCTTTTAAATGGCCAGGCCATTTATGACCTAATACACTTCCAATCATATTTTATGCCTTTTGGTACTCCGACTGAGAACTAGCATTAAAGAGATTCCTGATACGAGTACTTCCCTTAAAGACATATTTCCTTGATTGGAAATCTCATCATTATCTAGTGAGCAGTTCTATTTTTGTCATCAATCAAATTATCTAGGTACAGTTTTGCGTCCTCAACCTCTTTTCTAACACTTTCTTGGCCTGATTTGGAAATTATAAGCTTGATTGCACCAGAAGTGGGGAACGATTTTATCCATACATCATATTTCTCTCTTACCTTTTCCAAAAACGGCGCCAATAGGGATTCATCCGTAAAAGAGGTCGTATAATTGATTTCGAAGTAGTGGGCATCTTGGGCTTTGATTAATGTAATGATATGCGGTTCTATGATCGTATACATCACCTCCATCTCCCGTGGAACGCCAGGTAGACAATAAATACAAGTATTGAAAGTATGGTGCTCATAAAAGATTCCTGGCGCGGTTCCTATTGAATTTTCAACAGGTTTGGTTCCTTCTGGTAGAAATGCCATTTTTCTTCGGGCCTCCGTTATCTCCGCTGTTTTAACCAGGTCTAAGTCATATAACTCTTGGTAGCGTTTGGTAACCATTTCCAAAGCCTTTGAATCTAAGACCATCCTGACATTTAATGCCTTGGCTAGGAAAGCAGCCGTCGAATCATCCCAAGTTGGGCCCAAGCCCCCAGTAACTATTATTATTCGATAATTTTCTTTTAAGGCCTGGTTTATCTCTTTTACAACCATTTTTTCGTCATCAGGTATTGTTACAATTTTTGTAACGACGGTACCGATTCTTGTTAATTGATCTGCTAGAAACGATGCATTAGAATTAATTGTCTTTCCTAGCACCAGTTCATTGCCAATACTTAAGAGTAAACAAGTGACTGAATTCATCAGATTGACCATTAAACGTCTATGCCTTGATACATCTCGGGCTCAGACAGAAAGCTTTATGACTTAAGGGATATCCGTCCTGGATTGGTTTCAGATTTGCCATATATCCTGCACCTCTTGGAATAAGAGATGGAGTTAGAAAATCAATAATTCCAGCCGGGCCCTCTAACTACCCGTCCTGGAGTTTTATTGGTGGGTTTTCCGTCTTTTAACACCTGAGTTCCATTAACAAATACATGAATCATACCTGAGGCATAATGATGTGGATTCTCGTAGGTGGCATTATCGATTATTTTATTTGGATCAAAAACGGCGATATCGGCAAAAAATCCCTCTTTTAGAGCTCCTCTATCCTGAATTCTCAGGTTACTAGCTGGAAGTGAGGAGAGTTTTCTTATTGCTTCCTCCAGTGGGAGTAGCTTTTCCTCACGACAATAATGTCCCAGTAATTTGGCGACGTTCCCATAAGCTCTTGGGTGCGGATTTGATTTTAAAAAAACACCCTCCGAGGCAACACTAGCGGCATCGGATCCAAAAGACATGTAGGGAAGTTGGATCTTCTTTGCCACATTGTCTTCCGACATCATAAAATACACCGTTCCGACTCTACTGTCATCTTCAATAATCAAGTCCATTGCTGTAGTGAGAGGGGAAGTTCCTCTATCTTTTGCTACTTGTGCTAATGTTTTTCCCGTTAAAACCTTAAGGTCATCGGATTTAAAGGAGACTAAAAGCATATTTTCAGGGCCAGATTCCAAAAAAAGATTTTCCCAGTCATCAGTTTGTTCTTGCGCCTCTGTCATTATCCTTTTTCTTAGGTCTGGATCTTTTAGCCTTTTAATGAATTCATCATGCCCTCCTTCATAAGTCCAAGGAGGAAAAGATGATGATAATCCCGTAGCTCCTGCAGTATAAGTGTAACAATCAGTCGTAATCTGAATCCCATGTTTTCTTGCATCATTGATTTTTTGTATTGCTGAATCCAGTTTATACCAATTATTTTTGCCAGCCGCCTTCAAATGATAAATTTCGGCCCGAATATTTGCTGCCTTTGCAATACTGATTAATTCATCAATTGCTTCATGGAATTTCGCTCCTTCACTCCTGAGATGAGTTATATACATGCCATCATATCTGGCTGCTACCTTACAAAGTTCTATTAACTCTTCCGTCTCCGCATAAAACGCAGGTGGATATATTAATGCAGAAGCAACCCCGAGAGCGCCCTCTCGCATTGCTTGATCAACCAATTCTGTCATCTCATACATTTCATCCTCAGTTGGGTTTCGATCTTCATATCCAAGCGCATGAATTCTGACGGTCGTTGCACCCACAAAAGATGCAATATTCGGGGCAACTCCTTTTTTTTCTAAGTATTCCAGGTATTCTGATAGAGTCGTCCAAGAGATATCATATTTGATATCTCCCTGCCTTTTGAGTGATTCCTCTTTCATCTGATCATTTAGTGGTCCCATTGACCATCCCTCGCCGAAAATCTCCAGAGTGATTCCCTGTTTTATATCACTTAATGACCTACCATCCTCAATTAATGAATCACACGCCCAGCTGAGCATATTAATGAATCCTGGGGCTATAGCCAGATTATTTGCATCGATTTCTTGCTTTGCGTGTTCTCTTTCTAATGATCCTATTGCTCTGATACGATCATCATTGATGGCTATATCTCCACGGAAAGGGGGGTTTCCACTACCATCGAATATGGCTCCATTACGAATAATCAGATCAAAAATTTCGATTTCTATCACCACAGCATATTGAATCTCTCATACATGATGTCACATACAGTTTTCAACCGTAATCAGGACTTCCAAATGATAAGAATTTAAAAGGAACTATAATTTCATTGATCTAGATTCAATATTAAATGCCCTTAATAAGCTTTAATTCGAATTTAGTGGAATTGGTGGTTATGTCATCAGATACACGCATGAGTCACGTCTCAAAGGAACAACTGCACGAGATTGGTGGATTAGCTACAGAACTAAGGTCATTAGATCCTATGGTGCAAATTATCTCTCCGCTTAACGAAGCACAAAAGCTGGTAACTGAAATAGAAAGGATAAAAAAAGACCTTCCTGACGCAGGTTTTTTCAAAAAGCGTGGTCTCAAGAAAAGTTTGGCGCAAAAAGAAGGAAAATATCGCGAACTTACTGAGAATTTGACAGAGAGCTTATTAACTGGGTATCGAAAGATTTACTTTGATTTGGCTAACAACATCAAAGAAATCGCTAAATTTATCCCGCAAGAGACTGACAATATTCGGGCTCTTCAAATTCCTAGTTTTGATCCTCAACAGATTCTGAATTTCAGTACCAACGTCCTGAAGACCCATAGCCAGATTTCGGAGATTTTACGGGGAAAAAATATCGCAATTTTGGTTCATAATAGGGAGATCTTGGATCTTTACACCAAGTTCGTGGATTTTGATGAGGAAAAAATCCAGGTAACCAGGAGAACAACAAAAAATGCGGTACACGTCATGGGTGTCTCTGATCTACTTGAGCTCTATAATCATCTCGAGACCGAAAGCGCCTATTTGAAACAACGCCGAAAAGGCACCGAAGGTAAGATTCAGGTCGCGATCATCCAGATGTCTTCCGAACTTCAACAACATCTCGACACTGTCACCTCTATTAGTTTGGCTAGTGAGCTGGGTGACAAGATCAATCTTCTCAAGGATCAAGTTCAGGAAATTAAAAGCAATGCCGAAGACAGTAGCTCAGTTGAATCCTTAATATTATGGGAAAAGGGACTTAATGAACTCAACTCGGAATTCCTAAACTCTCTTAGAACATATGAAATCTCTTTAAAGGCTGAAACTGAAGAAAGAATAGGCCGAATTCTCCAAATCTCGGGCAAACTGGGTCTAGAATCTTCCCTAGCTTCTGCTCCAGAAATAAATGTTTCAACAACAGATCTTTCTGAAATTATCCGAGATATCGAAAAGCTCCGAACATGGCAGCAAAACCAAGTCTTGGCAACTAGGGATTTAATCAGCACCGCCGCTCTCATGAACGCAGGAAAGACAATCAAAGCCATGAAGATACCTATTCCAGAAGAATTTACTAAAGAACTCCGTATAATTGATAAAGATGCAAAAAACGCTCAGAATATGTCAACCTGGATGGCCTTGGTTCAACGATACTTCGATCTCCTAGCGATGTTAGCTGATGCTTGTCAACAGTATTTCTATCGGCTTTTGGAGAACCCATACATTCAAGAAGCCATTAACGTTAGTGAGGGACCTCAAATTCCTATCATCCGTGACCTTAAGGATTTCGCTCCTAGTGAATTGGTTGCGAAAGCCCGCGAGATTAAGGACTGGGAAACCCGATTGGTCGCGTTTTTTTCCAAGCCAGCTCAGCAAAGTCTGCGACAAAACCTTCTCAATTTGTTAGACTCTCGAGAAAGCCTCCAAAAGCTGTTATCGGAACCAACAACACAACAAATTGAGACACAGCGGAAACAAAAGAGTGTGGAGGACAAAGAAATACGAGAACTCGTTAGAGAGATAGACATCCTGACTCGTCTCAAATCAACCATCCGCACGGAGATCTTATCTGCGATTGATGCGGAGATAAATCCAATATACAGCCAACTCACAATCCTAGAAACCATACCTCCAAAATTAAAAGCTCATGTTCCCGTCTTAGCACTAGACGATTTGAAGGCCTTCCGAGATGGTATCGCCATTGCAGCTGAAGAGGGGCTTCCCCAGCTCTTGGATGAATATGAAAAGATACCTGTCTGGAAATACAAAATAGCAACTCGAGTTCGTGAGAATCTCAAAGCGATCCCCTTCCCTTTGATTCCTATTGAGACACGTTTCGATCTTCGTGAAAAGCGGAATGAGATTATTGGTAATATCGATCAGTTGTCAGAAGACGGAAACATGGAGGCCATGATCCAAGAATATATTGGATTTCTAAGAACTATTGAAGAATATAAGAATGAGATATTGGTAGAATTAAAAAAACAGATTGAGAATTTGGAGGAGGTAGATAAACGCTTATATCGGTTGTTGAAATCACGTCGAACCTCTCCTACGTTTTCCACGGAAAGAGAATTTGATGTTCTCGATTACTCTGAAGCCTTAACAGAGTATTGGCAATTAAATGCTTATATAGAACGGCGTGTGGCCGCCTTAACAGAACAGATGGAACGGGAGATTCATAGTCACATTCAAGATTATTCCAAGCTGCCCCCTCAGTATGCTGAATTCTTTGAGGAACCTATTTCCCTTATGCGAGAGAGAATGGAAGAAATCAAGACTCATAAGGACATAGTGCAGTTGGTTAACATCTATGAGAGTTATTCATTAGAATCATTACAATTAGCTAAGAATTCCCTAGCAAAGCTGCATCAGAATCTCCACAATTGGCTACGGGTTAGTCTTCCAAGAATAAACGAGATTGTACCTGTCGATGCAGCTGTTTTCGCGGCAGAAACAAAAATAGCAGATTTCGAGGTCGAAGATGTCTCACATGAACGCCTGGCAAATAAACTTAGACAACTGATCTTTTTGTATGATACCGAAATAGTGGCTATTCTTCTGGCGCAAGCGGTTGTTGAATCGAAGAAGATTCTCAAAAATGTCAATGATTTGAAAGACATGGGAATATCTATCATCAGCCATGTAGGAGGCTACATTGAACGTTTCTCCCAAGTACTTGTTAAAAATCAGGAAGATGTTAACATAAAGGAGATTACTGAGGTTTTTACAGAGATTGACAGCCTCCAAACCGATTCAGCAGCGTGTAGAGAGATTCGGTCCATGGGCGATCAAATCATACAGAGTATCAACGCCGCGATTAACTATCTAGCTCAATATCATAATCGAAACTTAAGCCAAGATAATCGGTTGGATTTTTCCGCGATAGGTGTGTTTCAGAAATTATCATCTGTTACTCATGTGGGACATCTGACGGAGGCTTTAATTCGTTTGAATCAAGTTTCAAGACAGGTGAGCGATACTATTAAGGTCGTGGAAGCAGACCGCTCGATTGCTCTGCAGGCTGAACTAGGGCAGTTGAAATACTACTCTAGTATTCAAGAAGTCTTTTCTCGATTTTCTGAGGAAGCTTCAGACTCAATTTACCCTCTTTCTGAGCTCATCAAGGCAAGAGAGGAGCTCACGCATTCTCAAAGTTTGAAACGCATTCTAGAGCTTCTCCCTTTTATTGACCAAAAACGTGTAGAATGGGTTAAGGTATCAAACCAATTGAATCGTTGGCATCGGGCCATTAGGATGTTTCGTCCTCGATATACTCCTACTGAAAACCCAGAGGAGAATCTTAGGCAGTACAAAGACATCAAAAAGAAAATCAAGGAGACGTATCCCCAAAACAACGTGATTCAAGCCTATTTATCCCTTGTTATGAGGCTTTTTATTGAAAATAAAACTAGCGTTAATTTAGACTGAATTTTGTCAAGGTATGTGAATTGTGATGGCATTGGAAGGAATAGAATCTGAAATATTTGCAATAGGAATTGGTGAATGTGGTAGTAACCTGCTTGGAAGCTATTTGGCTCGTTCGAACCGAGGGGAGCTTCCACATCGGATACGGGAATATTTGATTATGAATACAGATCGTGGAGACCTATTAAAAGCACGTAAGAAGTATTCAATTTCCTCAAAAAGAACTCTTCTCTATTCTGATGCCGAGATTGGTGTTGGCGGAAAATTCGCAGCTGGTTACGATGCAGTGCTAAATTCGGAAGATATCGTTCTCAACCAACTCCAATCGCTTGGTTATGAGGGTATTTCTGGATTCATCCTTTTAACATCGTTTGGAGGGGGTACTGGCTGTGGGGGAACTCCTGCTTTAATTCGACTACTTCGAAAACGATTTGCAGAACAAGAGAAACGAAAAATATTTATTTACGTCTTTGGAGTTCTACCTTTTCTGAATCAGTCATCAGAAGCCGTGAATAGTGTTTGGGCATTATCCAAGCTATTACGCCTTCAATTAGAGGAGGATAATATGGGGCCCGATCTCATCCTCTTGCTTTCTAATCGAACAATGCTCGAACGTGTTCTAAGTATGCAAAGGGGTGAAGCTGTGGATCTATTAAGTCGACAGACCGGAGAAGATCTATCAAATCTATCTACATCTAAAACTTCTGGTCCCATGCAGACCGCCTCCCCTTTGGGAGGGGTTTTGGGAGGTGTAAATTCAACTCAAATACCTCACATGGAAGAAGCTTTTGTCGAGTTGGTAAATCCCTTGGCCTTGGAGTCTATTGCGGAGATGCTGTCACCTGGGGTACCTGAAGTAGGTAAAGAGGTACTTCCAACCACGGATATTGGAGACTTTGCATTAAAACTTGATAGTGTGGTTGTCCCTGCCATGTTTGATGATCTGGCGATCTTTCCTGAAGTTGGTGGAGTCGGATCACAACTATCTACTGCAGTTGAATACACTGCGGGTCATGGAAGCTTAACAGAAATGGGTACCAATCCATCAGCATCATCGGTATTTTCCGTACTCTCTGGACCACGTGAGATTGCTCGTGTGGAATTTGATCCCTTACTTAAAAAGGCGCTATCACCTTTTCTTGCTAAAGGGGCTAGCATTTCTCCCACATATTGCGCATATGATGATGATGATGCGAGAGCATCCTTACTCTTACTTTTTGGGCTCCCCCGAATCCCAGAGCTTTATGATATTTTGCAGGAAGCCAAAGCACTCATCGATCTCCATAGCGGCAGCTCTGAACTTAAACAACATTGGTTTCAAAGATCTAAAGGTACAACCAGAGGTGCGCTGGTTTCTGCGGTCGATGATCTAGAGAAACTTTTCGGATATTATATTACACCTGATCAAAAAACCTCGAATGAGTAAGTGGATGCCTATACTGTGGACGAAAATCATCAACGAGGAAAAGATGAATCTACATCCTCCTCCATAAATCCATCAACCTCCGATTTTAAATCTCAACAATTGATGCGATACCCTGAGTTTTGGAATTCCCGTGGAAACATTGGCGAAAAAATCAACATCATTACGGGGTTAGTTCTTGTACTTCTCCAACTGGTTACGACAATTATTCAGTACATTGGAGAACCCAGTACAATTCCTAAATCATTACGTAGTGAGATCAAACTGGTTGAAAATTATATTCACCAATTGTTAATACAACCTGTTTCGGGGCTTAAACTACTCGAAAAGATAGAAGGACTTGAAGCTGAGCTAAAAAGACTCCAGGAGACGATGGCCGAAAACACAACAAAAGCAACTGCCTACACAGAAGCTATCCCCCCAGCTGGTAGTACTGAGGCCGGGATTTTTCTCAGGAAATCCCAAACAATAGACAAATGGGGTATCATTGAGTCGATTGAATCACTAATCAGCTCTTATTCCGCTTTATCACATCTGGGCTTTCCGAACTATTATCTTGCGGCCTGCAAAGATCTTCTGTCCTATGAGATTCAACCCCAATACTCTCATTCGCACGATTCGGAAATCTTACAGATTCCCACGGCACACCTACGAACAATAATCAGTAAACTGCTGCGTGAAGCTCCCTCTGCTCGACTGCTTCAGAATCTAAAAAAAATGTTTCCTGACCTCCAGGAATCTGAAGTTGAACCGACTGATTTGGAACAGATTCGTGATATTATTTCGCGCTATTATATTGGCATTTCGCAGTTTTTAATAGAGGAACGAAGCTTGCAAGATTCCCAACGTGCCTCACGAATTCTTCTTCAGAATTATAATCTTGGAGGAGGTGATCTTGAATCACGTATTCCGAATGTATCGTTTAGTGTCGCTAAGGATATTTATGCTGACATCGAACGGGCAACTGGGAATGATTTAAAGCAATACATTCTTTCTGAGACTTTAGTGATGATTAGTAGATTGAACGAATCTCTTCTTCATAACAAGCGCTACGTTGAGTTACTTCGACGACTTAAATAAATGTCATTTTAAAACTGAATAATCCTTTACGCTCAGTTTATGATCGGTCAATTTAGGAGAAAGAGGCTTGTTTATAATAGCAGAATGCAAAATAATATTTGTGGGGTAGATTTCTTATATTAGATCCCTGATGTTAAAATTACTAAGAACCTGGGCAAAAACCATTTCTTGACGGTTACAGACGATTTTCTCTACAGATGTAAACCTTCCGCACTAGGAGTAAATCCGAAAGGTTCTTTTAGGATTGTAAAGGATAATGAATTCCAGACTTCAAAGCAACATTTATGCCGTGAGGTTCGGTCATGGGAATCGAAGCAGGTATTAAATCAATAGAAGAAATGGCTGTTGAGATTATAGACGCTATTCGGCAAATCCAACATACATCCCCGCAGAATCTTAGTATTGAAACGATCCAGAGTGTGGAACAACTCCCTATTCTTCTAAGAACTCTTCAAAGTTCCTTGGATGAATTTCAAAATACATTCACGGGTGCTACGGAAGAGACAAAAAAAGATCTCAAGTTTATCAAGGTGAGCTACCTTGAAGATGTGGTCGGACCAATCCGTAAACTCGCTCAAGAGATCGAAGCTACAGTTTCCGGCTCAACCGGGCAGATTAAGAATCTTTACGAAGTGAGTGTGAGCAATTTTGTTCCAATTTCGGACAAGCTCGAAATCATTGAGGGACGATTAAACGCATTAATCGAAAACCAAACTGATCAGCTGGCTGCTGTTGCAGATCTTCGGGATCGTGTACATGCTATTATTCAGGTCGAGTTGGTTGCCTTAAAAGATCGCATTACTATCTATCTGGAAGCGAGTGTAAACGAATTAAAAACTTCAGTGACAGAGCGGCTGGCAATGCAAGATGAATCGTTGAACAGATTGACTAATATTATAACCCAATTGACCCAAACAATTGCAGCTCTCCCTGATTTATTAAGCCAGGCAATTAACAATGCGGTAGAGGAAAAAGTTGTTGCAGAACTTGCCTCAATGAAAAACGATGTCAGGAAAATGACGGCCTTTATAATAAAAACTCAACGTGACAAAGAATCCTAAGCAAAACGAGAATTCAATCTGGTTGGTAGATCTGTTAGATCATTATTCGCTCGAAGTTATAGGCATCGAACATACCTTTCTGGGTTAGATACCTAAAAACAGTCAAAATTTGGCCGCCTCGATCTTCCCCGAACCGCTCCAAGCAATCTTTGAAGGAAATCATACTATTTTTATCCGACATAGCTTCGATCAGGTGGTCAAACTCCTCAGGGGCGATATCGGATAATCGTTCTTGGAATGGTGGAAAATCTCGATAAAAGGAATACAATTTTCCCGCAAAGGGGGTTATTTCAAAGAGTAGCGTTGTTGGGTATTTGAGGTATACGTTTAGAGGATCAAATTGATCATGTAGAATTCGACTCATTTTATCACGGAAAAACCAAGCCGAGATTAGGGCCCCTATACCAGAGAAGGCTCCCTTACGGAAGATAGGATCGGAAAGTTCTTCTGCATAGATCTCTTCGATTTCACGAACAAATACTCTCAGGTCATAACGTATCTTTAATTCATCACGTTCCTTGTTGTCTTTATCGAAGACAACAATTGCTATGGCCTTGATCCTCACACCTTCCTCCAAAACCATTTCCGCCCCTTCTGCATCCTTTTCACCGAATTCAATACCCTTTAGTGACGACTCTGACATTACTTCCTTCCCAAACGTAGTTAATGCCATGATTAGCGATCCCACCATATCTTGATCCTGTTCAGTTGCGCCAAAGGACTGATTGTAGATAGTGAACCCCTCATCTGTGATTAAGTAGAAAGCATTAAGGCGTACCATCTGAACACAGCTCATGAATGAAAGCTTGATTTAGTTTGGAGAAGTATCTTCAGCTTATTAAAAATTGCCATTCACGCGATTCTAATGATAACCACGGCTTACATCCTTGCTGCTGGCAAGGGGACTCGATTGTACCCGTTTTCTAGGGTATATCCGAAATCGCTACTCCCACTTCTGAATCGACCGATCATAGTTCATTCTATTGAAAGGCTTATAAAAGCCGGAATCATCAATATAGGTATTATAATTCCTAATGAAAGCACCCAGATCATATCACAAGTTCAAGGAACCTTTCCTGATCTTGATGTCACGTGGATAGTTCAAAAGATCCCACTAGGTACAGCAAATGCGGTTATCCAAATTGAAAAGCACCTAAGAGACGAGAATTTCATTGTAATTGCCGGAGATTCCCTTTTCTCCGTCTCCTTCTTACGCGCTTTAAGTAAAGTGCATTTGGATGACCAAAACTGGATAACGCTTTCCCTTGAAAAAATGAATTTTGAACTTATGAGGCACTCCTCGACAGTAGATTATCGTGATGGACGTGTTTGGGGAGTACGTGAAAAGCCTCAAACCATCGATGAGACACTCAGTGATCTGAACTCTGCTGCATGCTACGCTTTTTCTCAATCGATTTTCCCATATTTGAAACGTGCCCGAAAATCCAAACGTAATGAATACGAACTTACATCAGTAATAAATGAGATCATCCATGGCGCTCATCCTGTTGGGGGTGTTGAGACAGATAGGATTTGCCATATTACTACTCCTTTTGACCTATGGTGGTACAACCTTCAATTTCTGAGAACCATAAAGCCAAGAGATCCTACTGGTGCTTTGATTGGAAAAGCTGTATCTATGTCAGGTGAAGTTATAATCAACAGATCGGTGATTGGGGATCATGTGGTTATTCAAGAAGGATGTCACCAGATTCTTGATAGTGTAATCTTATCAAACTCAGTATTACAGCGAGATCACAAAAATGCTTTGGTCTTGAGAGATTTCTATCAACAATTCTCACAGACTCAGATCTCCGAAAGATTTCTCTAGATGTGAAGTCTGGTTTGGAAATCTTATTTTATGGGAATTTATTAGGTTAGATTAGACGCATCTTCGTAGTCACAAACTCCTGGATATTGAAACCAAAATGGCCACAAGTGTTACCAGGCTACCTCGCCTCTCACGGATGAAAACAACAGGAAATTTCCTAATTTTTTTAGCCTTGGGTTTCTATATCGTCTTGCTTGCAACGTCGTTTGACCCAACCATCCCGAATGAGAACAACGAATTTATTCTCTTGAGTATCGGCTTTATATGTCTTGCTTTTGCCTTTGTTACCGATAGAATACTTCGTCGTCCATTTTTTCACACTATTTCAGGTTATTTTTCCGAGTTGCATGATCGTCGTCTGGATACTCAGCAAATCGCGCTTCAAATCGATCAGATCGGTTCGCTTCAACCCTTGGGAACATTAAACTCCACGTTAAAAGAGATCGATGCCTTACACAGCGAAATATCTGACATTCACCAAAAGACGACTGAAGAAATCAAATCTAGTAAAAACTTGATAAAAAAACAGGATATTCACGAAGAATTGGACCTCCTCTTGGGGATGGCAAGAGATTCCATGAGAGAAATTGAAAAAAAACGCGAAAATTTGCTGTTCCTAGCTAGAACCAGGAAGATCATGCTGGATACCGTTCGAAAACATCTTTCAAAACCCAAAAATGAAATTGAAGCAGATTATCTCTTGTTTAAGACAAGAAAAGCTATCTCAGATCATGATATCGATGAGGTCTTACTCACGCGTATCCTAGAATCTGTACTTGATGGAGGTGAAATTCAGGGTCAAGTAAGAATTTCCGAAGGAGGAGAACAGGTTTTAACTGTTGACCGTCTGGGACACGAATTTGCGAACACAGATTCGATTCGCCTTACCTGGACATTTGAAGAAGAAAATCAATCAGAAACTCAATTTTGTGTCATATGTCGGGCCGTTATCCTCGTAGAAGAGGCCAGTACATCTTGTCCTATGTGTTTGAACCAGTTCCATAGAGCACATCTATTAGAGTGGCTTAAGGTCTTTAATCAGTGCCCTATGTGTCATGAACGACTTGTTTTATGAAGCTGGGCAAAAAACATTTTTTCATCCAATATCAGAGAAACTTTGACAAGGATTCAATATGAAAACCTTTTCAAACACCGTTTTGTGACATTTTTTCATACCATACTATGAGATTACTTATAACTACAGGAATCACCCACCTCCCTTAACGGGTGCCGCCCAATCTCCCGTAAGGTAAAAAATCTACACGCCCTCTTTGTGAGGTGAATGGGAATTAAAGAACGAGATGACTTCAAATTTGCAGGCCTTGATGAATTAGAGGCTCAATTGAAGTTATTCCAGCTGGGAATTGAATCTTTTACCCCTTATGCCAACCAAAGCAAGGTCGACATGATAATACGAACAGATAATGGGGACCTGGTACGATATGCAGATGTAAAGGTTTGTACGGGAAAGTCCGATGATGAGAAAACAGTTTGGAAACTTCCCCTTTCTTTTTGTCTGACTGAAGATAGTTTTGTACTGTTCACTTTTCGCTTGATAGAGGAAGAGACAGAGCAGACAGTTGACAAGCATTATCTGGTGTTAAAATTACAGAAATTTCTGGAAATTACTGAAAAACACGGGGTCCCTATTGAGGATGACCATTGGGTCATGTCTTTGCCTGCGAGCGATGTGAATAAATTTGGCGTTCTGGATAAGAAAAAGAAGATTTCATTCAAAACTCCGTTAGCCAGATCGCTCCGTCAATTTCTGGATGTTTGGAAGGAATTTCAGAACTGGAAAGAATGGACAGAAGAATAGCGAATCATCTGAGTAGATTATTCAACATATCATCAATTCCCTGTGTTGCTGGATTAGAGACCAAGCACCACAATGCAGGTTTTAGACATATAATCCTTTACTTGGGATTAGGCCCTCACTTTGAGTGATTTGACGATTACGGTCTGCCAACTCCATAAGCGACTTCTGAATCTGCTCTGCATCTTTCAGAAGCCGTGATACATCAATCTCAATATTTTTGACTTTGCCAATCGCCTGAACCAATTTTGCAGCGCCACCAGGATCAGGATAGGAACCTGCTACTGGTATGAGAAATGTATATCCTAAAATCGAAGTTAATAGCGCTTCATTCATGATTGCTCCCGAAAGGCCCGAAATGAAGCCGGTATGGGGTTTGGGGAATTCATGAGCTATGAGTTCGGGATCTTCCTTGTAAAATTGGGGTTCAGCCACTAGATAAACGGAATCTGTGCTGGTCTTTCCTTGTGTATCAATAAACCCATCCATACAGATAACCTGTCTAGTTCCTATTTCGATTGCCCATTCTAGGAGTGCGTGGGCAAGAAAGTAATATGCTTGGGGTGGGCATGGAGCTTCACCGATCATTACCATAAGTTTCTGATCTTTATCGCCATAGATCCGATATGGATATGTCAGGATTCCATCGATAAACACACTTACTGGAGGGATGTGGGGTGACCTGATCGAACCAATCCACTCAAGGTTCAGCTCTTGGATCATATGCTTTGCAGCTATATTACCGACCAATCCATGACCCGGAAAGCCGACTGCAACCCATTCAGGCTGAAAATCAGCGACACACTCGCAAATGGTGGCATCTGGATCATGTTTTTTTTCCGAACGATGCCTCAGTACAAGTTTAGACGAATCATTATTCATCTTATATCCTCACATCGTAACATGGGTAAGTCCAAAGACACCTAAGGGGGTCTAGATGCGGGGAAGTGGAAAGACAGACTCGCTTATAAATTCCTCTTTTGCGCCTGATAGAAAGGAAACGATAACAAAAGTATTCAAACCACATGGCTCTGTATTTTAAATAGGATCCAATGCCAAATATTGACATAATACCAAGAATACTGAGGTATAGGCTGGCTAAACCATGAGTAGGATTGATCTTGAGGGGAAACGCAAACGAATTCTCACTGTTTTGCGTCAACATCGCGTTCTATCCGCTTCTTTGGGAATTTTCTTGGTTTTATTCTCCATAATAGCGATCGGTATTCTTAGTACGATCATAACCGTCGGTATGTTTCCGAAATTTGTCCTTGAGAATTTTAGGATTGTAAGAATTGAGAATCATACAGTCTACACAGATTTATCTTTCACGCTCCTAGAAGAACTCGATTATTCTGTTCGGGCAAACAAGATAACATGTACAATTCAAACTGATTCAACTGAAGGAAATGTCGCTCAGATTCTTGCCACGGGGTCGACCATAGAATCCTTGATATTCCCCAAAGGGAGTATTAAGGTCGAAAATTTGTCGTTTATGTTTGATGTACCCGATCTGGAGTCTTTACTGAGGGTTTTAATCAGCGATGAAGCAATCATTATCCAAGGTCAAATTCATTTGGAATGGGGACTGACCTCACCTTATAAAATTGAGTTATCTGGGATTGATGTTGATTTCTTTCCATCTATATCGATACTAGAGATCTATCCGATATACCCAGGCAATATCTTACACGTTTTAGTTCATGCTCGGAATTTTCACGGTGTTACGTTGAATATCTCTTCTGCTTCTTTTCAATTGACCTCTCCTGAGTTTGGTTCTTTTGGCACTGCATACTTTGAAAATACTTCAATTCCCCCAGGACGTTCAAATGTTTCTTTGTTATTACATTCGAATGCCTCAGAGTTAACCTGGCTGACAGAACGAATACTTAACAATGGCACAATACAGGCAAGTATTAGAAAGTTTCAAGGGGAATTCTTATTCGCTCACGAAAACATCAATATTTCCGTACAGGATGGTCCAAAGTTTTTTTGGGATGATTTTACTCCTAGCTTGCACATTTTAGGGATAAACAATATTAATATCAGCGGGGGTTACTTTGATGTTAACCTAGGATTTGAAGGGCAACCTCTTTGGGGATATAATCTTACCTGTATCACTTTTGATTTTTACCATCAGCTACTAAATGAGACACTTGGGTCTCAAATAGTGGGAAGGGGGAATTTCAGTGAAACCATTTTGGTTCCTCGTCTTTCCTTAGCACAGATAGGCATTCGAATCACGATAATTCCTGAAAAAGTGGTAGAAATGCTAATCATCTGGACTCAGACCAGGGAGATCAATCTTGACCTTAGGAACGGTATCATTTGCCTCCAATTTTACGAAGTTATCTTTGAGGTGGGATTTACGTCTTCCCTCTGACTTCGTGATTTTAATAGAAAAAATCAGTTAAAAGCACAGGGAAAAAATTACAGCGATTAATAGGTGAAGTTTCCTTTATAAAATCGCTCAAGACAGATAATTGGTCTTTCGTGCGTCTCGCGATATTATATATTATTTAATTACTTAGATAACAGGTGCTCTCCCTGAACTTAGCTATAAGCGGTTTTGAGCTTGTTAAAAACCCCAATACCCTTTATATTCAAGATATTTATCCAATGGGTCACCAACTCTGGGAATACCCTTAGAAAAGGTTCGATATCAAGGTTGCAAGCTTCTTCATCCAATGATCAGTAATGAAAGCTCGATAAAAACTTAAAGAAATCCCTTACTATGCCTCTAAGTAGCCAGGATAGGCGGATAAAGAGTGCTCCGATACAGATCCATTGAGATAATCATTATTATTTGCGGTCTTTCGATTTCTGCATCGCTAATCGACGCTGCTCTCACTGCAGATTGGGGAGACGTCGTTAATGTCAACTATTCGCTTTATCTGGATGCGGCCCATGAGGAAGGATTTCCCAACAATGTTAATGAAAATCTCTTCAACGTTTACCTAAGTGGAGGTGGGTCTCCCCCTCCTAGAATCGTAGACACGTATCCCGGCGCAGAAAACAGATATCTGGATCAATTCACAGCCGCTATCATTGGAATGGAGGTGAATGAGGAGAAGAGCTTTGTAGTTAATCATACAGATCACAATTATGGAGCAGAACTAGAAGGTAAGGACCTTTATTATGTCGTCAAACTATTGGCGATAGTTTATGATTCATCTGAAATCACCTCTACGACGGCGAACGAGAATCCAAGCCAGACACCGGATTTTGGTTTTCTAATCGCCGCAGGAGTGGGGCTCTCCATTCTAGTAGGGGGACTTCTTCTACGAGGGTACCGAACATCACAAAAAATGGAATCGGTTATGAGCGATAGACCTCTTAGGGCGAAAAAACAGGATATTGTCCTTAAGAAAGAGCGATCTCAACTTCAGGAACTACGGGAATTGACAGAGACTATTTCAGACCCACAAGAAAAGCCGCCAGATAAGGAACCTGTTAAATTTCGTCGCAGACGGTGAGGAGTTAACATCCTCGGGATTCACTCCACTTATTGTGAATCGGGTGTTGTGGAGATCAATTGGAAGATCAGAAATAGTTTAATACAGGACTACATCTTGGCCATCGTCTGTAGGGCTGTGTACACCTTTAGAGACTTCAGTATCGCTTGTTAGAATACGAATCAAATCTAGACGAGTCAATAGGAGTATCCCTACTCTTTTGGCTAGTGACTGTGCAGGCTCCGAAAATAGATTTGACACAATCAAAACTTTAGTAATGGTAGGAGTCATCTTTAAGAGATCTTCCGCTCTGAGAATAACATCTATTCCAACGGAACGTTTCCAGTCTTTAATCATGACGCCAATCGTCTCCCTAATATCACCATTTTGTATCAGCATAGCTATTGGAGTCCCGATTCCTTGGCGACGTGGATTTTGGTTGACGAGGAATCCTCGTTGACGACAATATTCGAGCATCAAAGCTTTTAATTCAAGTAGTTCTAAATTATCATTCTTCATGAGAGATCCCTTCGAGGGAGTGTGACAAATTCCCCAAATCATGGGGTGGTTGGAACGTATATTGTTCCAAGAGACCAAATAACGTATTATTCGGACGATAGGCCTTCTCTCGGCCATCTTTCATTGGTTGTTCATAGATAAGATTTTGCTGCACCAGTTGACGAAGATGGTGGCTAATCGTACCTTTACTTTTCTGGAGTAGATCCACAAGATCCCTATTTTGAAGATAAGTTCTTTCTTTTACTGTCCAACTCTCATTCTGGGCCTCACGAACAAGAATTTCACGAACAAGGGGAATCTTGGTTCCTGACAATTCGGTTAGCGTTTCTAAATCCACAGAGAGACTAATTCGAAGGTCATCTTTGGTGGAAGAAAACTTAATGGCTTCTTCCAAAAGCCTCAAGGCCAATCCTGGGTTCCCGTGGGCTAGTGGAGGGATTATTTCTAAGAGCTGCCTGAATTCCATTGAAAGATCTTCATTACTACTACACACTTGCAAACGGCTCTTGATGAGATCCTTAATATCAGGACTGGCTAAACTAGGCATAAGCGTAAAGCACTGGTAAGTACGGTTTCCCGATTTAACTATACAATGCCGCCTGTAAGCTTCCCACTCCGCCAAGTTCATTAATAAGCATATTTTTGTACGTTGTGGTTTTCCTGCTACCTCCATGGAGAGTAAGTCGGGAAGGCTTTGGTAGATGACAAATGCATTGTCAAAGAATATCACATCATGTTTTTCTTCTGTTTCTTCAAGAGGTGGCGTTTTTCCTCCCTGATTAAGTGGAAGATCTCCGAATAGAGTTTTTAGATCCTGATATTTCGCTTTATAACCTTTTTGGCGAAAATACTTTGCACATATCAGAGAAAATATGGTTTTCCCGCTTCCTTGCGGCCCGATGAGGAAACGATAGTGAATAGCGGGATCTTTAAGAAATCGAAAAACTTCCGCTACTAGAAGTTCGAAGTTTTGATTTGCTTCTCGGCCAAAAAACGCCGCCCCATGCTTAAGAGGGAGTAGAGGATCACAAGGATCGCATTCCAACCCCTTAGATTTCCTAATTAGCTCCTCTTCAGCAAGACGTGCGGCTTTTGTAAACAATTCACTAAGCCCGGAATCGTATTCCGATGGGTTCATTGAACTTCCCTCCGTGTAATTAGCAATGCCTCTGGGGCGATATGAAAACGTTCTTGGGTCAATCGATGGAAGACCGTAATTATTTCTGCAGCGGCCGTTACAGGAGATTGCCAATCTACATAATATATTTTTGACCGCCCATCATGAGCATCATCTTTTGCTCTTAGAATTGGAATAGGGATTGATGAGGTCAATGGTTTGAGATGGTAATTCATTGTAGAAAGATTGACTGCAAATTGGTCAGCCAGATCAGAGCTTCGTAAGCCATCAACTTCGGTGGGAGGAAAGAAAAAACGTTCACGTGTTTGATGATCCAAAATACTTGCAATAATCTCCCGTCGCTTCAGGCTTAATACGCTAGTGACCTCCTCATCCGCTGGGGTATCCAGGACTTCCACTAGCCTTACAGCTGCTTCATATCCCAGTTGTTTGATAGCAAAATTCGACACCGCAGCAGTCACCTTTTCCTGATCTTGAATGATTAGCTCGTCGAGGCATGCTGTTGCCAAACGTAAAGCTACCGCAGGTAGGCCTAAACTATGGCTAGCGATGTGATCAATTGCCCGCGAAGAGAATAGATCAGTGGGCCGCCGCACAACTTGCAATCGTTGTTGAATCATTCGTCGGATCTCGTTCGTGGAAAAAACGGGGTAAAAAAAGTGATCTGGACTGAAGCATCCATAGAAATCCCTGGCAGCGCTTTGTTGATCCAATTCCAGAAGAACAGCCAAAGTTAAACTCCCTAAGAATCCGATCAGAATGACCCCGTGCGGAGCGGCGGCCTCAATTTCCTGCATGAATTGGTTTAAACGTGGAATTGCAGGATTTCCAGTTATCATAAAGTCAATGTCATCCAAAAACACGATTAGGGCTTTATCCATCCTTCGAATCTGGTCGAGAAATTCCTCGTATGTTGCTAAAGTCGATTTTGAAGCATCGTATGGACCAGTTAGTTCTGTAGGATCACTCCAATCCGATAAGCATGAATATAAGGTCTTAAATTCGTTAAAACCGAAATTGGCCCAGTCACGATGGAATTGCCGTGCTAGACACGACTTGCCTCCACCTCTTAGTCCGTGGACCAAGAAATGACGAAAACGGGAACTTTGATCCTGCTCGAAAAGACGAATGGCATTACCCAACTTCACAGCGAAGTCTACCGAAACATCTTCACGGACTATGTGTAGATCTGCGGTCAGGGGTTCCATATCTTGAATGTTTTGTCGAAATGGATTGTACTTTAACCCAAAACGCTCATACGGGCTTTTCTTAACATATTGGCCTGATCTTCCATCCTCTAAGGCCTTTTTGATTTTGTCCGCAAGATTCGCCATGTTTGATACCATTAAACTAATTAAGCCAACGTACTCGCGATATCAACAATGATGATTGTACCCGGACAGGGCGACACAGTAGATGATATCCCGCCAAATCCATGTGGCCGAATATGACCGAACTATTCAAACATTTGAAAAATTAAACATATTTTAAGTTTTCCATATAACAGAATTCGAGAGGTATTTGCTCGGATATTGCAAAAAAGATTTATAATTGGGGAGATTCTTTGTCAAGATTCCAATAACCATCAAAAAAACGGGAATATCTGTCTATGAAAGGATCAGTAGTATCTTGTCCGCCACTATTCAATCCGTTATAATTCGGAGTTGACTCACAACCTGTTATATTTAACAGAAACGCTACAATTTTACTCAAAAATGGACTCCTGGCAAAGAATACGTTAACCGGCCAAATCTAATCTAGGATTTCCTAGTATTATATAATCAGCTTCATTATCTTCATAGACCCTGTCCGAAAAATCAGTAGTCATACCCTTGTAACACACAGACGTGCTACCCAGGTCATACCATAATATGGTAGGCGATATTCGCCGGAGCTAGTAATATGAGGGGGTCTTTCTGATGTTTCTGGATTCGACCTATTCATCAAATTTCGTATCCGCTCATTCAACCTATCGCAATTCTTAGACTTTTGAATGGATGATCTACAGATTATGACTTCGGATTCACAATATGGGCAATATATTACCCCAGTATTAACACTTCTTTAGAAAGGGATGGTTTCATTCATTTTTCGGGCGAGCCTGATGCACAATGTGATTCCATTTTCCTCAGAAATTATCAACTTTGTTGTAAAATATGGAAAACAATACATCTATGGAGTAATTAATGAAATTCTGCATGTATGGTTTCTGGATCAATTCCTAGAGAAAGACTAATTTATATTATACTAGAACAGGATCATAGAATGCTTTCTTCAGGCCTTATTCCAATCTATGTTCCAGTTACTTAAAGCAGACTATTGCCTTAAGATCGCCCGCGGGTTCCGTTTTAGTAACAATTCCTCATTTGAAAGATCCGGTGTCCATTCGCCTCTCTTCATTAGTTTAGTCCCTTTCTTAATCTTCTTTAAGATATCATTGTGGAATTTAAGCGAGGCTGCAAATAAGATCAAAATTCGGGTCATCACATTGTCAATGAGTCGTTTGTCAGATCCTGAGAGTGTAATATCGTATCGGCCACCGATATCAAACTTTTTCCCGTTAATGAAACCGAATTCGGTATTTCCCAGTCCGTTGACGACGCGATAATCGATTCCAAGTCCCATCTTGTGTTTTAAGATAACGGGAATAAAGCCATCTGGGGTGTTCAGGCGGAACACAAACCATTCGGGAACGAATATCCACCATCCGCCACGGATTTTATTCAGAGAGACCAAATATTCATGACCGTCGAGCAACAGGTTAAATGCGGGGAATTCCTTTTGTGATGAGATGGAGCGTGTGAATTCCTGTCCTATTATTTCCTCCAACGTCCCTTGATAATACATGCTTTTGGAAAATAATTTAATAACAAGCCTTTGATTGAGTTGTTCTTCGTCATCCCATAATCCTTCTCGATAACCCAGGTATCCAATGGTCTCCTCATCGCTGTCATCTTTTTTAGCCTCCTTAACCTCTCCGAAAAGTTTCATATCTCGTGTAAACTGCCGGGATTTTGCCATATGCTCTTCATGTTGTTTAATACCAATGATTTCATCGTGAAGTTTTGTTTTCCATAGGTCTACTATTACTTTTCGTGTTTTAATAGGTGGAGAGGGTTTCAATCCTTCAGCAACTTTTTCTTGTTCAGTCATCGTTCTCACACTGAGATCTGTGGTTCTAAGAGAGATAGGTGTCTTCTTCCCTTTTAAGCTTAGCTCAGACTATAATAATCGTGGTGTTATAATCCATTCAAAACAACTCGAACCAGGAACGATTTTAACCTATTCGGAAGGATCTATGGATTGATTCTGGATACTTTGGATACTCTGGTCGTAAAACCAGATACATCACACTTTATCATTTGTTATCAAGAAACTTAATCCTGTTCGATACAAAGGTTAATCAATGAAAAGCTCTAAAGTTCGACCGCGATGATCAATATAGAGAGAATATTGATGCGGACACACGATAAATTCTCCTAGGATGAAACAGATTTACACGATTACGTTGTAAAAGGTGATTGATAAATGGCCGATAACTTGTTGGATGTAGAACCTCGCATTTATCAACAAATCATATTCTCTGAGGTTGTTTCCAATCCTGGGAATACATTGGTCGTTTTACCTACTGGACTCGGAAAAACGGTGATCATGGCGTATCTAACGGCTTATCACCTAAATAAAAGTCCTTCAAATCAAGTACTTATTTTGACTCCTACTCGACCGCTGGTTCGCCAAATCAAGGAGGTTTTGGTTGAAGTCATCCCGAACCTTTCAGATGAAATGGTGTTAGAGATCTCAGGGGATGTTCCACCTAGTAAAAGAGAACCTATGTACCCCTCTGCTAGAGTAATAGTGGCTACTCCCCAAACAATCGAGAATGACCTAACATTTGGACGAATTACCTTTGAGCGTATCGGATTGTTATGTGTCGATGAAGTTCATCGCGCTACTGGTGACTACGCCTATGTAGGAATCGCCGCTCAAGCTACATGTCAGGTGGTTGGTTTCACGGCTACTCCAGGAAATAATACAGAAAAAATCTTGGAAGTGTGCAACAATCTCAAAATTTCTAAGGTTTCGGTCACCGATGCAAGTGATTTGGATGTAAACCAATATATCTCTATTCATACTCCCAAAGTAGTTTGGATATCCCTACCACCGGAGTACGAGGGGATTCTTAATGGCCTTCAGGTCTTTCAGGACGAATTAATTGCTGAACTAAAAAAAGGTGTACCTGGGATCTTGACCAAGAGATATGTGGGAAAACGTGAGGCATTGGATATCCACCAGAGGGTCATAAAACTTACAAAACAGGATCAAGCATATGGAAATCTCTTACTGGTATCTTCCAACCTAATTAGGGTCCAACATTTGAAGGAACTCGTTGAAAGCCAAGGATTTCCACAAGCAATCAAGGCGATACAAAAATGGCGTCACAAGCATGCCTCCAAAGCTTTACGGTTATTCCTCGAAGATTCCCGTACCCGCAATATTGAACGTACAATGAAGGAATCTGCCTTAGTTCATCCGAAACTCAAACTCCTTATCAAAGAAATTCAGGCCGCCCTTAGAGTGGACAAAGTAAACGAGTCGAAAATCATTGTTTTCAGTAATTACCGGGATACTGTTCGTTTCCTTGATGAGGAACTTAGCAAGACAGACATCAAGATAGGGATATTTCTTGGTCACGCTAGTACTAGAGGGGATAAAGGGCTTTCCCAAAAAAAACAGCTCCAAGTACTGGAGGAATTTAAAAACGGAGATACACAGGTGTTGGTGAGTACATCAGTTGGAGAGGAGGGATTGGATGTTGGAAACTGCGATCTTGTAGTATTTTATGACTCCGTACCATCCGTTGTTCGTGCAATTCAGCGTCAAGGACGTGGAAGGATGAAGGAATCGAGAGTAATCCATCTTGTAACAAAAAAAACGCGTGACGAGGCCATGTACTGGGCCATAAAACAAAAGGACAGGTTAATGAAGACCTTTTTACGAAAAGAGTTGCCTGAGTTGCTTGAAAAGACAGTGACTCATAAGCCCCAGTCAACTTTAGATGCGTTTTTTTCAGAAGAAACAGAGGAGTCATCGGCCAGGAAGCCAGTGGAAGGGCCTCTAATCATTGTCGATTCACGTGAGACTCGTGATCAGATTCCCAGGTTACTCCGAAAAGAAGGGGCACGGATCCAACAGGAGAGACTTGAAGTTGGGGATTATCTACTCTCTAATCGTGTTGTGGTAGAATTAAAGACTTATTCCGATTTCATCAGATCGGTTCACGACGGGCGATTATTTCAGCCCTCCTCCCCTGGCCGGGAGTCCCAATTGATACGATTGGCACAGCAAAAGGTTCCCCTACTTGTGGTTCAGTTGGAACCAGAGGGAATTATCCCATATGGTTCATTGAACTCAATCATGGGAGCTATTAGTTCAATTATCCTGGACTTTCGAATTCCTATCATATTTACTCTCTCCCCCTCGGAAACAACAGCTCTTTTACTACAGTTAGCAAAACGAGAACAGGAAAAAAAAATAACGGAGATAGCTTTGCCAAGTGCTGGTAAAAAGACGCACAGTATCAAGGAAATCCAGCTATTTATACTCTCTACCATTCCCGGAGTCAATCATACTAAGGCCAAGAATTTATTGGAGAGATTTTCCTCAATTCAGGCGATTTCGTCCGCTGAAATCAATGATCTAATCGTTGTCCCTCAGATAGGGGAAAAACTTGCAAAGCGTATTCAAGCAATTTTAAATTCCCCCGACGATCATGAAATACCTTGAAATCGCTTAGATGGAGCGAAGTTCAAATTAAATGACTTAGTTTTCTAAACGGGCGTAAAAAAGCTCTAAGGTTTTTTTCAAATGTGAGGCGAATCTTGTCTGATTCTCACGAAACTGTTGAATCTCTTCTTCGAGCGATTTAAATGATCCCTCTAAGGCTTGAATTCGACTTATAGTGTTCCTACTCGGCAAAGTTGACTCTAATTCTGCAAGGCGAGTCTCAATGTTTCGTAATGAGCCATCAATTTTCCTTAAATCGTTAGTGAACCCGTCAAGTAGAAATTTCAGTCCTTTTACTGTTATCAATTTACCCCAGGGGGTATCGACGGTCAATTCCGATTCCGTCTCATCCTTCATAAGACAAACCCTCATCTTTAGCAGGGACTAACGACTTAAACTGAGGAATACTCCATAAATTACATTTAAAAACCTTTCCAAAACTCATTTCCAGATTTCTCGGTTGGAATTAGGAGTTTTAACTAATCTTATAAAGAAAGGTTTAAGAAAGCCTTCGTAGGCATACTAAAAAAGCAGGAAAAGTCTAAAGGAACGTAGAAAATGTCCAAAGGTGACTTTGTGGCCCTTAATTGTGAGCCATGTCCCATTTGCAAAAAAGCAATTCCCCTTAAAATGAGGAAAAAAGATTACAAACCATCGATTTCGGGGGTCTGTCAGGTTGTGGACATCCATGGTCTTGACAATGATGAAGAACACGTTCGCATCCTATATGTGGATGAAAGATTCTCAGTTAGAAGTATCTCTGTTATCTCTACTATTGCAAACACTAGATGAGTCCATCATTAGTCTGGGAGGGGAATTGAAGGTTTTTTGTTCCTAGACATTCCGTTCCTCTATCATTACATCCTGTCCTTCCTTGAACCACCAATAAAAGGGAACGGTAATGAAGAGCTCTGTCGCGTAAAATGGCAAGATTATCATCGCCAGAAACGAAAAATGCAGTATCTGGCTATACGTAGATTGTTTTCGTGCCATAAAAAAAGCGCTGATAAGAATGATGACAACAAAACCAATATAAAAAGGATCTAATGCCCCCCAGTGAATGAGTTCGATTAGTAATGGTCCTTGAGATTGGGCCACCTCACTTCGGAACGATAGCAGGCCTTGGTAGAAAAACACGGCTATAATTACATCAACGAGACCAAATGGGAGTGAAAAAACGGCAAGGGTGATGCCCGCTAGTAGGTATGGACCAAAATTTGCATGGATGTACGTCCATTTCGAGGCGGGCAGACCTTCCTTTAGAAGAAGTCTAAGTTTTTCAACTAAATAGAACAGAACAATAAAGCCAACCATATATTTTATTGAAGCTGCTAGTACATAGAAGGTCATTCCTAGGGTGTGTTTTTCTTGGATCTCATAGAGATAATATCCAATCAAAAAAAAGAATAACATTAATATGGAATTTGTAAACAAGAACGGGGAAACTAATAATCCGAAAAAAGGGAGTCGGCGGCCATTCGGCCAGTTTACAATTCGCGATACGAACCAATAAGAAGGAATGAGGAGGATGAAATGGAATGGGACAAACCAATATGTGTCCAAGAGAGACACGAGTAATCTCCCCCCTAAAAGATAAAATAGACTGTATGACAACAAATCCGGTGGAAAGTAGTGATAAAAGCCATAGGTTATTCCAGATGGCAGATGATGTATTACCACTTCTTCCTTGTACGGGTTGTTGCCTGCCAAAAAGGCTTGAACCCCAGATGTAATAGCATCATCGACGTCCGTATTTTGAATTGCGTAGGAGAGTACTAGGAAGAGAAACAATATAATTAGGCCCGATGTTATCAAATAAAACCATAGTGGGTTTTTGAGATAAGTACTGAACCTAGTTCGCAAAGGCATTCCTTTCTCGTTAGAATTATACACAAACCAGAGTAACCATAATCCGAGAAAGATTCCATTATAAAAGAGGGGGCCAAATTGAGTAAAAAGAAGTTCCACAATATTCATAGGCATCTCTCTGGGAAACCATCTGATTTCAAGATAACTAGGGAGAAATGGCTATAAACGGTCAAAAATGTACAACCCCGCAAAGATGACCCCAGCTCTACGGAGTAAATTTCGGCCGTATATGGGATAATCTAAGGTAAGATGAAAGGCCTCAAACGCTTCTCCTTTGAAGTAAAGGATTTCATTAGGAAAAAACTCGTAATAATGACCTTGTAACACAAGTTCACCTAGATCTGAGCCCGCACCTCCGAGCATACGTCGAACCCAATTTAACGCTTTTCGTACCGTGGGCCGTGAGGTTGACGGAACTATGATTATCGCCCGATGCTTTGCCACCCGTAACATTTCTTTAATGACCGCTGAAAAATCTTTAATATGTTCAATTACATCAAATGAGACCACATATTTGAACGAGCGACTAGCAAAGGGAAGATGGGTTCCCGAGGCTTTTAGGACATTCTCGTATTGTCCCGGACGGATATCAACTCCGATGACGTCATATTTTGCCCTTAAACGCCAATAACAGTATTGAAGTCCAGGTACGTTGACATTGCCACAGCCCACATCCAATACCTGTCCGGACTCTCTGGAGATAAACCGTTCTACTAGGTTCATCTTATCGATACAGTATTGCCGGTAAATGTCAACTAATGTTATTCACCTCTTCAGAGGAAAAGGATATCAGAAGGATAACTAAAACGTATAGTAGTATATATAGTGATGGCTAAGCAGGCGTTTTCTTGTTTCCTTACCTTATGAATTATTAGCTATATGGTCTCGTATGAGGTTTTTTCATGTTCTTTAATAAGGGAACCTCGAGTTGTATGTATTGAAGCTCAGCTCTTATCTACTCTTAATTATTCCACTCTAATCCTGGCATGAAGGGATAAACGCTGTCGTTACCAGACTGGTTCATACTGAAAACCCCTCCTGACCTCAGTCTTGACATGTTGGATTGGAAAAAGTTGGCACTAGATCGAATCAAATTACTTGAAGATCTTCCGAGAAATCCCTCACAAGTGATCCACGATACTTTCCCTTACCATGATGTTGGTCTCCCCGAAATCTATAAGAACTATTTATTGGGCGCATATTTACTTCGGTTGGTTGCTGCAACCAATAGAAGACTTGAAGCGTGGCTTATCGAAACGGAAGGGGATCTATTCCAACAATTATACTTTGATCGTGTGGAGTCACATGAAGAACGAACTAGATTTTTCCAGGCAATCTTTGGTTCGGAAAATGTTATGCATTATGAAGAATTTAAATCGATCATGGACGAGTCTCAAAATCCCCACCTTACCCAATTGTACGAGGATATTCATTTTGGCCAGAAAGGAGGTTCGCGTAGAGATTTCATCATCTGTGTACATTTTACTCAAGTCCCCTGGATGGTAGCCAATAGGCGAGGGTATCTGCGTAAAGGCTGGGTAATATCGAGTGAAACCGATTTTAGGGGGAGTCTCAAGAAAGCCTTTGAACAAAAGTTTGAACACGAAATCGAGAAGGCTCAGAATCTATTAGGTCTTCGTGAGGATATTGACCAAGTTGTTCAAGAAATTGAACAACATTTAGCACAGCATGTTCAAATTCGATCACAATTTGGAGAAATTGACCTTGAAGGGTACAATCTACATACAAATCCCGAGCTCTTCCCACCGTGCATGGCATACCTTTCTATGGAACTTGAACGCTCAGGTAGGCTGACCCATGTCCATCGCCTTCAATTGGGATTTTTTTTGAAAAAAACGGGAATGTCTGTAGACGAGCAGCTCCAGTATTGGTATGAAAAGTCAGTAGACAACGTTGGAGTGAGTTTTTCTACATTCCAACGACAGGCGGGTTACCAAATAAGGCATTTGTATGGACTTGAGGGAGGTCGTACCGATTATCACGTTCCAAAATGCTCCACGATAGCTACAGGATATTTCTGTCCGTTTGTTCATCTCGCCCCCGATCTTTTGACAAAATACTTAAAGGCTAATGCACTGAATCGTAGTAATCCCCGGTCAACTCCACATAACCAAATTACTCGAATTGTTGGGAGGAGTGGAAGCGATCCTACACTAGCATGTACTTGGTTCTTTCGGATTGTTTATGGTCGGCCTGCTCCTCGTAAGATTGTCCATCCATTGCAGTGGAGTTTGGCCGCATCTGAAATTAAATCGGCATCTAGTGACGAGACACGTGAGGTATAATGACCCTTTACCAGAAACGACAACTGATCCGTGATTATTACGCGTCTTATTTTGACCTCCAAGACTTATCTGATATTATTGATCTCACTAATTTCTCATATAGGGAGTTTGGATTTATCAGCCTACACGGAAAATTCTTTCGGAACCTCTCGTTTGAAACACCTCATGAATTTGTCGATTTCTTGGTTGACCGAACCCCGACGGACGTATATGTTGGTGCCGTCTTTGATACTCCCCCAACACGGGAGACACCAATCCACACTCTCGAATGGAGGGGTCATGAGTTAGTATTTGATCTCGATCTCACAGACTATGATGCGGTTCGGAAGTTCATCTGCTCGTGCCAAGGAGCAGAACAGGTTTGTCACAGTTGTTGGCAATTGATAACCCTTGCAATCGAAATCATCGATGAAACCTTACGTATGGATTTTGGGCTAGAAAACATAACATGGGTGTTTTCTGGACGTAGAGGAGTCCACGGGTGGATAAAAGACGATATTGGGTTTAATCTTGATCAGGAACAGCGTAAGGCGATTGTGGACTATATGTCAATTGTCCATGGTGAAGGAGAGACTGCTCGTGTTCATGATCGGACAAAACTCCGATATGATTTTCGTAAACGTATTGAACAAACTGTTTTTAGGTATTTTCTTAGAAATATCAAGCGAAAAGATCTAATCGAGCTGGGATTCAGTGCAAATACCGCATCTGATGTAATTCGACAACTAAAACATCAGGATGGACTAATCGACGAAAATTTCATGCGGAGATTCAATCTGAATCTCGCTAAGATTAATAAATATGATGAAATCCTTCGACGATGGGCCCCGCGAATCGATCACAAAGTAACCATCGATCTCCGTCGGTTACTGCGACTCCCAACATCTATTCACGGTAAAACGGGCCATGTGGCTCGTATTTTATTAACAAAAGATATTCTTTCATTTGATCCCGAGTCTGAAGAATCTGTATTTTTATGACGAATAATGGCATTTCCTAAACATTTTGGCCATTAAATTTTCTTTTTGAGAAAGATGGTGGATTTTCCATCGGAAAAATCCGTAGAATCCATAATTAGGACATCTTTTCATTTCCTCCTGAAATTACTTCGTAAATACGTAGGTTCAAATAACCATAGAGCTTTGAATATTGTGCGTATTTAGTTTTCAGATCCCAAGCGAAAATTGGGTGAGATTCTCACGATGACAGCCTTCCGATTACAAAGATCAGCAAAAGAGGGCAAAATCGAGTACAATACTAGAGTCGTGAACGGACATGAGTTCATAAGGATAATAGGGGGGAGACGCCCATTTGTTAGGTTAGTGATTATTTTAAAGAAGCTTATCTGGATATTTACACTACTAGTATGTATTGCAATCCTTGATGACATTTATCCAGATTCATCAATCCTAATTCCCATAAATAGTAATCTTCTAAATTTCCTGTTTGAACCAATCTGGCTTTTTTTTATCCTTCCTTCGCTTTTAATTCCGATTGTAATAATAGTCACGGCATTTGTAGAACTTGCCAATCTATATTCGTTTCGTGTTGAGACGTTAACTGGAATAAATCTAGGAGAAATCAGAGGGCAGATTCCCCTGTTCGGTAGAATTACCTGGCAGATCCTGGGGAAGTTAAGTAATGACCAGGTTAATGTAAAACTTCCAGGAGGCAAATTTATAGATGAATCTGGCATTCTTTTCAACCTTGGAAAGATAAGAACTCAGTTCGGGCTCCTACGAGTCAAAGCTCCTGTTGAGGCGTTTTCAATAAGAGGAAATAAGGAGTATTTGCTTTCAAGAACATGCCAGATCACAGATTCGGATAATAATCTTTGTTTCGCATTAACCTGGACTAGTTCTGATACCGCTCTAGCAAACCTACACGAATATCACATTATTTCTCATGATTTCTTGAGTCCGTTTCTGACTCTGACCATCTCAGTATGTCTGATTGAAAAATTCCTCAGTACTGTTCAGAAAATAGATTTCCATAATGAGCAAGAAATCGAATTTAGACAATCTAGTTTTCCTTTTACTAGTAAATTTTAATAGTTCCAAAATCATCCTTATTCCTATACAAATTTCACCCTTAGTAGAATTCGGGAATGCCTTCTAAGCCATACTAAGATATAAAAATATGTGCTTTCGTAACCTCTGCCAGTATCCTAGCTATTTTAGATTATTGAATGGATCTACTTTTATTCAGACCATGGATTATCATTTATTGTCAGTAACTTCCATTCTGGATCCTTGAACGCGCTATTGATTCGTTCAACCTCATTTACCTTACAGTTTTCAAACCAACCAAAGGAAAATCCCTCTAATAATCCTAAAATGGAGCTCAAGATATGATAGATTGGACCTCCGTGTGTCACAACCAAGATAGTGGCTGATGAAGTCGGTAAATTCTCTACCCTAATCATAAACTCCATCAAACGACGCACCAGCATGTTTACACTTTCCCCACCAGGAAATCGCTTTGATCGTTCCTTCCAGATCGTATCAAGGTACGCCTGCTCGTCTGCATTAAGCGTATCCATTTTTCTTCCTGAATACGCCCCTAAATCCATTTCCCTCAGCAACGGAGTGTAAATAACCGGGCAACCTACAGTTTCCATTTGTGTGAGAATTATTTGAGTTGTTTCAGCGGCTCTAATGAGATCAGATGAATATATCTGGTCAAAACTGTAACCATTGATTCTCAATCGCTTTGCCAAATCCACAGCTTGAGTTCTTCCCAGTGATGATAACGGAGAGTCATTCTGTCCTTGGTATATCCGCTGGGCGTTGGCTTCACTCTGTCCGTGTCGAACCAGAAGTATTCGTTGTCGATCCCTATCTTGGCTGGAGTACAAGTTCAATCTTTAACTTCACCACAGAGGGTTTAAATGTTTGAATTTATTGTCGAATACTTAAGAATGGCGATTAGTAAGGACCAAGAGCTAAGTCCTGGCCAGTTTTATCCCCCTTACGCTGAGAACACGATTTATTACTGTCGTGCCCATGATACAAAAGGATTAATAAAAGATATGGTCTTATTTTCAATCGTAATTGGCATTTTCTCCTTTCTATTGTTTGGCTGGCTAGCAATAGGTGTGCTCATTGTCGCATGGATCTTTCTTCTGATAGTTTTTCTTCCTAGACATTATAAACTGATCCAACTGGATAAGCATGCGGCTCTATACGGTGTTGGATCTTTTTCGTCTAGTATTTTCAAAAGAAACTTGTATCAACTGACCAAGTTACGGTACAGGGACTTGAAATCGATCAAATTTGACCAGTGGGAAAGAAGACTTCGTGGCAGGGGATATGATCGAATTGGACGTATACAGATAGAAAGCCGGCTTCAATCTGCACCATTCCATATCCTGGTACCTCATAAAGATCTTGGTCAGTTGATAAAGATATTCCAAAAATACCGTTTCGCTGTCAAGTTTGAAAGAAAGATATCTCCACGGGAATTGGTGATTCTATTCTCTTCTTGAATCCTCTGCGCTGTTAAAATAGGTGGTTTCTTTGGCTCAGTTCCTTACCATGATTATGAGACCAGATAAGATGAAATCTGTAGTTTTCAGCTGCCTTGTTATGTTTTCGATCCTCCTTCCTTCCGCTCTTGTTTTTCCACATAAAGCAATTCTGAATTCGGATGGTGTTTCTACAATATTACCATCCCATATTTATAGGCCTACCGGATCGATTGCGGCCCTCCTGGCACTTGACGACAGTCTGTTCGGTTTGGGTAGTTTTTTTAATCGTTCGACGGTTCAACGGCTATTCAAAACCTGGTTGACTCCATTTGAAAAGAAATTTGGGATCAACATCCATATTGCAAAAATCTGGTTATTCACACCTGACGAGAACGACTCCCTTTTTGATACAATGTCTGCCGTTCAAATTGATCTCCCTTGGCTTCCGACTTCAACGATAAATAGTCCAGATCTGGAGAAAAATGGATATGACATTCTTATGATATATCAAAAAGAATACAACGGAGGCGGAAATCATGCTAATGCTATCTTGGGAAATTCATTCATTATTGCCCATAATCAGCCAGGCTTGTGGACCACACCTCAATTGATGCTACTTCATGAATTAGCGCACCTTTTCGGGGGAGAACATCTGGAAGGAGGTGAGGTTCCTAAATCGTGGTATGGAAGTGCCGCATACTCCATCTTAGATTATGAGGATTTGACATGGATGCGTCTATGGGGCTTCAATAAAAGTGATATGCCCGTTGATGATCATAATCTGGATATTATGTTTTGGACAGATCGTAGTAACTATGGTTTTCCGAATTTCATGTACCGCTTTGATCATAATGATCCTGACCAAGATGATCTTCCCAATTGGTTTGAATATCAATTTTCACTAAATGCTACGGATTCGGAATCTCCATCTAAAGATCCTGACGAAGATGGCCTTTCTTCGAAACTTGAATGGGAGATTGGCACCTTTCCTAATCGATCTGATTCAGACAATGATTCCTATGGAGATAAAGTCGAATTAGATCTGAAAAGTGATCCTTTGGATCCAAACTCTGTCCCCCAGATGGTCAGATCTACATTTACCCCAGTCCTACAAGGTTTTTATCCAGTTTTAGGATTAATCATCGTTATTATCAGTTCCTATCGAAAACAATCACGATAGGGACACCTTTTTTCCCTTACCGCCTAGAAGATATGGTGACGTCTGAATACAGATTCATAACTAGAGCTGCCTTATTGATTGGGTTCCCTCATATGTATTAGTGGAACCCTAAAAATACCTAATCTATGACGTGATCCTGAATGGATTTCAATTTCCTCAACCAACATCATCCCACTCTCGTACACAGTGATAACCACAAACGTATTTAATCGTCGTGACCTAATTTTTCTACTGGAGAATGTTCCAGAATTCACAAATACGGTGTTTTCAACCTGTAATGTGGTTGCATAGTGTTCGAACCCTGAAAGAACGAGAGGTACCTGGTTTCCTGTAAGAAAACTAATAACATCTCCTGCATCTTGGACACTCCGCTTGAATTTTGCTCGGGGGATCGGTAGCGTTGAGTGATGCATAACCACAACAAAGAATTTGTATGACCCATATTGATGAAAATCCCTTTGGATCATCTTAAGTCGGCTACGTCCCACATGTCCTGAATCATCGGGGCCTGTGTTGATGCCAACCACGCGTACAGTAGGATCTTCAAAGATGGGATCAAGCGGGCCAATCTGTTCAATAAACATCTCGCGACCGAATGGTTGAAGATCACGTTTCCCAGGTACAATTAAATACGGTATTTTACTTTCACGAAGTTCACGTAATCTCATTTTAGCAAGAGCAAAATCCTCAGGATACGAATCATTGGTTAGGTCCCCGCAATGGGCTAGTAGATTTGGTTTCTCTCTAACCATCATTTTAATGCCTAAATCATAAACTTCGGGGAGAAAATCATTACCATTTGTAAAATGGGTGTCAGAAAATTGACAGATCTTTGTCAATATCTTATCCTCAGGCAAAACATATGGAGAGTATGTCGTGATTTCACCATTGGAAATACCTTGAGTAAATTGAGCGGGTTGCAGGAATTCCGAATAGGCCTCGATACCCATAAACTTCAGTTTGATACGATTTTCATTCATCTTTAAATGAACAAAGGTATGTCCCGCCCTTCCACGCGTTTTAAAACTGCTGAAAGTGCCCGAATTGATTAACAAAAGTCTTCTATCACCGTTTGAAAGAGAAAATACATTTGGATAATGACGGTGTGCGGTAACAATAATATCAATTCCTGCATCCCAAATAACCTCCCTTACATCGCCAGCATCTAGAACCATTGCCCGTTCCCTCCCTGTATTTGGAATGGGAAGGAAATGATGATGAAAACATAGTATCTTTACCATATCTTCAGGATACTTCGCTAATTCACAAATGGCCTCTATGCCTCGATCTCCTATCATCCCAGTATTCGCATCAGGTTCTGAAGAGTCTATTCCCAAGATGAGCATGTTTCCTCCATCTTCTCTCGTGTCAATAAAGAACTGACGCTCCCCAAAGAAATCCTTCCAGAGCTGATATCCGATGTTTCGCATATCGTGATTTCCAGGAATTGTATAGAATCGCTCGATATTTGAAAAGTTCGCATCTAGTACGTTTTTTGCATAAAGAAAATCCTCATACGTCCCAGAATCGGTAATATCCCCTAGATGCAATAAAAAAGCATTGGGTCGGGCATTAAGAATTTCATTGACTAGATTAACCCCCATGTTGAACACTTTTTCATGAAATAGACCTGTGTACTTTGATATATGGGAATCTGAAAAAAAAATTACCTCATCAGCCAATTCAAAACATCCTGAATGTTATCGTATCGAACTACCAATATAAAATGTTTCTCAGTGTGCAAGATTTCAATTATACCACGCTTTTACTAGGTTTTTAGTATGTTATAGATGGATCAACACCGCTTGCATTTGACCAAGGATAAACTTGAAGAGGTTTTTTTCTCCCATTCAGGCATTTTGTGGGAGTGATTTTTGGAATTACTTCTCTTGCGATCGCTTTAACAGAGTCCCCACCTCTATAAGTCCATTTTCAAGGGGATTTGAATTGTTTTAAATATAGAAAAGCGGCTGATACAGTTGATACCCAATCTCTTAGATCTCAATTAAGGCAAGACCAAGTGTAACACAGCAGTTAAGGACGATTTGAGATGTGAAAGCTATTGTACTAAAGCGACGGGGCAATGCTGATGTTCTCAGTGCGGTAAATATTCCACAACCCGATCCTCCCATCTTGGATGAAGTTTTAATCCACTTAAAGGCCGCTGGTGTCAATTATGCTGAGATACTTACAAGACGGGGAATATATGGCTGGGTTCCAGCGGAAAGCCAGTTTGTTCTTGGTATGGAGGGTGCGGGCATTGTTGAAGCAATAGGTCCGGATGTGTCGGATTTTTCGGTTGGAGACCCAGTTATAGTGGGCTATCAATACGGATGTCAGGCTGAACGGACAAAGGTCTCACAGAGGTACGTATTTCCGGCAATAGATGATTACAGTTTTGAGGAAAACGCCGCCTTTACGGTATCCTTTCTCACATCCTTCGTGGCATTGAGGGAGATGGCTCGGGCGAGGCCCAAGGAGTCTTTACTGATCCACGCGGCAGCTGGAGGACTTGGAACTGCGGCAGTTCAACTTGGAAAGGCCTTAAATCTTGAGATTGCAGGTACGGCGAGTTCTCCAAAAAAGATTACTTTTCTAAAAAACCAAATGGACATTGATTTAGCAATTGGCTATGATTCCTTTCAAAAGGAAATTTTCCAATGGAAACCAAATGGTGTGGACGTCATTATTGAATCCATTGGAGGAAAAATATTCCGAGAAAGCATTGCTTGCCTTGCACCTATGGGGCGAATAATTGTTGTTGGATTAAGCAGCGTACGCTTCAGCAAATACAAACCATGGACATGGTGGGCAGCGTATAGGACTCTGCCCAAAGTGAACGTGCTGAAGATGCTTGGAAATTCACAGGGGGTTATGAGCTTCCACTTGGGGCAGCTGTTGTTTAAACAATATCCAAGAATAAAGATTTTATTTGACGAGCTGGTCGAACTTGTGAAAGAAAACTCACTTCGACCAGTGATTGACACTGTCTTTCCATTAGAGTCTATCAATGAAGCGCATAAACGTATCGAAAGCCGTCAGAATATTGGAAAAGTTATTCTTACAATTGACTAATGAGGAACCGCGATTTTGATTTCATTAAGAGAAGTATCTAAGGAGTATGAATTGGGAGAAGTTAGAGTAAACGCTCTGAAAAACTTAACCCTTGATATTGATAGAGGTAAATTTGTGGTACTTCTTGGTCCTAGCGGTTCGGGTAAAACAACCTTGCTAAATCTAGTTAGCGCCCTAGATATCCCCACATCAGGTAAAATTCTTATTAATGGCAATGATATTTCATTTTATACCCGAACCCAGCGTGCGGTCTTTCGAAGGCATTCTATCGGTTTCATCTTTCAATTTTTTAACCTTCTTCCAACGTTAACTGCCCTCGAAAATATCGAGTTCTCATTAGATCTAGTCGGTGTCGAGGGCGACGTGGGATCCCGGTCATTTGATAGGAATGTTATCCGGACTCAGGCCTTGCATTGGTTGAAAGAGGTCGGTCTTGGTAACCGAGCTTCTCATTTTCCAAGTCAGTTATCAGGGGGAGAGCAACAACGGGTAGCCATAGCCAGGGCTCTTGCCAAAAATCCCCCCATAGTGGTTGCAGACGAACCAACGGGAAATTTGGATTATCGTAACGGCGTTAAAATTCTGCGGTTAATGAAACGTCTTAATGAAACAACGCAAAAGACATTTCTAATTGCTACACACAATCAGCAGATCGCAAAAATTGCTGATACAATTATTGGAATGCAAACGGGAACTTATAACATGATAATTCAGCAACAACCTACGGATCTAGATAACATAATTTGGTAGCAAGATTATGAAAGCTCTAACACGGATTTGGATAAAAAAATCTGTTAGGGACATTTTCCGGCAAAAATTGCTATTTTCTGCCCTCTTAATGCTTTGTTTTTTGGGAATTGGGTCCTATATTGCGTTAACAATGGGTTATACCAATCTCAGCCATACATACCAAGGATTCTATTCGCGAACTCGCTTTGCTGATGCTGAATTGTTTACATATGAAGGTACATGGTTTAATCTATCACTCGTACAAGCTAAAGTTGATGAGTTTAGGAGCAAAACCCCTGAAGTAGAGAGGGTGGATTTTCGATTATTGGTCAAAGTGGGACATAATCTTAACCATTCAAGCTCTAGGGAAGGAATTGATCGAAATTATTACAACGAAGGGAGATTAGTGGGGATAGATTGGGACACAGATTCTCGGGTGAATGATCTCTTCTTCGAAGCTGGTAGTTTTTTCGATAAAACCACTGAAAACACCTCTGTTCTCATTGAAGCCCATTACGCGCACCATTTTGATCTTGAAGTGGGGGAGTCTCAAGTTACTCTGATCTCTGGAAAGAATTACAACTTTACAATCAGGGGCATTGTCTATAGTCCTGAATATCTTCTTTTAATTCCTTCTCGATACGATTTTCTACCTACACATCGTTTTGGAGTAGGATTTCTTCCTTTAGAACATCTTCAAGGCTATAGTAACCTTACAGGCCTTGCAAATAATATAATTGTCAAACTTCGAGATGGAACATCTCTCAATGATCGTAACCGAATTATTAATGCACTGACATCTACCTTGAACCAATTTACCAGCAATTCGTTTACTCCCCCGATCTTTCAAGAATGGCAAATTTCGAACTGGGCACTACAACTTGATCTAGCGGAAATTCGGGAAATTGCTCTCATTCTTCCGACCGTGATTCTCGGTGTAGCGGGAGTTTCCATCTATCTCACCCTTGGTCGAATTGTCCAAAGCCAGAAGCGGAGCATTGGAATTGCAGCCTCACTGGGTTACCTACCCAACGATATTTTGATCCATTATGGCCTGTTGGTTCTTTTTATTGGCGTTGTTGGAAGTTTTTCTGGTGTTATAGCTGGAATTCTCATTTCTGGGGTGGTAACTTGGATTTATTCATATTATATGGGATTTGGTCTCCTGATTGTAATTGTCCCTGAGTTTTCCGTCATTCTAATAGGCATAGGAACAGGGATTGGAGTAAGTGTGGTTAGTGGTATCTTGCCTGCTTACGGGGCTAGTCGTATGGTGCCCCAGGAAGCGTTACAGACTAATTTAAACGTAGAATCAGGCAAGAGATCTATACTGGAACGTTTATTGGTGATAAATCCCTTAGGTTTGAAATTAACAATCCCACTACGCAACCTCACACGTCGAAGGTTACGTACAGCCGCCACGATCGTTGGCTTAACCGCCAGTGTCATGATCTTGGTTGTAGCTTTGGCATTCATCGACTCTATTGGGATGGGTGTTAATAGGCAATTCTACCAAACTAGTCAATACGATATTATCGTAAAATATGATGGGATCGGTTATGCCGATCTTGGTGTAAAGGAAGACATTGCTGCCATCACTGACCTAGATCAATCTATTTTGGCAGTGAATCCCGTTTTACAAATTCCATCTCTAATTCACTTCGGTGATGTCGAACAGGAGGTACTGATAACAGCATTCAACACTACCCAGCCTGAGGTTCACAATTTTCAATGGTCTAGCATGCGAGATGAGATGCTTAATGATAGTTTGGTTATTTGTTCAGCCTTAGCGACTCGATTTTCAATTGGTCTTGGAAGTAACATTTCTTTTGATTATCCTCAAATTCCCAGTATTGACCTAGCGTTTTATGCTGCATCTGAGGTCTATTCTAATGCATTTTTCTACGTGAAACCTGATTTGGAAAAAAATGAGACCTACCACGATTTGGCAAGAATTGAGGCGTTGAAATTCCTTGAAAAGGTTTTATCTAGGAGTAAAGAACGACTATCGTTTTCCGATGCTAAAAAAATACCTGTGGCTCCAGCCAATGCTTCGGTATCGGGGGTTTCGGAAGAAATCTGGGGAGGATTCATTTACACTCACATTGGGATCCTGACATCTCTAATGGGGCTTGATATCTTCCGAACCTCAGAGCTTAATATCGATTTAACTCCCTACTCACAACTGATCATAAAAGTTGAAGATCCGGATAATGTAGCTCAGCTGGAATTTTTAAGAGATGAAATTCTAGAAAAACTTGATAATGTCAGGTCAATCGAATTTTTCTACGATTATCGCTCGTCTCTCAACATTGTTATGGGAGTATTCAATGCAGTAGTAGGGGTTTTTCTTATCCTTGCATGCTTGATTGCAGGAACTTCCGTTTTTACCACTATCTTTATCAATTTTCAGGAAAGGAAACGGGAAATCGCTACCATGTTTTCACTGGGCCTATCTGATGGTGAATTCTTAATGATGATGACATTGGAAAACATTGTACAGGCCATCGTTGGGATAATTTTCGGAATCCCTATTGGTTTATGGATGGCAAGCTGGCTACTGGACAATGTAATTCGGGTGTTTTACTTCCAGATTCTTATTCATCAAACCACATGGATCCTGTTATGGGGCGGGCTTCTGCTGATTGTATTAGTGTCCCAACTTCCGGCAATTAAGCATAGTATTCAAATGGATTTAACAGAAGTAGCGAAAGAATTAACAACTTGATTCCGGATTTCTATTTGGATCTTTAACTTCAGAAATCTGTTTCCATTTATGAACCTTCGAAAATAATCGATTCCCATTAATCCATTCATTTGAAAATATAACTTGAGGTGACAAGAATTTCATTCACTGGCTTTCTGAATGGCTATTGTCGGAAATATGGCACCTGGTTGATGTTTATCCTTCCAATAATCATTCTATTTTTCATGCTTACTGGTAATTTTGAACCTGGAAGGGCAGAACTCGCGCTAGCGGGCATTTTCTGGGTTGCACTACTTTTAAACGCATTTGCTTTTAGTCTTCTGGGATTTTTAAATCATAAGACGTTTTCTAACGAAACAGAACGAAAAACCAACGAGGGATTTCCTGTTGAGAGTTTAGAAGGTTTTTCTTCTGTTTCAGGTTACGTTTCTTCAACTCGTACTTCAACGACTCTGATCACGATTGTTGTTTTTCTTTCGTTGGCTTTGTACCTTGTTGCAATTTCAGTCATCCCCACGCTGGAGCAATTATTGGTTTTATTTCCCGGATTAGCCGATTCTCTTCCACCAAATCTTGTTGACAATCTTAAGGCTCTCCTAAGACCCGTTATTCTGTTTTCCGCGTTAGGGTTGGTATTAATTGCGCTAGGAATTCTATTGATTCTTGAAATCCCCGAAAAGCCTGCTTTTGAAGTAGGAGCGTTTTTGAGAGTTTTTCAACCTCGTGTAACTCCAATCACTCTCGATAATCTTCTTTCGGATAGTATTCTGGCGTTTCTTGACCCAATTACGAAGATGCGCTTTGATGAATGGACGGATTCAATCGTGATGGCATTACGCCAGGATTTCGAACCTTCGCTCCCTCCACGAACTAGAATGGAACGTGCGCGTGAGAAAATCCTTCTACTGTTCTATTTACGAAGGAGAATGCCTCTCCAGCTGCCAACAAAGGCTTTCGAGGATGAACTTACAGAAATCATTCAGGCGGAGCATTTGAGAAGTCTTCAGGAGGGGCAATTCTCAGGAATCAATTTTTCAGTACTTGAGGAGATCTTTGATCGTCTCCGTGAACGAATCCCAGAGGTATTCGCCACAATTGATCGTTTGATAATAGAACTTACAGATAATCTTGCTAATTTTATAGGAAATGACGATATTTGGGTATCAATTTCTGCCCCTGAAAAGGTAAGCGGAAATCGGCATCCTTTTCGAATTTTAGCTTTTGCATTGAATCGAAACACGACAGAATTTAGCCAAAAGAAAAGGACGGTTACTTTTCACTTACAAGGTGCCCAGAATTCGTTTATGGAGAGTATTGAGTACGCCTTTTCGCTAGATGAAGCAGAACCTATGGGTATGGCGGAGGCTCAGCTTCCTTTCATAAGTTCAGAGGGGAATGATATCGTGGGAGTTTTAGGCCGTATTTTGCAGATTGGTGACGCGGTTTGGTTTACTACGTCTCGAAGTGCATTTAGGTCTCATATCTTTCATCTATCCGTATCCGAAAAAGACCGAGGAGCCATTTTTGGTGAAACAATCAAAATTGATCTAGTACGAGATCTTGGATTCTACATACGGGCATATGGCGGGCGACTAAGCGCGTTGACTGGGGTGATTTTGCCCCTTTTCTCATTTCTATTCCCATTTTGACTTTATTTATCCTATTACTAACTTCAGTTCTCGATTCAAGTCATGAAATCGGGCAATATTAGGGATGAATGTTACTCTAACCTTAATCTTTTTTCTATATTGCTCGGAGGTTCTCTCTGCTCGCAATTAGATAGAGGGCTGAGATTTTGATTTGATATAAGATCAGTTTCTCTCTAAACTTTGTGGGCAAAACTCTTCAACCCCCTTGGAACCTAAGTTGTCTGAACATTGTACATAACAACAGAGTATCGAACAATAACGGATAATTCAACTTAAAATTCTTAATTGATCCTCTAGTAGAGACTTTTTGGTCTCCAGTTCTGATAATATTCCTTTTTCCCGTTCAACAATTTCAGGAGGCGCCCGTTCTCCGAAAGGACCATTCAACTTATACACAGTAGCAGAAATATCCTTCGTGATTTTGGTCAAATTTGTTTGGATTCGCTGCTTCTCCTTTTCCAAATCTATAATTTCTTCAAGCGGGACATAAGCAGTAATTTCCGGAAGAACTACGCGTGCTGCCCGCTTGGGGGAATCTGAAATTGATGATATGACTAATTTTTTAGGATCTAGTTTTGCAAGTGCCACAATTTCTTCTCGGGTTGCTTCAAAGGTTGGCGCATATTCTCCTGGACTTATAAGAAAAGGAATCTTGGCCCTGAGATTCACATTATAGTCCACACGAATTCTTCTGATTTCACGAATCAGCTCCATGGTAAGGAGAAATTCCTCTTCTAGATCAATGTCAACGAGATCATCACGGGAATCTGGCCATTCGGCCACGATCAAGGCAGGTTGGACTCGTATTGAGCTTGGAAGCCGCTGCCACAGTTTTTCAGTCACGAATGGCATGATAGGATGGAGTAAACGAAGAGTATTGTCCAGGATATGAAGTAAAATAACCTTGGGAGCAGCCTTGGCCTCCTCATTGATTCCATGGAGACGAATCTTGCTGATCTCAAGATACCAGTCGCAAAATTCGCTCCAATAAAAGCTTTTTATGTCACGAGCGGCTTTTAGGTAATCCATTTCTTCCATGGATGCAGTTACTGATCTGATGGTCTGATGTAATCGGGATAATATCCAATTATCAGCGAATCTCAGAGTTGGAGCGATTTCATCCAGAGTTGGGAATGTGTCTCCTTTTTGGATATGGCCAAGGACATATTTCGCGGATTGCCAGACCTTATTGGCAAATCGGTGAGCCGCCTCAAGTTGTCTGGGATCAAGATTGATATCAATCCCCGGAATGGTGTTCGATATCAGAACAAAACGCAAACAATCCGCTCCATATTCCTTAATTATATGTAATGGATCATATTCTTCCACATCTTCCATAGATTTGCTTATTTTCCGCCCTCGTTCATCTCTGATAATTCCGTGCAGGTATACGGTATGATAAGGGGTTACTCCTGTTAATTCAATGCCCAACATCATTTCTCGAGCAACCCAGAAGAAAAGGATATCATAGCCAGTTTCCCTGGTATCAGTTGGATAGAATCGCTGAAAATCTGGGTGTGAGGTGTCTGGCCAATGGAGTGTAGAAAAAGTCCACAGACCACTTGAGAACCAGGTATCTAGAACGTCCTCCTCTTTCACTAAATTCTTTCTACTACACCTAGGACATTCAGCAAGTTCATCCACATCCGGGGGCGGGCAGATTTCTTCCGAACAATCATCACAGTACCATATGGGAATCCGATGACCCCACCAGAGCTGACGAGAAATACACCAGTCTCTAATGTTTTCCATCCATTGAAAAAATCGTTTTTCCTCCCTCTTAGGGATAATTACTGTTTCCCCCTTACGGACTTTCTCCATAGCCGCCTCTGCCAAAGGCTTTGTTTTTACGAACCATTGAATTGATACACGTGGTTCGATGACGGTAGCACATCTTTGACAATGGGGTTCGGTGTGAACATATGGCTCGATCTTAACTAGCAGTCCCTCCTGTTCTAGATCTGTCACAATAGCTTTTCGACCTTCCTCCCGTTTCATTCCTGCGTACGGCCCTGAAACATGTGGAAGTAAACGCGCTTTTTCATCTAGAACTGTTACAACATCTAGCTCGTGTCTTACCCCGATTTCAAAGTCATTAGGGTCATGTCCTGGCGTGACCTTCAGAGCTCCCGTTCCAACTTCGGGATCGACGTATTCATCTGCAAAAATAGGGATCTCACGGCCCAGGACTGGGAGAATGGCATTTTGGCCTATAAATCTGGAGAATTCGTTATGGTCAGGGGTTGTAGCAACCCCTGTGTCTCCCAACAAAGTTTCAGGCCGCGTGGTTGCCACGATAATGAATTCTTCTGCTCCTTTTGCCCAATTTCCACTACCCCATTCTGATTTGGGACCGTTCCACGTCGGAGTCCTTACTGGATATTTTATATACCATAGGTGGCTCGAAGTGTCCTTCGGTTCTGTTTCTAGATCCGAAATGGCCGATTCACAACGTGGGCACCAATTGACCATGTATTCGCCACGATAGATAAATCCTTTATGATACAAACGATAAAAGGCTTCACGTACTGCTTTTGTGCAGATTTCATCCAATGTGAAACGTTCACGAATCCAGTCACTACTCATCCCCATCTTTTTTGATTGCTCGGTGATTCGAGCATGATAAATTTCCTTCCATTGCCATACCTTTTCTACGAACTTTTCTCTCCCTAGTTTTTTTCTCCTAATCCCTTGTTTCAAGAGTTCTCGTTCTACAACGTTCTGTGTCGCAATTCCTGCATGGTCGGTTCCTGGCATGAACAGCGTTTCTTTTTGTTGCATTCGGGAATACCGGGTCATCAGATCCTCAATGGAAATGGTCAAGGCGTGTCCTAGATGCAAGATACCCGTTACGTTCGGGAGCGGAATTGTGATACAAAATCTTGGGCTCGTTTCACGATCTATGAGACCTAGTTCAATTTGTGTTTCAGGTCGAAAATAATCATTCGATTCCCAGAACCTATAAATCTCATCTTCAAATTCAGCGGGAACATAGGCCTTAGCAAGCTTTTTTTCCATAGTTATCGTGTTTACGGATACTTTAATAATCATTATCGTGTACCGAATCTGTCCTAGTAGAAATGAACATTGCTGGGTACTTCAAAAAACTGGTGATGAAATCTTGGAATTTCATGTACGGAGGGATTGATCAGACCATCATCCCCGAAAATCCTACTATTGTGCGATGGAATCCAACTACAAAATTCTCCAGTCCTTCTAGAAAAGAAGAATTGCAATGTTGAAGCGAGATATTATATTATTTTCAATTCCGACAGCAGATCAATAACTAGATGGCAGTATTCTTAATCATGAGAAAGGAAAAAAGAAAAAGGGGAAAAATTGGTTTAAATAATTGATTATTGGCTTGCAGCCAGCCGAATATCCACTTCTTTGACAGTTCTACGTCCTGAGTGCTTTGCAATATCCACTGCATATCGCGAAACATTCATTCCATAGTCGGTTAATATCTCATTCAATCGATAAACCGCATCAGCAGATACACGGAATGCACCGGCGTCGCGAATCACCTTTTCTACTCGTGCCCGGGCAAAGCCTGACTTCCGTCTTGCTTTAGTTCGTTTGGACATATACTTTCACCTTTTTTCCATCTAGTGTGTTTTGGGCCTGTTAAAAGAGCCACAGAAAACAGAAATACCGTCATTATTTATAAATTTTATTCTTTTCCCTCTGAATGGTTTTTCCTAATACATATCAGTTTAACAGGTGTTCTAAGTAAACATAAGTTCGATGATATGCTATTAACCTCCAAATGTCATCTCATGGGTCTTTCAATTAAATGCTGTTAAATCATACAGTATTTGATGCTGAAAATATAGATCACAGCTATCTTATGAAATCCTTATGCATCCTGAATGAAAATACTGAAGGAAGCTGGTTTTTCAACGGTCTTAACGAAACAAGAATGTACTAGTACATGATTAACCGAGTGAAGTATGCAGACCACTATTTCCTCGTTTTTATCATAAACTGTTTACAGGGATAGTGTACGAAACCAGACTAGGCACGTTCCCCATGCTGGGTTACGAACACCCAATACACATCTCAATCTTGATAGATACGTTAACTCTTAAAATTGAAAAGGTTAAAATATGGATATATTTGAGTTGGCTCTTTGGCTCATGGCTCTTCTATATATACGGACATGGACACAATCCTGAATAAGCGTGGTAGATATAAAATGAGTAAAATAAAACCCACTAAACGAATCATCGGATCAGAAGAACACGCTGAGAACGATGATGAGGACTCTGACGAGGATTGCGATTAGGACGACGATGAAGATTATTATGAGGATTACGATGAGGATTTTAGTAGATACCAAGACGAATAATGACTAGCTAATAGGTATTGGATTGAACCTAATTTTGAAGATAGCCGCCTTAAAACTAAGTGAGGAGAGTTTAAAATTGGATTTCTTTTGATCCCGCTGTTGATTAGATCTCAATGAGGCGGAATAGGATGGGTAAATTTAAAGGAATGAGCCCTTCACCGAAAAATACAGATAAATCCAAAAATCGATCGAAAAATGAATGGAGTTGTTTTTCCTTGATTTTTTCACTTTACTCAAATCCTCTCAATTTGCCGTCGGGGGATTCTGTTTTCATTTCCATATTTCATCATTGGCAAATAATAATCTAGATTCTGGATGATAAGGTCACTGGAATGAGTCCTGTCAGCATAGTTGGTAAAGCCGGAGAAACGTATGAAAAAAATTCAGTCCAAGTAGTTACCTCATTCATTTTCCTTTGGATATGCCATTAGGTCGATTCAGGAAATTTCATGGATTGTTGTAGTTTATGAAGATGACAGATAGAAAAGTGAAATCTATTAGCAAGGAATTGCAGATTATTGATAGACATTTGAGTACTATAACGGGTATCAAATCCCGTCAGAAATTACTGAAAAGAAAATTAGAACTGAAAGATGAACTTAAACGAATAAAAAAGAAAAAAAGATAACTTATTAGCAAGATTAATGAAGTTTAGCATCAATACACCTATTTGTCTGCTGCTTTATATCTGATCGAAATACTGGAAAAAAGAACAGAATCAGATCTTGAGTTCAATACATACCTTAAAACCATTTTTTCGTCCGAAAGTAGGTTATCATTGTAATTACTACAATCAGCATTAATAATAGTGCCAACGGATAACCAAAAATCCATTCTAGTTCTGGCATATATCTGAAATTCATTCCATAAATTCCCGAAATAACTGTTAATGGAATTGTAATGGTTGCAATGATCGTTAGAACTTTCATTATCTCATTCATTCTGTTACTAGTACTAGAAAGATAGATTTCCATCATTCCGTTGATCATGTCTCTCAGGATTTCTAGAGTCTCTATGATTTGAATTGTATGATCATAAATGTCACGAACGTATCGGCGAGTGTTCGTCTGAATCAGGTTTGAACCAGCTCGTTCTAAACGACTTACAACATCCCTTAGGGGCCATACGGCCCTACGAAGATGCAGTAAATTCGTTTTGAGGTCATAAATGGTATGTAAGGTCTCCGTGTTCGGGTTTGAAATTAGATCGGTTTCTAACCTTTCAATTCTATTACTAAGCTTTTCCAAAACCACGAAATATTTGTCTACGATTAGATCGAGGAGGCTATAAAAGAGATAATCGGAACCTGAGTGTCTGATTTTCCCTTTATAGCTCTTAATTCGGTTTTTTATTGGATCAAAAAGTTCATTAGGAGCTTCCAAAAACGTAAGAACGTAATTTTTGGTTAGAACCATACTAATCTGTTCTACTGTGATTGCATCATATTCGGGGAGATAATCCAGCGTTTTTACGGTGATAAAGATAGTTTCGGTATATTCATCTAATTTTGGTCTTTGATCAGTGTTTAATATATCTTCAATCAGAAGGGGATCAATAGAAAAAGTGTTACCGATCTCCCCGATTACTCTTATATCATGCAAGCCATCGATATTGATCCAAAAAACTTTTCTTTGCTCTTCATACCTTGTAACCTCCCTAATCTCATCTAAACCAATTTCCTCAGAATTATCCTTATCATATCGAAGAAGTGTTAGTGTTGTTTTGTCCGTTTTTTTGCGACCAACGAACACGGGGCTTCCTGGAGGCAGCCCTAACTTTTTCGTCCTTCGTTTAATCAATTGTGTCTTTCTTAACAAGCCCATCTAGGTCCCAAAAATGGTATTTCTAACTTGATTGTGTATGTATCACCAGTGTGACATTATTTTCCGCAAAAATCTTCAATTTCCGTTCGTAATCTTTCTCTCAGTTCAATGAATCTTGGATTTCTGGATTCTCTTAGCGCTTGAAAAAGCATCCACGCGTAGTAAAGATCTTGATACGATTCGACTTTTTTCATCGAAAGAACCTCATCAATTGCCGAGCTTTTTGTATTTAAATACTGTCGTAGGACTACGAACAGTCACTCAGGGGATACATATTCTTTATCGTTTCATGTTACATTCGGGGTTTCAAATAATTCCCAATCTTCGGATTGCCTTACAATTAGTGCAATTAGGTCTTTGGTTCAAAGATTTGTGACATGAAGACAAATTATCATCCGATTTCTTAGTGAAACTTTGATATTATGTCATTTCTGAAATCATGGATATTTTCTACTAATAAATGTGTATTTAGAGTTTCGATGATGAATCTAAAGAACATTCTGTTCCCTAAGGATTCAAGATAATATTCGGGGGTGTAACCGAAAACTCCAGCGTAAATTTCACACACCTCAAGTATATTTCTTTTTGAAACCTGGATATCACCTATGGGGGCTCCCCAGAGAAAAGTATAACGTATTGTTCGTTCTTCGAGCAAGTACCTAGCCAAATCCCGAAATCTATGTATCACTAGGTCCTTAGACTGCCTGTCTAAACCTTCAGCCCCAATAATCCTTTTCTTTTTCCCATAAAAGAGCTTAAGGTTTGATTTTACGACAACCCGGTTAGGAATATGGTAATAAATTCCGTTTATGGTCCTGATTTTGGTATAGTTTAAGGATAGCTCTTCCACAGTTCCTCTGATATCTGCTCCTACTTGGAGGAAATCGTTGATGCTGAAAGGCCGAAGAAATAACAAGTAAACCCCTGCAATAAAATTACTTACCCATTGGACTGATCCAAAGGAAACTAGGGCCCCAATCACTGTTGAAAATCCAAATATAGATTCTATAGAGTATTCAAAGATAACTAGGGATGAATAAAAAATAATGACAAGTGTACCAATTCTAACAAGCAATTTTAAACTATTGACCATGTCCAAAGAGATTCTGGCATTTTTAACCAAATATCTACCTATAAATACTTGAAGTATTCGCTGAACAGTTAATACGAATAAACTAATTCCGACAATCAAAGATATCTTGATCCCTATGGTGAAAAGGAATTCCGTGTGATCTTGAAAAATCATAAAGATATCTCCTGCTGTAATTCTTGATAAACCGCTGTTGCAATTCTCTCCATAAAGTATGGCCACACATTAAAAATGGTATATCCATCAATTGCACGAATAATCAGGTAAATTTCCTGTCTAAAGTCGTGTCGTCCAAGATAATACTCTGGTTTGACCCCAAACACAGATCCAAACTCATTACAGACGTGATCCACACCTTCCCTTACTCGTTTGATCGATATAGGTGGAGTAGTGATATCTAGTTTTAACTCAATCATCTTTTTATAGGTCACGAATTGCCTTGATAAGCCCGAGGACGTTGTAAAATTCGAATTTTCGGTTCTTTCTGTAAAGTTCAATAATGAAGTGTTTAGTAGATTTCCATTTGGGATCTTGACTATCGTCCTGTCCATTGTGGTTAAACGAGTGAAATTAATCCCAATCTCTTCAACTATTCCTTCAATCCCTTGTGTTTTTATAAAATCACCCACTCTAAATGGTCTGGTAGTTAAAATGTACATTCCCCCTATAAAATTGGCGGCAACTCCTGTAAACGACACGCCGATAGCAGTGGCTAGAATTGCCATTGAACCAAGAATGATTTCGAACTGAACTCCAAGGTTTGAGAGTAGAAGTGCGGTAGCTAAGAGTAAAATTGTAAATTGTGAGAATGCAACAAGTACCAGTAATCCGTTTTTTACATCTGCATTGATACGGGGTGTTTTTTTGAATATATATTTGAATGCCCTACCCAAGATCCAAACCAGAATGAAAATAACTACGTAATCTTGAACGGTAAAAGCTGTCAGAAATGCTTGTAATCCTTCCAAGGAGGGAACTTGGCTTATGATTTCTACCATCTCCTTAAACTGATTATTGTATATTGGTTTCTTCATGTTTTTTCTGAGCTCTTATCCCCATATAACGTAATATTACAAATCCTACGATTCCAGATATAAGCGAAGCAGTGATTATTCCAATTTTTGCCATGATTAAATTGGTTGGGCTAATTAATGCCAGACCTGCAATAAACAATGACATCGTAAAGCCAATTCCACCTAAACACGAACCCCCATATATATAACTCCACGTCAAACCTGATGGTAGGTCAGCCAATCCGATTTTTACTGCGATCCATGAAAATAGAGATATTCCTAGTGGTTTTCCTAGGATTAAACCAATGATGACTCCTAAGCTCACTGGCTCAAAAAACATCTCAAGATCGATCCTTTCAATGGTGATACCTGCATTCGCAAAGATAAACAAAGGCATAACAGCAAATCCTACCCAATAGTGAAGAGCTCGTTCAAAACGTTGTAAAGGAGTTTGAACATCTAAAACCGCTAGCTCTAACGTTTTTAAAGCTGCCAAATGCTGTCGATTTAAGAGGATTTCTTTATCGCGACGTCCTGCTGCTTTAAATCTATCCAATATTGATTGTCCTTCCTGAATGAATTCCTCTGGATTCATTCTAGTTTGAGCTGGCACTGTTAGTGCAACGAGGATCCCTGCAAGTGTTGCATGCAGACCACTTGAGAACATAAAATACCATAGCAATATACCTAATATTCCATATACAATATGATTTTGAACCCCTCGCTGATTAATTATAAGCAGACAGAGAAACAGCCCTGCGGCAATCAACAAGAATGTATAATCAAGTGTTTGAGAATAAAATACCGCTATTACTAATACGGCACCAATGTCATCTACAATGGCGAGACTTGTGAGAAATATTTTCAAGGTATGGGGTACTCTTGTACCTAAAAGCGCCATCACGCCGATCACGAATGCAATGTCAGTAGCCATCGCAATTCCCCACCCTCTAGCTCCACTTGGATTATTCAGATTTATAAGACTGTATAGGATTGCAGGCATGATCATTCCTCCCATTGCGCCAGCTATTGGCAATAAAGCTTTTTTAGGCGATTTGAGTTCTCCTACAAGTAACTCTCTTTTGATTTCAAGTCCGACTACAAAGAAAAACAAGGCCATTAATCCATCATTTATCCAAAGATGCAATGGCTTCCCGAAAGTGAAAGAACCTACCGTGATTTCGAGATCCACTTCCCATAGCTCAAAATAGTCATGTGAAAGTTGAGAGTTGGCGATTACCAGTGCTAGTACGGTGCATATCACGAGCAGAATACCACTAAAGGCTTCTGTTTTCAAGAAATCCTTGAAAGGTCTTCGAAGCATGATTAACGGGCTTTTAGTTTGTTGGATTCGTATGGAGCTCGATTTCATAACTTTTCATTCCAGATCGGTATTCCCTAACAAAATTCTATTGAATTCCTTCAAACACAGACCTACAGTACAACTTTCATCCTTTTTTCCGTGAAATTCAACTACTTTTTCTAACGGAGTGCTATCCTAGATCTCCAATCATTTGCAGTTCGTTTCGTTTCCAGATTTATAATCATCGATCGGGGTGCCCAATGCCTTTCAATCTTCTTAACTCTTAATGGGGTATGTCTAGTGGCGCGATCACCCCATCAGATTAACTATCAGTAAGAGATCGGGAGGAATTTTTTTAATATGGAGTGAATAGAAGTTGATGTTAAATTCGCACCATTTTAAGGTTTAATTTCACTTCATCAAGCATGAATATTTTCTAATCACGATTTATATAAGGTTCAGGTTCATACTGCCGAAAACTATGAAGATTCGGAGCTGAACCAACAATCTGTAAAAAATTTGTTCGTTTTCATGGAAAAAATCCACAATTCTACCTGTTGCGGTGTTTAAAAACGCTTTTCGATCTAACGCTGGGAGAAATCCGTTTAGAATGTCATGGCTGAATAAAAACCTGATTGGGCATCGTATTCACACAAGATCGAAAAGGATTTTCCTTTAGGAAGTTATACGATTAACAATAACAGCTCTCAACTTAGGATTTGAGTAAACTTTGTCTTGTATTACAGAGAATTGGAGATATTAGGAATTTTACAATATCCAAAAAGAGATTGTTTGCTTTAGTAGTACCTACGGAAGCTTTTAATAAGAAGTAGTGATCATGGAACATTTGTGAATAATTCGGATTTGAGCTTGAGGATCGGTTCAAACGGCCCGACACGAGATTGACGGGGTTATTCTTAGCTAATTTCGTTGAAAGCGTTGGTAGAGGAGGGGTAGACCAATTTATGCCCATATACGCGCGCGTAATTGGAGGATCAATAAGCGAGATAGGATTAATGACTGGGTTGTTTTCCCTTGCAAGTTTGTTCCAATTTTTTTGGGCTTATTTATCACAGAGACTTAGAAGACTGAAAATCTTTGTTGTGTTAGGTTGGATTGGAAATTCACTATTATTTATACCCATGATGTTGCTTAAGACTGGTCAGATGACCGTTTTAATTATCATTCGGACGTTTCAAGCGATTTTTCATTCTTCTGCCGCCCCAACCCTGGGTTCTATATTGGCAGAGCAGATTCCTCTGCGGGAACGCGCGTCGAGAATTACTTTTTTTACACGAATTGGGCTTCTGGGTGTCTTTTTGGGTACTTTAGCAGGAGGTACCTTGATCAGTTTTATTACAGATAGTCTAGAGTTTGAATGGGAGACCGCATTTTTGATCGCATTTGGTTGGACAATCTTTTTGGGATTCCTTTCGTCTGGTTTATTTCATCTAACTGTTTACGAAAATCCGTCTATGAAAAGAATCGGCCCTTCTGATATAATCGAGAATAGCATTATCTATAATTCTACTCCCTCTCGTTTGGATTTCTATAAAATCGCAAAAATTTATCTTACTAAGTTTTTAAATTTTTGGGTTTTTTGTAATTTTGCGGGAATATACTATTTTGCGGTTTATCTTGCTGGTCCATTCTTTGTTATACTATCGATTGAGATTTATGGCTTTTCCTTTTTCATGGCATCTATTCTTACTAGTGTCACCACAGCTGCCCAATTCCTTGCAAGTTTGTATATAAGTAAAGTTCAGCTTTTAGATAGGTATGGACGTAGATTCCCGTTATTGATTGGAATCGTCTTGGTTTCTTTTGCAACTATCTCAGTAATTATCCCGTACTACCTGAACGTCCCCACATTCTTGTGGTGTATAATTTCTTGGATCATTCTAGGATCTGGTTGGGGAATCGTGAATGGATCGATTTCAGTTTTTTTACTGGATCTCATCCATCCACAATACCGTCTCCCTCTTATTGCGGCCTACAATACCATAACAGGTTTGACAATGTTCATTGGTGCCTTAGTCGGAGGTATCCTTACAGAAATACTACAGAATGTTGTTTCAATCTTTATGATAAGATCCATGCTTACGCTGTTTACGCTTGCCCTTTTAGCCAGAGTTAAAGAACCTATGTTTCCAGGATCTATCGTACATCCTCGGCGCAACTTCTTATTCAAAGATTTTAGGTCTAACGCAGGACAAGGTCCCGAATTAGTACCCACTCCTGTGAAATCTCGACAATCTGCTATCTGGAATAGGCAACTCTTTCGAAAGACGAGTAAATAGGCCAACGACAAATCAAAAGGAGGCTAATGCCTATATCTTTCCTTCGTTTCATCATAATTCTTCGACAATGCGGTGAGAAACTCCCCCGATATATCCAACAGCTTGGTTGCACTGTTCGAGATCAAATTAACCTGGAAAGTTGTATCCAGTCTATTGCGCGAATAGACAAACCATGATATAGGCTCTGATAGTTTTTGATTAAATTCCTTGCCAGTTTTTTCAATGGCTTCTACAGACCAAACATGTTTTTCATCCGAATTAGCCCCCCACATTAAGGGATACACAAAACGTAATTTCTGATCTTTTTTAAGGATCAAAGAATCTTCAGTGGTTCTTGTGTTAATGATAGATTGCCCCAAAAATTTACTATTCGAAACCAGCATCGTATTACCAGTGGGCAACGTGATTTTAGTATAATTCACGGTAATCTCTTTTACACGTCCTTCCACTTTACTATCAGGAAGAATGATATAATCTCCGATCAGGAAAGGACGTGTTGCCATAATATAAAGCCCTGCCAAGAAGTTACTTAGGGTAGTAGTCGAAGCGAATCCAATGGCGGTTCCTAAAATTGCTGAAATTCCCAATAATGTCCCTTGAAAAGCAGGAAAATTGTTCAAATAAGCAATAATACAGAAAGGGACGATTATCATTCTACCCAACACTCTTAGCGTGTTGATAACAGTTTTGGTCATTCTTGGGGTTATTACTTCAAGCATAGAACCCCAGATAAGTAACAACACCATAGCAATTAATATCCAAACCAACAGCTGCACGAATAAGTTGAACATGAGTTTATAAGTGCCAGTAACCGTTGATTCATCCACAAAAGTGGCCAATGGTGTGTCGTAGCCAAGTGTATTGATCGAGATAATGAGTATAATAAAAATCAAAAAGATAAACGAGTAGAATAGTTGTGTCTTATTTATCTTCATTGTAATCACATCCTTCCTTTGATGATTTTATGATTTCTATTTTCTAGACGGGTCTTCATCTTTTCTCTTTATTTATTGACTTTTTTCGAAGAGTGACTGCCAAAAGAACATGATTAGTAATATTCTTGGATATTAGTCTTAACCAGCCATAGAAAATTGCAGAATACGGAGGATTGACCCCTATTTCTATGTTGATCAGTAAATAACGTCACACTTCTTAGATAATTTGCTGATAGGCCCTATTTTTTGAAAATATAAATATTTAACACCAGGAGGATGGGGGGCTGTTTGAATTTCATTGGTATAGAGAATTAAAGAGAAACTATCACTGCTTATTATCCCATGAAAGAATACGAAACGGGATGTTTACATGAAGATTAACTTTAAGCGAATAGAAAGAGCCCAACAATTAATGATCAAAGAGGGGATGGTTGGAATAATGATAATGAACTATGATGACTATCGCTACTTCTTTGGGGATATCCGCGCTCAACCTAGGGCCATTATACCGGCTATTGGAGAACCCATTCTGATCACTTTTAAGGCAGAAGAACCTGAATTGAAGGAGACCCTTGGAAATGTTCCCGTTAAAATTTTCTCTCACGTCGGAGAACAGATCATGGATGTAAGAACCTCATTCAAAGGTATAATACAGAATCCTGACATCCAAGCCGTTAGCCAATCAAATACCAAACCAAGGGTTGGAATGCAAATGTTTTTTCACACCCCCGCTTTTTTGGTCGATTTATTTAGACAAGTAAATCCTAAACTCGAATTGGTTTCGTCTGCTCCCGTAATGGATGAATTACGGTTGGTTAAGGAACCTGATGAAATTGAAATGATGAAAAAGGCTCAAACAATTGCAGGAAAGGGCATGGATGTTGTTAGGGAGCTCTTACGACCCGGAATCACTGGTCATGAACTTGCAACTGAAGCACTCTATGTTATGATGAAGGAGGGAGCGGAAGGAACAAGTACTCCCATTTATGTTAATGCGGGAAAACGAAGCTGTTGGATTCATGGAAAAATAGACAGATATCCGATTCAACAAGGAGACCTGGTTGTTGTTGATTTGACTCCACAATTTGAAGGTTATTGTGCTAATTTAGCTCGTACATTCACCATTGGACACGTGGACGATCAAACAAATCGATTAATCGAGACCTACATCGAAATGAAAGAACAAACTCGCCTCATGTTAAAACCTGGGGTGACTCCCAGGGAGCTAGATAATTTGGGGAAATCAATTTGCCAAGATCGTGGATTTGGGGAGTATCATATCGATGGGATCTCTCACGGCATTGGTTTACGATTTGAAGAGACTCCTGCATCTACCATTGTCAAAAAACACCGTAATGTCCAACTGCGTGAAAGCATGACGCTGACTATTGGTCATACCATACTTGCTATCCCTGGTGTTGGAGGTGCAAGGTTTGAGGATGTCTATCAAGTGACTCCGGATGGCGGGAGAATATTACATCCTTACCCCATAAATGGGTAATAATCCCATCATATGAAGCATAAATATCCATCAAGAAAAAAAAGGACCGATCGAACTAGGTGAACAAATGAACAACCAAGAATCGAAATATCGTGAACTTTTAGACAGTTTAAAAGAATTCTATGAAGAATGTGGCGAGGAGCTTCAGGCATGCTATGAAGAAGCTCATGATTTGCTGGTTAAGATTTTAACGCAGCATGGGATTTTCGCGTGAGCACAGGTGTACCCGTTGGATCTTCTCTCGATTGAATCTATAATAGAAGCTAAAAGAATCTTGAATAATAATGTAAAGCGTACTCCCTTGAATCACTCCGCCACTTTTTCTAAAATGACTGGATGCGAAGTTTATCTCAAACACGAGAACCTTCAAAAGGCAGGATCGTTTAAGGTAAGAGGGGCATACAACAAAATCGCACATATAGATGAATCTGTAAGAAAAAAGGGAGTAGTTGCTGTAAGTACGGGTAACCATGCTCAGGGCGTGGCTGTAGCAGCAGCTATGTTTGGAATCCCCTCAACAATTGTGATGCCTAAAGGTGCACCTATTCCTAAAATAGAGGCTACAAGAGGATATGGCGGTGGTGTTGAATTATTTGGTGAGAGTTTTGAGGAAGCCTATTCACGAGCCTTGGAAATAGCAAAAGATCGTGAATTAACCCTGATCCATGCATTTGATGACCATCATGTCGCTGCGGGTCAGGGGACAATTGGTTTGGAGATTTTAGAAGATCTTCCAGATATTGATTTGTTAGTTTGTCCAATAGGTGGGGGAGGTCTAATTTCTGGGATAGCAAGTGGAATAAAAGCTACAAATCCGTCCTGTCGAGTGATAGGGGTTCAAACAGAGGAAATGAACGCAGCATACCAATCAATCAAGACAGGAAAATTAACTTTAACGGGAAAAGGTAACACCATTGCTGATGGTATCGCTATTAAGAGTCCTAGTAAATTTACATTTTCAATAATGAAATCTCTCGTTGATGATGTTGTTATTGTTAAAGAAGAAGAGATAGCGGAGGCGATTCTCCTTTTAATGGAACGTTGCAAGTCCATAGCAGAAGGAGCAGGAGCTGTTTCCCTCGCAGCTCTTTTAAATCACGACATCGCAAAAAAGGGGGAGAAAACAGTCCTAATTGTAAGTGGTGGGAATATCGACAGTACTATTTTAGGTAAAATTATAACACAAGGCTTACTTAAGTCGGGAAGGTATCAAGAACTAAAAGTTTTGGTTGAGGATAAACCTGGTCGGTTGGAGGCGCTATTAGAAATAATCACATCACTTGAAGCAAATGTTGTAGATATCGATTTCGATAGGTATTCAGCTAGGCTTCCTTTTGGCTATGGCGTCATTCATCTGGCTCTTGAAACTAAAAATCGAGATCATTCAACAGACATCGTTCAAGAAGTAAAAAAATCTTATCAGCTTTTAAGCGAATAAATAACCTTGGTGGAGTAAAATGGTTATTTTGAGGACATTGCAGGCTCTGAATCATATTTTAAAGTCGGAAAAACAAATAAGATTCAGGTCGCGCCATTGAAGAATTCTACTGCGTTTTTCCAATAAAGACGATCTAAAACACCGGCCTTAAGTTTTAAACCATTAATTAGGGATGGAGGATGTGGATTATCATCATCAGGAAAAGGAAGTTCCACATCACGTACATCAGTTTCCCAAAATAGTCGTTGTGCCCAGTATCGAGACGCATAATAATCATCTGGCCTCCTGTCTGGGCTAAAAGGATAACCACACATTAAATCAGTTGCGAATAAAATCCGTCTCTGATAACGAGTGATAAAGCTCCGAGTCCGTTCAATATTCTGGCCTAATTCTCGGATAATCCACTTGGAAGACGCAGTATCGATGTAGAGACTCGGAAAATCATCTAGGATGGAACTCAAGAAATTATGGTGTTGAATCTCTGGAAGGCTGCCAAAATGAATGCTTACACCTCGAAGACGTGGATGACGTCTAAGGACTGTTAAAAACTCATTCAAGGCCTGGGTCTTTGTTCGATACTTTGCTTCCGTATATTTGATCTCATATACTACATCTGGGTCAGCAACATGACAACCAAACGGCAGATCGTATTCCTCAATGCGGTGAAAAACAGGTTCAAAGATGGGATCTGAGATCGAAAAGGGCTTTGTTGCATTGAAGAAATCCAGAAAACGGGGAGCAAACCACATTTTGACCATAGAATACTCTAATGTGTGTGCTTCGTCAATATAATCAAGAAGTTTGTCAGGTTCCTGCTCTGCAAATGCTTGAGGAGATAAATAATAAGCAAAGACAATTTCGGAATTCTTACCTCTATCTTCAAGCGACTTTTTGACATCAGGTTGTGCGATCCCAAGAAATCGCTTAACTCCGTAGAATTTACCCCACTTTTCGAGATCTGTGAATGCTTCAGCATCCCAAATATGAGTATGGGCATCCCAAATGGCGGTTTTGGAGGGCAGGAGTGGGCTGAGAGGATCGTTCCTGTTAAAACGCATTCATTAGGACCTCGGTTATCAAGACAAAGAAAAAACGATTAAATCAATCTAAATCGCAATCAGGCGATCCAAAAGAAGATAATAAAAAGCGCTTCTACCGCCAGTTTCCTCGTTGTCATATCCTCCCAATCAGTAACAACAGGCAATCTACTCCCAACTTTAGAGTTTAAAGAATGTTTGGGACTGTTTGTTATGTCACACTCAAAACAAATCGTTTATACTCCGATTCGTGCACTTCTACTCGATTTTGACGGAACGATAGTGGATACCAAGCGTTTTTATTTCGAATTGGCTGCCTTTTACTTGCGTAAAGATCCCGAGGAACTGGTACTCCTGGCAGATGATCTAAGTTTCTCAAAACTCGCCCCTACTGTACGAAACGTCAAGTGGAGAATTATTACAACCGTATATCAGGTTGCGCGGGCATTGGGTATTGGCCGCGCCAAAGCCTTGAGTGCAGTGAATTATGTACGCAAAAATCATTTGACTCAATTCTCTAAAGCGCAACCCACTCCTGATGCCGTATTTGCCCTAAAACAGCTTCATACAGCAAAAATCAAGCTTGCGATAGTTAGTCACACGTCTCGAAGAAAGATCCAGATCTTCCTAGAAACTCACCTAAAACGTACCCCATATTTTCCATCAGGTCACATTCTGGCGGGAGAAGATCTTGGTAAGAACAAGGAAGATGCAATCGTTCACTTTTTAAGAAAATGGGAAATGACAGATACACCTAGGGAAATGGCAATTGTCGGAGATCTCGGAGGTGATATCATTTCCGGCAAGAATATCGGAATCACTACTATTGGGCTAACAACTGGTTTTGGGCTTAGGCCAATCTTAGAACAGACCAATCCCGATGCGATCTATTCGTCACTCCTTGAGTTAGAAAAGCACATTCATCTATTCTTTATTGAGGAAAAGTAAGGATTAACATGGATTTCAATCCACCCACCCTTTAGCTCGGGATACAGCCTTATTCCAGAAGTGGATCATCTCCTGTCTCTTCTGAGAATCCATTTTGGGTTTAAAAACTTCATCTATGACCCATGTATTGCGCAACTCTTCAAGACTATCCCAATATCCTATAGCAAGACCTGCAGCAAACGCCGCTCCCAAAGCAGTTGTTTCTTCGATTTTTGGCCGTATGCATTCAATTCCCAGCAAGTCAGCTTGGATCTGCATAAGGAGGTTATTCTTGGACGCCCCTCCATCAACCCGTAAAGACTCCAATTTTAAGCCGCTATCTTCTTCCATGGCTCGGAACACGTCATAAGACTGGAATGCTATTGACTCCAAGACTGCCCGCGCGATGTGAGCTCGATTACTTCCACGAGTCAACCCAACTAATGTTCCACGGGCAGTTGTATCCCAGTAAGGGGAAAACAAACCGACAAAAGCAGGAACGAAGTAGACCCCACCATTATCAGGAACCGAACGGGCTAATTCTTCGCTTTCTACCGCATCTGAGATGATTTGCAACTGATCCCTAAGCCATTGGATCGCAGCACCAGTAATAGCTACACTGCCTTCTAATGCATACGTAATTTCATTACTACCAACTCCGTAAGCCACAGTTGTAATGAGTCCCGATTTTGAATGCACTATCTTATTACCAGTGTTCAGAAGCAAAAAATTTCCTGTTCCATAGGTATTTTTTGCGTCACCAGGGCTAAAGCAGGTTTGCCCAAATAACGCGGCCTGTTGATCCCCTAGATTTCCTGAAACGACGGGATTCCCTGATAAACCCGAGAGAAACGTCTGCCCATATGTGGTGGCATCACTAGAGGGCTTTATTTCTGGAAGCATGTTCATTGGGATCCCCATATTGTCACAGAGTTCCTGATCCCAGTTTAAGGTTTTTAAATCCATTAGCATGGTACGGGAGGCATTGGAGACGTCGGTCACGTGACTCCCCCCAGTAACCCCGCCTGTTAAGTTCCAGATGATCCAGGTGTCGATGTTTCCGAACAGAAGTTCCCCTCTTTGTGCTTTGGCCTGGGCATGCGGAACGTGATCCAAGATCCAACGTATTTTAGGCCCAGAGAAATAAGTCGCAACTACTAAGCCCGTACGTTCTTGAATCAGAGGATCCAATCCTTTCTCTTTAAGAGTTTGACAAATTTTCGCAGTTCGGACACATTGCCACACAATAGCGTTATAAACCGGGGTGCCGGTTATCTTATCAAAAACAACAGTAGTTTCGCGCTGATTAGTAACTCCAATTGCGGCGATATCCTTTAAAGTGATTCCCGTTTTCTTTAGTGTTTTACGAATCACAAATTGGGTGTTATTCCAGATTTCTAGCGGATCGTGTTCTACCCAGCCCGGATGAGGAAATATTTGCTCATGTTCCTTATAGTGTGATCCCATAAGTTGGCTTTTGCTGTTAAATAACATGAAACGGGTTCCAGTTGTACCCTGATCAACCGCCCCAATGTACCTCTCTGCTGCCAAACGCCTATAACTCCTCATTTGGTGATAGGTTAAAAAAAACCATTTCCACTAATACACAGTGATTTTGGTATATAAGGCATTTTTCATAAAAAGGATAACTACCCATTCTCGCAACGATTGAACGCTTATCTCTTTCCTAAATTAATGGACTACTCTCGTATTCAGATTAATAGCTATTGCCTCTAATTCAATGCGAGCTTTGAAAGCATTGGTTCTCTTACAGATGGTTTGACCACACCAAATTCATTTAAATCTCGCAATTCGTACAATGTAGCTCGGGGCGCTACGAAATCCTTTTCACTTACGAACGCAGTTCGATTTATTGCTCTCCCTGTTGGAAGAGGATCTTTCATATGTCGTTATGGTAGAACATCATATTCTATGGGGCTTTTCTCGCATTCCCGTTCATTGATAATCCGAGTAAGCAACCAAATTTGGTGCGCTTTAGTTCTGAGATCTATGTTGGTCATGGTTTCCCCTGTGAATCCCTCCATCATTTTCACCATGTCTGTTATCTCGAATGTAAGTTTTATGTAATCCACAATCGCTACATTTCCAGCATACCCAGAGATCAACCGAGTCAGCAAAAGTCCCCCCCGTGGTCAGAGATAACCCGATTTAAAAGATTCGGGAAGTGTAATTCGGATTTCACAGTAAAAGCAGTTCTTCTTTGGATCTTCTTCGTTTCCAAGAACTAACTTGCCTATCGGATACAAGTCAGCCAGTCAAAATGGAGAAGAAGTTCATGATCCATGGCCGAATTTCTTTACGGAGAGCTATCATCTCTAGATCATCAGAAGTCCTAAGACTTTGATTAATAGAACATAGAAATAGCTTAATCTCATCAAATTCTATTCGATCAATTGTTACAAAGAATCTTTTACTATGACTGGCAAATGCCAAGGATTTATGCTTTTTTGGGCTTTCATAGACTTCTTTTCGTATGTTCTCCATGATTTCCAGAAAAATTTCTTCATTTTGCTTGTCTGTTAATTGATTAGTCCATTCTGCTGCAATAAAGCAGGCTTCTGTCATCAGATAACTAGCGATGATCCCATGTGATTCACAGTAAAATGCAAGAGAATCTGAAAGAATTTTGCTGAGAGGTGAAACATCAGCAAAAATCCTAGAAAAAAGGTACACCAGTCCTTCGACATCGTAAATACTCGTTCGTACAACACGATATCTAGGTAACCCGTGTTTGACAAAAACTGGGTTTATTTTGGCTAGAATAGTATCAATTGAGCTGTTGAGAGAGTTTTCATCAAGATTTGGATCGTATTTATGTAGAGTTAGGTATACTTTGGGAAATTCCTTTAGGTACTTGAGTTTGATCAGAAGTTCATCAAGATATCGTGCATTTTCAACTGCCAAAGTTGCGTTCTGCGAGTCTACCACATAAAGTAAGAGCATAGTATGAGATAAATATTGCCCCGGAGCACTTAAGTACATATCCCGAAATCTTGATTGACCTCCTAAATCCCAAACCGCAATCCTTAGTCCTAAGAATGTCAGGTTTTCGAGAGATAAACCCAAAGTCGGCCGATCGACAGGGGTCGTTTCCTGTTTCTGCAGGGTCCGGATAAGACTACTCTTACCTGCGGCACTTAATCCCGCAATACAAATGCGACGAGTGGTTAAAACACCAGTACCTTGCACGTAATCGTTAATAATAGATGCAGCTAGAGTCCACTTCTCTAAAAGCTTGGGCTTTATACCTAGTTCGCTCGAACTGGTAATATCTAGATGAGCTAACTCAGCAATCGTTTTAACATTACTTTTACGTCTTAATTTTTTCGCATAAAAGGTACCAATTCCATAAATAGCCTGAGCAGATAAATTTACGAGCTCTTCCCTGGTATAGTCTTCAATGGGTTTTTCAAGGTGTTTATTCATTATTAAGCTTTTTATTCTGTCGGGAATATCCTCTTCTACATTTCTCTGCAAATTAAATCACTGAGGTTTATTATTGTTGAGACGTAACCGCTAAAAACCTTTAAGGATAAATCTAGTGATTTTCTAACGTGAAGGGGAGGATAATTTTCAAAAAAAAAAGGGTTTCTTATAAGACTACTGTCAAGAATTATGAGAAATGACCACGCGTGAATTAATACTAGTTCGCTTTTTGAACCTATAAGATATTGGTTTTCTATTGATAAATAAGCAAATAAGAACACAAGCTATAAGAAACAAAACATTGGAAATCTCTGTTTTTATGAATTAAATGATAGAGAAGAAAGAAAAGAATTATTGCAGAAAAGATGGGTGACTTCCAAGGAAAGGTTACGAAACGTCCATAATTCCATCCCCAGTTATGGCAAACACTGTTTCATTCTCGGGGAGTAAAGGTGAGTCCGCAATCCGAGCTATTCGCCGTTCTCCTTTCGATTTTCTTAGATAAACACGAGTTTGGCTAGCATGAGCTACTATATTTCCCCCGACAGGAGCAGTCGGGTCACCAAAAAACATATCTGGTTTACTATGAACCTGATTCGTGACGATTACTGCAACACCCCCTACTTCTGCAATCTTTAGGAGAGTATGGATGTGTTGATTGAGTTTCTGCTGCCTGCCTGCCAGAGTTCCCCGTCCCACGTACTCTGCTCGGAAGTGGGCAATCAAAGAGTCTACTACGAGTAAACCAATTCGTTCCGTTTGCATATCTCTGGCCACTTTCTCTGCTAAAACCATTTGATGATCAGAATTGTACGCTCTCCCATGAAAAATATTTTTCAGGGTTCCCTTGATGTCTAGTACACCATCCCATCGTTTTGCCATGTTGAGAATTCGTTCAGGGCGAAAAGTGCCTTCTGTATCGATGTAAATAACCTTTACTGCTGTATCATCAGTTTTTAAGCCTCCCATTTCTCTAGGTAATTGAGCCGCCACACATAGCTGGTGGGCTATCTGGGTTTTTCCAGTCCTAAATTCTCCATAAAATTCAGTCATGGATCCAGTTTCTACCCCTCCACCAAAGAGATCATCGAGGTTTGCTGATCCTGTGGTGATTTTTAACATGTTTCTGCGGCGTTCCAGGATTTCCTCGGCGGAAATGAATCCGAAATCAAGCGCATCTCGGGCAGCTTGAATTATCTTACGTGCACTTGCTTCACCCAGATTCCCTACAGCCACTAGTTCACCCACAGATACTGTTGCCAATGAGGCCATAGTTCCAAATCCTGAGTCTTGTAGCTTTTTGGCTGTTGCAGGACCTATACCTGGCAAATCAGAGATGCTCTCGATTTTAGGTTCCTTTGCTGTAGTGTTAACGCTTGATGCAGATCCAGTTGTTGTTTGGACTGGCAGCTCTTCTTGAGTAGCGCTCTCTCCTGTGTTTTTATTAGTTGTCTTTTTGCGTGGGGGCATTACAGACTTCGCCTCAATCTCCTATTGGGTCTTACGGTTATGAATTCAAGGTCATTCGACGTTTTTAAGCAAACAGAGTGAATGATGAAAGAATTCCTCAGATTATACAAGGTTTAAACTTCTTACAGCTGGTAGGTCGTTCCTTGAGGAACGCCCTCCAATCGAGAATCCAACTCCTAGGAAATTCCTCCATGATCGTGTGAAAAAGGTCATATCCATAAGGTTAATCCATGGGCCTCCCATTTGTATCTGATATAGAAGAATTGGGGACATTTTCGTCATTTTCGATGACCTCCCTCAGCTGTTCATTGACAGGTAGAAACGAAACTCATGATTTAACCAAAGTACTCCATGCTGGACGTCAAACAAAATTAAATCAGATAAATCCCGCCAGAGTTTCATTATTCAAGGATCTTTCTATCTCTTATCCATCCATAATTACCTCTGCTTGCAACCTAGGTGGCTAGATCCCAAAATAGGGTCACAGAATCTACCCACATACCCCCAATAAGAAGGAGTAAGATATTCATCACTTTCAGTTATGTCTCTAACTCATTTTCTGTGGATAAGAATCTCGAATCTAAACGAATCAAATAAGGGAGAAGTTGATCAATCCCTGGAGGTAAACCTGAATCGCACGCAAGTTCATAATAATCTTGGAAGAGTCGTTTTCCTTGATGATCTGGAATTTTTTTATAGTTCTCATGGGAGGAATCCTAATTCCATGAGAAAGCCAAGAGTCGTTTTTACCTTTTTCAACACTGACTCGCAAACTATTTTGAAAATACCCATGAACGCCTTTTTATTCTCGCAAAGAAATGCACTACTCAAACATGAATCTGACCCACAGTTGAGCAAACCTTAGCCGACAAAATATGGAAAATGACCGTGGGAAAAAAATGTCAACATTTAGTGAGTTGTTTGGATCCACTACATCCGTTTTTAAGATGGAAGATCCGAACGCAGGTGAAATGGTAGGAGAGATTGCTTTTAGTCCGCAATTCATTCCTCATAAGATCCATCATCGAGAAGAGGAAATGCGGACACTTGCTAATCTCTATCGTTCTATTATTACCAATCCTGTATCCTCGTCCCGAAAAGTTGTACTATATGGGCCAGTGGGGACGGGAAAAACCCTGGTTTCACGAGCCTTTTGTAACGATTTGACAAATCATCTGTATTCAGAGCACCAACCTGGAAATCCTCTCTTTCGATTCTTCCACATCAACTGTCGAAAAACCAAAACTCCTCATCTAATTCTAACAACAATACTACGGCTTCTCATTCCTGGTTTTCCGCTCCGGGGATACAGTGTAGAAGAATTGTTACGGATTTTCACTATGTTACTTTACGAGCAGAATTTCGTTAGTTTACTTGTGTTAGATGAGATTGACTATCTCATTCCTGATGAACGAACCGATTTCTTGTATGCACTAAGTCGGTTAGAGGAAAGTCATCCATACCGCGAGACGCCTGGCCAGAGTAATCGTGACACAGAATCCCGATTTAACCTCCTGGCTATCACACGTGACCCCAATTTTCGACACTACCTTGATTCCTCCACAGCTTCCTCCCTAGGTAAGAACTGGATCACGTTCGCTCCGTACACTCGTTACCAGCTTTTTGATATCATAGATTATAGGGCAAAACAAGGATTAAGGGAAGAAAGTTATACTGATGAGCTCATTGAAACTATCGCTGGTTTGTCGGAAGAATATGGGGATGCCAGATTTGCCATTGAACTTCTATGGCGGGCTGCAAAGGTCGCCGACCATAACAAGGTCAATGAGATTTCAGCGGAACATGTGCGACAAGCTATGGTTAGTGTTCAACCCGTGGAAAAATCGTTCGTAGAGGATCTGAACACCCATCAAAAGATCCTTCTTCTCAGTATTGCCCAATTACTTCACAACGACGGTATGAAAAATTGTGTCACAACGCCTGAAGTTAAAGCAGCGTATTCAGCGTTATGTGAACAAGCTAGGATTCGGCCAAGACGACACACACAAGTTTGGGCATACATTAAGGATCTTGCTCGCTTAGGGCTAATTCATCAAACCGTAGAAAACCGTCATCACAAAAATGGACGATCTCTGGGACGTGTTACCTCAATCCAGATTCGTGATATCCCCACGACGGAGATCATTCAGAGTCTCCAACATCTCCTAGAGTAGTAAGAATTGCGAACGCCCAAACTGATCATGACTATTTTTCATTATATTCTGGGGTAAACGCCAAAATCCACGTTTATGGGGCTTTTTTCAATACACCTTGTTCAAGTTTATGGGCTGATACTACCAAAAATCTGGATAAAAACACACAGCGACTTTTAAATTTGGGGAATCCATTTTATTCAAGGGAAACTCATTGACAAAAATCCCCAGCAGGTTCAGCATTCTCAAGACCATTGTCGTTACAGGAGGATTAATCCTTAACGCCTTTCGAGGAAGGGTAGAAAACATACCCAAAAAGTCAGACTTGCCAACTGACAAAGTAAAAGAAAGTTCAACTGCTCATACACTGGTTGACGATCTGGTACAGGATATTGCTCTCGAAATTCTATATACAAATCTGCCTGAAGTCAGGATAAACGTAGAAGAAGAGACATCGAGAACTGAATTATTTAAGAACAATAAATCTGGTTTATGTTTTCATCTGGATCCGCTTGATGGGACACTCGCTTACCTAAAGAATCGCGATGATTTTGCAATCGGAGCAGCCTTCTCACACGATTTGCAGTTTGTCGCTAGTGCCATCTATTTTCCGGTACTTGATCGTCTTTATTATGCTGAAAAAGGACAGGGAGTTCGACTGCTGACAGGTTCAGGATCTGAGCTAGTTTTTTCTAGACCCGACAAAGCGGCTGATAGATACGTACAAAAGAGGTGTGATGATCTTCTTCCAATCGTTCAAGAAATGGGCCTGCAACCATTTGATACGCTGAGTGCTCATCATGGAATGATCGCAATTGCTGAAGGTAATGCCCGTGTTGAAATGTACCACATGGCGAGCCCACACGATTTTGGCATCCCCAAGGTAATCGTGGAAGAAGCAGGGGGAATCTGTACAGATCTAGCTGGAAATCCAATCGTTTTTACCCCAAAATTCCGTCGCTTGCCTTATCTTCTTGCCTTCTATGATAGAAAAACCAGTAATGAATTCTTTAATATCTTTAAAAAAGAGAAAAAATAAACGATTCTAAAAACCAACAAGTAACTATCCCTGATCTCTTTTAATATCGATGTTAAAAGTAAATCCCAAAGGATGCTTCAACCAATAATCACCATCATTCCAACGAACAACGTCACAACCACTATCAAGACATTCTTGTTTCATTTTCTCGATATCATCGACCAGGACTTCTATTATGACACTAAATTCTGATCCACTTGTTAGATAAAGATTATATCCTTTTGTTTTGACCTTATAGGTATCCTGTTTAAGTTCGGTTATTTCTTGTCTAAGAATATTCCTAAAAAAATCGACTAGTGATTCTAAATCGGTTACCTGCAAAGCAATGTCCTTAGTAATCATATAGCTCATATCTTAAACCTCAAAAAGAGAAACTCCATTGATTGAAAGAAATCCATTTTAAGTAAAAAACAGATCGCTTCGATAGGAAGCGAAATCGGAAAAAAAGGGGAGGATTTGCTGATTTAGATTCCTATGGAAACCGGATACTTCTTATTGAACCTAAAACCAAGCCTGGAGAGTAAAACTAGATGGAAAGTTCACTGATAAAACAGGAATATTCATTTTTGAAGAAACTTGAGATAGAGGAAATCAATTCTGGAGCCAGTTTTGGATTGGGACATTGGACCCCCATTGAGGGTAGAGATCTTTTAGAAGTCAGATCTCCAATAGATAATACAGTAATTGCAAAAGTAGCACAGGCTAATGATGACGACTACGAAATAGTTGTGAAGGCAGCTGTAGAAAATTTCAGAGAATGGCAAATGCTCCCGGCCCCAAAAAGAGGAGATATTGTTCGTCAGTTTGCAAACGAAATAAGGGAGTTAAAAGAACCACTAGGCAAATTAATCACTCTAGAAATGGGAAAAATTGTACAGGAAGGAATGGGCGAAGTTCAAGAAGTAATAGACATAGCAGATTTTGCGGTTGGCCTTTCCAGACAACTTTACGGTCTCACAATGAAATCTGAAAGATCTATGCATAGAATGTTTGAACAATGGCATCCATTGGGAGCTATTGGGATTATAACTGCATTTAACTTTCCTATGGCTGTTTGGTCATGGAATGCCATGATAGCGGCTGTTGCAGGTGATACAATGATTTGGAAACCTTCCTCAAAAGTTCCTTTATGTGCTATTGCCATTCAGAAGATCGCTAACAAAGTTATGGCGAAAAATGGAGTGGAGGGGATTTTCAACATTTGTATCGGTAAAGGATCGTCTATTGGTGAAAAGCTTATTCATGATGACCGGATTCCATTGATTTCATTTACGGGAAGCACAAGAATGGGAAGACGAGTGGCTGAAGTCACAGCTAGAAGGTTCGCTCGTTCTATCTTGGAATTGGGAGGCAATAATGCGATTGTGGTAATGGATGATGCAAATTTGGAATTGACAGAGAGGGCCATTATCTTTGGAGCCATTGGAACCGCAGGACAGCGATGTACAACAACCAGGCGGATTATTGCCCATGAAAAAATAATTGGTGAACTCACAGAACGATTAATCAAAGCTTACAAACAAATTACGATTGGAAATCCATTGGAAGATGGGATTTTAATGGGACCACTTGTAGATAAACTCGCGGTTGAAGACATGCAAGAGGCATTAGAAGAACTTCCAGGTCAAGGAGGCAAGATTGTATATGGTGGGAAAAAGCTTGATCAAGTAGGTAATTATGTCACTCCTGCTCTTGTTCAGGTTAATGACAATGTTCAACGGGTCTGTCACGAAACGTTTGCCCCAATCTTGTATCTTATTCCTTTTAAGGATCTAGACCATGCAATACAGCTCCATAATGGTGTCCCTCAGGGATTATCATCGGCAATTTTCACGGATTCTTTGAAATCAGCAGAGCGATTTCTATCGGCCATCGGGAGTGATTGCGGTATAGCTAATGTAAATATTGGTACTTCCGGTGCTGAGATCGGAGGGGCCTTTGGTGGCACGAAAGAAACTGGAGGAGGTCGAGAGGCAGGTTCTGATGCTTGGAAAGGTTATATGCGTCGTCAAACTAATACAATTAATTGGAGTGACAAACTACCATTAGCTCAAGGCATTAAATTCGGTTAATGAGCCTCTGATGGTTTTTGAGAACTTCTAGAGTATCTTCAATTGATTACTAGCTCCCAGCTAGGCGTGACCTTTGGGGGGATAACCACAATTTTTAGAAGCTCAGACCCCTTTATTCCTTCAAAGGTGATCAGCTATGAAAATTCTGCTTGCTGGAGAATGGATTGAAAGGAATGAAAAAATCGATGTTTTTGATCCGTATGACGGCTCAATCATTGATACCGTACCACGAGTTACGGACAAGGATGTACAAAAGGCTATTGAAAGCGCAGTAAGGGGCTATCAAAAGTGTCGTGCACTGCCAACACATAAACGGATGGAAATCCTTGAAAAAACCGCCAATTATGTTAAGGATCATTTTGAAGATTTTAGCCAGACAATCGCTAGGGAAGGTTCTAAAACCATTCGTGAGGCCCGTAAAGAAGTAGCTCGATGCATTAATACTCTCAAAGTTTCTGCGGAGGAAGCTCGCAGAGTAATAGGGGAAACAATTCCTTTTGACAGTTTTCCAGGAGCAGAAAACAAGATTGGTTATTACTATCGCTTTCCCATCGGGCCAATTGCCTGTATAACTCCGTTTAATGATCCTCTTAATCTTGTTGCCCACAAACTTGGTCCCGCAATTGCGGGAGGAAATTCGGTTGTTCTCAAGCCCGCGTCAATGACCCCTCTTTCTGCAATAAAGCTTGTTGAAGGATTTTTGGCTGCTGGCTTACCTAGGGAAATCATCAATATAGTGACTGGCTTTGGCTCTGAGATTGGCGATTCCCTGGTAACCGATGAGCGGATTAGAATGATTAGTTTCACGGGGGGCGTTGAAGCTGCACAGCAGATACTAAAGATTTCAGGTATAAAGAAGGTAGGTATGGAACTCGGTTCAAATAGTCCTGTTATCGTGTGGCACGATGCTGAGTTAGAGTATGCAGTTGAAAGCTGCGTATCAGGAGCATTTTGGGCTGCCGGCCAGAATTGTATAGGCGTTCAAAGACTCCTTGTACATACCACAATCTACGAAGAGTTCGTTGCTAGGATTGTAGAACGGACAAAGAAATATAAAATTGGTAATAAATTGGAGGAGGATTGTGATATGGGACCGATGATAAACGAGACGGAGGCCAAACGTATTGAAAATTGGGTAAATGAAGCAATCGAGAGGGGTGCGACCCTTTTACTGGGAGGAAATCGCGAAGGGGCATTGTTTGAACCTACAATCCTTGAAAACGTAACAAAGGACATGACCCTAGACTGCGATGAAGTATTTGCACCAGTTGTAAGTATTTATCGAATATCCTCCTTTGAAGAAGCAATTGAAGAAGCAAACAAGGTTAATTATGGATTACATGCGGCGATATTTACTCAGGACATTGATCTTGCATTCAAAGCAATCTATCTGCTAGAATGTGGTGGAGTAATTGTTAATGAAAGCACTGATTATAGATTGGATTCTATGCCTTTTGGAGGAATTAAGAATTCTGGATTGGGTCGAGAAGGGATAAAATTCGCGCTTATGGAGATGACTGAACCCAAAGTGGTATGTTTCAATTTAAAAACATCCCCCCATTCATAAAATCAGTTTTCTTGCCTTGATAACAATTTTTTTTCCTTCTTAAATCCGAATATTTTTCGCCAAATCCACTTTAAAGGATCGTAGTACCTATCTGCGACTCTTTCCTTTAAAGGAATTATCGCATTATCAGTGATTTGGATATTTTCGGGACAAACTTCAGTACAACACTTTGTAATATTACAATATCCGATGCCAAACTCGTTTTTTACGGCTGCGGCTCTATCTTCGGTATCTAGAGGATGCATATCCAAATTCGCCAAACGAAGAAGAAATCGCGGACCGACAAATTCCTCGAATTTCTCATGAGTTCTAAGAACATGGCATATATCCTGACAAAGATAACATTCGATGCATTTTCGAAATTCCTGTATTCTATCAACATCTTCCTGCATTACACGGGGTTTTTTGATATCTGGAAATGCTAGAGGAGTGATTTTTCGATTTACTTCATAATTCCAAGAGACATCGGTGACAAGGTCCTTAATCAAGGGGAAAGTAGCCATTGGTTTTACAATAATGGGTTCAGTTAGGTCATAATCTGAAAGCCGAGTCATACACATTAATTTGGGTAGTCCATTAATCTCAGCCGAACAGGAACCACATTTTCCAGCTTTACAATTCCAACGAACTGCCAGATCTTTGGCATGTAATGCCTGAACAGCATGAACGGCATCAAGAACCACGGAACCCGGTTCAAGGTCAACATCAAATTCCTCCATACGGATAACCTCCTTATTCTCCCCCCTTTGAATGATTAACGTAGCTTTCTGCAATTGTGACTTGTTCTGCAAACTTCAAACCTCTTGCTCGATTAGTTCCTCCAAATCGTCAGAGATCTTGGGATATTTTTCATGAGTAACTTCAAGGGTTCCATCGTCACCTTTTTTTAGTACAATGAGCAAATCTGTCAAATCTGGATTGGATTCTGGATAATCAACTCTTGTGTGTGCGCCCCTACTTTCTTTCCTCTCTAAAGCCCCTCTTGCAATTGCAATGCTAGTAATGAACATATGATGAAGATCAATACATAAATGCCAGTTGGGATTGTATTTTCTTCCTCCTTCTAACACGCCCACATTATTTATTTTCGTGGATATTTCTTTTAATTTATTGATTCCGACCTTAATATTCTCCTCACTGCGGGCAATTCCAATGTGCTCTTCCATTATATCTTTGAGCTCATCATGAAGCCTATATGGGTCCTCAGTTCGTTTTGGATCGAAATACATTAAAACCTGATTAATAGCGTCCATCAATCTAGTTTCCGAAACGTTGGACTCCTTGGTTAATGAAGATGCATATTCTGCCGCAGCTTCTCCTGCTAACGCCCCGAAGACAAGTAAATCAGATAAAGAATTTCCACCCAGTCTATTTGCACCATGTAAACCGCTTGAAGCTTCGCCCGCAGCATACAATCCCTTAATTGAAGTCTCCTGCGTAAATGGATCTACTCTAATACCCCCCATAAAATAATGGCAAGTAGGCCCAACCTCCATAGGTTCCTTTGTAATATCTAATTGGGCTAGAGTTAAGAATTGATGATGCATAGAGGGGAGTTTTTTTAGGATTTCTTCCCTAGATTTCCTTGACGCAATGTCCAGAAAAACGCCTCCATGAGGAGAACCTCTTCCTGCCTTTACTTCGGATATAATGGCCCTCGCCACCACGTCCCTGGTTAATAATTCAGGAGGTCGTCTTGCCGAATTATCCCCCATGCCCCATCTTTCCGCCTCTTCTTCAGTATCAGCATAATCGTTCTTGAAAAACTCAGGTATATAGTTAAACATAAATCTCTCCCCTTTATTATTGAGAAGAACACCCCCCTCTCCTCGGACTCCTTCAGTTACCAGAATTCCCGCGACGCTGGAAGGAAAAAGCATACCTGTTGGATGAAACTGTACAAATTCCATGTCAACTAGTTCTGCGCCCGCGTCATAGGCAAGTCCAAAACCATCACCAGTATATTCCCACGAGTTAGAGGTTACTCGATAACACTTACCCATCCCTCCTGTTGCAATTATTGCTGTATCCACCTCAAACAACATTAACCTTCCATCTTGACGGTTATAACCAAACACGCCTACAACTTTTCCTTCCTCGACAATTATTTGGGTCACAGTACATTCCATGTATATTTTGACATTCTTCTGGTGAATGACCTTGTTTTGTAGAGTTCTGATGATCTCAAGTCCTGTTCGGTCACCAACATGGGCCAAGCGTTGGAAAGTATGTCCTCCAAAATGTCTTTGGCTTATTTTTCCAGTTCTTGTACGGTCAAAGACGGCCCCCCATTTTTCAAGCTCTTTCACTCTTTCAGGAGCTAGTTGACCATGTAGTCTTGCCATCCGCCAGTCACTATGCAATTTTCCTCCTCTCATTGTATCCCTAAAATGGATCTTCCAGTTATCGTTGGGATCTGCATCTCCGAGCGCAGCTGCAATCCCTCCTTCAGCCATTACCGTATGGGCTTTACCCAATAATGATTTGCAAATCACTCCAACACTGAGTTTTTTTTCCGCAGCTCCGATTGCAGCTCGTAATCCAGCTCCTCCTGCCCCGATAACTAAGACATCGTGGCGAAATCTCTCTAAATCGTCAAGTTCGTCTTTTATGTTGATTTCAGACATAATGAAGGCTCCAAGACTTATGTTAAAGAGGGATCAACACAATAAATGGATCGGAAAGAATCCCCAGTACTAGCAATCTTATGTAGAGATCGACAATTACTACCCAAACCAAACTCATCCAAAAAAATACATAGTGGTACTTGTTTAGCCGACTTACTATTCTCCATCCTTCGTACCGAACTTTAGAGCAGGAATAGCAGTTCAGGCCTCCACCGACCAAATGGCGAAATGAATGGCATGATGCAACATAAAGAGAAAGGAATAAAGCATCTGTGAAAATGAGTACAGATCCTAAACCTATTCCTATTCCTCCTTCAAAACTTAATGCTATAATGGTATCTACCCAATGAATGGCAGCTAGAATAATTGCCATGTAAAGAAAGTAACGGTGAAGATTGTTTAAAACAAATGGTAAAGGGAATTTTTGATTTTCCCCCTTATATCGATACCGAATGGCTTGTACCTCATTAACTGCACAACTCGGAGGGTCAAAGAAAAAAATCCGGTAATAGACTCTTCTTGCATAATAACAGGTAAACCTGAATCCTAAGGGCGCCCAGATAAGAATAAATGCAGGAGAAAATGGCCAACCAGCAATTTCGATCTCTGGGGAGTAAATAGGGCTGATATAGTGATTATATTTGAAATCTACACCAATCCACATTGACCACCCTGTGTACGCGCCGAATATGATCAGAATCAGTGCCTTTAGTAATGGATCGACCCACCAACGGTCTGTTCTCATTGACTGGAAAAGATGCTGGTAATTTTCGCTTTTAGCTGGGAATGAAGGTGTTTCGGACATTTCTCACAATCTCAAGGTATCCTTAACTATTGTTAATTCTTTTCTGGCCACTACCTTATCTATATTTTGTGTTTCAGCAAAAATCTATCCAAGGATAAACTGTAAAGTTTGAGGAAAAATTCGATGAAAACGAGGCTTCAATCACTATTCCGAAGTAATTCAAAATTCAATTTCTTGGGCGCTTATATCCTCAAAACAAATTACGTAGAGACAACGAAGCGCCATGCGAAACTCTCTTTTGATCGTCACTGATTCCTGCAAACATCATATCAACAAGCTCCTTTCCTTCAGCAAGTCTATCCACCTGATGATGACTTCCATTTGTGGTCATAGCGATTAATTTCGTAACAGTATAGCCGTAAGTCTCACGGCCATAGAGATGTTGGTTTGTATTAACAACAACGGTATGAATTCCTTCTTTTTTAAGCAATTTTGATATTTCCAGCGTGTCCTTAACCGCCAAGTCCTCAAATTCTCGTAATACTATACCTAATGTACTGAAATCTCGATTTTTTCCATCTATGCCTCTATGAAGTGGAACATTGGCATTTCCATCAGTTATAATAATCATTACTGGTATGGTTGCCCTATCTCGACGTTTAGCTTCTTTTAAAACCTCTAATGCCTTCAACATACCTGAAGCCAATGGAGTAAATCCACTAATCCCCAATCCCAGAAGTTTGTTTGCAACGACTCCCAAATTAGTAATGGGATGTTGAACAACCTCGGCAGATGTTTCCTTCAAAGCTACTATCCCTACTTTATCTCGATATTGATAAGCATCTCTGTGGAGTCTTAGTAATGCCTCTTTTGCTTCTTCTAAACTGAATAACATCGACCCACTGAGATCAATTACAAAGATCGAGGTCATGGGCGCCTTATATCGCCTTACTTTCTCTCGTACATCCTCCAAAGAAATTTGCAAGGCCAATTCAGAAGAAGATTGTCGAAATCTCTGCTTTCTTGCTGCAGTTCTTATTGTTGCGGGTAAATGGATATCAGAAGGTTTGTCTTTGGGAATTTTCCATCCCCAAGGCCGACCTCGATGGAGAGTGGTAACGGTCTCTACTCTTTTTCCCACAAAGCTACTGGTTCCTCTCGGAGTTTTTATTTTGAAAATTAACTTAAATGGGAATAAAATGCTTTCTCTCACTCTGGAAATGAGACTTTTTCCTTCAGATATTGGAGGAGGTCGTACGGCTCTACTTATTGTTGGAATTCCTGGTAATTTATCAGAATCAATCGCATCCGAAATCTCCCCACCCAGATCTTCTGTACCTTTAACTACACCATCGGTTACTGGAGCTTTTTTTGGAGATTCTCCCATTCTTCTGCCAAAGCCAAAAACAGGACCGAGACGTCTCATGAAGGAAAAGAATCTTCTTCCTCTACTCTTTTTTTTTTTACCATTTTTTCTTGTTCTTCAGTTAGTTTCTGTTTTGCCCAAATTGCAGTCCGCCCTTTCGGTTGTTCCTTCGGACTTTCGTTTTCAGTTTCACGTTTTGGCTTTTCCACGTATTTCAGTTTCTTGATTTTGGCCATGAATATCTTAGAGATTTCGTCTCGGGAAGCGGGTTCTAAAAATCCCCCTTTTCTAGTTCTATGTCTTAATGTGAGTTCAGAGGCGATTGCGATATCATCGGGGGTAACTATCCTTCTTTTTTCAAACGCCGCGAGTGTTGCTGCCGCTTTACTAATCACAATGTCAGGTCTCATCCCGTCTACCTCTAATTCTATGCAGCTTCGACATACGACCTCCAAAAGGTTCTCTGGCATTTCTACCTCGGATAGGATTTTTCTAGCATACATTATTCGATCAATTAATTCTTCTTGCGCAATTTTTTGAGTACCAAGGAAATGTTGAGGATTCGCCTCGAAGTCAAGATTTTTCTTTACTACTTCCATTCTTTGCTTTGCAGATAATATTGGTTCAACCGAAACCGACAAAGAGAACCGATCTAGGAGTTGGGGCCTTAATTGCCCTTCTTCCGGATTCATTGTACCAATGAAAATGAAAAATGAAGGATGTCGTACTGATATTCCCTCACGTTCTACTACATTCCAGCCTGTTGCGGCAGCATCCAGCAAATCGTCAGCCAAATGATCTGGCAACAAGTTTATTTCGTCGACATATAGGATGTTTTGATTAGCCTCTGCCAGAATCCCTGGTTCTAATGCTTCAATTCCGTGTTTTATAGCTTTTTCGACATTTAAACTTCCAATGACTCTATCCTCAGTTGCTCCTAAAGGAAGATCTACAACCCTCATATCTCTCTCTTCGGTAAGGAAACTTTCGCCGTTGTGGTGTTTTTCGGTGCAATTCTCGCACATTTTGGTTGGATCTTCCGGATTACAGTTGAAAGGGCAGCCTTTTACAACATTGATTTTTGGCAGTATTGCAGTTAGACTCCTTACTATCGTAGTTTTTCCTGAACCTTTTGGACCTTGGATCAATACTCCTCCAATTTTGGGGTTTATCGCATTTATCAAGATCGCAAGTTTTAGCTTTTCTGATGAAACAATCGCTGAAAATGGAAATGATAAACGCTGTTGCATTTGTTTCACCAGTTTATAGTTTTTTTATCATAATGGAAGAAACGAAGGTTTTTTACTCTCATAATTGCTCAAAGCTGTTTAGACACAAAGCCAACGGGCCATTTATTTTAAAGAGTGAGGGATGACTGCAAGTATATCAATCATATTTTGTTTTATTAGCCTTACCACTAGAAAATCTATTACGTATTCTATTAGACCGTCATTATGGTCAAGAGGTCTTAAGGTACGGATGTAAGGTAGATTTTCCGCTTAAAGCTGTCGTTGTTTTTATGACGATTAAATCGGGCTAGTTTAACGATTCAAACCAAAAGGTGGGTTAACACATGGTAAAAATCATAGCTTTAGAAGAAATCAATCGAATTCTTGATATCCTCGATCCAGTTCCCTTGGTCGAAGAAGGATTTATTTCATATTCAGAGGGAAAGGTCGTGGTGCCGCCAGTGGGGGAATTGATTTTCGAAGATCCGCCGGGAGATTGCCATATAAAGTATGGCTACATCAAGGGCGACGATTATTACGTAATTAAAATCGCTCAGGGTTTTTATGAAAATCCAAAGATTGGTCTGCCTTCTATCAACGGACTTAACTTATTGTTTAATCAAAAAAACGGACAGATCGAATGTATATTGCTTGATGAAGGACATTTGACCAATGTTAGAACTGCAGCTGCTGGTGCAGTCGTAGCTAAGTATCTGGCCCCAAAGAAGGTCAATAGGATCGGCATTTTTGGAACCGGAATCCAGGGTAAAATGCAATTACGATATTTGAAGACCGTTATAGATTGCCGCGAAGCCCTTGTTTGGGGAAGAAGCCAAAACAGTCTTGATGAATACATAAAGGACATGAAGGAATCCGGCTTCGCAATAGAAACTACTTTAAGCTCTGAAGATGTGACAAATACATGTAATCTAATTGTCACATGTACTCCCTCCAAAACACCCTTGATTAAAGCTAATCAAGTACGAAAAGGAACTCACATTACTGCAATAGGATCAGATACTCCTGAAAAACAGGAATTAGATGTAGAGATCCTGGGATTGGCAGATCGGGTGATTTCGGACAGTTTATTTCAAGCAGAATCACGCGGGGAATGTTATCGAGCAATGAAAAACAAAACCATCACCAAGAATGATATAATAGAACTTGGAACAATGATAACAAACAAAGACTTACAAAGACAATCAGATGATGAAATTACAGTCGCCGATTTAACAGGAGTCGCCATTCAGGACATACAAATATCAAAAGCGGTTTTCTCAAAATTAAGTCTATAACTTGACAGTATTGTGAGGGATACCAATGAAAATTGAGACTTTCGAACTTGAACGACAACAATCGGTTTGGGAAAACAAAGTCAAATATAACCTAACTGAGAGTGGGATCCATCCCTATACACTCTCCGAATTACTAGAAAAGGAGGAAATAGACGAATTACTTTCAGTTCGTCTAGGTTACGGTCAAACAAATGGATCTATTGAGTTACGGGATAGAATTAGTCATCTTTATCCCGGTACGGATCGAAACAATGTCCTAGTGACAAATGGTTCAGCAGAAGCAAATTTCATAGGCGTCTGGAGCCTTTTGGAGCCTGATGACGAAATAATCCTTATGCTTCCCAATTATATGCAGATATGGGGGCTAGCAAGAAGTTTTGGAGTTAAAATAGTCCCATTCCATCTTAGAGAGGATCTTAACTGGCAACCTGATCTCCATGAGCTAGATACGAAAATTAACTCTAATGCGAAAATGATTGTGATATGCAATCCGAATAATCCTACTGGATCAGTCCTAAGTGACGAGGCGATGAGGAAAATCGTTAATTTGGCGAAAAAAACCAATGCATGGATATATGCGGATGAAATATATCGTGGCGCCGAATTATCGGGCAAAGAAACACCTAGTTTTTGGGGTCGATATGAAAAGGTCATAATCTCCTGTGGCGTATCGAAATCTTATGCTCTCCCTGGTCTAAGAATCGGGTGGCTCGTCGGCCCTGAGACCTTTATTGATAGGGCATGGTCTTACTCCGACTACACAACCATCTCGACCGGAATTCTTAGTAACAAAATTGCTGCTTTGGCTTTACAACCCGAGCGTAGGAAACGGATTCTAACTAGAAATCGTAACTATTTGCAAAATAATTTGGCCATTCTAACCAATTGGGTTGAAAAACACCAAAAATATTTCAGCTTCATTCCTCCTCAAGCGGGGGGCATGGTTTTTTTACGTTATGACATGGATATTAATTCCACTGAACTTGTTACTAAGCTTCGTGAACTGAAAAGTGTTTTTATTGTTGCTGGAGACTGCTTTGGCATGGATAAGTATATCAGGATCGGAATTGGATCAAAAAAAGATTATCTGGAAACAGGATTGGATCTCATCGGTGAATTCCTTCGGGATACTTCGGTGGTATAATGGAAAGGTAGCCTAACTAGAACCTAGGATACCAGGTTCAGGTCAAATACTCAAATCAATCCCAAAATTAATAATCTTCCCAATTTGTCAGGTAGTAATTATTCTTGAGAGCAATAACAGATGAAAACGGATTTTCTTAATACAGTCGGTGAAAAAGGACTGCGATCACTACTTACTACGCTATATAATCTCTTGATAATGGGCCGCCCAGCCGATGGCGCAATAATTGGAGGGACAGTGGTGCTTGGGATGATCGCTGGAACCCTGGCATTACCCGCATTTGAACATATGATTATGGGTTTCTTTGGTGGCGTACTATTGCTTGCGAGTATGGATACGTTCAATGATTATCGTGACCTCGAAATTGACAAGATTTCAAAACCATGGCGTCCCTTGCCACAAGGCTTAGTAGAACCTCGAACTGCCTTGCTAGCAGCGATCATTGAGGCTATTGTGGCTTTAACCATTGGGATCGTAGGCGGATTTCAAGTGGTTTTGGTAGGAATTTCAGTTGTCATACTGGCTGTATTGTATTCAAGATGGTTGAAATCGCTCTTCATTGCGAAAAACATTATCGTTGCTCTAAGCTTATCGTTGGCTTCCATGGCTGGGTACGTTGCCGTAGCTCGGAATTTTTCCCTGGCTTTCCTCTGGCTTGAGGTGTTAATTTTTTGGAGTGCATTGGTCTTCGAAATCCATAAAGACCTTGGAGACGTTGAAGGAGATCTCAATCACGGCGTACAAACACTCCCAACCCGTTTGGGAATCTTAACAACGGTCAATCTCCTCTCGATTGGATATTCTTTGGCATGGATTCTGGCTACGTCATTTCTCCTTTTCATGAAATGGGATCTGGTATATCTTGTGATTTTACTTGTGACAGGGTTAGTTCTTGCAATTGCCGTCATCTTGTTATTCAAGGACACGCAAAATAATGTTGAAAAGACACGTCAATTGACTACAGCTGTAATGGGACTAGTATTGGTTGGATTGGGGAGGCTGTTCATCCTCTAAAAGTTGATAACCTGAATACGAACCTAGGTATTCCACCAAGCCTAGACTTTTAAATCGTGTATTCTGAAAGGAAATCGCGTTATGAGAGTTTAGAAAATTCATAAGAACGCTCTACGATTCTAAATTAAACATCAAAGTGAGAAGGTCATTCCATTGGCATCCAAAAGAAATCCTGTAGTTCGTGATTTAACCATTGACGATGAATTTGAGGTGATCAATGCCCAAGCTTCTATCAAAGAGGCGGCAGCTAAGATGAAAGAAGGTGGAATTCCTGATCTTGTGGTTGTAGATGATAATGATCAGGTATTGGGAATTATTGCTGATTTCGATATTGTTACAAATGTTGTTGCTGAAGGGCTATCAACGGAAACTGCAAAGGTCACCGAGGTTATGTATACGATAGAGAGTGTTAATTTGGACACTCCTGTGGAAACCGCGTTCAAGAGAATGCGTGATCTCGATGTGTCAGTTATTCCAGTCATTGATAAGGACAAGCTTGCTGGAGTTGCCACAATTACAGATTGTTGGGGCATGCTTCCCGAGAAATATGAAGATCAGAGGGGTTTAATAGCGGTTAGTAATCCTCGATTCGCTAATTATGCCTTTTCGACGTTTTTTACATTCTTGTACTTTTTCCTTGGAATTGCTGGTCCACTAGTTGGTATGGTGGGATACCTAAAGGCACCAATTGCAGGCTCCGCGGTTTATACTGCGACCTATTATCTATTCGAGGCCCGCGGAGGTGGGTTTTGGATTCGCTATTGGGAATTTACAGGCGATTTTGGCCTTCTATGGCTGGGATTGGCTCTATATGGTGTTATATTCATAGTTTTAGGGTTACTCGGTGCTTTTCTTGTTTATTATTGGGCCCAAGCTGACTATAATCTCGTTAAAACGGGTCGGAATTGGGGATCAATAGGGTTAATGATTGGCACGGTCAATATCGTCATTGAATGGATTCTATTCTTCATCATTATGTCCCTTGGAGCCCTACGTGTACCTGGAAGTCAAATCACGTTTGATGTCCTAGGAGTTATTGTGAGTGTACTGGCAATTGTGTTTTTAGTGCTGGCCGTATCGCGTGACCTGGTGTTCCGAGATAGAATGAGCGCTGAAAGCGCGGAGGAGGCCTAAGTAGTGCCTCGTGGTGGTGGCGGGTTTCGTGGCGGTGGCTTTGGCGGGGGTGGTTTTCGGGGTGGAGGTTTCCGCGGCGGCGGAAGGAGTTTTCGAGTAGGACGGGTTCGATCTTCAGGACGGCCCTTTGGAAGAACTGGATCAAGACGTACAGTTTCCCGCGCTCCTCGGTCGTCTGGTTATCGTCGTCATCATCGTTATGGAGGTCATTATTGGGGCCCCTACTATCGGCCTTGGTGGCGTAGATGGTGGTACTGGAATTGGTGGTGGGGTTATCCATACCGTCCGTGGTATCGTGCCCCAGTTTATTGGGGTGGGGGGGTTGTTCTAGCGATAGTAGTTCTACTGATCATTCTCCCGGCATTTATCTTTATCCCTTTCCCATTTAGCAATGCCTCAACAGAGGGAACTGTAACCTATAGAGATACACAAACTCTCTATTATAACGAGTATTGGTACGAGAGCGAACATGTCGGTGCGGGAAGCTCTATAAACTATCGTGTCGAGGCCCAGAGTCAGGTAACCTTCGCAATTTGGGATCTACCCTTCGAGGCTCTTCCTACAACAACCCTGAACGGATCCTATTCAGAAGAAGATATGGTCGTACAAGGAAATCACGATTATCAGTACATCGGTTATTTTCTACGGCCCGGTTCCGAGTTAAGTTACAATTTTACCGTCACAGGTGGAGCAATAGAGTTTTTCATCGCTGACGCAAACGACCTGAACCGCTGGAACAATTGGGAGACTATTATTCCTGAAGTACAATATATTGGTTCTGACGGGGATATTGGAACTTTTGACGTAGATTATGCCCAGGACTGGTATCTTGTATGGTATAACAGTGGATCTAATCCGGTCTCGATAGATTTCACTGTCAATTATCTTGCCGTTGGAGCCCCCGATTTTTCCGCCACGGACGTTCATATAGAAAATGTTGTTGACCCCGTTAGCGGTACCTTCACTACACCCAATGAAGGTGCTTGGTTCTTTTTCATTTACCTTGATCCCTTTGTAAATCCAGAGGAAGCTGTTGATATAACTTTTGATGTCTCTTACGAGACGGGAATAACTTCCAGTCAGCGCTGGGCCGATTTCAGCCCTATTTTAATGTTTATAGGCCTTATTGTGGTTATTGTTCTTATAATTGCGATAATTCAGCGTTCTACTGGTAAAAAAACACCCGAAGTTAGTGCAGCGGCCTCCACGGCTTCAACAGAGACATCCTCTACCACAACGGCACCTGCAACTCCTACCCGTACGACTGAAGGGCAATGCCATCGCTGTAACTTTCGTTACAATCCTGGTGACGTTTATTGTAAAAACTGCGGCGCTAAACTCTATGGTCGGGATTACGGAGTAGCCAAAATTAGCACGCCTGCATCAGCAAAAAATTGCCAGAGTTGTGGAGCGGATCTCAAACCAGGAAGCAGATATTGTAAGAACTGCGGAGCCAAGGTGGAAAAGCCCGCCGCCTCCGTTGAATTTGCTCCTAAAGAACGGAAAACATTCTTTTGTCAACTGGATAATGAAAAACACCCGGCAACAGATTCAGGTTATGAATGCGAACAATGCTCACGGATGATTTGCGCGAGTTGCTATACTAATATGTCCCAAACGGGGATTACTGCTTGCCCTTACTGTAAGGGAAATCTGGTCAAGGTACAATAGCTAGTATCCCCCCTCTTTTTTTAGGGGTTTTTCATGGCTTTAAAGTAAGCAAAGGTATGATCAGTTTCCTTCGGTATGTTTCCAAATATTCTAAAAATCTTGGGTCCCCGTACAAGTTCCGTTCAATAATTACTGGGAGAAATTGTTCTACCATTTTAATTCCCTGGTCTAATGATTCAAAGCTTAGAAGAATATCCATTCCATAGGATGTCACAAGGCACGGAAATGCTCCGAGTCTTCGAAGTAGATCTTGATCCTGAGTTTCTGTCTCTGTCAAAGTATGTGCTACGATATATTCGCTTTTTGTCCTTGAACTAAGGCCCTTTGCTATAGGACTAGTAAACCAGATAACCCAGGAGGGGCGGTGCATTACTCTCCATTCAAGAATACGGGTGATCGGAGTATCTATATCTGTAATCGGGAGGACTTGGAAATAAGCGACGGATTCCAGGGCTCCTTTATCCTTTCCGTAATGATCAGTGATTTTTACCTTCAAGACCACAGTATCACCGTAAATAAGATGTCCCTGATTATGTCTTTGACGTTTGCGACGCTCTAGGGATTTAACGACTTTCGATTCGCCATCTTTGATGTCAGCTTCTCTTCTAACAATCTCCTCGACGTGGTGGAAGAACGAAATCTCGTCTAGGGTTGGCGTAGGTGGTTTATCTAGTTCCCTCCATTTTTCGAGCATCCATTGAACGCGCTTTTCAATGATTATATTAAGTTCGGAGTCATGTTCCATTGATATGAGATATCCTTAGGACTATTCAAAAGACTTATTCTTCAGTTTTCAATTCGGGGACCAAATTTGGAGGTTCTTCACCTCGTACCATTGCTAAGATGTTATCTGCTACTATTTTAGCCATTGCATTTCGAGTTTTCATGGTTGCTGAACCAATGTGCGGGGTCAACACACAATTAGGTAACTCACGGAGACCTTCTGGGATTCTAGGTTCATCATAAAACACATCAAGCCCTGCTCCTGCAATAGAATTTTCTTTTAATGCCCGAACAAGGGCTATTTCGTCCACAACTTTTCCCCTGGATGTGTTGATAAGAAAAGCCGATGGACGTATAATGTCCAACTCTCGTGAAGAGATTAAATGATGTGTTTCCTGCGTATAAGGGACATGAAGACTAATTACATCTGAGCCGCCAAGAAGATCATCCAAATTAGGTTGAAAAACCACCCCCAAACCATCTTCGACTTTGGGATTTCGATTCCTTGAGTGATATAAGACATTCATCTCGAAGCAGGTTCCACGACGTGCAACTGCTTGGCCAATTCTGCCCAGGCCAATAATACCTAAGGTTCTTCCAGAGAGTTCATATCCCAAGAGATAGTCAGGCGCCCATCCTGCGAATGCATTCTTTCGACAGATAGCATCACCTTCTACTATACGACGAGTAACAGCAAGAATTAAACCCCAAACTAGGTCAGCCGTTGCGTTAGTTAAAACATCTGGAGTATTGGTCACCGAAATTCCGTACTTTTGTGCTGCGCGCATATCAATGTTGTTATAACCCACGGCATAGTTGGCTATGCCCCGAAGTCTTGGAGCACTGGCGAGTAGATCTTTTGTAATATGGACAGAGAGAAGGGATATCAGATAATCTGCCGCAGGAAGAAAATTACGTAATTGTGGTTCTATGGGTTGATTTGGATCGAGAATTTTTACTTTCAAGGTTGTTTTTAGTTTTTTTAGACCCAATTCGGGAATTTTATGAGTTAGAAGAACCATAGGACGTGTATCCACTTAATATCAACTTCTGCTAGTTATTGATAAGATGCTAGCGTCATTCAAGTTTTAAATATTGAGCGAGCCAAGAAAGGGTACCCTTTATCGCTATTATATGGTTAAAAAAGATCATTCATTATCTTATTCGAATAAAAATGGAATGTGATCTTCACACGAGATCATGAGATCATAACCCGGATGTTTCCGAGAACCGAATCTTAATAAATCCAAGGATTAATTGAATTCACAACAGAATACGTAAAAGAAGAAATCTCCCGCTTTTGTTACGATCCTACGAACAGGGAATTGTAAAGGATTGCGAATGTTTTGAGGAAATCGTCTAGTATGATCAAATGGTCTATCATACTAGTTTTGTCCATTCTATTAGCTCAAGGTTTACTTCCAATAAAAGTTGGAGCTCAAGATTCTTCTGATGAACATCAGGAGGTATTTAATGAAGGATTATTTGTTGCTTTTTTGTTTCTAAGTGGAACTACCTCTCTCATATTTACGCCAATTATTACACTTGCATTTCTTGCAAGGAGGCCAATGAAGGAATTTACAACACTCCAAGAGATCCCACTCGAGGTATCGGGGTCTATTTTTTGGGCAGGAGGTTATGGTATTTCAAAAATAGTGGGAGGAGGAATGCTCATCGGTATTTACGCTATATTGCCTTTTTTGATCGTTTCAGATATATTTTCGGTTCTGATATATTTCCTCTTAACGGGATTTCTTTTCTTTGGTGTTTATTTAATCATTAAAAGCCTAATAGAAGGTTTGTCTAATGCCCGCCTCAAAACCATTCGAATCTTTCTGCTAAGTTCAATATCCATTCTAATTGGCTCTTATGGCTTTAATGTTTTACAAAATAGGTTTGAGGGTCTTATCAATCCCAACGCGGTCGGGCCAATTATCCTTATTCAAATTCTTTATTATTCGTTAAGTCTTGCCCCATTTATTGGACTCATGCTCATATATGAGGGATTGTATCGCACTTGTTGGTCACATTACAAGGATGCAAGGCTTTTCCTTATTGATCGATCGAATATGGTGTCCTCTTCAAAAGAATATTTTCCAGAAAAAGACTTAGAACAGATTTCTCTAGATCTTCGCAAATATACAAATCAATTCGGACCTGGATCAACTGCGATTCTAGAATTAACACCAAACGGAAAAACAAAACATAAAACTCAGGCTTGGTTCGTGAGAAATGAGTCATCATACCTCAGATTGGTCAATTCTGTCAATTATCTCTCTAAAAATAACCTGCTTACAGATTGGGAAACTAATTCTGCTGTTAAATTGATAACTGAAAAATCAATTAATCCGCAAGTGGATCGTAACAGGGAAATGTATATCAAATATCCAGAATTAGCTAAAAATCTGCCGTCTCAAGAAAAATTAGAAGATCATCTGAAAAACGCTGGATTTAGCATCATTAAAGACACTGAAAAATCAATCGAGCTTATACATCCCAAATTCCGGAATCTATTTTCCAGAGGATATTTACTAAATGGAGCATTTTTACTAGC